>JBAPUM010000137.1:0-62932 GCA_049282655.1 Xanthobacteraceae bacterium
CGCCGTGCGGCGCCCGACCCGGTGCGCTGTTGAGGGACCATGCCTCACCCCAGTACCCGACCAGGGAAGCTTACCAGATTACCGGGCGTAATGCATCTCGGCATTCAGCGTGACGGTCGACGCCGCCTCGAGTGCATCCTCGAAATTGCGCAGGCCCGGCCGCGGCGCATTGACCAGCACCGCCATGTTGCCGGGCTTGTGGCGGTTGGTGCGCATCAATTCGTGGGCGTAAGGAATCTTCTCCCACGGAAACACGTCGCTCATGCAGGGATCGACGCGGCGGTCGATGACGAATTGGTTGGCGGCGCTCGCCTGTTTCAAATGGGCAAAATGCGAGCCCTGGATGCGCTTCTGCCGCATCCAGACATAACGGGCATCGAAGGTGATGTTGTAGCCCGTGGTGCCGGCGCAAAACACCACCATGCCGCCGCGCTTGACGACGAGGCAGGACACCGGGAACGTCGCCTCGCCCGGATGTTCGAACACGATGTCGATGTCTTTTTTGCCGGTGATATCCCAGATCGCCTTGCCGAAGCGGCGCGCTTCCTTGACCCACGCGTCGTATTCCGGCGTGCCGACCTTGGGCATCTGGCCCCAGCACTTGAATTCGTTGCGGTTGATGACGCCCTTGGCGCCGAGATTGAACACGTATTCGGATTTCGACTGGTCCGACACGATGCCGATCGCATTGGCGCCGGATGCCGCAACCAGTTGCACGCCGAACACGCCGAGACCGCCCGACGCGCCCCAGATCAACACATTGTCGCCGGGCTTCAGGATGTGCGGTGCGTGGCCGAACAGCATGCGATAGGCGGTCGCCAGCGTCAGCGTGTAGCAGGCCGCTTCTTCCCAGGTCAGATGCGCGGGCTTTTCCATGAGCTGGCGCGACTGCACGCGGCAGAATTGCGCGAACGAGCCGTCCGGCGTCTCGTAACCCCAGATGCGTTGCGACGGCGACAACAGCGGATCGCCGCCGTTACACTCCTCGTCGTCGCCGTCGTCCTGATTGCAGTGGACGATGACCTCGTCGCCGACCTTCCAGCGCCTCACCTTGGCGCCGACCTTCCAAACGATCCCGGAAGCGTCGGAGCCGGCGATGTGAAACGGATGCTTGTGGCCGTCCAAAGGCGACATCGGAATGCCGAGCCCGGCCCAGACGCCGTTGTAGTTGACGCCGCCGGCCATGACATAGACCAGCACTTCGTCTTCGCCGATCGGCCAGGTCGGCACGACTTCAAGGAGCATCGCGGTTTCGGGCGGCCCGTGGCGCTCCTTGCGGATTGCCCAGGCATACATTTTCTCCGGCACGTGCCCGAGCGGGGGGATCTCGCGCATCTCATAGAGATCCTTGAGCGGCGCGGCGGAGGGTTTTATTTGC
This sequence comes from Xanthobacteraceae bacterium, assembly GCA_049282655.1. Lineage (GTDB taxonomy): Bacteria > Pseudomonadota > Alphaproteobacteria > Rhizobiales > Xanthobacteraceae > BOG-931. Next base: position 1,379 of record JBAPUM010000137.1, read on the forward strand.
GCAACGGCCATTACGGGGCTCCCGGAGCTAAACCGGCCACTCAGTGTGCCGCACCTTATGTTGCGGCGCAATAATTAGTTACGCACCGGTACTTGAGTGTTCCCGACCGGTTCGGCTGACAGGTCCGGCGGGAAGCCGTAGGTTAATCCTAGCGCGCTTAGGCGTGCTCAAGGGCTGCACCCTAAGGGGCCCTTGCCGGGAAGGGACACAAAAGGGGGAAATCATGGAAGCACAGAGCCTCATCATCTGGCTGATCGTCGGCGCCATCGCCGGCTGGCTCGCCGGCATGCTCGTCAAAGGCGGCGGCTTCGGGCTGATCGGCGACATCGTCGTCGGCATCGTCGGCGCGCTGATCGCGGGCTGGCTGTTGCCGCAACTCGGCATCATTATCGGCGGCGGCCTTATCGGCGCGATCATCAATGCCGTCATCGGCGCGGTGATCTTGTTGGTCATTATTAGACTGATCAAGCGCTAGCGGCGCAAACCGCGCTTTAAGTTAACTTAAGGGTTCATCAAGCAGCACTGTCTAGCCTCGCCGCAATCGCTGGCGAGGCTTGTCGATGGCGCTTTACGCGATGACGCCCAGGCATCGGGCCGGCACCCCGCTGGCCCGCCCGGTCGAGCTCGTCTGCGTCGCGCTGGTGATCGCGCAGGCCGTCTATCTCGTCACCGCCTATATCCAGGGCATCTGGGTGATCGCGCCCGGCGCCGGCCACGGCGTCCCGCCGGACTTCGTCAATATCTGGGCCGCCGGCAGGCTCGCGCTGTCCGGGCATGCGGCCGCGGCCTATGACTGGCCGGCCGACAAACTGATGGAGGAGCATGCCGTCGGTCATTCCTTCGACGGCTATTACGCCTGGTCCTACCCGCCGCCATTTTTGTTCGTGGCGGCCGGAATTTCCTTGTTGCCCTATACGGCAGCCTACCTCGCCTTCACGTTCGCCACCTTCCTCGCCTATTTGGCCGCGATCCGCGCCGTCGCCGGCGAACGCATCGGCTATCTGCTCGCCGCGGCATTTCCCGCCGTGTTGTCGAATTTCGTCGACGGCCAGAACGGATTTTTCACCGCAAGCCTCATCGGCGGCTCGCTCGCGCTCTTGGAGCGGCAGCCGGTCGCCGCGGGCGCGCTGGTCGGGCTGCTGACCGTCAAGCCTCATCTTGGCTTCCTGTTTCCGATCGCGTTGGCTGCGAGCGGGCGCTGGCGCGCTTTCGCCGGCGCCGGCATCGTTGCGGCACTGCTCGTGGCGGCGTCATGGCTTTGTTTCGGCGGCGCAAGCTGGCTGGCCTTTTTCGCCGGTATCGCCACCAGTTCGCACGCCTTTCTTGCCGACGACCTGGCGGACTGGGCGAAATTCCAGAGCGCCTTCGGCCTCACGCGGACACTCGGCGGCGGCGAGACGCTGGCCTGGACCGTGCAGATCACGGTGACGCTGATTGCCGCCACCGCAATCGCCGCGCTGTGGCGAAGCCGCGCCGGCTTCGAATTGAAGGCGGCGGCACTCGGTACCGCTGTGCTGCTGGCGACACCCTATCTGTACATTTATGACCTCGCGATCCTGGCCGTGCCGCTTGGATATCTGTTCCGCCTCGGACGCGCGCACGGATTTCTGCCGCACGAGGGAGCCGTCGTCGGCGCCGCTTGCCTGCTGATCTTGATTTTTCCCTTGGTGAAACTTCCGGTCGGCTTCTTTGCCGTCCTTCTCGTCGCGGCGCTGATCGCGCGGCGCGCGCTGGCGCCGCAGAGCGTCGTGATATGAACGCCCATCCTGACCGAAGCGTCCATGAGACCGCCGCAGATGCCTTGCGGGCGCGACCATCGCCGCAGCCGCAAGCCGCGCGCCGCGTTTGTCTGATCGGGTTCACGCTCGCGCTCTGCTATGTGATCGTGCTCGGCGGCACTTTTCTCAAAGGGAATTTTCTGGTCGACGCGCAAGGCCGGCCGATCGCCAATGATTTCGTCAATGTGGTCGCGGCCGGACGGCTGACGCTCGGGGGCGATGCGCCCGCGGCCTATGACTGGCCGACGCACAAACAGGCCGAAGTCCGCGCCATCGGCCATGACTTCGAGAACTATTACGGCTGGCATTATCCGCCGACATTTCTTTTTGTCGCGGCGGCGCTCGCGACGCTACCCTATCTGGTCGCGGCGCTGGTCTGGTTGGCGGCGACGCTTGCCGCCTACGCGGTGGCGATCCGTCATATTCTCGGCAGCCGGACGGGACTCGCCGTCGCGTTCGGCTTTCCGGCCGCGCTGTGGAACGTCACCGCCGGGCAAAATGGCTTTCTGACTGCGGCGCTCGTCGGCGGTACGCTCGGGCTGTTGCAGCGGCGCCCGGCGCTCGCCGGCGTCTGCCTCGGCCTCCTCACCTACAAACCGCAATTCGGACTGTTGTTTCCATTGGCGCTGATCGCCGACCGGCGCTGGCTGACGATCATCGTCGCGGCGGCGACGGCCGCAGGACTTGCCGCATTGTCCTGGCTCGTCTTCGGCAGCGCGAGCTGGCAAGCCTTTGCACATTGGATGCCGATCACGAGCCGCGTCGTGCTCGACGAAGGCGGCGCCGACTGGAGCCGGCTGCAAAGCCTGTTCGGCCTCGTGCGCGCGCATGGCGGCAGCGAAGTGCTGGCCTTTGCGGTTCAGTCGGCCGGCAGCGCCGCAGCCGCTATCGGCATCGTCTGGCTCTGGCGCAGCCGCGCGCCGTTCGATCTGAAGGCCGCGGCGCTCGCGGCGGCGACGCTGTTCGCGACGCCTTACGTTTATATGTACGACGTGGTGGTGCTCGCCGTGGCGGTGGCGTTCCTGCTGCGCTTTGCGTTGGAGCGCGGCGTTACCGCGATCGAAATGGCAGGCCTTGCGGGCGCAGGCGCGCTTATTCTTGTCTTCCCCTATGTGAAGACCCAGGTCGGGCTTGGCGCGATCCTGATCGTGCTGGCGCTGGTGATGCAGCGCGCGCTCGCGGAGGTCACTCGGCCGGCACGATAGACCGGATCGACGCCGGCATCGCGAAACCGGTTTCGCCCGGCTTGAATTCCAGCCGGGCAATGACGCGGCCGGTCTGCCGCGCTACGACAATGGCCGATACGGCGATCGCCACACCGGCAATCACGTCGACAAAATAGTGTCCGCCATTGAGCGGCGTCGCCGCCAGCATGACGCCGTTCACCAGGAGGACGAGCGGCCGCGCCCAGCGCAAGGGCCACAGCGCCCAGGTATAGAGAACGGCCGATGCCGCGTGGAAACTCGGGAATGTGACGATGCCGCCGAGGTTCAATAATTCGAGATGACGCAAGATGCCGGCCCGGGTCGGCGGCAGATCGCGCAACTGGTCGAGATAGGCACCCGGATCGATGTGCTTCAGCGTCGCCGGATCGAGCCCGATCTGTTGATAGACGCCGATCGCCGGCACCAGGCCTGAGATCAGCGTCGTGACAAAAAGAGCGAGCCCGAAGGCGAAGGTGAACTCTTCGATCCGCCGATAGCGTCCGAGCGCCGCCAGCACCACCGGGATGGCGAAGATCGGCCAGCGGATCATGGCGTAGCCGCAATTCATCAAGGCGGCGAGCCCGGGACGGGCGTCGACGTAACCGACATACGCCGCCCAATCGAGACCGAGCGCGCGGTCGATGGCCAAGAGGCTCGCATCCTGCATCGGTAAGGCCGCCGACGCCGCCACATAAGTAAGCGGCGTCATGACCGCCGTCAGGAGAACGATCTGCGCCGTGCCGCCGAGGACGAACATCACCTGAGGATCGCGGCGTCGCGGCGAGCGGGCATTGGCGTGGGCGAAGCCGGCATAGAGTCCGACGTAACAAATGGCGATCGCAAGCCCGGCGAGCTCGATGGAAAAGTCGCTCAGCAAAAGGCTGCAGGCCAGCACGGCGCCCACGGCGCCGATGCCGATCCAGTTGACCAGGAAGAACCGCCACGCGGCGTCGACTTCTTCCGGCACGATGGAAGCTCGGACGGACATGCCGCGCAGTCTGTCCGGTGCGCGGTTAATACCGCGCCAATCGCGACGGTTAAAAAGTGGTGTGCACGCCGCCTATCCTTAATGTTGCATTGCAACAAGATCCGCGTCACACTGGGTGGGCCGGATTGCGGGAAAGACCAAACACGATGGGCGATGAGCCGCGCCGCGAGAAAACCGTACGCGACAAGCCTTGGATATTCCGCACTTACGCAGGTCATTCGACCGCGACCGCGTCGAACGAGCTTTATCGCAAGAATCTGAGCAAGGGGCAGACCGGACTTTCGGTCGCCTTCGATCTGCCGACCCAGACCGGCTACGACAGCGATCATCCGCTGGCCAAAGGCGAAGTCGGCAAGGTCGGTGTGCCGATCTCGCATATCGGCGACATGCGGGCTTTGTTCCGCGACATCCCGCTCGACGCCATGAACACGTCGATGACGATCAATGCGACGGCGGCCTGGCTCCTGGCGCTTTACGTCGCCGTCGCCGACGAGCAAAACGTGCCGCGCGAGAAGCTGCAAGGCACTACGCAAAACGACATCATCAAAGAATATCTCTCCCGCGGCACTTACGTGTTTCCGCCGGCGCCGTCGATGCGGCTGATCAAGGACACCATCCTGTTCACGACGCGCGAAATGCCGAAATGGAATCCGATGAATGTCTGCTCCTATCATCTGCAGGAAGCAGGCGCGACGCCCGAACAGGAACTCGCTTTCGCGCTCGCCACGGCGGTCGCCGTGCTCGACACCGTGAAGGCCGCCGGCGGCGTCGAGGATTTCGGCGACGTGGTCGGCCGCATCTCGTTTTTCGTCAACGCCTCGACCCGCTTCGTCGCCGAAATGTGCAAGATGCGCGCCTTCGGCGAATTGTGGGACAAGATCACGCGCGAGCGTTACGGCGTGACCGATCCGAAGCAGCGGCTGTTCCGCTACGGCGTGCAGGTCAATTCGCTCGGCCTGACCGAGCAGCAGCCGGAGAACAATGTCTACCGCATTCTTTTGTCGATGCTCGCCGTCACCCTCTCGAAGAAGGGCCGCGCGCGGGCTGTGCAGCTGCCGGCCTGGAACGAGGCGCTCGGCTTGCCGCGATCCTGGGACCAGCAATGGTCGCTGCGCATGCAGCAGATCCTGGCCTATGAGACCGACCTCCTCGAATATGCCGACATTTTCGACGGCTCGCCGGTGATCGCCGCCAAAGTCGACGAGATCAAACGCGCGGCGCTGGAAGAGCTCGATCATATCGACAAGCTCGGCGGCGCCATCGCCGCGGTCGAGATGGGCTACATGAAAGGCCGGCTGGTCGAGAGCAATACCGCCCGCCTCGAGGCGATCGAGCGCAACGAGCAGACCGTCATCGGCGTCAATCGCTTCATCGAGACCGAGCCGTCGCCGCTCACCACCGGCGAAGACACCATCATGACGGTGCCGCCCGAGGTCGAGGCCGAGCAGATCGCGCGGCTTAATATTTGGCGCGCCGAACGCGACGCCAAGGCCGTCGCCTCAGCGCTCGAGGATCTCAGGCGCGCGGCGAAAAGCGGCGCCAATATCATGCCGCCCTCGATCGCCTGCGCCAAAGCAGGCGTCACCACCGGCGAATGGGGCTTTGCGCTGCGCCAGGCCTTTGGCGAATTCCGCGCCCCGACCGGCGTCGGTTCGGCGGCGCGCAACGACACCACCGGCCTCGACGACATCCGCGCCGAGGTCGACCGGGTGTCGCGCAAGCTCGGCCGGCGGCTCAGCTTCCTCGTCGGCAAGCCCGGCCTCGACGGCCATTCCAACGGCGCCGAGCAGATTGCCGTGCGCGCCCGCGATGCCGGCATGGACGTCACCTATGAGGGCATCCGGCTGACCCCCGAAGCGATCGTCGCCGCGGCTCAGGAGAAGCGTGTCCATGTCGTTGGCCTCTCGATCCTGTCCGGGTCGCATCTGCCGCTGGTGCACGACGTGGTGACGCGCATGAAGGAAGCCGGCCTCGACGACATCCCGGTCGTGGTCGGCGGTATTATCCCGCCGCAGGACGCGAGCGCCTTGAAAAGCGCCGGCGTCGCCGAAGTCTATACGCCGAAGGACTTTGAGCTGAACCGCATCATGAGCGATCTGGTGCGGATCGTGGAGGATTCCACTGAAGCCGCCGAACCGGCGGACGCGGCGGAGTAACTCTTCCATCGCTCGTCCCCGCGAAAGCGGGGAGCCAGTTAGGGCGCGAAGCTGGAGTCCCACTTACGCTGGAATGAGCGGAGTACTTGAATTAACCCTGCCACCACCTCGGCAACCCCTTCGTTGAGCGCGCCCGGATTGATCGGCTTAATAAGCGTTCACGCCGAGCGTTCTCCCGACGTGATGGGTCACGCAGCAGAGCGTGGCAGGACGATTCGAAATTCGGTGAATTCACCGGGCTGCGTATCGACCTCTATCGCCCCGCCATGTTGCTTGACGATGATATCGTGACTGATGGAAAGGCCGAGCCCCGTCCCCTCGCCGGCAGGCTTTGTCGTGAAGAACGGATTGAAAATTTTTTCCTTCACGTCGGGCGGAATGCCGGTGCCGTTGTCGCGGATCCGGATTTCGACCTTGGTACCGAGATTCCTGGTTGCGGCGGTCAGCGTCGGCGCGTAGCCGCCGCCATTCGCTTCGGCAACGCGCTTTGTCGCTGCATAGAAGCCGTTTTGGATCAGGTTGAGCAGCACCCGCGTGATCTCCTGCGGGAACAGATCGACCTCGCCGGCGACCGGGTCGAAGGACCTTTCCAGGGTGATTGCAAAACCCTGCTGCTCCGCCCGTGCCCCGTGAAAGGCGAGATTGAGGCTCTCCTCGACCAGAGCGTTGATTTCGACCCGTCGATGCTCGCCCGAGCCCTGGCGCGAATGCAGCAGCATGTTCTTGACGATCGCGTCGGCACGCTTGCCGTGCTGCACGACCTTGTCGAGATTGCCTTGGAGCATGTCCGCCATCTCGCCGATTTCCGCGCGGAGCTTTTCATCAAGAGACACGCCAATCAGCGCCTCCCGCAATTCGTCGATCAATTCGACCGAGACGGCCGAGAAATTATTGATGAAATTGAGCGGGTTCTTGATCTCGTGGGCGATGCCCGCAGTCAATTGGCCGAGCGACGCGAGCTTTTCGGTATGCACCAGACGATCCTGCGCCATGCGCAGGTCCTCCAGTGATGCGGCCAGTTCACGGGTGCGCGCTTCCACGCTTTCGAACAAGCGCACGTTCTCGATCGCAATCACCGCCTGGTCGGCGAAGGTCGATACAAGTTCGATCTCTTTGTCGGTGAACGGCCGCACTCGCGTTCGCATCAACACGATCACGCCGATGGCGGCGCCCGCGCGCAGCAGCGGAACGCCCAGAATGGTGCGATAGCCCGCTATTTTCTGAGCGTCGCTGAAGGCGTATTCCGGATCGAGCAGGACATCGACGATGTGAATGGGTTTGCCCTCGAGCAAGGTTCGGCCCACGATCGTCCCGCGTCCGGTGCCGAGCGGATGCCTTTCCATGAATTGCACGAATTCGCGCGAGTAGCCGTAGCTGGCGGCGTAGTGAAGAATCTCGCCTTTCGGTTGCAGGATGCCGGTCATTTCCGCTTCGCAAAGCCGATGCGCCGATTGAACGAGCGTATCGAGCACGGCCCGCAGATCGAAGGTCGAGAAGCTGATTACCCTGAGCACGTCGGCGGTGGCGGCCTGCTGTTGATGGGCTTCATCCAGCCGGCGCTTGAGGGCGGCGTTTTCCTTTTTCAGGTCCGGGCCCGCCTTTGAACGCTTCCGCGCCGTCAAAGCCTTGCGCTTCGCCACTGGTTTCGGACCTTCCTCCAAACCGCGATCAGCCATGCCAATCCAACATCGAGACTACCAATAACGTTGCGTCGTACCGCACCGGTCCTCCGGCCGAGCCTTGGACTGCACTTCGGCAGATCAATATAGCATATCACCAACAAGTCGTTTATTATTAAAATACAATCAGCCGACGTTAATTGCCGTAACATCCCAAAACCACCGCGGAGCGGCATCGAGAAGCCGGACGGGACCGCTCCCGCTCAATCCGATCATCTCAAACCGATGGGATAAATCACCGTGGCCAGTACCCTGATATCGAAACCGCAACCGCCCAAACTCGGTACACCGCCAGCGTCTGGCGCGAGCTTTGACGTGATTATTATCGGCGGCGGCACAATGGCGGTCGCGGCCGCCTATCAGGCCAGCGCGCGCGGTCTCAATACGCTGCTGCTCGAGCAGTTCTCCACCATCTGCAGCGATAGAGCGAGTTCCGGCGGAACGTCGCGCATGTTTCGCATCATGTATGCGCCGGCCCATATGGTCCAGTTGGCCGAGATCGCGCTCGCCATGTGGAGGGAGATCGAGGTCCAGCAGGGCTACGAGATCCTACGGACCCAGCCGCTCGTCTTCTACGGCGCCGCAGAACAGAGCGTGGAAGGCAATATCGGGCAGATGAAGGAGGTCCTCGCCCAACTCGGCGTTCCGCACACATGGTATCCGGACCCGAGCGGACTGTTGCAACAGTATCCCGCGTTTCAGACGATGCCGTCGGACTACATCGGGCTGGTGCAGGCGAATTCCGCGGTGATCGAAGTCCCGGCGTCCTATGCCACATTCGCCGTTTGGGCCCCAGGGTGCACTTTCCTTTCGAACCAGCCGGCGACGGTCACGGGGAGCTCGCCCGGAGGGCCCTATCAGGTGACCTGTCCGGCCGGCACCTATTCGGCGACCCATCTCATTCTCTGTCCGGGAGCCTGGACCAATTCGGTGCTGGCGCCATTCAATTTTCAGCTCAATCTGAAGATCTGGCAGATGACCATCGGCTATTTCCAGGCCGCCGTCGGCCAGTACCAGTACCCGCTCTGGTACGAGTTCGGCCCGCCTGGCCCGAACGGTCAGCAGCAATTGTTCTATGGCTTTCCTCCCGAAGAAGGCTCCAGCCTTCTCAAAATCAGTGCGGATTTCACCAACAATATCTACACCGACCCGAGCCAGTGCACCTACCAGCCCGACCCTCAGATCTTGGCGTCACTGGGCAAGTTTGTGCAGCAGCGGTTCAACGGTGTTCTGCCCATCCCGATGACCTCGACGACCTGCCTTTACACGATGTCAGCGGATGGCGAGATGATTCTCGATAACCTGCCGGGTTATCAGAACGTGTCGATCTTCACGGGCGGCTCGGGGCGCGGCTTCAAATTCACGCCTTTGTTCGGACGGATCCTGGTCGATCTCGCGACCAAGGGAAAGACCTATTACGACATCAGCCCGTTCTCGATTAATCGGCATGGGATCCGAGCAGGCGATCCGCCGCGGCGTGCGCGTGCCGGTGTCGTGTGATCACAGTGAGGGGGATGGGAGTCGCAGATGGCCAATTATGTGATCGTCGGCGCCGGCGCCGCCGGGCTTTACACCGCCTACCGGCTGTTGAAGAGCGGTAAACTCAATCAAGGACAGGACACGGTCCAGCTCTATGAGTGGTCGAGCCGGCCGGGCGGCCGCATCTATACCTACACGTTCCCGCCCGCCGTGGGCGGAACTAACGGCCTCTATTGCGAATTCGGCGGCATGCGCTTCGCAACCGACAGCAATAACTTTCCTAAGAACCCGTCCAAGATCACCGAGGGCCACGTCCTCGTGCAGCAGATGATCCTCGAGCTCGGTCTCGCCAACAAGGTCGTGCCGTTTCTGCAATCGGACAATCGGCTCTACTACCTGCGCGGCCGCAATGTGTATGAGAAAAATATCACCAGCGTCGGTGGCTTGCCCTACGGTTTCGACGCCGAATTCAATGCTTTCATCGCCAAGACACCGTCGCCCTACACCGCCGATAACATCCTCGGCCAGATCGCCACCGTGTTCGCGCCCAACCTCGGCTCGGCCAACGCCGATCGCGCGAAATGGTGCAACTACTACGCCACGGGCACCGTCGGCGCCGGCGGCGGGACGACAAGCTTTCCGGCGGGCACGCCGGTCCGCGACATCGGCTATTGGAACCTGCTCTACGATCAGCTCGGCGACGAGGGCTTCGACTACGCGGCCGACGGCACCGGATACGAGTCGAACGTGATCAACTGGAACGCCGCCGACGCGATGCAGGCCAACAACGATTACGGCTCGACCTCCTCATACAGCCGGCTGGACGGCGGCTACAGCCTGCTGTTCCAGACCCTTGCCGACCAGATCACGGCACTCATGGCGAACTATCCGGGCTCGGGCATTTTCTACAATAGCGAAGTGGAACAGCTCTCCGAATCGCCCAACAACCAAACGGCTTGCGCGCTAGTGTCTGGCCCGCGCGATGGCACGTTTGCCTACGCGGACGTCTTGTTCCTGGCGCTGCCGCGGCGCGCCCTGGAGCTGCTCGCGGACGCCTCCCCTATGTACCCGCCGCTGACGTACGGTAACATGAGATATCTCCTGGAATCGTCGCTCGACCAGCCGGCGATGAAGGTGGTGATGGTGTTCGATCAGGCCTGGTGGCTGTCGCAGCAGAACGGCGGACAATGCCAATATGCGCCTAATCTGGTCTGGCCGTCCAATCGAGGGAGCGCGCCGCCATCGCAATGGGTCGGCGGCGCAACCATCACCGACCTGCCGTTGCGCATGGTCTACTATTTCGGCAACAACATCCCCGACGGCCCTGGGGCGAGCGGTGGACCCTACGTCCTGCTGGCCAGCTACGACGACATGAATTATTCGAATTTCTGGCGCGAGGTTGAAATAAACGGCGACTATGTTGATCCGCCGTCGGAGATGCACCAGCCGTTGACGGGGCCGACCCCGGTGCACGTCGATTCACCGATGGCCGGTCTATTGCTCAAGCAGCTCGCCGAGGTGCACGGCATTGCCGTTACCGCGATCCCCACGCCGAAGGCGATCTATTATCAGGATTGGGGCCAGAATCCGTTCGGCGGCGGCTATCACGGCTGGTCGGCGCACTACAACATCTGCGAGGTGATGGATAAGATCCGCGCGCCCTATCAGAAAGTACTCGGCGGCAACCGGCAAACCTACATCGTCGGCTCGTGCTATTCGTTCGACCAAGCCTGGGTCGAAGGCGCGTTTTGCACCGCCGAGTCGGTGCTGCAGGATTTTATCGGCTTGCCGCCGCTCAATCCTAACATCGGAAACTACACGCTGGTGTGCAAGCCGTGACCACGAGCATTTTTGTTTGAGCATGATCTTTTCGGAAAACCGGTTTCCACTTTTCCGGATCAGCTCTAAGCGGACGCCGCCGCGGCAAGCGCTTCCCCGAGCGTCGACGGACTGATCGGCTTGCGCAAATAAGAACTCATGCCGGCGTCGCGCCCGGCCTTCTCGTCGCCCGGTTCGGTACGGCCGGTGATGCCGATGATCGGCGTCGCGCCCACGGCGCCTGAAAGCGCCCGGATGCGCCGCGTCGCCTCGAGGCCGTCGATGCCGGGAAGCGTAATGTCCATCAACACCGCATCGTAGCCGCGCGCCGCGGCCGCGACCGCTTCTTCGCCCGAGCCGGCGAAATCGGCTTGATGGCCTATTTCCGTGAGAATCGTGTTGAGGATGACGCGGCCGTAGGGATTGTCCTCGACGCAGAGGATTTTCAGCCGACGCGCCGGCGTCGTGTCCGGTCGCTCCTTAAGCTCTTCTGATCCTTCGTCATGCGCGACCGGCAGCACCGCCGTGAAGCGAAACCGCGAGCCGCGGCCGGGCGTGCTGGTAACGGCGAGATCCCCGCCCATGCGCTTCGCCAAAAGCTTGACGACGGTAAGGCCAAGGCCGGCGCCGCCGTAACGGCGGGCGATCTCGGCATTGGCCTGGGCGAAGGGGCGAAACAGCCGCGCGATCTCGGCACGCGTCAGACCGATGCCGCTGTCGGTGATGGTGAAGTCCAATCGCGCTCGGCCGCGTGCCGCGCGCCGCGCCCGCGCTTCGAGACGTATTGTTCCTTGCGCGGTGAATTTCACCGCATTGTCGATCAGGTTTTCCAGCGCCGCCCGCAGCCGCACGGCGTCGCCGAGCAGAAGGTCGGGCAGATCGTCAGCGACCGAGATTTCCGTGCGTAGCCCTTTGGTTTCCGCCCGCGCCGCGAGCGCCTCGTTCAAACCTTCGATCAGGCGGCGTAGCCGAAACGGGCTCTGCTGCAAAGTAAGCGAACCGGCCTCGGCTTTGGCGGCATCGATCACCAGCGTGGTCAGCGCGGCGAGATGCTCGGCGCTGGTCTTGATGCCGGCGGCCCAGCGCCGTTCCCGCTCGCCGATATTCGAGCTCGCCAGCAATTCGCCGAGCGCGAGAATGCCGGTGAGCGCGGTGCGAATGTCGTGCGCGAAGACCGCCAGCACAGCTTCGTCGGCGCCTGACTTGTTTGCTCCGGCCCGTGGCGCGCGCAGCGACGATACGGTACGACGCGGGCGGCGCCGCACCGATTTTTTCGCAGGCTTTTGTTGCCGCCTTTGTTTGCTCTTCACTCGTGCCATGGATGAGGCCGACAAATCGCGCCAGGCCGGCAGCATGGCATGCCCGCGAGCACAACAAAACAAGCCCGGCAGCGCCCTTCAACATGCAAATAGCGCCAAATCCCGGCGCCTGACAGGCTACCGCCCTAGTCCGACCATGCGCCGGACATCGCGGGCGCTCAAGCCCGCGGCGCGTAATTCACGCAACCCCGTCGCCTGCGTCGATTTGGACAGTTTCTGACCCTCGGCGTCGAGAATGAGCCGGTGATGATGGTAAGTCGGCTCCGGCAGGCCGAGCAGCGTCTGCAGCAGGCGGTGAACGGCGGTCGCCGAAAATAAATCCTGCCCTCGCACCACATCGGTGACACCCTGCAGCGCGTCGTCGATGACGACGGCGAGGTGATAGCTGGTCGGCGCCTCCTTGCGCGCCAACACCACGTCGCCCCAAACCTGCGGCGCGGCCGTTACCAGACCGGTCTGGCCGCGTGGCCCGGCGCCGGTTTCGTTCCAGGTCAAGACGCCGGCGCGCGCCACCGCCCGATCCATGGCAAGCCGCAGCGCGAACGGCTCACCGGCGCTCCGCCTGCGCTCGCGTTCGGCCGCCGAGAGTTTGCGCGCCCGGCCCGCATAGATCGGCACCCCGTCCGGATCGCGCGGCCAGCCGCCCTGCCGGTCGAGATCGGCAACCATCGCGCTCAACTCGCTGCGGCTCTCAAAGCTCGGATACAGCAGACCTTGCGCGTCGAGCTTGGCGATCGCCGCCGCGTAATCGGCAAAATGCTCGCTCTGCCGCCGCACCGGCTCTTGCCACGACACACCGAGCCAGCGCAGATCTTGGTAGATCGCTTCCTCAAACTCCGGCCGGCACCGCGTCTGGTCGATATCCTCGATGCGCAGCAAGAGCCGTCCGCCAAGTTCGCGCGCCCGATCATGATTGAGCAATGCCGAGCAGGCATGGCCCAAATGCAGGTATCCATTCGGGCTCGGTGCAAAACGCAGGATGCGGCTGTACATCAACACCACGTTTCTCGACATTACATCCCATCATGCTAGCGCACATCCACAGCGAAGCCGATCTCGACGCAGCGCTCGCCGCCCTGGGCGAGGCCGATCAGCGCTTTGTCGCGCTGATCGCCGAAGCGGGACGGCCGCCGTTGCGGCGCCGGCAGGGCGGTTTCGCCGGCCTCGCGGCCGCGGTGGTGTCGCAGCAGCTCTCGACCGCGAGCGCGGGTGCGATCTGGGGCCGGCTGGCCGCGGCCTTCGAGCCGTTCGAGCCCGAGGCGATCATTCGGGCGCGCGCGCCGAAGCTCGCGCGGCTCGGGCTGTCGGCGCCGAAAATCCGGGCGTTGAAGGAAATCGCCCGCGCGGTCGCCGGCGGCAAGCTGCCGCTCGCAACCCTTGCCGACATCCCCGCCGACGCGGCGCATGCGATGCTGACGGCGGTGCACGGCATCGGCCCGTGGACCGCCGACATTTATTTGTTGTCCTGCCTCGGTCACGCCGATGCCTGGCCGGCCGGCGACCTCGCGCTGCAAGAGGCGGCCCGCGTCGCCTTCGGATTGCGCGCGCGGCCGACCGCGAAGGAAATGATACCGCTCGCCGAACCGTGGCGGCCGTTGCGCGCCGTGGCTGCCCGCGTGCTATGGAGCTATTATCGCGCCGTCAAAGGCCGCGAGGGTGCGCCGGTCGTAGCCAAGATCTCCCCAAACAAGATTCTTCCAAAAAAGACGACGAAGAAAATCCCGCCAAAAACAAGAGGTGCAAATGGCCGCTGAACTCGATGGACCGCGGCTCGCGCCGCGCTCCGGCACGGCCCAACAGCTCGTGGTGTTCCTGCACGGCTACGGCGCCGACGGCAACGACCTGATCGATATCGGCCGCTCCTGGCAGCAATATCTGCCACAAGCCGCTTTCGTTTCGCCGCATGCGCCGGAACCCTGCGGACAGGCGCCGGTCGGCCGGCAATGGTTCGCGCTGACATTCCGCGATCCGAACGAGCGCTGGACCGGCGTCAAGAAGGCGGCCCCTTTGCTCGAGCGCTTTCTCGATGCCGAACTCAGCCGCCAACAGCTGCCGCCATCGGCGCTGGCGCTGGTCGGCTTCAGCCAGGGCACCATGATGGCGCTCCATGTCGGCCTGCGCCGCGCAGTGTCGCCGGCGGCGATCGTCGGCTATTCGGGCCTTCTGGTCGAACCGCCCGACGGCAATCTCGAATCCTTTGCCGCCGAGATCACCTCGCGGCCGCCGGTGCTCCTGGTCCACGGCGATCGCGACGATCTGATCCCGCCGCAGGCTCTGTTCCAGGCGACCGAAGGGCTGGCGGCGCTCGGCGTGTCGGTCGAATGGCACTTGTCGGCCGGCGTCGGCCACGGCATCGACGCCGAGGGCTTGCGCCATGGCGGCGAGTTTCTGGCCCGAAGGTTTGGGGCAAGGCTTTGACCGCACAAGATATTTCAATTGCCGATCGGCTTTCGCTGTAACTCTTTCCTAGCGAATTCAAGGTAGAAATGGCTGGCTGGAGCCCGCCATGCTTGTAGCCCTTCGGGACGCGCTCGGCCGCGGCGCCGCCGGCGCCGGACCGTGCAAAAGTCTCGCCCGCTCCGAGAGCGGCGCCACCACCGTCGAATTCGCGCTGGTCGCAGCCCCGTTCATCGCCTTGCTGGTCGGACTGTTCCAGACCGCGCTGGTGTTTTTTGCCGGCCGTGTGCTCGACGAAACGGTCGAACAAGCCAGCCGCTACATCATGACCGGACAGGCCCAGACCGGAAATGTGACCGCGGCAGGGTTCGCCACCTATGTCTGCGCCAACACTTTCGCGCTCTTCACCTGCGGCAAATTCATGATCAACGTGCAGAATTACGGCTCGTTTGCAGCGGCCAGCACCGCGACGCCGACGTTGAGCTTCGATGCCAATGGCAACGTGACGAATAGCTGGGCCTACAACACCGGCAATCCGGGCGACATCGTCGTCGTCCAGGTCATGTATCAGTGGCCGGTGCTGTTCGGCCCGCTCAGCTTCAGCCTGTCGAACCTGTCGAACGGCAATCGGCTGTTGATGTCCACCGCCGTCTTCAAGAACGAGCCCTATTGATGCGGGCAATGCGAACCTTATCGGCTCCGGGCGGCTTGCTGCGCCGCTTCGCGCGCGCTCGCGACGGCGTTTCCGCCATCGAGTTCGCCATGATCCTGCCGTTCATGCTGACGCTCTACCTCGGCAGCGTCGAAGTCGGCGACGGCCTCGCGATCCAATTCAAATCGACGCTGGCGGCACGCACCGTCGCCGACCTCGCCTCGCAATATGTCAGTATCGACAATGCGGCAATGAGCATCATTCTCAACGCCGCGAGCAAAGTGATCTCGCCCTACTCGGCGACGGGCATGCAGGTCACCGTCTCCGAAGTCTCCACCAATTCGAGCGGCAAGGGCACCGTGCAGTGGAGCGATTCGCTCAATGGCACGGCGCGCTCGGTCGGATCGTCGATCACGCTGCCGAGCGCCTTGCAGCAAAAAAACATCACGATCATCTACGGCGAGGTGACCTATCCCTATACGCCGTCGCTCGGCTATGTGCTGACCGGCACGATCAATATTTACGAGAGCATGTATTTCTTCCCGCGGCTCTCCACCACGGTCACCCGGGTCAATTCCTGAGCGCGGTCACGCGGCGCGGCCGGCGGTCTGCAAAGCTTGAGCGCCGGCGTTATTGCGTCAGTCTTGCGGTGGCGACCGCCTGTTCGAACAAGGCCTGCATGGCGCTGGAAATATCGCCGTCCGTGGTGATCGAAAAATATAACCCGGTCGACGCGCAGCTCTGCATATTGGTGGCGATCTGGCTTTGCCACGGCGCAACCCAGGTATTGTACCACGAATTGGTCGGCAGCGGCAGGTATTGGGTATAGAGCACCGCGATGCGAATGCCGCGGCTTTTCACCGTCGTGCAAAAGGTCGGATCGAACGGCGCCTGACAGCGGGTGCCGTCGAGGGTTTCCAGACAGACGCCGCTATTGTCGTCTTCGACGCCGTCGCTGACCAGAAACAGCACCTCTTCGGGCGTCGAGTTCGAGGCGCCGGTTCCGGGCGTCGGCATGATGCCGTTGATCTGCGTCATCGCCGAGCCGAAATTGGTATCGGTGTCGTTGTTGCAGTTCGAGGCGGTGAGGCAGTTGTTGTCGTAAACTTCCAACACGTCGATATTGGAGGCGGCCGTCGCCGCCGTGGTCAAATTCGTCGTCAGGCTCTGGACCGTGGATGTGCCCTGATAGTTGAACGTGTAGATCGCCATCTTGTAGGTCGCGTTGTTGGCCGCCTCGGTGGTCGACGCGGTCGTCATCAACGCCGAGGTCGCCGTCGCCATGTTCTGGATGCGGGTGACCACGCCGAGATTCTGCGCCAGCGTGTAATTGTCCTCGCCGCCGGGATTGCCGAGGCCGTCCGCCGCCGGATTGGATTCATGGCAGGCGAAGGCGCAGCCGCCCTGTGCCGAGGTAGCGGCCACCATGGTGTTGATGCCGGCTGTCGTCGCCGCGATGTTCATCGACGGCGAATTGTCGAGCAGCAGATAGAAGTTGATGTTCGGCGAGGTGCTCGAGGTGGAGGTCGACGAGCCCGAGAGCGGCCACGACGCTTCGCTTTGCCCGGTGATCAGCTTGAGCACGTTGGGAAAGGAATTGGTCGAGTTTGCCGTGTAGCTCACCGTGACGGTGCGGGTGAGCCCGCCATTGCTGCTGGCGATGTTGACGCTCGGCGAGGCACTCGTCACCCCGCTCACGGTCGACGCGGTGGCGTTGAACACGTTCAGCGCCGCGGTCTGCGCCGTCGAACTCGACTGGCCCATCATGGAGGGAGTCACCGCCGCCAGCGCCGCCGCGTCGGCCGCGGCGTTGAGGATGACGCGCCTTTGGCTGGCGGAGGAAAAATCGAGCGCCATGCCGGTCAAAAACACGCATGGAATGAGCGACAGCGCGAATATGATCGCGACATTGCCGGAACGGTCGCGAATGAACCGGCGCGGGATGATGCGACGCATAACCTCCCCCTACGGGTGCACTCGTTTCGGTCCGCCCATCGCGTCATAGTTGAAAGCGGTTGATTATTCGTTTCCCGGCCGCCCTAAAGTGGGCTAGGCCCCATCACACAAGACGTTGATTAAACAAGGTATTTTAACTTTCCGCAGGCCCATTCAGTAACGATTTCCTAGCTAATTCCCCTTACAACGCGACGAGGAGCGCCGACTCGCAAGGTACGCCATGTTCGCAGCCCTTCTCGATCGATTGTCCCGAACCACCCCGTGCGCGCACATGCGCGCGCTCGTCGGCCAGTTCCGTCGCAATAACCGCGGCAATGTGGCGGTCATGTCGGCGCTTGCGGCGCTGCCGATGATCGCCGGCGTCGGCTGCGTCATCGATTACACGACGGCGTCGATGATCAAGACCAAGCTGCAGGCGGCCGCCGACGCGGCGAGCCTCGCGGCCGTTTCGACGAATTCATCGGTCATCGCCACCGCCAAGAACATGAGCGGCAGCGGCACGGTGTCGGGCGGCTCGACCTATGCGCTCAACTTCTTCAATTCGAACCTGTCCACAGCGCCGGAAAACGTCGGCTACACCAGCCTGACGCCCACAGCGGCCGTGACCAAGAGCGGGTCGAAGGTAACCAGCACGGTGTCGTTCACCGCCCAGGTGCCCACCTACTTCATGGGCCTCTTGGGCTACAGCCAAGTCGCCGTCTCAGGCACGTCGTCGGCGAGCTACGCGCTGCCGACCTATATCAATTTCTACCTGATGCTCGACGTCTCAGGCTCGATGAGCTTTCCCTCGACGGCGGCGGAGCAGGCGCGACTGATCGCGGTCAATCCCGACAACATGAATGGCGGTTATCCCACCGGCTGCCAGTTTGCCTGCCATTTCACCTATCAGGGCGGATGCTCCCAGGGCGGCCAAGGCCCGATCCCGGCCGCGGGCAAACCGACCAATCCCGGGTCGGGCGGATACTGCCAGGGATTTATCATTTCGCGGCTGGGCACCTCGCCAACGTCCTTCGCCGCCGGCACGACCAATACGAACAACGGCAACAGCGTCAATTGGAACAATACCCAGGTCAGTTCCTGCCCGACCGCTGGGACGACGTCGTGCATCCAATTACGCGCCGACGCCGTCGGTTACGCGGTGAGCGAATTGCTGACGACCGCATCGCAAACCGAAACCACCAACAACATCTCCAACCAGTTCAAGGTCGGGCTCTATCCGTTCATCGTCAACCTCGACTCCAGCTATTTGCCGCTGACCAGCAGCATCAGTGCAGGCAGCGCCATCTACACCGCGGCCGCGAACCTCGCGAGCGAGCTGGATACCGGGCAAGATCCCGCTCTGGGATCGGGCGGCACGCATTTCGAGAATGCCCTTACGACCATGAACTCGCTCATCGAGACGGTCGGCACCGGCGGCAGCTCATCGAATGCGCTGCCCTACGTGTTTATGATCACCGACGGCTCGCAAGATTATCAGACGCAATCCGGCGGCAACTGGTCGTCGCAAAACTGGTCGGCCACCGCGCAGGTGCCCTATCAGAATTCGGCAACGACCACCCCGCCGAACAGCGTGACGTCCACCGATTATTGCGCGACGCTGAAGAACCGCGGCATTACCGTCGCCGTTCTCTACATTCCTTACGGCACCATCGTGAATGCGAATTCGGGCTTTGCCAATAACGAGGACGGCTACGCCAACAATAATATCGCCAATATTCCAGCGTCGCTTCAGTCCTGCGCTTCGTCCGGCTTCTTCTACACCGCCAATACACCTGCCGACATCAACAATGCGCTGATCACGATGTTCGAACAGGCCGTCAGCACCGCGCATATTACCAACTAGGACGCGCCCAAGGTATGACGCGCCTAAGGGTCCTCATCGCCCGGTAAGAAAGTCCCGGCCGAGCCACGCCAGAAGCCAAATCGTTCCGGCGAGCAACAAAGGCGCAACCTGGAGAATGGGCTCGCCTTTTTCGGCGTCATAGATGTAGCCCCACACGACCCACAGCGTGATAAGACCGGCAATGACGCTTGCCGTCTGGTAGAGAAATTGTCCCGGGCGCAGCATTTCATCCTCGCTCCGCGCGCCCCCATCACGTCGATAATGCTAACTGCCAGGCGGCCAATTACCCGCCACTTTTCTGAATCAACGTTTTTTTGCTCGATCGGTTCCCGCCCCTGCATTCCGGTCCGGTGGGCCATGGGCGCCAGGTGTCGCAGCCTTGCTCCGGCCCGATATCGTGTATGCTTTCAGGCATGATGCGGGCACGGCAGCGGCGTTTCGTTCATTCACCCAAGGCGGCACTCTTTTTGTGCGGGGTAGGGCTGTTCTGCCTGCCTCCCCTGACATTCGCGGCCGCCCAGGACATTCGCGGTCTCGAAATCTGCACGGCCGAAAAGCAGATGGAGCGCCGCACCGGATGCCTGCAGTCGAACGTCGAATTCCTGCAGCAGGCGCTGACCAAGCTCGCCCATGATACGCAGGACAAGATGGCGGCCGCCGATCGCAATTTTGCCGCGGCCCAGACCGAAATCGCCGAGCTTAAATCCACGGTCGCAAAGCTGAACGGCGAGCTTGCGCAATTAAAAACGAAACTCGAACTTGGCAACAAGAAATAAAATCGGGAAGCCAAAAATAAAACCAGGAAGCAAGTAATGAGCCGCATTCCCTATATCGACGAAGCCGAGGCCATGGCAGACCCCGGCGTCAGCAATCTCGTCGCGCGCATAAAATCCGACCGGCGCGGCAATCTGATCAACGTCTATCGGTTGCTGCTGCATTCGCCGCCGCTTGCCGCCTCCTGGTTCGAGCACATCAATGCGGTCCGCTGGAAGACGAAAATGTCGGGCCGATTGCGCGAACTGCTGATTATCCGCATCGCGCTCCTCAATCGCGTCGACTATGTGATTGCGCAACATGTGCCGAAGCTGGCGCTGGCCGACGGCGTGACGTTGGCCGAATGCGATGCGTTGCGCGACTGGGAGGGCTCTGGCCTGTTCAGTCAAGAAGAGCGCGCGGCGCTTGCCTATGCGGATGCCATGACGCGTGACGTAACGGTCGCAGATGCGGTGTTCGCCGCACTGCGCCCGCATTTCGAGGATCGGGCGATCGTCGAATTGTCGGTCCTGATCGGCACTTACAATATGCACAATCGGGTGATGCAGGCGCTCCAGATCGACCTGGAAAAGACCGCGTGACACCCATTGTGCCTCGCCAATGCGGGAGAACGCGCCGGCAGCGCCGCCGGCAATTTTTGATCGATCTCTTCGGTCTTCCGTTGCTCCTCGCCGTCCACGCCGTGGGCGCCTTCGCTCAAACCGGCGAAGCAAATTGGCCCGTGCGGCCCGTTCATTTCATCGTGCCGTTCCCGGCCGGCAGTGCGACCGATATCGTTGCCCGTATCGTCGCCGAAAAACTCACAAGCGAGCTCGGCCAGCCATTTGTGATCGACAACCGGCCGGGCGCCAGCGGCGAAATGGGCACGCTGATGGTCGCCCACGCCGCACCGGATGGCTATACGATCGGCCTTGCCACCAGCAGCACCCACGGGGTCTCGGCCGGTCTCAATCCCAAGCTTTCCTACAATCCGCTGACGGATTTTGCCCCGGTCTCCATGATCGGCGCGTCGCCGTATGTGCTCTCGGTTTATCCCGGGCTGCCGGCAAATAACGTCGGCGAGTTGATTGCGCTCGCCAAGGCAAAACCGCGCGCGCTCAATTACGCCTCGGCGGGACCGGAGAGTCTGGCGCATATGGCCGGCAAATTGTTCGAGCGTCTCGCCGGCGTCGAACTGACCGAAGTGCCCTATCGCAGTTCGAACCAAGCCGTCCTCGACCTCACCGAAGGCCGGATCGAGATTCAATTCGGGACGCTTGCCCCAACCCTCGGCCAGATCCGCGCCAATCAGGTCCGGGCGCTGGCGGTCACCGGCGCCACAAGGGTCGACTCATTGCCGGGCGTGCCGACGCTGCAAGAAGCCGGCCTCGACGGCTACGACGTGGTGCTGTGGATGGCGGTGGTCATGCCGTCAGCCTGCCCTCCCGCCATCGTGGCCGAGCTTAATCGCGCGATGGGTCAGGCGCTCGCCACGGCGGACGTCGTCGCGGCCCTCAAGGCGCAAGGCATGGCAGCGGACTTCACCACGCCAGACGCTTTGCGCGAGCGCATCCGCGCTGAAATTACCAAATGGACCACGCCCTGATCGTGAAGCGCTGAGGCGGTTGAAGAGTTCAGCCGCTCCGAGCTTGATCAAGCGGCGCCCGGCGGTCCGTAACGGCGCGCCACACATTGGTACAGAGCCGGTCGAGATCGAGGAGCGCATTCTCGCGGCGGCCAATCGCGGTGTGCGGCATCAGGATGACATTGCCGTCGCGGTAACCCAGCAAGGGATCGGCCGGATCGGCGGGCTCGCTATAGCCGACATCGAGACCGAAGCCGCCGAGCCGGCCATTCGCCAGCGCCTCCAGCAAAGCGTTTCGGTCGATCAGTTCGGCGCGGGCGACATTCACCAGCAGCGCTCCCGGCTTGACGCGGCGCAACTGGTCGAAGCCGATGAGCCCGCGTGTCGAGTCATTGAGCGGCAGCTGCACGACCAATAAGTCCGACCGCGCCATGACCTCGTCGAGTGGCGCGTAGGTGGCGCCGAGCGCCTGTTCATCCTCGTCTGAAAGGCGGCGGCGTTGAAAGTAGATGGTTTCCATTTCGAAGGGTTTTGCATAACGGGCGAGTTCGCGGCCGACCTCGCCGAAGCCGACGATGCCGAATGTCAGCCCGAAAAGCGTTTTCAGCCCGGTGACGCCGGCGAAATTCGAGTAACCGGCGAACGGGCTGCGCGGCCTGACGCGGAAGCCTGCGGCCTCCAAATTGGCCGCCTCAACGACGCCCGCCAAGGGGCGGATGCGCTTCGCCAGCGCCATGAGAAGCGCAAAGGCCTGCTCGGCCACCGCATTATTGACGCGCCGCCGCAGCACCGAGACCGGCACCTTGCGCTCGGCGCAGGCGGCAAGGTCGATATTATGCGTGATGGTGCCGAACTTCTGCACCAAAGCGAGCCGCCGCGCCGCCGCAAGGACCGGACGATCGACAATCAGGCTTTCGACGATCACCGCATCGGCGTCGGCAATATGGGTGGCGAGTTCGGCCTGATTCGTCACGTACACCAATTGCGCGGGAGTGAGCCCCGGGAGACGGGCGCGAAGCCGTTCGCACCAGCCGAGAAAATCCGGCACGTCATGCGCGAAAAAATCGCAGATCGCGGATTTTTGCCGTTCGGGCGCACCGGGATCGAGGATCACGGTCAAAATCTTCAGGATGTGATCGTCCTCGAGAACAATTTTTGTCATCGCCTAAACGCTTGTTGCTGTTCAAATTGACATTACCGACGCGACCCAAGACCGACACCCAAGCCGCGACGCTTTCATATCTCTGCTATGCAAGCCGGCTCAATAAAGCAGAAAGGTCGGTCGTTCGATCGAGCGCCCACAGCGCCTGCAAGACGGTGGCCGTCTGCTGTTGCGGCCAGCGTTTGCCGATATTGCTGCGGAATTTCCGCTCGACATCGGCCCGGCTCATCGGCTGCCCCGGAAACCCCGGCATGCTGTCGACGAGGCGGGTCACGCGTCGCCCGTCGTCGAGGGTCGCGGTGAGACGCGTCGGCGGTACATTGATGGTGAGATTGGCGAAGGCCGGATCTTCTTTGACGGTGATCTTGCGCATGAAGGCGAGAATGCGTGGATCGTGGAGCTTTTCCGGCGCGTAGCTGTCGTTGTCGAGACCGCCGTCGAACATCGCGCGTGCCGCGATATAGGGGAGGCTGTGGTCCGCCGTCTCCTTCGTATCCGGTGTCCATTTTTCCGGATCGCTGCCGGCGATCTGATAGCCCCGGCTGGTGGTGCCGATCTCGAGGGCTGCGACCTGACCGAGATCGCCGATCTCCTTGGCAAGCGCGACACCGGCCGAGACCGTGGTCTGGGCCGTGATATGGGCCGGATAGGATTTCAGGCCGCATTGGCTGATCCGGAACGGCGTGCCGCGGCGGCCGAAGCTGCCGACGTCGACATCGGCGGGCCCGGCCACGAGCTTGAAGAAGCCGAACCGCCCTTCGAAGATTGGCGCCGGACCGGTGAGCCCGGCACGCGCCAGCACGGCGGCGAAGACGCCGTTGCGTCCGGCTTCCGCGTCGGCGATCCCCTTCCAGTCGGACAATGCCTGCACCCGGGTCTGGCCCATCGAAATATGGTCGTTGAGGGCGAGACCGACGGCTTGCGTGAGCGCGTCGCGGCGAAGCTTCATCAGCTTGCCGGCCGCGAGCGCGACAGCCGGCAGGCTCAACACCGGAACGTCCCAACCGCGGGTGGCGAAGCTTACGTCGAACGCATCGATCAGCCGGCAATTGACCTCATAGGCGAGCGCAATCGCGGTGATGAGTTCGGGCGCGCTCGCCTTTTCGGCTTCCGCGACGGCAAGACAGGCGGCGATATCGTCGCTCGGGTGGCCGGTGATGCGTCCCACATAGGCGTCGTTGAGGTCGAGATAGCGGAAGGCGGCGCAATTGGCGAAGGCCGCAAGGTCGGGCGCGACACGGTGTTTGGTGCCGATGACGGTGGCAGCGCCGCCGCCACTCGCCAGCACGACGTCGCGGCAAATGCGCACCGGCTTCTCGTCGAATGCCGCGAGACCGCAACCAAGCGAGTCGATCAGATGAACTTTGACCGCCTCGACGGTTGTGGCGTCGAGATCGTCGTAACGCAGCCCATCCGCATAGGCGGCAAGCCGTGCGGCGAGGGGTTCCGGCTCCGGCACCGAAGCCGTCGTATTTTCCGCCCTTGCGATTTGCGAAGCGATGGGGAGGAGGGCCGCGCCAGTAGCGAGATGCAAAAAATGCCTGCGCGGAAATTTCATCGCGGTTCCCTCCCGTAGAACTTTCGCCGCGCCGAGCCGGGGGATTCCACATATCCGGATCAAGCAACCAGCCACTTGGTCGCCACACCGTAGCACACAGGGGCAAAGCGGACATCGCCGCGCCGTCGCTCCGCGCGGGACCGGCGACCGGCTCAGCTCAGCACGAGGAGCCGTTCTGCGGAACGTAGATGATGCAGTTGGAGCTTCGCGGGGTCGAGTAGAGATTGTCCGCGAGCGCGAGCGATCCCGCCGTGAAGTAGCCGTAGAGCGGCGTATAGGTGTAGCTCACTTCCGCGAAGATCAGATAGGTATTGGCGACCGCGAGGTTTGCCGGAATCGAAATCGTCGATCCCTGGGCGCGCGCCGAGCCGCCTTGCGCGACACCCCAGGAGATCGTCGCCGCTTTCGAGGCGCTGATCTTGACCTGCGAGATTTTGATCACCGCCGGCGCGCTTGGATAAGGCTTCATCATTTGGGTGATCGCGTTCATGACCCCGGTCATGTCCGACGCCTGCATGGTCGTATATTGATTGGTGATGGCGTCGAGCGCATAGGTCGCCGAACGCACCTTCATGTAGATGGCGATCGCCCGGCCGCCGTCGAAACTGCCGAGAAACAGCACCATGAGGATCGGCAGAATCATGGCGAATTCGATCGCCGCCATGCCGCGGGTCGAGGCGACGAACCGGTGATGCAGGCGTCTGAGCTTGCGCATCATCAATAGGGCTCGATCCGAAAGGCGCTGACGCCCATCATTTCCGCGCTGCCGTTGCCGAGGCCGGGAAGCACATAGCCGAGCGGACCGGCGACGACCGGCCACAGATAGATCAATTGCACGACCATGACGTCGCCCGGATTGCCGGGACTGTAGGCAAAGGTATTGGTGACTGCGCCGCTGCCGTTGAAAGTCAGCGTCGGCGCGTCGGCCGAGGCGGCGCTGAACGACGAGTAATTCTGCACATTGATCATCAGCTTGCTGCAGTTGAAGATCGCGCTGACCATCGGGCAGACTATATTGGCGAACTGGACTTGGGTCGTGTTGGCGTTCTGAACCTGGCCGGTCATGATCTGGCGGCCGGCCGCCACGGCCGCGGTCTGCAGGGTCTGCTGGGCGAACAGAAACAGCGTGACTTCGAAAACTGCGATCAGGCTCGCCAGAAACGCCGGCGCGATCAGTGCGAATTCGACGGCCGTCGCGCCGCGCTCCGCGGCGCGGAAGCGCGCCAGGCTTTTCGCGGTGCGTTGGATCATTCCGGACAGATTGCGCAACATGCCGAATGTGCCGTTCAATCGCTGGGTTAGGCGGCTTTAAAGTTGGCTCCGCACAATCCCCCCTCATAGGGGCAACCCCTTGATTATTGGTTGCGGCAAAAGAATAAAGCGGGCCGCGTGTGCGGCCGGAAACGCGCCGTTAAGGTTATTGAAACGTGGCGCGCGCCGTCACAGCGCCGCGTAATCGATCGGTTTGTGGCGATCGAGCGTGCGGTGGATTGGCGGCAGCGGATATTTCAGGCCGGTCGCGCAATTGAACAGCACGGCCTGCTCGCTTTTACCGACGCGGCCGTCGGCGAGGCTTTGTTTGTAGGCCGCATAGGTTGCGGCGCCCTCCGGACACATCAGGAACCCCTCCTCGCGCGCCGCCTCTTCGAGCGCCGCCGTGATCGCCGCATCCGAAACCGCAATGGCAAAACCTTTGCTCTCGCGCACCGCCCGCAGGATCAGGAAATCGCCGATCGCCTGCGGCACCCGGATGCCGGACGCAATCGTATGGGCGTTTTCGACGCGGGTCGCGTGTTCGACACCGGCCTCGTAGGCGTGCACCATCGGCGCGCAGCCCTCGGCCTGCACCGCGACCATGCGCGGGCGCTTCTCGCCGATAAAGCCGATCGCCTCGAGTTCGGCGAACGCCTTCCACATCCCGATCAAGCCGGTGCCGCCGCCGGTCGGATAAAAGATGACGTCGGGCACGGTCCAGCCGAGCTGTTCGGCAAGCTCCAAGCCCATCGTCTTCTTGCCTTCGATCCGGTACGGCTCTTTCAGGGTCGAGACGTCGAACCAGCCGGCCTTGGCCTTGCCCTCGCCGACGATCTTGCCGCAATCGTCGATCAAGCCGTTGACGCGATAGACCGTCGAGCCCTGCAGCCCGATCTCGCTCACATTTACCTCCGGCGTATCCTCCGGACAAAAGATCGTGGTCTTGATGCCGCAATGGCTGGCATAGGCCGCAAGCGCCGCGCCGGCATTGCCGTTGGTCGGCATCGCCATGTGTTTGATGCCGAGCGCCTTCGCCATCGACACCGCCATCACGAGACCGCGCGCCTTGAACGAGCCGGTCGGCAGCCGCCCTTCGTCTTTGACCAACAGCTCGCCGCCGCCGAGTTTTGCCGCAAGTTTCGGCAGCGCCAGCAAGGGCGTCACCGCCTCGCCAAGGCTGACGATGTCGTCCTTGCGGCGGACCGGCAGCAATTCGCGATAGCGCCACAGGTCCTGCGGGCGCTGCGCCAGCGCGTCCTTGCTCAGCGCCTTCTTCACGCCGTCGAGATCGTAGCGCACCAAAAGCGGCTTGCCGGCGCGGGAGAGATTATGGATCTCGTCGGCGGCGTAGCGCTCGCCCGTCATGGCGCATTCGAGATGCGTGACGAAGGTCGGCCGTTCAGTGGTCAGGTTTTCATCGTAGCGCACGCAGCATCTCCGGCATGTCTCGTGGCGGGAGCCTAGACGGGGCGCCAAGGCCGGTCCAGCAGTGCAGTTTTTTCCGCATGGACAGCCTATCGTGGTCATGGCTAAGCTTTCGCCCCGGATAGGCCATGCCCGACCCTCACAACTACGACATCATCATCATCGGCGCCGGCTCCGCCGGCTGCACGCTCGCCGGCCGGCTCAGCGAGGACAAAGGCACGCGCGTGCTGCTCCTCGAAGCCGGCGGCTGGGACACCGATCCCTGGATCAAGATTCCGCTCGGCTGGCCGCGGCTCCTGCTCAACCGCAAGCACGACTGGATGTATTTCGCCGAGCCCGAAGCCTCGACCGGCGGCCGCGGCCTCGAATGCGCGCGCGGCCGGGTCATCGGCGGCTCGTCCTCGATCAATGCCATGGCCTATGTGCGCGGCCACCAGGGCGACTACGCGCGCTGGGCGGCGTCCGGCCTCACCGGCTGGTCCTACGCCCATGTGCTGCCCTATTTCCGCCGCCAGGAATCCTGGAAAGGCGGCGCGAGTTTCTATCGTGGCGGCTCGGGCCCGCTGGCGACGCAGATGACCGGCTTTGCCGATCCGCTGGTCGATGCCTTCGCGGCCTCCGGGCGCGCCGCCGGCTACAAGGCGACGCCGGATTATAATGGCGCCCAGCAGGAGGGTTTCGGCACCTGGCAGATGACGGTGAAGGACGGCCGCCGCTGCAGTGCCGCCGACGCCTATCTGCGCCCGGCGCTCGAGCGGCAGAATCTGACGGTCGAAACCGGTGCACTGGCGACCAAGATCATCTTCGACGGCCGCCGCGCCGTCGGCGTCGATTATGTCCAGCGCGGCAAGCGCGTTACGGCGCACGCCGACCGCGAAGTGATCTTGAGCGGCGGCGTCATCAATTCGCCGCAGCTTTTGATGCTGTCCGGCATCGGCGAGCCGAGCGAACTTGCCGCCCATGGCATCGGCGTCAAGGTGGCGTTGCCGGGCGTCGGCAAGAATTTGCAGGATCATATCTCGGCGGCGATCGCCTATGCGCGCAAGGAACCCGGGCCGTTCCATCGAGATATGCGGCTCGACCGCATCGTGCCGGCGTTCATCCGCGCCTATCGGCGCGGCGAAGGCCCGGCGACCGAATTGCCGACCGGCACCATGGCGTTTCTCAAAAGCCGCCCGGATGCGGCGCTGCCCGACGTGCAACTCATCTTCAACGCCGCCCCGATGACGGCTGCGCCCTATCTGTGGCCGTTCCGAAAGCCCTATGCGGACAGTTACGCCTGCCGGGCCGCGGTGCTGCGGCCGGAAAGCCGCGGCCAGGTCGAGCTTGTGTCGGCCGATCCGCAAAAGCCGGTGCGCATCCGGCAGAATTTTCTCGCCACCGACAATGACTGGAAGACGCTGCGCGCGGGACTGCGCATCGCCCGCGAAGTCTGCCGCCAGGCGCCGATGCAGGAATTCATGGCGGCCGAGATCGCGCCGGGCGACGGAGCGATCACCGACGAGGCGCTCGACGCCCATATCCGCATGAACTCGATCACCGTTCACCACCCGCTCGGCACCTGCAAAATGGGCGTCGCATCCGATCCGCTGGCGGTGGTTGACGACGAATTGCGGGTGTTCGGCGCCGAGGGGCTCCGGGTAGTCGACGGCTCGGCGATGCCGGACCTGGTCGGCGCTAATATCAATGCGCCGATCATCATGATCGCCGAGAAGGCGGCCGACCTGATCCGCGGCCGTGAGCCGCTGGAGGCCGCCCGAATCGCCGGCGCCTCCGAATATTCGCGGCCGTGAGCCAAAACCGGCCTTCTTCGGCACCCCCCGACCCCGGTAATTTCGCCGTAAAGCGGCTTTTCGTGTAACCCCCGGTACGGGCTTCACAATCCTGTCACGCCTGCCTATAAACTAGCACCCATCGCCGCACTGCGGCATTGAGTCGGGGTGGGAGCGTCTGCTTGAACGCTCATGTACCGCAATCGGGTTTTCCGGCCTTGGTCCTCAATGCGGACTTTCGTCCGCTGAGTTACTACCCGCTGTCGCTGTGGTCGTGGCAGGACGCCATCAAGGCGGTGTTTCTCGAGCGGGTCAACATCGTCGCCAATTACGATCGCGCCGTGCGCTCGCCGAGCTTCGAGATGAAGCTGCCGAGCGTGGTGTCGCTGAAGACTTACGTGAAGCCGACGACGCATCCGGCCTTCACCCGGTTTAACGTGTTCCTGCGCGACCGCTTCGTCTGCCAATATTGCGGCGCCCGCGACGATCTCACTTTCGATCATCTGTTGCCGCGCTCGCGCGGCGGCCACACCACCTGGGGCAACGTCGTCGCCGCCTGCTCGCCGTGCAATCTGCGCAAGGGCAATCTGACGCCCGACGAAGCCAAGATGTTTCCCTCGCAGCGGCCGTTCCAGCCGTCGGTGCAGCATCTGCACCGCAACGGCCGGCTGTTCCCGCCCAACTATCTGCACGATAGCTGGCTCGACTATTTGTATTGGGACACCGAACTCGATCCGTAAGCGTCGAGCGTTCGGCCTATTCCGTAAACGATTTCGGGTTGTCTCGGCTCGTCGCTGGGCCTACATGCGCTATCGGGGAGTGTCCTAGGAGGAGCCGGCGACAATGGGATCGCTCGTTCTGCTCGATCTGATGGGCGGCGTGGCTCTGCTGCTGTGGGGCCTGCATATGGTGCTGAGCGGCGTGTTGCGCGCCTTCGGCCCCGATCTCCGCCGCATCCTCGGCAAGGCGCTGCAAAACCGCTTCACCGCCTTCGGCGCCGGCCTCGGCCTGACCGCGCTCCTGCAATCGAGCACCGCGACCGGACTGATGACCGCCTCGCTCGCGGCCGACGGCACGGTCGGCCTCGTTCCGGCGCTTGCCATCATGCTCGGCGCCAATGTCGGCACGACGTTGATCGTGCAAGTGCTGTCCTTCGACGTCGCGGCCGTGGCGCCGGTGCTGTTCGTCATCGGCCTCGTCACCTTCCGCGCCGGCGGCAGCAGTCTTGCGCGCGCGCTCGGCCGCATTGCCATCGGGCTCGGTCTGACGCTCTTGGCCTTGCACATCCTGATCGACACGCTGGCGCCGGCCGAACAGGCGCCGGTGGTGCGCACGCTGCTCGCTGCCATCACCGGCGATCCCGTGCTGTGCATCTTTATCGCCGCGGCATTGACCTGGGCGGCGCATTCGAGCGTCGCCGTCGTGCTGCTGGTGATGTCGCTTGCTTATTCGCAATTCGTCACGCCTGCCGCCGCACTCGCGCTGGTGCTCGGCGCCAATCTCGGCAGCGCCATCAATCCGCTGCTCGAGGCCGGCATTGCCGGCGATCCGGCAAGCCGCCGCGTGCCCGTCGGCAACATGCTCAACCGGCTCGTCGGCATTCTCATCGCGCTGCCGCTCCTGCAGCCGATCGCCCGCGAAATGATGGCATGGCAGCCGGACACGGCGAAAATGACGGCCGAATTTCACATGCTGTTCAACGTCGCGTTGGCGATATTGTTTATTGGCCCGCTCGATGCCGTGGCGGCCGTTCTGGTGCGCGTCCTGCCGGAGCGCAAGCAGCCGGCCGACGCCTCGCGGCCGCGTTACCTCGACGAGGGCGCACTCGAGACGCCGTCGCTCGCGCTCGCCAATGCGGCGCGCGAAACGCTGCGGATGGGCGATGTCGTCGAAACCATGCTGCGCGAGACCATGACCGCGCTCATGAGCAACGATCGCAAGCTCGTCAGTGATGTGTCACGGATGGACAATGTCGTCGATCGGCTCAACGAAGCCATCAAGCTTTATGTCACCAAGCTCACGCGCGACAGCCTCGACGAGCGCGAGGGACGCCGCGCCATGGAGATCGTGTCGTTCACCATCAATCTCGAGCATATCGGCGACATCATCGACAAGAACCTGTGCGAAATCGCCGCGAAGAAGATCAAACGGCGTTGTCAGTTCTCCGCCGAAGGCGCGGCCGAACTGACCGCCTTCCACAAGCGCATCGTCGAGAGCCTGCAGGTCGCTTTCGGTGTCTTCATGACCGGCGATGTCGAAGCGGCCCGTAGGCTGTTGCGCGAGAAGGTCGCCTTGCGCAAAGCCGAGCTTGAGGCCGCCGACCGGCATTTCGAGCGGCTGCGCGAGGGCCGGCCGGAAAGCCTCGAGACCACCTCGATGCACCTCGACATTCTCGCCGATCTCAAGCGCATTCATTCGCACATTTGTACGGTGGCCTATCCGGTGCTGGAGGCCGCGGGCGAACTGCCGGCTCTCGAAGCCAGCGATACCGCGGCGGACGCCCTCATTTATCAGCCTAGGCTGCCATGACCGCTTTGGGGGGTGCGGCGTCGCGCCGGACACCCGTTCCCTTCGCCCGGCAGGCCCGCTAGACTTCACCGATCATGTCCCTATCGACCCAAGCGGCCCCCACAGAAGCGCCGCACGAAACGCCCGCGCAAACCCGCCAGCCGCAGAGCTTTACCGGCGGCATCGCCTCGCTTGCGGATGACCAGCTCTATGCCCTGCAAAACCCTTTTCCGCTCGACGGCCGGGTCAGTTCCTATCCGGCGAGCGCGCGCGGGGTTTCGGTGGCCAACAGCTATCTACTGACCCAGCCCGACGCCGCGATGCTGATCGACACCGGCTTCGGCAAGGACGAACCGACGATCCGCGGTCAGATCGAGTCGCTGATCGCGCCGGGACTGCCGTTCTCGATGTTCCCGCTGCGGCTCAACGAATTCATGTCGATCAACAATGTCGAGAGCTTCGCCGGCCATTTCAACATCGAGACCTGCTACACCAGCAATATCGACGCCGCGCTGTGGTTCGATTTCGGCGCCAAGGCGGAGGGCCGCGACATCCTCAAATCGATGAAGGTGACCGCGGTGACGCGGACCGACACCATCGCGCTCGGCAAAGTGGGCCGCGCGATTGACGTGATGCAGGCGCCGATCCGCCTGATCGC
This sequence comes from Xanthobacteraceae bacterium, assembly GCA_049282655.1. GTDB lineage: Bacteria > Pseudomonadota > Alphaproteobacteria > Rhizobiales > Xanthobacteraceae > BOG-931. The sequence continues at coordinate 33,324 of JBAPUM010000137.1, forward strand.
CACCCGCTGGCTCTATGACCGCGCGACCAAGACGTTGTTCTCCTCCGACATGTTCACCCATGTGTGGCGCGACACCGAGAAGGGGCCCTGGATCGTCACCGAGAGCGACAACGATGCCACCTCGCCGCGCGACGCGCGCTCCTTCATGCTCAACACGCGCTATTGGTGGATCGAGGGCGCGCCGACCGATTCGATGCGGCGCGGCATCGGCGCCATCTTCGACAAATACGACATCGAGACCATCGCGCCGGGCTATGGCTGCATCTTGCGCGGCCGCAATGTGGTGGCGCGGCACTACCAAATGCTCGATGATTTTCTAAAGGCTTGCGACAAGAGCGTGGCGGTGTCGCGCTATGTCACGCGCGACGAGGAACGCTGACCATGCTCGATAAGCCGCATGCGCAAAGCATGCTCGATACGCCCGTTGCCGAACGAATGCCGCGCGAGATCGCGCCCGGCGTGTTCTGGATCGGCGATTGTCTGGCGCAGCGCCATAAGGGCAAAGTCTATCACGGCTACAACGCCGCCTACCTCGTCGCCGGCGACGACGCCTCGATCCTGGTCGAGACCGGCCACCCCAAGGATTTTCCAGTCATCGAGCGGCACATGAACGCGCTGTTCGCGCGCGGCATACCGCCGCTCAAATATCTGTTCGTTACCCACCAGGAGACGCCGCATTGCGGCGGCCTTGGCCGCGTGCTCAAGACCTTTCCGGACGCGCTTCTGGTCGGCGATGTCAGCGACTATCACCTCGCGTTCCCGCAATACGAACATCGCATGCGCTCGATGCAGGAAGGCGACGAGATCGATCTCGGCGGTCGCACCCTGATGGCGGTCGAGCCGGTGATCCGGGATCTCCGCACCACCTGGTGGGGTTTCGATACCAAGGAGCGCGTGTTGTTTCCGGGCGACGGCTTTGCCTATAGCCACTATCACGAGGACGGCCATTGTGGGCTCATTGCCGAGGAAGCGGTGTCGCTCGACCTGCCCGACGTGTCGTCGACCTTCGCCGACCTCGCGCTGTTCTGGACCAAATTCGCCGACATGAATGTCTATTGCGATCGGCTCGATCATCTGATCGCGCGGCTCGACGTCAAGACCATCGGACCGACCCACGGGTTGCCGATCACCGATGTCAAAAACACGGTGCCGAAGGTGCAGGCCGGCCTGAAGGCCGCAGCGCTGTTGCCGGAGTCGGGCACGAACGAGAAGTCGGCTGCTTCGTAGCCCGGGTGGAGCGAAGCGAAACCCGGGAGCAAGATGCGAGCGCCACCCCGGATTACGCTTCGCTTCATCCGGGCTACAGACTTTGATGGGGGGAGTTATGAAACAGCTCACGATCGGCGACGTCACCGTCACCAGCATCATCGAGCGCGACGGGCCGTGGCGGAAGCCGGAGGATATGTTTCCGGCTTACGATGCCGAGATCGGCAAGCGCCATCTCGCCGAAATGGACAAAGAGGTGTTCGATCCGGCCACAGGCAAGATGGTCATCACCTATCAGACCTATGTGGTGCGCACGCCGAAGCACACCATCCTGATCGACACCTGCACCGGCGAGGACAAGGGCTATGCGGCGCCGATGGATTTTCCAAAGCAGCCCTGGCTCGACGGCTTTGCCGCGGCGGGTTTGCGCTTTGAGGACATCGATTACGTATTCTGCACCCATCTGCACATCGACCATTGCGGCTGGAACACCGTGCTGCGCGACGGCCGCTGGGTGCCGACCTTCCCCAAGGCGAAATACATCTTCCACAAGCGCGAATACGCGGCCTGGGAGGAAGCGACCAAACGCGGCGCGACGCCGCCCGGCAATGTCTGGCGCTATAATTGCGAGCCGGTGGTCGCAGCCGGCCAGGCGCTTCTGGTCGATGACGACTTCGCGCTCGACGACACGTTCACGCTCACGCCGACGCCGGGTCACTCGCCCTGCCACTGCTGCGTCAACATCCGCTCGCGCGGCCAGCAAGCGGTCGTCATCGGCGACCTGATGCACCACGCGCTGCAGTGCCGCGAGCCAAGCTGGTCGACGGTGTTCGATTGGGACGCCGCCGAAGCCGAACGCTCGCGCCGCAAATTCCTCAGCGACACCGCAGGCACCGGCAAATTCGTGCTGCCGATCCATTTTCCGCATCCGACCACGGGACTGATCGAGGCGGACGGCGAGCGCTTCCGCTACAAGTTCGTACGCTAGAACCTGACTCGTCATGCCCGCACTCGTTGCGGGCATCCACGACTTAACGGCGAGCGAAACCAAGACGTGGATGGCCGGAACAAGTCCGGCCATGACGGCCAGGATTAAGTGCAGGATGAGTTCGGAGGAATCACCGCCGTGCCCGAGAAGAAACTCACCGGCCGGATCGCGGCCGACCGCATCCGGATGCAATCGACGCCGAAGCCGCCGGACGGCGCGGTCACGCGCTACCTCGCGCTCGGCGAGTGCACCAGCCTGATCTCGGACGTGATGGACGAGCTCGGCGTGCCCGAAGGCGTGATCGGCGCGACCACGCTCAAGCCGACCATTCCCGGCAGCCTGATCGTCGGCCCGGCGCTCACCGTGCGCAACATTCGGCAGCGTTCCGATCCGCTTGCCGCCAAGACCCACGTCAACCGCATGGCCGAATTCGAGGCGCATAATCTTGCCGAAGACGGCGACGTGCTGGTGATCTCCGGCGTCTCCGGCATGTCGAACATGGGCGGCATCTCGTCTTACACGGGCCAGCGCCAGGGCGAGCGCGGCGCCGTGGTCATGGGCGGGGTGCGCGACGTGCGGCATTCGCGCTCGATTGGCTATCCGGTCTGGGCGAGCGAGATCACGCCCGCGACCGGGAAATGGCGGCTCGAAACCGTCGAGATCAACGGCGAGATTCAGATGGGCGAGGTGCGGGTCAATCCCGGCGATCTCGTCGTCGCCGACGACACCGGCGTCGTCTTCATCCCGCGCGCCGATATCATGCGGGTGCTGGAGCTCTGCGAAAAGAAAAAACACGCCGAGGACGCCCGCATCGAGGCGATCACCCAAGGCGTCCCGGTGCCGGTGTTTTATGGCAAGGGGTGAAGGGCGGCGTCACGCGCCGACCGCTTGCGCGGCCCTTGCTGCGTCAACATCCGCTCGCCCAGACAGCCAAGTCCCGTCTCAATTTTCTAACGACTAAACCCTGTTACGGCGCTTGCGATCGATTGGGCGGTGATGAACTTCACATGTAAATCGACAGAGTTACTTCCGAAGAGTTTCTGGGCATCGTTTTCTTTGATGTTATCCGTCACGATCCACACGGCCAGCTGCACGGTTATTGGATCTCTGTCATGCGCGTATTTCAGCAGTCGTTCAACATGGCGCGATGTCGAATGGCTGTTAATAAAGCCCGAGAAACGATCTTCGCGGTTGGGAACTCTGAGCCGGGCATTTATGCAAACAGCCGGCACGGCGATTGTTTTTGATCCTCGCGGTCCGATTTCCGCCGCGCTCGACTTTCGGACCGTCATATTCTGGACCTTGCCCGATCCATTGACACTACAGCCGAGAGGAATCCGGACCACCATCGGCTCGTCGCGCAAGTTGTCTATTTTCACGCTTATTGAAGACAGGGAAATGCCGCGTGTATTCACCGCAATGTCGCCGTCCTTGCAAGCAGCTTCGATGTTGCAAGCGAACCGCGCGCCGCCGTTCCGCAGAGCGCGCACTATTTCCTGGTGTCCATTCTGCGAGGCAAAAAGCATCGCAGTTTCACAATCTATCGTTTTGGCATCGACGTCGGCGCCCTTCTCGAGCAAGACCTGCACTGTTGCGAAATGACCGAACGAGGATGCAGCCATGAGCGCAGTTTTGCCGCCGGGCCCCCTCGCGTTGACCCTGGTGCCCCCTTCGACGAGTGTGCGGACTAAGGTCGCATCGCCCCGCGTCGCCGCATCGATGAGGTGTTGTGCCGCAGCTTGGGCCGCCGCTCCGCGACCCGTTATTGCAGCCCACCAACTAAACATCGGCGCGACGCTCTGGTCCAAGATTTCTCAAATGAATACCACCCGTGCAAATCCTCACCCGTTTTAGGGGCTGCTTCAAGCCTGACAGCACGACGGAATGTGCTTCGCTATTCCGCCCTACTTTTCTACTGCGCGGCAATATGGTTGGCGTGGATCACGTCACCCCACAGCTTTATCTCGCGCTTCAGCAGCGCTGCCGCGTCCTCCGGCTTTTCCTCGTCGGCGCCGAATTCATCCATGCCGCCGTCGGCAAAAGTCTTCTGCACCTTGGCGTCGGCGAGCGCCGCGCGCAGCGCTACGTTGATCTTGTCGACGATCGGCCGCGGCGTGCCGGTCGGCACCAGCAGCATGTGCCAGAAATCGATATCGAGCTTCTTGTAGCCGAGTTCGCCCATGGTCGGCAGGTCCGGCAGGCCGGCAAAGCGCTTGCGGCCGATGATGGCGTAAGCCTTCAGCTTGCCCGCCTTGACCAAGGGACCCGAGACCACGGCCGATTGCGATTCCAGATCGACCTGGTTGCCCAACAGATCGACCAGCGCCGGACCGGCGCCGCGGTAAGCGATCTGCGTCGCCCGCACGCCGAGCTCTTGGGCGACCAGCACGCCCGCGAGATGCCCGTAGGAGCCGACGCCGGGATGGCCGATCTTGATGTCCTGCCCGGGCTCCTTCATCCAGGCCACCAGCTCCTTGAAATTGTTGGCCGGCATCGTCGGCCGCGCGGCGAGCGTCGAGGCGGCGGTATTGATCAGGCCGATGGTGGTGAAATCTTTCTCGGCGTCGAAGGTGAGGCCCGAATACATCGACATGCCGGCCGCCAGCGCCACCTGATGGATCAGGATGGTGTAGCCGTCTGGATCGGCGCGGGCCGCCTTGGCGGCGGCGATCATGCCGCCGGCGCCGCCGATGTTTTCGATCACGATCGGCTGGCCGAGCGCTTTCTGCATCGGGTCCTGGATGATGCGCGCGATCGCATCGGTCGCGCCGCCGGGCGCGAACGGCACGATCATGGTGATGGGATGATCCGGATAGTTTTGCGCCGAAGCGGCGGAGGTTGCCAAGACATTGGCGAAAACACAGGCGGCGAAAAGCGCCGCCGCGAGCGCGCGCGCAAAAGCCATGGTTCCTCCCGGGACCGCCTATTATTTGGGTTGGCGGCTACCGGGATATTCGCGCCTTCGCCTCGTCCGGCGCAAGATGGTTGCGGGCCATGCGCGGCTTCGACGCAGTAGAGGCCCGCAAACCGGCGCCGCGGCGTTATTTCGCCGCCGCGTGACCGTGACTAAAGGCCTCGATCATCTTCTTGTTGAAGGCCGGCAGATCGTCCGGTTTGCGCGAGGTGACGAGATCGGCGTCGACGACCACCTGCTCGTCCACCCAGGTGGCTCCGGCATTCGTCAGGTCGGCCTTCAGCGACGGCCATGACGTCATCTTCTTGCCCTTGACGCCGCCGGCATCGATCAAGGTCCACGGGCCGTGACAGATGGCGGCGATCGGCTTTTTCTCTTCGACGAAGTGCTGAACGAAATCGATCGCCTCGGGCATAAGCCGCAGCGCATCCGGGTTGATGACGCCGCCCGGCAGCACCAAGCCGTCGAAATCCTCGGGTGACGCGTCGGCGAGCGATTCGTCGGCCCTGATCTTGGTGGCCTTGTCGTGATGCTTGAAGGCTTGGATTTCGCTCTTGTCGGAAACGACTTTGACCGATGCGCCGACCGCCTTGAGCGCCTTCACCGGCTCGGTCAATTCAACTTGCTCGACGCCGTCGGTGGCGAGTAACGCAATGGTTCGTCCCTTGAGTTCTCCGGCCATGATGGGTTCCCGATCGATTGTGAGGGCTTGATCGCGGGTAACGTCGGCATCGAGGATGCGTTCCTCGTCATGGCCGTTGGCATGCGGGCATGATCGACCCCGCGATCGCGCGTCGGGGTCAGCGCGACAGAACAGGCTACCGGCACCGCCGCGCTGGCAACGCTTGCTGCGGTCCAGAGGCTGGGTAAGTGATTTGCTCAGCCCTCTTTGGTCTGGCCAGCCAAGGGCTCGGCCACCGGGCTTATCTTGCCGTCGAGCCAATCCTCGCCCTCGGCAAGATCCTCGAGCGCTCGACGCCGCTTGCGCTCAAAGGACAGCTTTTTTTCACACCACTCGACCCGGGCGGCGGCTTCATCCGCTTGGCGCCGGTATTCCTTTTTCCTGAACATGACGAGGACCCTCCTTATGCCGAAAAGAGCAGTCGTCGACATAGGAAACGCGGATCGCCGCGCCGGGTTCCACAGGATTTTACTTGTAGAATCAACGTTCTTCGTCAGCCGAGGACGGCTCCACGGGTTGAAACCGAGGCGCCGCCAACGTCCGTCAGGCCGCGTCCACCTTCCGCGACGCCGAAAATGACGGCGCCACCTCGGCCATGAAACGCGCCATCTCGTCCTTGACCTGGGCGTGCGGCTTCTGGCCGACGTTGAAATAGAGGATCACCTCGTCGAATCCGGCTGCCTCGACCTTTTTCAAGGTTTCGATCATGCGCGCCGACGAACCCAGCAGCACCGAATTTTCCGTCAGATTCTCCGGCTTCACCTTCTGCAGCCGATCGACCATGTCGATGAAATAGCGATAGCTCGGCGGCGCGGTTTTCGGGTCGCTCGGAAACGCCGGGATCACGCATTCCTTGTAATAGCGGATCTGCCGCGCGCGCTGCGCGTCCTCCTGGGGTTTGTCGTCGGCGAAATGCGTGAAATAGCTGCACATCAGCCGGCCGGGCTTGGTGCCGTATTTGGCGCAGGTCTCGTGATAGAGGTCGGCGACCTGCTTTAGGCCCCCATAGCTCATGGCTGCCGCGAACGGCGCCACGATCAGCCCGCAGTCGAGCCTGGCGGCAAGCTCGATCGACGGCTTTGAAAACGATCCCACATAGGTCGGCAGCGGCTTTTGTATAGGCTTCGGCGTGATGCGCACGTCGTCGAACGAATAATGCTTGCCGTGGTGCGAGATGCGGTCTTCGGCGGCCCACAGCCGGCGCACCAGTTCAAGACCCTCCTCGAAGATTTCCTGATTGTTCTCGAACGAAACGTGGAACGGCAGATATTCGCGCTGGTCGTAGCCGCGGCCGCAGGCGAAATCGACGCGGCCGCCGGACAATAGATCGAGCGTCGCCCATTGTTCGGCGACCCGAATGGGATGATGCAGCGGCAGCACGGTCACCGCCGGCGCGAGCCGGATGCGCGTGGTGTTGGCGGCCACATAGGCGAGCACCATGTCGGGACAGGACAGCACGCCGAGCGAATTGAAGTGATGCTCGCCGATCCACGCCGAATGCATGCCGAGCTTGTCGGCTAGCAGCGCTTCCGCGGTTATATCGGCGACGAACTGGTTGGAGCTGCGGGTATTGTTCTCGTAGTGATTGTCGCTCAGGGTGAAATAGCCGAATTCCATGAAACGCCTCCCGGCGGTGCTTGGGTTGACCCTTTTTCTTTGCATGATAGTTGACAATGCATCTATTGTAAATTCAACAATCTGGATCGCCGGAACAGGTCCGATGGCTTTGACCGCGAACGACGAGTCGACTAGACGGACCGCGGGGACCGCTCCGGACGTGACGCATTCATCCAAACTCGATCTCGGCGACTATCTGCCCTATCTCGTCAATCGCGTCGGCAGCATCATCGCCGACCAGTTTGGCGCGCGTGCGCTCGCGCCGCATCGGCTCAGTATCGCGATGTGGCGGGTCATGGCGGCGCTGGCGGCGAATGGCAGCCAGCGCCAGACCGATCTCGCCGACCTGACCAGCATCGACGCGTCGACCCTGTCGCGGCTTGTCACGCGCCTCGTCCGCTCGGGGCTCGTTTCACGCACGCGATCGACGAGCAGCAGTCGCGAGGTGGAAGTCAAGCTTTCGGCCAAGGGGCGCGTGTTGGTCGCGCGGCTCATACCGATCGCGCGCCAGTACGAAAAAGCCGCCATTGCCGGACTGACACGGGAAGAATTGGCGACCCTCAAGCGCTGCCTGCGGCGCGCCTACGAGAATATGAAGCGCCGCCCGGTCGCGTAAGCGCCATCCCTGCGCACAGACGACGGGGCCAGCGCCCGTCGCCCTGCGCGCGAATGCCGCTTTTCTTTCCGCAGCTTGTGCCCTACGGTTTGCGCCCTATGGTGTGTGTGCCATTGGCGCCGCAGACGCGCCAAGAACACGCGCCAAGCCGACACCGCAAGACGACACGGCAAGACGACACGGCAAGAATAAAGCGAGGGGGAAACGATGGCCGCTGAGGCAGAGGTTCAAGTATCGCATTTTCTCGACCAGCACGGGCTCGGGTCCTTCCAAGTCAAGCTCGTCGTCTGGTCGATCCTGATCGCTCTGATCGACGGCTATGACATCGGCGCCATTGCTTTTGCCGCGCCGCGCCTGATCGCGGAATGGCACGTGCCGCCGCAGTCGCTCGGCCTCGTGCTCAGCGCCAGCAATATCGGCGTCTTGTTCGGCTCGCAGATTTTCGGCTGGATCGGCGACACCTATGGGCGCAAATCGGCGCTGATCACGGCGAATCTGTTGTTCGGCGTGTTCACTTTCGCGGCCGCCTATTCGACCGACCTCACGCAATTGTCGATCCTGCGCTTGATCGCAGGCCTCGGCATCGGCGGCGTCATCCCCAATGCGGTCGCCATCAATGCCGAGTCGGCGCCGCGCAATCTGCGCGCGACGCTGGCGATTATCGCAGTCGGCACCGTGCCCTTGGGCGGCGCCATGGCGGGCATTGCCAGCGCCGTCCTGGTCCCGACCTATGGCTGGCAGATCCTGTTCGAGATCGGCGGCATCGTGCCGATCGTAATCGCGCTTGCCGCCATCATGGGGCTGCCGGAATCGATCAAATATATGGCGATTCACGCGAGCCAGCGGCCGAAAATGGTGGCGCTGCTCGCCGAAATCGCGCCCGATTTCAAAGTGCCGTCCAATGCCCGCTTTGTCATCGAGGACGAGCATCAGTTTCCGAGCTCGAATCCGGTCTATCTGTTCGGCAACGGGCTCGCCGCCATCACGCCGCTCACGTGGCTGATGTTCGCCTTCAACCTGATGGGCTATTTCTTCCTCCTCAGCTGGACGCCGACGCTGATGGGCGCGGCGCATGTACCGCCGGCAACCGCCGCGCTCGCCGGCGCCGCGCTTCAGGTCGGCGGCACGGTCGGCGCCTTGGTGCTGTGCTGGTGGCTGCAGCGGGCGCGCTTCCTCGCCATCGCGATCCTGTTCGTGATTGCGGTGCCGGTCGTCGGCTCGATCGGCTATGCGGGATTGAGCTCGACCACCGCGCTGATCGTCGCCACCTTCTTCGCCGGCGCGCTCGTGCTCGGCATCCAGTCCGGCATCAATGTGGTGGGCGCCATGATCTATCCGACCTCGCTGCGCGCCGCCGGCTCCGGCTGGCAGCTCGGCATCGGCCGGCTCGGCGCCATCGTCGGCCCGTTCCTTGGCGCGCTGTTCGTCGGGCTGCCGGTGAACGAGCTCTATATGTGGTCGGCTCTGCCATTCGCCGGCGGCGCCGTAGTAGCCTTCCTCATCTATACGCTGAACCAGGCGCGGCTGCGTGCGCGACCGGATCTGGCGAAAGCGCAGTAGCGGGACCGCCGCGACTGCCGTCGCGGCGTGTCGCCCCGTTGCAATACGGCCGGAGTTTCCGCTGACGCTTCTTGACCCCGCCGCCCGCCGTGGCATGCTACCCTAAATGGCGTTGATAGGCTGGACACGCAGGGAGTGCCGCAATGCCGGGATACCAGACAGCGGACGGCAGCAAAGTTTGGCAAGGCAATACGGCGACGGACCTCGCCAACGCCATCCGCCAGGATATCGAGCCCACCCATACGACCGACCATTTCATCAGGACGTGGCCGGTGCGCCCCGGCTTGCTACCCGGACAGACGGTACGCCCCGGGCCCAACGATCCGGTTCATTCCGACGACGCCGCCAACTGGCTCGCGGATTTGCTCGCGATCCAGTTCTTGAAAAAAGCTCCGAAGTTCGACGACGCGGTCAAAGTCATCCTCGCCACCTTTACGGTGTTCACCGGACTGACCCTGACACGATTTCTCGCGCCACCAGACAAGATTCTGGGGAACAACCTACCGCCGATCAAGATACCTCCGATCGAGATCGACGCCATTCACGGCTGGCGCTGGTGGGCGTTTTTTACCCTGGTCGCGCTGTTGCTGCGCTACATCATCGGCAGCGCGATCCATCTGAATTACGTCTATGGCGGCGACGCGCCGCGCTCGAACTCCGTCCTCATGCTTTTCAAGGACCTGATGTTCCTGGTGCTGTTCGGCATGGTGGCGTTTTACATTATCGATGCCCAAGACGTCGCCCACTTCGTGCGGCGCGCCATGCTGTTCGTGCTGGCCGGATTCATATGGTCGATCCTCGATTACATGGCGCGGCGATTCATGTGCTTCCGCAAGCCGGACAATGAGGCGGACTCCTGCCCGCTGAAGTTCACCGATATCGTCGCAGCTGTCATTTTCTTCGTTTTGGGCGTGATCGTGATCTGGCGCACCGACTGGCACGATATCGACGGCTTCCTCTGGCTCTCGGCTTGGATCGTCATCGCCGGCTTTATCTTTTGCGCCGTCAATCTGCAGGTCGCGCCCGGCACCGTGCCGGCGGCGCAGCGCACCTCGCTTTGGCAGGCCTGGTATTTCAAATTCACCCACCCGGCCGGGAAAGTGCCGCGCGAATGGCCGGGACCGTTCTGGGTGCTTTGGACGTGCCTGGACGGCCTGCAATTTGTCTTGACGGGGCTCGCGGTGTTTTTCCTGCACAACGAGATGACGCTGATGCGTGTCGTCGCCGTTGTTTATCTGATCTTCCTGTTCGTCGACATGCGAGCGATGCTGCGGCACGTGCAGGGGGGCCTAGGGGATTCCAGAAATGGAAGCCGATTTTAGATCCTGGCCCAGCTCAATTGAATTGGATCGGGGTCTAGACGCGGCTCTTGGGGCGGCTCTTGGCATGGCTTTTGGGGCGGCTCTTGGAGCGGCTCTTGGGGCGGAGCTTGTTCAGCGCCCGGGCGATGCTCGCCGCAACCGCCTCCACGCTCTTGAACGGAAGATCGAGCCGTACGTTTGCCGATTCCGTCAGCATGAGATTGTACGGCGCCTGATCGCGCTCTTTGGCGGCTGAAAGATCGTCGCGAATCTCGTAGCCGACGCGAAAATCGGTCCGAAACAGCACGATCCACTTTTTCTTATAGGCGTAGCCGCATTCCCAGGAGGTGCCCGAATCCGGATCGGCGCCGTCCATATTGGCGACCACGGCTTCCGACCAATCGACCCCTTCGACGTCCTTGTTGAAAATTTGCTTCGGCGTCATCGTGTCTTGTTCGGATTCCTGCGGCAGCCACACCTCGTGGCCTTTCTCGCGCAGGATTGCAGCAAGCCGCGCGTTGAAATCGCGCTCGGCGGTGGAGAACAGCGGTCCGGCGAGATAGATCTTCATGCCACTTGAGTCCTTCAAAATGGCGCCCGTCAAAACGGCTCGTAGCCGCGCAATTCCGGAATCACCTTTTCGCCGAACAGCCGGATCGAACGCAACAGTGCGTCCTCCGGCAGATCGGCGAAATTGAATTCGCCCATGAAGACGTTGAACAGGCCGGCCGCGGCGGCGGCTTTTATTTTGGCAGCGACCGTCTGCGGCGAGCCGATGAATATAAGGTCGTTCTTGTAGAGATAATCGCCGTCAAACAGATGCTGCATGATCTCGGACGCGCCGGGTTCGCCGCGGCCGACGAACATTTTGGCATGCTCGCGGGCGCGCTCTTCGAACGTCTCGCCGGGCTTGGGCGGCTTCAGGAACCCCTCATAGGCGCGGCTCGCGCGAAACAAGGCCGTGTCGATCGCCTTCTCGTCTGTCTCATCGACATAGACCACCGTGCAATAAGCGATGTTCGGCTTCTGCGCATGGCCCGCGGCCTGCCAATCGGCGAGGAATTTCCGGTACCGCGGCGCCGCGTCGGCGCGCGGATAGACCAGGAAATAGCCGGGATTGATCGCATTCTTGGCGCAGAATTCGAGCGTCTGCGGATCTCGGCTCATCATCCATAGCGGCGGATGCGGGCGCTGCACGGGCTTGACTGAAATCTCGGCGCTGTCGGTATGGAAGGTCTCGCCATGGAACGAGAACGGCTGCGTGTCGCCGAACGCTGCGCGCAGATAATCGACGAATTCCAGCGTCGGCGATTTGCGCTGCCCGTAGTCGAGGCCGAAGGGGCGGAAATAATCCGGATTGATGCCGGGCACGAGGCCGAGCTCCATGCGGCCGCCGAGCATCTGATCGACGATGGCGATTTCTTCCGCGAGCCGCAGCGGATGGTAAAGCGGCACGATATAGCCCATCGGCCCGAGCCGCAGCCGCTTCGTCCGCGCGCCGGCGCCGACCGCATAAAGGCTCGGCGACGACATCCAGCTCTCGTCGGGCCGGAAATGATGCTCGACGCAGAACGAATGATCGAACCCGAGCGCGTCGCACAATTGCAGCTCGCGCCACAGCTCTTCATAGCGCTGGTGTGGCGTCATCCCGGGCTTGGCCCAGATGTGGGAGAAGTGCGCGAATTTCATGGGACCTTCGTAGAAGTTTTTATTGTGGCCCGCCAGCCATAGCTGCAAAGCCCTCAGGGCCGCCAGCCCAAGGAGCAGCCCAAGGAATAGCCCAAGGAACATTGCAGGCCGGTCTCGCGTTGAACCGGCGCGCCGGGACGGTCTGTCCGGCACGCCATCCTGAGATCGCCGCCGCATGGGATTTGCTTCGAACAAGCGCAACACGCTGGTGCTGATGCCGGCGTTGTGGCTCGGCGGCTGCGGCTTGTTGCAGACCGGATTGTCGCAAGCCCCCGTGCTCGATCCGGGGGGCCCCATCGCGCGCAGCGAACGCGACCTGATGGTCACGGCAATCGCGCTGATGCTGACGGTTGTCATTCCGGTCTTCGCGCTCACGGCCGGTTTCGCCTGGCGCTACCGCGCTTCGAACACGCGGGCGGCTTATCGGCCGGAATGGTCGCGATCGGCTTCGATCGAAACCGTCGTCTGGACAGTGCCGGCGCTGATCGTCTGCTGCATCGCCTATCTGGTCTGGGTCGATACGCACCGTCTCGACCCCTATCGGCCGATCGGCGCGTCCGCCGCAGCGCTTAAGATCGGCGTCATCTCGGAAGACTGGAAATGGCTGTTCATCTACCCCGCGCAGAATATCGCCGCGGTGAACGAGTTCGTCTTTCCGGCCGACCGGCCGGTGCATCTGACATTGACATCCGACAGCGCGATGAGCGCGTTCTACATCCCGGGCCTCGGCGGCCAGATTTTCGCCATGGCCGGCATGACGACGCAGCTCAATCTGCGCGCCGACGGACCCGGCGCGTTCACCGGCCGCAACATGCAATATACCGGCGACGGTTTTCCGGCTCAGACCTTCGCGACCCGCGCCGTGACGCCATCGGAGTTCGACGCCTGGATCGCCACCGCCAAGCAGTCGTCCGACGTCCTCGATGCGGAACATTTCAAGGCGCTGGAACGGCCGAGCCGCGAGGCCAAGCCGCATTATTATTCGAGCGTCGAGCCGGATCTGTTCGGCAATGTCGTCGCCAAATATGCCCAGGCGCACGATGCCATGCAGTCCATGGCCGACGCCCCGACCGGGGCGCGCTGAAATGTTCGGCAACCTCACCATCGATGCGCTGCCGTTCTACAGCGGTGTCGCCATGGCGGGCGCAGTCATCACCGTGCTGGCCGAACTGGCCGTTGTCTTGCTCATCACCTGGTTCGGGCTGTGGCGTACGCTGTGGACCGAATGGCTCACCAGCCTCGATCATAAGAAGATCGGCATCATGTACATCGCCTTGGCGCTGGTGATGCTGCTGCGCGGCTTCATCGACGCCCTGATGATGCGCACCCAGCAGGCGATCGCGCTCCACTCGCAGGGCTACCTGCCGCCGGGCCATTTTGAGCAGGTCTTCAGTTCGCACGGCACCATCATGATCTTCTTCGTGGCGATGCCGTTTCTGGTCGGCCTATTCAATGTGGTCGTGCCGCTGCAGATCGGCGCCCGCGACGTGGCCTTTCCCTTCATGAATTCGGCGAGTCTCTATCTGGCCATTTCGGGCGCCGGTCTCGTCGTCATCTCGCTGGTCATCGGCAAATTCTCAGGCGCCGGCTGGAGCGGCTACCCGCCCTATGCGGAGCCGCCGTTCAGTCCCGGGGTCGGGGTCGATTATTGGCTGTGGGCGGTGCTGATCAGCGGCATCGGCTCGACGCTCACCGGCATCAATTTCATCGTCACCATCCTCAAGCGCCGCGCGCCCGGCATGCGGTTGATGATGATGCCGTTGTTCACCTGGACGGCATTATGCACCAGCGCGCTGATGCTGTTCGCCTTCCCCGCGCTCACCGTCGCCTGTGCGCTGCTCGGCCTCGACCGCTATCTCGGCATGCATTTTTTCAGCAATGGCGGCGGCGGCAACATGATGAATTACGTCAACCTGTTCTGGATCTGGGGCCATCCCGAAGTCTATATCTTGATCCTGCCGGCATTCGGCGTTTACTCCGAGGTCGTCGCGACGTTTTCGGGCAAGCCGCTGTTCAATTACCGCTCGCTGGTATTCGCGACCGCGGCGATCACGGTGCTGTCGTTCGCGGTTTGGCTGCACCACTTCTTCACCATGGGGGCGAGCGCCGACGTCAATGCCTTCTTCGGCATCATGACCATGATCATCGCCGTGCCGACCGGCGTAAAAATATTCAACTGGCTGTTCACGATGTGCCGCGGCCGCGTGCGCTTTTCCGTGCCGATGCTGTTCACGCTCGGCTTCATCGTGACCTTCGTCATCGGCGGCATGACCGGCGTGCTGCTCGCGGTGCCGCCGGTCGACTATCTGATGCACAACACGACCTTCCTGGTCGCGCATTTCCACAACATGCTGATTCCCGGCGCGCTGTTCGGCTATTTCGCCGGCTACCAATATTGGTTCCCCAAGGCGTTCGGTTTCCGGCTCGAGGAAAAATGGGGGCGGCGTGCGTTCTGGGCCTGGCTCGTGGGTTTTTATCTGGCGTTCATGCCGCTCTACATGCTCGGCCTCATGGGCATGCCGCGCCGGCTCGAAAGCTACGACAGCGCCTCCTGGCAGCCTTATCTGATCGTCGCGGAGCTTGGCGCGCTTGCGATCATGCTCGGCATCGCCTGCCTCGCCCTTCAACTCGCCGTCAGCATCCGCGACCGCGCCACATTGTGCGATACGACTGGCGATCCGTGGGACGGCCGGACGCTCGAATGGGCGACCGCGTCGCCACCGCCGCCGTATAACTTCGCCGTCATACCGCAAGTCTCCGGCATCGACCCGTTCTGGGCCACGAAGCACGGCGGAACGGCCGGGCGCAAATTCACGCCTGTTCACGACATCGTCATGCCGGACAATAGCGGCGCCGGACTTGCGCTCGGCGCGGCGTCGTTTGTCTTCGCCTTTGCGATGGTCTGGCATATCTGGTGGCTCGCTGTTTGTGGTGCGCTCGGCATGGCGGCGGCTGTGCTGTCGCAGACTTTTCGGGATGACGCCGAACACCGCATTCCGGCCGCCGAGATCGCCGCGATCGAGGCCCGCCGTGGCCGCGTAGCCCCCGGTGCAGTGGCGGTGCCGTCATGACCGACGCCGTCATCGATCCCGGCCCGGAGGAGGCAGCAGCAGAATCCAGGCACGGCTTTGCGGAGAAGGACTTCGGCTTCTGGCTTTACCTGATGAGCGACGCGATCATCTTCGCGCTGTTGTTCGCCACCTATGCGGCGATGATCCGCAACACCGCCGGCGGCCCGGGCGGCCACGACGTCTTCAAGCTGCCGCATGCCTTTGCGGAAACCATGCTGCTGTTGGCGAGCAGCACGACCTTCGGATTGGCGAGCGTCGCGATCGCCGCCGGGCAGCGCTGGCGCACGCTGGGATGGCTGGGCGTGACCTTGCTCTTGGGGCTCGGCTTCGTCGGCATGGAGATCACGGAATTCCTAGACCTCGTCGCCGCCGGCGCCGGGCCGCAGAGGAGCGGCTTTCTATCGGCGTTCTTTACGCTCGTCGGCGCCCACGGGCTGCATGTGTCCATGGGGCTCGTCTGGATCGTGCTGCT
This sequence comes from Xanthobacteraceae bacterium, assembly GCA_049282655.1. Taxonomy (GTDB): domain Bacteria; phylum Pseudomonadota; class Alphaproteobacteria; order Rhizobiales; family Xanthobacteraceae; genus BOG-931. The sequence continues at coordinate 49,440 of JBAPUM010000137.1, forward strand.
CGGCGGCGAGACGGCGCTGCGCGGGCTCGAGCCGCACGTGGTGTCGCGGCTCTATCGCCTGAGCCTGTTCTGGCATTTCCTCGATATCGTCTGGATCGGCATCTTCTCCGTCGTCTACCTGCCGGGGGTCTTGTAAATGCAAACCGCATCGTCCAACCGACCCGTCGCGGCGAAGCCCTACCTGATCGGCTTCGCGCTGGCGCTTGTGTTGACGGCCGTTCCGTTCGGCCTCGTCGCCAGCGGTGCGCTGGCGCCGGCGCCGACAATCGCGATCATCGCGATTGCGGCCCTCGCACAGATCGTCGTCCATCTGCGCTTTTTCCTGCATCTCGATCTCAAGCCGCGATCGCAGGAAAATCTGCTCGCGCTCGCCTTCACCGCCGTCCTGATTGTCATCATGGTCGGCGGCTCGCTGTGGATCTTGTTCGATCTGCATAGCCGCATGATGTGAGCGCCGCGCAAGCCCGCGCGGACGCCCTCATCTCGTATCAGGCGCATTTACAAATGCGCTTCGTCGAAGGCGCGCACCCACATGGCGCAGATGCCGGACCGGACGATATCCTCGCGTCCGAATTCCACCACCGGCACCGCGAGCCGCTGCGACCTGATAATTTGCAGCACCGTGCTCAGCCCGCTGCCGCGATCGAGATCGCACTGGCTGACGTCGCCATTGATGACCACCGTGCAATCCTCGCCGATCCGGGTCAGAAAAGTCTTGATCTCCGCCGGCGTCGAGTTCTGCGCCTCGTCGAGCAACACAAAGGCGTTCTTCCAGGTGCGGCCGCGCATGACCTCGAACGGCACCAGCTCGATATCGCCTCGTTTCAGCGCGATCTCGTAGGCGGCCTTGCCGATGCGGTCTTTGATCGCCTCGGACACCGGCACCGCCCAGGGCGCGAATTTGTCTTCCATGCTGCCGGGGAAGTAACCGAGCGACCGGCCGCAGGGCACGTTCGGCCGCGTCAGCACGATCTTGTCGATGCGTCCGGAGCGTAACAGGTCGGCGGCGAAGGTGGCGGCGATCCAGGTCTTGCCGGTACCGGCGGGGCCGAGCACGATGACCTGCGGGCTCGAATGCAGCGCGTCGAGATAAGTGGCTTGATTGGGATTGAGCGGCTTTATCGGGGGCGGCAGGCGTTCGGCGTCGAATTTGGAACTCTGAAACTCGATTATTTCGGCTGTTTGATCGTTGCGGCGGCGTTTTTTGGTGAGGTGCTTGTTGCTGAGATGCTTGTTGTTAAAGTGCTTGCTACTGAAGTGCTTGCCCAAAGCCCGACTCCTTCTGCTGGACCGAGAGGACGAGACTCAACGCACGCGCCAAGAAGCGTAGCGCGCAGAGATTGAGATTTTGTTGATTGGGGGTACCGGGGAGCGGCGGGCCGCGACGAACAACGGTATCCAGTCCTGGATCCGTCGTGCCCTCATCATTCGCGAAGCCACAAGCCGACATGTGGTGGGCAATATAACTGATTCGTGTGACAAATGCATGGGGCCGGTGGCCAACCGCACCCGCCTTTGGGCTTCGGCGTGGCAGCTTTCACTCGCCGCCCGAGCGAAGCCAGCCTGCCAGCCGCAGCTGCAAGGCAGTGAAGGCTGGTGCCGCGGAGGAAATCGCACAAAACGTCTAAGCGGATGATAGAAAAGTGATATTTAAGTACGACGTATTGAACCTACCTTTATTCGTACCCCCACAATTTTGAGATACCGCGGGCGCAATATGGTGCGCCATAAAAAATGCCGCTGTTCCGAGCCAAAAAATGGAGTCGTGTGTCGCAAGAGGTTTAGTCGAGTTGACGGTAAGCGCTCTTGCATCAATGCATCCGGCCTCCGATTGGAGCGTTCGGCGCACCGTCTATAGCGCCGGCTCCATGGCCGACCCGCACTCTCTTGAAACTGAGCAAAATTGCTCAGTAAAGCATTCTGTGACGGCACAGGATGACTCGCCGCCTGCAACGGTTTACGGGCGCGGGCGATTGAGAGACGCTGACGTGCTCTTGCCCCAGATTGGGAAAGAGCCAATGGCTTCCGCCGCAGCGTTTCGTCATTCTACATCCGCTCGCAATCAGCTCCTCGCCGCGATATCGCCCCACGATCTTGCGTTATTGCATCCGCATTTGCGGCCGGTCGCGATGCCGCTTCTCAAGGACCTGGAGCGCCCCAACCGGCGGATCGAGACAATTTATTTCATGGAGGTCGGCATTGCCTCGGTTGTCGCTGTGCAACCGGACGGGACAAAGATCGAAGTGGGCCTCATCGGCCCCGAGGGAATGAGCGGCACCGCCGTGGTGCTGGGCGGCGAGCAGTCGCCACATTCGACCTACATCCAGGCAGCCGGGGCAGCGCAGCATATATCGGCGAAGGAACTAAGCCTTGCCATGGATGCAAGCGAATCCTTGCGCAAACTGCTGCTCAAGTTCGTCCAAGTATTCACGGTGCAGACGGCTCACACGGCCATTGCAAACGCGCGAGCCAAAATCGATCAACGCCTTGCGCGATGGATTTTGATGGCGCATGACCGCACCCGCGACGAAACGCTGGTGCTCACCCACGAATTTCTGGCGCTGATGCTCGGCGTGCGGCGCGCAGGCGTCACCGAGGCGCTGCAAAGTCTCAAGCAGCGGAAGCTGATCCACACCGGCCGGAATCAAATCGTCGTACTGAACCGAAAGGGCATCGAGCTGTTAGCCGGCGGTTTCTACGGCGTGCCCGAAAAGGAATATCGGCGCCTCATCGGCTAATGTTCCTGGGCCCGAGCGCATTTTGAGCGCCCTGCCCGAGCCGCCGGCGTCAAGGTCGGCGCAGATTTTTGATTTTTTCTGTGCTGCCTCCACGGCGATGCCCGAGGCACTGCTGCACCCGCCCCACGGGTTGACACGGCAGGAATCCGGCGACGATCAAGCGCAAGATAGAAAGCGGGCGCGTCGCGGTGCGGTCCTAATTCGCAGAGCAGCGTGTCCTAATTTCATTTTCGGTACGGAACCGGACTAACGTTTTCTGACACCAGCGCTTAAAGTAGCAGCGGAACCATTGGCGGGCAGCATTGGGGAATACTAATGGAAAATGGGTCGGCGGTTCGTATGTCAGTTCGCATCTTGGATGAGAACGGCGACGAGATTGCTTCGTTTTTTAGCGAGAAGCCGGAGGGGGACGAGGGCGGCCTTTCGGCCGGCCTTCGAGACTCTTTCCTGGCGTTCCGCAAGAAATATCCGAAGAGCCATTTCATTGATGTTGAATTTAAGAAGGGGGGCAATTGATGCCCGACGAGCAAAAAGCGAGGGCGACATAGCGTTGGTGCGATTAGGTAGTGCAACCTATTGAATGGTGCTGTATGCTCCATGAATGCCGCGATACTTTTTCAATATCGTCGTGCGCAGGCGGAAGGCTATTCCCGATCCTGAGGGTGATGAGCTTGCTGGGGACAAAGAGGCACTGGAGCACGCCGCGATGGTCGCGCGTGAAATGCTAAGCAACAGCATTTGGTATAAGCGCGACCTTGAGCATTGGTCGTTTGAAATCACCAACGGGGCTGGGCGGAACGTCGGTGTTGTTCCCTTCACAGGAATATTATTCAGCGACCAGTGACAGAGTTGCAAACGTGGCTGTTCCTGCCCGCCCGGAATGCCAATGAGCGCCGCGAAGGCCGGCTCGGTTATCGACGCTTCGCCGGTTCGCACAAATCCGTAAGCGGCTTCGTAGAAATCGGCCAGCCGGTCTAGCTCGCTGCAGACCATTGTGATGCGAGACAGTTGCTGCGCGGCGTTTGCACGCCACGGCAATTCAAGAAGATGGAATGGAGCCAATGACGCGCAGCAGGAAGCTGGCGCTTCAGTTCGCCCTGCTCCCAGCATAAGCCGATCGGACAAGGCGGCGATCGGTCGCTGGCGGCGTCGCGTCGACTGCTATAGCTTCGGCCAAAATTTCGGTGGGGAGGATGAAACGATGCTGCGGCGAGAATTACTGCGTTACGCGGGCGCTATGGCCGTCGCTGGCGCGCTGCCCGGTTCCGCCTTTGCACTCGATTACCCGACACGCCCCGCGCGCCTCGTCGTGCCGTTCCCGCCGGGCGGCGGCGCCGACATCACGGCGCGCCTGATCGCGCAGTGGCTGTCGGACCATCTCGGCCAAGCCTTCGTCGTCGAGAACAAGCCGGGCGCCGGCAGCAATCTTGGCACCGAGACCGTGGTCACCGCGACGCCCGACGGTTACACGCTGCTGCTGATCAACGCCGGCAATGCGATCAACGCCACGCTCTACCAGCACCTGAACTTCGATTTCATCCGCGACATCGAACCGGTATGCAGCATCGTCGAGGCGCCGCATGTCATGTTCGTCACGCCCTCGTTCCCGGCCAAAACAGTGGCCGAGTTCATCGCTTACGCCAAAGCCAATCCCGGCAAGGTCAATTTCGCTTCGGCCGGCGCCGGCAACTCGAACCACATCTCGGCGGAAATGTTCAAGATGATGACCGGCGTCGACATGGTGCATGTGCCGTTCAACGGCGGAGCGCCGGCACTGCTCGCACTCGCTTCCGGCCACGTCCAGGTGATGTTCGCCGATACGCTCACCGCCGGCGAGCAGGCCAAGGCCGGCACCATCCGCGCGATTGGTGTTGCGACCGCGCAGCGCTCACCCCTCATGCCCGACGTGGCGCCGATCGCCGATACGGTGCCCGGATTCCTGGCGAGTTCCTGGTGGGGGATCGGAGCGCCGCATGGCACGTCCGGCGACATCGTCAAAGCGCTCAATAGCGAAACCAATGCCGCGCTCGCCGACTCAAAGATCAAGGAAAGATTTGCCGCAATGGGCGCGTCGCCACTCGGCGGTACGCCGGATGGCTTCCGCAAGCTGATCGCCGACGAAACCGAAAAGTGGGCCAAGGTGATCAAGTTTGCCGGGATCAGCGCCGGCTAAGCGACATTGCTTTGGTGCCATGCCTACCTAGAAACCGGTCTACCTAGAAAAACGTCGCTATCCGGTGTATGGTGCCGTTGCCGAGCGAAGCCTGCTTACAAGGACGCTAACCACCTGAAGGAAATGCCGATGCTCAAGGAATACCACTACGACCATCTGATCCGTTGGCCGCGCGGCGAGCGCGCCGCCGTCTTTTTGACCTTCGACTTTCAGGGTGGCGAAGACGTGAAGCCGGACAAGAACGGCATCCTTAATTACGAGATGTGGAGCCAGGGCGAATATGGTCCGAACCACGGCATCTACCGGCTGCTGCGGATCTTGAAGGAAGAGAATATCAAGGCGACGTTCCTGACGTGCGGCGCCATCGCGGAGCGCTACCCGGAGGCGGTCCAGGCCATTCTCGACCACGGCCACGTCGTCGAAGGCCATGGCTACAATCACGAGATTGCCCGCTATTTGCCGCGCGACGAGGAAGATCAGGTGATGAAAAAGGCCATCGCCATGATCAAGACACGCACCGGCCGGCGGCCCTATGGCTGGCGCTCCTGTACGCAAAGCACCAACACGCTCGAATTGTTGATCGACAACGGCTTTATTTTCAACACCAACAGCTTTCACAACGAGTTTCCGTATCTTTGGGAAAAGAACGGAAAAGTGCTGGTCGAGTTGCCGCGGCAGCCCTTCGGCGACGGCACGCTGTTCGGCCACCGCCATGGTGAATACGGCAATCCCTACCATGGGCTCGAGACTTGGAAGGCCTATTTTGACGAGCTCTATGCCGAATCCGCCGAGCGGCCGGGCTACATCCCGTTCACGATGCATCCTTACATCATCGGCCGCCCCGGCCGGACGCTCGCCTTGCGCGGCATCATTCAGCACATGAAGAAGGCCGGCAATCTCTGGTTCCCCACCGGCATCGAGCTCGCCGAATGGTGCCTCAACAACGTGTTCAAGGCCGAGTGCGAGAATCTGCGCGCCACCGCCGGCTGACACGACTGACGGCCCGGCGCCAGGCGCCGGGTTTATCTTCCAAAGGCCTGAAGGTGACCGGCGCTGCCATCGGGAGGCTGTGCGATTCAGCCTGTCGGTGCCGTAGAGCGATTCACGCAAAACGTTTAAGCGGATGGAAGCAAAGAAGGATTTTGACGCGACGATTTGTACATACCCTTATTCATACCCGGCCATTTTGGAATACAGCGGCGCAATATAATGCGCGATGAAGAATACGACGGTTCCGAGCCAAAAAATGGAATCGTGCGTCGCGGGAGATTTGGTCGAGTTGGCGGTGAGCGGTCCTGCGTCAATGCAGAGCTTCGAGGCAAAGCAGGTGGCCATCCGGATCGCACAACATGGCGCGTCGTACGCCATGCTCAAACTGCACCGGACCCGATAGGACGGCATCAGGATTTTGGCTGCAGAGCGTGTCCAACACCTCATCGTCCGATACTGAAAGGACAAGCCGCGTCGCCGCTATGTCATTTGTTCTGGGCCGTACCGAGGTCCGATCGACGCTGTCCTGATAACAGAGCAATTCAACATGAGGGCTGGAAAATCGCGACGGCGCTAAGGCCGTAACCTCGACGATTGCTCCCGCCAAGCCATCGAGCTTGTCCTGCTCCGGCCCCTGGTTGAGCGAGCCTCCCGTGCGGCGCAATCCGAGCCGCTGATAAAATTGTAGGCTCCGTTCAGTATCCGCAACTGAAATTGCGGAATGATCGATGCCGAGATATCCGGTTGCCGAGGCGTTTTGCCACCGGGTGGGAACGGCGTCGCTGGCGAACGCGATCAGTTCGAGCGGATGACCCTGCGGATCGCGGAATTTGTACGCGGTGACGCCGCCCGACGAAACTGGCAGCAATTGCGGTCCGCCAGTCGAGATCGCCGTACAGCCGCCGGCCGCCGAGAGCCGGCGGTAGGCGGCCGCCATGTCGGAAACCACGATCGCGAAATGCTGAAAGAGCGGACTCCGCCCGCAGACGCCATGCGGATAGCTCAGTCCGGGCGGGTGAATGGCGGTCAGTTCAACCTCTTGGCCGCCGAGCCGGAGCGTTATGACGCGGGCCGTCGCCCCGGGAATGGCCATGAGCGCAGCAAAGGCCGGCCCGGTTATCGAGGCTTCGCCGGTTCGCTCAAATCCAAGAGCGGCTTCGTAGAAATCGGCCAGCCGGTCTGGCTCGCTGCAGACCATTGTAATGCGAGACAATCGCTGGACTGCGCTCACGGCGCCTGCACACCACGGCAATTCACGAAGATGGAATAAAGTGTGGTCGAGCCGCCAATGAAGAGACGGTTCTTTGCAGCGCCGCCAAAGGTCAGGTTCGATACCCGATGAGGCACGAGGATCTTGCCGAGCATCTCACCATCCGGCCCGATGCAATGAACGCCATCGGCAGCGCTGCTCCAGAGATTGCCGTCCTCGTCGATGCGCATTCCATCGCAATAGCCCGGCTCGATCTTGTGAAAAATGTCGCCGCCGGACAGCGTTGAGCGGTCGGCACCAACCTCGAAGGCCCGGATAAATTGGCGCGGACGGTCGCCGGACTGATCGCCCGTCTCGGCGATGTAGAGCCGGCTTTCGTCGGGCGAGAAAGCGAGCCCATTCGGGCCGTCGAAGTCGTCCGCGACGATCCGGATGTCGCCGCGTTCCGGGTCGAAGCGATAGACCGCGGGCGGCTGTTCCGAGGCTTGCCGGCCGCCTTCATAATCATTCGATATTCCGTATAGCGGGTCGGTGAACCAGATCGAACCGTCCGATTTCACCACGACATCGTTTGGCGCGTTCAACCGCTTGCCGTCGTAACGATCGACCAAGGTCGTAACCCGGCCGTCATATTCGGTTCGGTAAAGACATCGCCCGCGATGCGAGCAGGCAATCAGACGCCCCTGGCGATCTCTGGTCTGTCCGTTCGCGTAATTCGAGGGCGAACGATACGTCGATACGCCGGCGCCTTCGATCCAGCGCATGGTTCGATCGTTGGGCAGATCCTGGAACAGCAGGCAGTTGGCGTCGCCCATCCAGACTGGTCCCTCGATCCAGCGAAATCCCGACGCCAGCGTCTCCAGTGTCGCGTTGTTCAAAATATAGCGCGCAAATCGCGGATTCTTGATTTCGATCCCGTCCATAACTCACCTGAAACAATGTTTCATCCGAACCCACAGGGTGAAGCAAGCGGCGGCGGAGCTTCAAACTGCACGATCATGAGGACTGCCGGCTCGTCGCCAACCGTGCCGGAAAGGTGCCCTTGCTTGCCTGCCGCTTTGCGCGTGTTCTTATCCTCGCCGAATGATATTTCGCCCGGCCCCATCTCGATGCGTTGGCCGTCCATCGATTCGACGAACCAGCGTCCCGACAACGGGATTATCCACTGCGGCTTCGGATTTTCGTGCCAGTCTCCGATCCAGCCGACCGGCAGCACCGTGACGAAGACCGTCGCGGCGTCCTTGGTCTTCGCGCCGATCCATTGCGGCGCCGCTTCTGGCGCAATTGCGGCTTTCTCGAACTCGGTCATCGTGCATCGCGTCTGGTGGCTGACGCCCTCGGCGTCTGTCCAGAGATGCCAGTAGGATATGGCCGGCCGAGAATCCGTGCTCATGGCTGGTCGCCCGCTTGTGTCACGCTGTAGGGGTGGGATGACGACAGCGGGTGAGCGAAGAAATGCCCAGCCGAAGCGGCATCGGTGCCAAAGGTGATGAGCAGAAAGCCGGCGCCGAGAGCGAAGTTTTTCAAAAAATCCCAAAACAGCGTCCGGCCCTGGCCACTATTGGAGCTCCAGAAATCGCCGGGCTTCCAGAACTGTTTCCAGAACAACGCGGTAACACCGCAATAGGCGGCCAGCACGAACGCGCAGGCGCGATCCGCGACGCCGGTAACAACACCAAGCGACATGAATATTTCGACAAATAATCCGACAAGGATCAGTCCGGTCGCAACCGCCGTGTTCGGTGCCGCCCGGCGCGCTTGGGCGACGGCGCCGCGGAAATTGAGGATTTTGTCCAGGGCGCTGAAAGGAAGAAACAGCAGGACCAGGACAATACGGATCGCCGCGGCAATGCCGATGCTCAATATCACCATCGCGCATTACCTCGCAGCCGCTTCAAACGTTCATTTACAGGCATTCTATGTAAAACGCTGAACCTTCATCGAAGTTCAAACGTTGCTGTTTTTGGCTCCGGAGGCGGCCGATGACGAGCACGAGCGAACATTACGACGTGGTCATTATCGGCTCCGGCCCAGGCGGGGGCACCATGGCGTGGCGGTTGGCCCAGACCGGCAAACGCATTCTCCTTCTGGAACGCGGTGATTACCTGCCCCGCGAACGCGAGAATTGGGATAGCAAAGCCGTGTTCGAGGACGCCCGCTACCAGGCGCCGGAGAGCTGGTACAGTTCGGACGGCAGGGAATTTCATCCCGGCCTTCATTATTTCGTCGGCGGCAACAGCAAAGTCTATGGCGCCGTCCTGTTGCGGCTCCGGGAGCGGGACTTCGACGAAAGCAGGCGACCTGACGGGATATCGCCAGCGTGGCCGCTCAAGTACGAGGCTTTTGAGCCTTATTACCAAGCCGCCGAAGAGCTCTATTACGTTCATGGTCTGCGCGGGGAAGACCCGACCGAGCCGCCATCGACAAGGCCATACGCCTATCCCCCGATCACGCATGAGCCGCGGATCCAGCAACTGTTCGATGGGCTCAAGCGAGAAGGGCATCATCCGTTTCATCTGCCGGTCGGCGTTCTGCTCGAAGAACAAAACGGCAAGCCGTTGCCGCACTCGCCTTGCATCCGCTGCAATGCCTTCGACGGTTATCCATGCATGACCAACGGCAAGGCGGATGCGCAGATCGTCTGTGTCGATCCCGCGCTTCGCGCATATTCGAATTTGACGCTGCTTACGAACTCCTACGTCGAGAGACTAATAACGGACTCCCGCGGCCGCGGTATTTCCGGTGTCGAAGTGGTGCGAGGCGCCGAGCGAACGACTTATTCGGGCGATATTGTGATCGTTGCCTGTGGCGCGCTCTCGTCGGCCCTTTTGATGCTGCGTTCGGCGAACGACGCCCATCCCCAAGGTCTAGCCAACAGCTCGGGCCTGGTGGGACGCAATTATATGCGCCACAACAATTCCATCGTCATGGCCATTTCACGCACGCCGAATCCAACCAAGTTTCAGAAGACCCTCGGTCTGAACGACTTCTATTTCGGTACCGACGACTGGGACTACCCACTCGGTCATATCCAAATGGTGGGAAAATCGGACGGCGAACAGATTCGCAGCGGCGGACTGCCAGACTTCCTGCAGTGGCTTCCTGAAATGCCATTCGAGTGGCTTGCGCGGCATTCTCTCGACTTTTGGCTGACCTCGGAAGATTTGCCGCTGCCGCAGAACCGAATTTTCTACGACAGGGATCGCGTGACCCTGGATCTGACGGAGACCAACATGGAGGCTCACCGTCGGTTACGGCAAAAATTGCGCGATCTCTGTGGCAAACTCGACATACACCCGCATTTATTCGACAGGTCGCTGTACTTCGGAAAGGACGTCCCGATCGGCGGGACAGCGCATCAGGCGGGGACCATGCGGTTCGGAGCCGATCCATCGCAATCCGTGCTCGATCTCAATTGCCGGGCTCACGGGATCGACAACCTCTATGTTACCGACGCCAGTTTCTTTCCCTCGATCGGAGCCGTAAATCCCACCCTGACCATCATTGCCAACGCATTGCGCGTCGGCGACCACATCGCAACCCGACTCGAATGACGGGAGTGGTTTTCCAGCACGCACACGCGGGCGATGGAGCGACTCGCAGTGGCACCCCAAATTATTCACCCGCGATGACGGCGCCGGCGCCGCAAATCACAACGACAAGGCCGACCAGTGCAGCCGCCGACCAGAAATTTAAGACTTTCGGGGCCCGGGCCCCGGCGATACCGAACCCGGCAAGCGCTAAAACAACCAAGCCGGCCAGGTTTGCGATCAGGCCCATCCCGGTCAGGTCTAGCATTCCATGGTGGGCCTGGATCATTGCTCTTCAGACAACGCAGCTCGCTGATGCTACTCCACGGCAACGGCCTCGTGGGCTATTCGGTTCGGCGTTCTGCTTCACCATCCCTGCGGCAGATTAACTTTCGGCTGAATGAGAGAGGCCCTTCTCGCCCGAACTCGGGGGACGCGAGCCCGATCGGGAACTCCCGGCATCCGCGGCTCAGTTTTCTGGACGATCATTGCAAAGAATTAATGCACGACCGGTGCTGAGAACAGTCATAATTGGCGGTGACGCTTTCAGGCGTTCTCCGAACTCTTCGAGGGTCTTTTTTGTTTCAATGGGATTCGTACGTAGAAGCACCATGACTCGCTGGGCATCGCGGCGCCTGCGAAAAGAAGACCCCATGGCCTCCAGCGAGGGGTGTGATCGAAATCGCCTATTCCATGGTTTAAGTTCCAGGGTTAAAGGCTGAAATGAGATTGCCGGCGGGGCAATTTGCATGGCTCACCTTATGCGCGACGGATGTTCCGGTCGCTAGCCTTTGTACCGCGGGGTGCGACGCGTTGCCGGTTGATCTCCTGCACCAGACTGTTGAATACATTTGACTGCCGAGTCGTGACGGCGGCTATGCCCCTTGAGAGCAGAAACAGGACCGATGCAAAGGATTGTCTACGTAATCGCCGGCGCAATGGCGGGCGCCGTTTTCGCGTTGCTTGCGGCCACGACGAACGTCGTGCCGCTCGTCTCCGGCGCAATTGCTTCGCCGTCGGCGGACGCGGCGGAAACCTACCGGGAACTCGAGTTATTCGGAAAGGTTTTCGAGGTAGTGGGCAAGGACTATGTCGACAAGCCCGACAACACCAAGCTCATCACGGCGGCCATCAATGGCATGGTGAGCAAGCTCGATCCCCATTCGAACTATATGGATGCGAAGAACTATCAAGACATGCAAGTCGAGACGAGTGGCGAGTTCGGCGGCCTCGGAATGCAGGTCACCTTGGAAAATAGCGTGGTGAAGGTGGTTTCACCGATAGACGACACTCCCGCAGCCAAGGCAGGTATCCTTGCCGGGGACATCATCACCCAGGTCGATGGCCAACCGACCAAAGATATTCCACTCAATAGCGTCGTCGCCAAAATGCGTGGGCCGGTCGGCTCGAATGTTACGCTCGCTATTGAGCGTCAGAATGAGCAGAAACCGATCATCGTCACGCTGACGCGAGAAATTATCAAGAATCGCCCGGTCAGTTTTCGCGACGAGGGAGGTAACGTCGGCTACATTCGGCTCAAGGAATTCAACAGCTTAGCGAGCGGCGAGTTGACGAATGCAATCAAGGACCTGTCCGGCAAAATTCCCGCCGATCAGATCAAGGGTTATATCCTCGACCTGCGAAATAATCCGGGCGGCTTGCTCGATCAAGCCATCGCGGTCTCGGATGATTTTCTGACAAGCGGTGAAATCGTATCGACGCTTAGTCGCGACTCCGATCAGTCCGAACGGATCTTCGCAAAGCCAGGGGATCTTATCGACGGCAAACCGCTTATTGTATTGATCAATGGGGGTTCAGCATCTGCCTCCGAGATCGTTGCTGGCGCATTGCAGGATCAGAAGCGCGCGACCATCGTCGGCACACGCTCCTTCGGCAAGGGTTCAGTACAGACCATCATTCCCCTCGGACAGAGCGATGGCGCGCTCCGCCTCACCACGGCGCGCTACTTCACGCCTTCGGGGCGATCGATTCAGGCACAAGGTATCACGCCGGATATCGAGGTTCTGCAGCAGGTACCGAAGGACGATCAATCACGACAATTCGATATCAGCGAAGCGACCCTGCCCGGGCACATCCAGGCGCAAGGGCAGGAACAAAAAGGTTCACAAGCTTACGTTCCCAGCGATCCAAAGGATGACAAGGCGTTGCAGACCGCATTGAACCTGCTGCGCGGCACGGAAGTTAACGCCGCTTTCACACCGATTCCGCAGCAAGCGCTCGCCCACTAAGCTGCCTCCGGCCCAGGGCATTCGCCAACCATTCATTTTTATAGTGGTGCCCGTGGAGGAACCCACACTGCGCTCACAAGGCGTTGACGCCACGACCTAATTGCCAGTGCGGCAATTCACGCTACCCATAATGGTACCCACCAAGACGGTTGTAAGCGGTGGTGCACAGTGACGCACCATGCTCTAGTCCGCCATCGAATGACCATCGACATAGGACAGAGCTCAAACCTCCCTTCTTGTAAAAGTCAGCCGGACCAAACAGCTGTTGGAGCCACACCGCTAGCTCAGCGGTACGCTCTGGGCATGTTTGAAGATATTTTTCGGATCGACACCAGCCTTGATCTTCATCAGTCGCGGGAGATTGTCGCCCCAATAAGCCCTTGCATAGCTCTCGCCGAGATCGAGATCGCAATAGTTCACATAGGCCCCACCGGAAACATGAGGTCGCATCGACGTATACAGCGTCCGCATCATTGCGATGTTGGCATCGGAAGCTGCCGGGTCGGTCCACTCCATGTAATATTGTATCGAATATCTTGTATTTCCCCGGTGCGCGAAGGCCGTCGCGTCTGAAGCAATCTTGTTAATTGCGCCGCCGTAGGT
>JBAPUM010000138.1:0-87225 GCA_049282655.1 Xanthobacteraceae bacterium
TGGGGTGGGGTTAGGGGTGGGGGTCGGGAGGGATTGCGCAAAAGCGGACGAGGGCATTGCGCCCGTCGACGATAGCGCGTCACCTCCCGACCCCCACCCCACCCCTCCCCCACAAGGGGGGAGGGAATAGCCCCGGGAGGAAAGCCGCAATGGCCGCTGTCGACGCCGACAAACTGACGATCCGCGAACTCATCGAATGCTGGGCGGTATGGCGCGACGCGCGGCTGTGGGATCGCTTTCGCACCGTGTGGCACCCGGAAGGGCGCATGTGGGCGACCTGGTTTCAGGGCACCTACGAAGAATTCATCAAGGGCAACGACGAGGGCTGGAAGCGCGGCGTGCGCATCCTGCATTTTCTCGGCGGCAGCGTGATCGACATCGCGGGCCACCGCGCCGTGGCGCAGACCAAAATGACGATTTCGCAGCGCGCGCCGGTCGACGGCGTGATCTGCGATGTGGTGTGTACCGGCCGCTTCTACGATTTCTTCGAAAAGCGCGACGACCGTTGGGGCTTTGTGCTGCGGCGCCTGGTCTATGAGAAGGACCGCCTCGATCCGGTCGATCCAGCGGCCAAGCTCGTGCTCGATCAGGATCTGCTCAAGCAGTTTCCGGAAGGGTACCGGCATCTCGCTTATTTGCAGAGCAAGATCGGCTACAAGGTGAAGACCGACATGCCCGGCCTCGAAGGTCCCGATCTCGACGCGCTTTATGCGCAAGGCGCGCGCTGGCTCGCCGGGCAGACGATCCAAACCTGAATGCATCACGCGCTCACCGTCGCGGCGGAGATTCTTGCCGCCGGCGCCGCCGTCACTTTTATAGGCTCTCGGCTGATCGAGCGCGCGCATCCGCCGCGCGGCCGTTTCGTCGATGTCGGCGGCTTGCGCCAGCACGTGGTCGAACTCGGGATCGACACCGGCGCACCACCGCTCGTTCTCGTTCACGGCGCCGGCTGCAATCTCGAGGACATGCGGCTTGCGCTCGGCGAGCGGCTGGCGGCGCGCCACCGCGTCATCCTGATCGACCGTCCGGGTCTTGGCTGGAGCCTGCGGAGAGGTCGCAGCGGTAGTTCACCCGCTTATCAGGCGGCCGTGCTGCGCGGCGTGCTGGATCGGCTCGGCGTCGAGCGCGCTGTCATTATCGGCCATTCCTGGGGCGGCGCGCTGGCCCTGACTTTCGCGCTCGATCATCCGGATCGCGTGGCCGGTCTCGTCCTGCTGGCGCCGCCGCTCTATCCGTTTGCCCGCGCCATGAGTACGCTCTATGTGCTATTCGCGCTGCCGATTTTCGGCTGGCTTTACGCGCGCACGCTGGCGCTGCCATTGGGGCTACCCTTCATCGGCATGGCCATGGGCTCGGCTTTCCTGCCGCAACTGCCGCCGCGCGGCTACATCAAGAGGACGGCGGCGCTGCATTTGCTCCGGCCGCGGGTCTTTCTCGCCAACGCGCGCGACATTGCCGGCCTCGGCGACAACCTGGCCAAGGAGATAGCGCGGTATGGCGCGCTGTCTGCGCCGACAGTTCTGATAACCGGCGATCGCGACATGGTCGTGCCGCCGCGTCAGGGTAGGACGTTTGCCACCGCCGCGCCGCGCACGAAGATCGTCGTGCTGCCGGGCATCGGCCATATGCTGCATCACGTCGCGGCGCAGCGCGTGGCTGGTGAGATCGAAGAGATTGCGGCGCGCTATTCCGCCGACCGCTCCTCGCCCACATAAGCAATACGCATGAAATTCGTCGCGCCCGGGGTGCCGAGC
The DNA here is from genome assembly GCA_049282655.1 of Xanthobacteraceae bacterium. Classification (GTDB taxonomy): domain Bacteria; phylum Pseudomonadota; class Alphaproteobacteria; order Rhizobiales; family Xanthobacteraceae; genus BOG-931. Next base: position 1,755 of record JBAPUM010000138.1, read on the forward strand.
GGCAGGCCGGCGACGATGATGATGCGCTGGCCGGCTTTGGCGAAGCGTTCCTTGAAAGCGATGCGGCAGGCGCGCTCCACCATGTCGTCCTGGTCGTGCGCGTCCTCGTCGATGACGCAATGTATGCCCCAGACCACGGACAATTTGCGTCCGGTGCCCTCGATCGGCGAAATCGCAATGATCGGACAATTCGGACGCTCGCGCGACATGCGCAGGCCGGTCGAACCGGATCGCGTCCAGCAGACGATTGCCGTGAGGTCGAGCGTCTCGGCGACCTGGCGGGCGGCTGCCGCTATCGCATCGGGTCCGGTGGCTTCCGGCTCGGTGCGCAACAAATGCACCGATGGCAGATAGGCCGAGTCGTCTTCAACTTCCTCGGCGATGCGGTTCATGGTGGAAACAGCCTCGATCGGATATTGGCCCGACGCGGATTCAGCCGACAGCATCACCGCATCGGCGCCGTCGAAGATCGCGGTGGCGACGTCGGAGACTTCGGCGCGCGTCGGCACTGGGCTCGCAATCATCGATTCCAGCATCTGGGTTGCGACCACGACCGGCTTGCCGGCGCGGCGGCACAGCCGCGTCATTTCCTTCTGCACGCCGGGCACTTTTTCGAGCGGCATTTCCACGCCGAGATCGCCGCGCGCCACCATCAGCGCGTCGGCGAGTTCGAGAATGTCGCCGAGCCGGGCGACGGCCTGCGGCTTCTCGATCTTGGCCATTACGGCGGCGCGGCCGCGCGTGATCTTCTTGGCTTCGGCGATGTCCTCCGGCCGCTGAATGAAGGACAGCGCGATCCAGTCGACGCCGGCGTCAAGGGCAGCTTCGAGGTCGGCGATATCCTTGCCCGTCAGCGCCGCCACCGGCACGACGGTGTCGGGCAGGCTGACGCCTTTGCGGTTCGACACTTTGCCGCCGACTTCGACATGGGTGACGATGCGCTGCGGCGTGACGTCGGTTGCCACCAGGCGCAGCTTGCCGTCGTCGATCAGAAGGCTGTCGCCGGGCTTGATGGCGGCGAAGATTTCCGGATGCGGCAGTTGCACCCGAGTGGTGTTGCCGGGCACGGGATCGCTATCGAGCGTGAAACTCTGCCCTTTGTCGATTTCGGCAGCGCCGTTTTCGAAGGTGCCGAGCCGCAGCTTCGGGCCCTGCAGGTCGACCAGGATGCCGATCGGCCGGTCATGCTCGGCTTCGACCGCACGGATGCTGGCGACCAGTTCCCGCATGCGGTCGTGATTGGTGTGACTCATATTGATGCGAAAGACGTCGGCGCCGGCTTCGAACAGCCGGCTGATCATGGCGCGATCGCCCGACGCCGGGCCGAGTGTTGCCACGACTTTGGTGCGTCGCTGCCGCCTCATTGAGTGGGCCTCGCGCCCGGAGTCGTTGGGCCGGGAGCTGCGAGAGGCGCCGCCGGAGCTACTGTTGGAGGTGCGGCCGCAGTGGGGGGCGCGCCTGCGGGCGGCGACCGGCTTGTCTGATTGGCGGACGGCGGCGGTTTCTGCGCCGGCTGCTCGCTCGCTTCGGTGAGTTGCACCGTCCAGGCGCGCTGCTCGCCGGTATCGACCTCGAAAAAGCCGCTGCGGTCGTAGCCGCGCGCCAGGCAATCGCCGATGCCGCGGATCGTAAATTCCTTGTCGCGGGTGCACATATAGGCCTGTCCCATCCATTCGCCGCCGCGATCGTAATCGATGGCGTAGACATAATAATAACGGGCGACCAGATTGCCCTTGAGGACCGTTTCGCAGGTGCGTGCCGGCAGGTTCCACCAGCCCTCGGTCGTCCAGCCGTCCGCATCCTTATAGCCGACGGCCACCCCGACCCGGCTCGCGGTGTTGTTGCACAGCCGAAAATCGGCGGCTGCCGGGCTCGCGCATGCCATGATCGCAAACGCAGCGAGCGCGCCCGATACCAGCGCGCCCGCCACCTTCCCGGTGAAAGTCCCTTGCCTCATTGCCGGTTCAGATTCCGCGTCAGATTCTTGGTCTGTCAACGAGAATGGCGCGGAAGTCGGTGACGTTGGTGAACGTCGGGCCGGGTATGAATAAATCGCCGATGCCGTTGAAAAACCCCGTGGAATCGTTGTCGGCGAGAAACGCGGCGGGATCGAGGCCGGCGGCTTCGGCGCGGGAAAGCGTGGTGTCGTCGATAAAGGCGCCGGCCGGATCGTCGGCCTGGCCCCGGCCGCCGTCGGTGCCGTCGGTATCGGCGGCGAGTGCCGAAATGCCTTGGGCGCCGCCGAGATGATAGGCGAGTGCCAGGGCATATTCCTGGTTCGGTCCGCCACGGCCGCCACCCCGCAACGTCACCGTAAGCTCGCCGCCCGACAGGATCGCCACGCGACGCCCTTGCGCGGCGTAGTCTCGCGCCAGCCGCGCATGCTCCGCCGCAACATCGCGCGCTTCACCCTGCAGCCGGTCGCCAAGCACCACGACGTCGTAGCCGGCCGCGCGGGCGCGCCTTTGTGCCGCCGCGAGCGCATCCGCCGGCCGGGCGAGTATCCGGTAGCTATTATTGGCAAAAATAGGCTCACCGGGCTTTGGCGACTCGTTTTCGGGATCGTTCAGCGCCTTTATCACGGCCTCCGGCAGTTCGAGCCGGTATTTTCCGACAAGCGCGCGGGCATCGGCGAGCGTCGTCGGATCCGGCACCGTCGGTCCCGACCCGATTACCGCAGGGTTGTCGCCGGGGACGTCCGAGATGGCGAGGGTGACGACGCGCGCTGGGTAGGCGCGTTTGGCCAAACGACCGCCCTTGATGCGCGAGAGATGCTTTCGGACGCAATTGATCTCGCCGATATTGGCGCCGCTGCGCAGCAGCGCCCGGGTCGTGGCTTGCTTCTCGGCGAGCGTGAGACCGGCCGCCGGCGCGATCCAATTGGCCGATGCACCGCCCGACAACAGCACCAAGACGAGGTCGTCGCCGCCCGCGCCATCGGCCAGGGCCAGCGTACGCTCGGCGCCGGCGAGCCCGGCCGCGTCAGGCACCGGATGCCCGGCTTCGACAACGGCGATGCGGCTGGTCGGCCGGCCATAGCCGTGGCGGGTGACGGCGATGCCGTCGAGCCGGTCCGGCGGCAGCGTCTCGAGATAATGCCGTTCCGCCACCTCGGTCAGCGAGCCCGCGCCTTTGCCCGCGGCGAGGATGACGAGCCGACCGCGCGGCGGCGGTTCCGGCAGCGCCGCCGGCAGGCAATGCGCCGGGTGCGCGGCCGCGACAGCGGCGCGGAACAGCGATTCGAGCAATTCATGAGATTGCGTAGCCAAGATGGAACCGAATTGGAGCCCAAAATCCGTGCGGCAGCCAGCTATGGCAAGAACGCGACCGCCACTTTATCTCTTAGCACTTAAGCTGCGGAGAGAATCATGGCTACCGACGAAAAGACGCGTACGGAACTCGAGGCTGCCGTCTACCGCCGCCTGGTCGAACACCTGCGCTCGCGCACCGATGTGCAGAACATCGATCTGATGAATTTGGCGGGTTTCTGCCGCAACTGCCTGTCCAACTGGATGAAGGATGCCGCCGACGCCCAAGGCCTGCCGATGACCAAGGATGAAAGCCGCGCGATCGTCTACGGCATGCCCTATGACGAATGGCGCAGGAAGCACCAGAAAGAAGCCTCGTCCGAGCAGAAGGCGGCCTTCGAAAAAGCAAGCCAAAAGCATTGACCGCGGACGCCGACCATTCCGCCCTGTGCAGTGCTGTGGATGAATGCGCACTTGGCTTGACCGCGCCGGCCTGAGTTTCGAAACCTGCGGGCTCATCGTGTCGCAAGAGTCGAGTCCCAAGAGTCGTGCTCCAGGAGTAGCCAATGGCCACCGCCGCCGCCGTCAAGGACGAACAGACCGCTCACCGCTTTGCCAAGGATCAGCTCAAGGCTTTCGTCGAGCGCGTCGAGCGGCTCGAGGAAGAGAAGAAGACCATCGCGGACGACATCCGCGACGTCTACGCCGAGGCCAAAGGTAACGGCTTCGACACCAAGGCGCTGCGCACCGTGGTCCGGCTGCGCAAGCAGGACGTTAACGAGCGCAAGGAGCAGGAAGCGATCTTGGAGACCTACCTGCACGCGCTCGGCATGCTGGGGTAATCAGCGGCCAAGTCTGACGCTTATTGCAGCGACGCAGTGCGGGTCGGGTAGCTCACCGTCGAGATGAAGACGATCGCAGTGCCGCTGAAGCGATCGTTGTCGAGACCGGGATTGGGATCGGCCGCAAACGCCATCAGCACCGAGCTCGACGGCTTGACCATCATGGGCGCGAGCGAGCGGAAGTCGCGCGCGCCGACCGCCATGGTGGTGAGGAAATCGCGTACGCTTGGTGACAGCGCGATGGCGCGCATCCATGGATTGGTCAGACGCGCATCGGCGGTCTTCGTCACGGTCAGTGACGTTGCGCTCGCCGTCATGACGGCCGAGGTGGATTGGTTGTCGGCGCGTTTCACCGCGATGGTCGTCGTTGTCTCGGCCGGGTGCTGCGCCGCCAGCGCCGAGAGCGCTGCCGCGCGCAGCGCGGCGATGCCGAGCGCATCGCGGCTCGGCTGGTCGGCATAGGCAAGCGCGAGTTCCGGCGCGCCCTGCGCATTACGCGGATTGGCGAACGGGCCGATCGAGCCGGTGGTCTCGGCGGTCGGGTTCGCCGGGTTGCCGGCAGCGGCGTCAGCCTGACCCTGCCAATAGCCGCGCGAGGCAACGATATCTTTTGGCGTCGGTACAGTGCTTGCGGCGGTTGCCAGCCGGTAGGACGGCGCCGGCGACGCGTCGGCAGTGCGGATGAATTTCACTTTCGACGCCGCGTCCGCGACCTTGACCGCGGCTTTTGCGGTCGCCTTTTCGGCGGTCCGGGCGCCATGCTCGATAGCGGCGAGGACGGGGTGCTTCACGGGCGGAGCGGCTGCGGCCGCGGGGCCAGCCGGCGTCACGCGCGGGGAATCGTCTTCCTCATCCTCGTCCTTCGCCAGCCCCAGGAGCTTGGCGAAGGGATTTGCCGCCGGGCGATCGTTGCTCGCCAACAGCGTATCGACATTGATGCCGGCGGTGCGCGCCGCCTCGAGCGAATTTTGCGACGGCGAATTGCCGAGCTTTCTGATATCGGCGAGCGCCAGCGCGTAACCCGGCAAGGGCTTGCCGTCGCTCGGGATCAGCACGGTGCGGCCGTCCGGAAAGACGCGCGCCAATTGCTCGTGCGACATGCGCGGCCACATCCGGATGCCGGCGGTGTCCATATGCACGAAGGGCGAACCGGATTCGGGATAGAAGCCGACCCCGCCGCGCTCCAGCCGCAAGCCGATCTCGCGCAGCTGTTCGAGCGGCACGCCCGGAATGTAGTAGTCCATGGCATGGCCGAGCATGTGCTGGCTGTAACGGGCGACGCCGCCGCTGCGGTGGCGCAGCATGGCGTTGGTTTCCGGCGAGCGGTAGCCACAGACCACCTGGATCGGCGTGTTCGGCGCGGCCTCGCGCTGCACCTCCCACACCAGATCGATCAGATGCGGATCCATGCGGGTCTGTTCGCTGCGGCGCCAGTCGCGCAAGAACCAATTGAGCTTTTCGAGCGCCGCGTCGTCGTATCGACCGTCGCGCTTATAGGTGATGCTGATGTCCTCACCGGTATGCATGTGATGCATCGCGATGGTCCGCGTGTCGCCTTCGGCAACCGCGTTCTGCAGCGCTTTCGAACCGAACAGGAAGCACAGCAGCGCGAAGCCGCACGAATAGCCGGCGCGCGCTATCGACACTCGACGAATTTTCAGGCGCGCGTTACCGACGTGCACTGGCATTCCCGAATCGAGGCGTTTCACCCGTCATCCGCAGCGGACATTCCCACCACAGCGGCGGGCCGAGCCGGATAACGCTAACGCACTGTTAATTTGGGAAGGGTTAACGCGATAGACCCCGACACCCCATCCCCGACGTTCCAGACCTATCGGTCCAGTGTGGCAAAATATGGCCGCAAAAGGCTTTCTTGGCCAGCACTTCAGCCGGAACGGGAAAAACTGGTTAAAATGCCCGCGAAAGTAGGTAAGCGGGGAGGCGGAATCACGCCTCCCCGGTAAAATCGTAATTAACGCTCGATCGTATCGCGAGCCCGGCTGAGTTTCCGGGCATGCGTCGCAGGCTTATGCGAAGCGGGCGGAGGCGCCGAGGCGAAGCCGCCGAACAGCCGGCTGAAGAAATTGCTGCCGTCGCCGGCGCCGCCGCCTTGATAGGAATTCGGGCCGCCGAACGAACTATGGCCGCCGAACAGCGACGGCTGGTCGGGCATCGCCAAAGCCTCACGGTGCGAAGCGTCGACCGGATGTTCGACCGCGACATCCAGCACTTTACGGTCATCGCTCTTGAGCAAGGCGATCAGCGCCCTGTCGCGACCGTACATGTCGTCGCGGAATTGCAGCTTGCCGTCGTCGTCGACGAAAGCGGTCTGATAGGTCAGGTTGACCGGAATATAGCTCGGGAACTGAATGTCGGTTTCGCCGCCGGCCGCGATCATCTTTTTGATCTTGTCTTCGGTGTAGCCCTCGCCGGGCCGCACCAGCGACAACAGCACCTCGGCATAATGCTGCGGGTCCTGCACCCGCATGCAGCCGTGGCTATAGTCCCGCTTGTCGTTGGCGAACAAATATTTGTCCGGCGTGTCGTGCTGGTAGACCAGGAATTTATTCGGGAAATTAAAGCGGATACGGCCGAGCGCATTCTTGTCGCCGGGCGGCTGCCAGATATGCACCGTGCCGTCGGGGTTCTGCGCCATCTTCAATCCCATCCGGTCGAGCACCGTCGGATCCTGCGCCAGCGCCGGCAGATATTCGTGATTGATGATCGACGGCGGCACGTTCCAGGTCGGATTGATGGTGATGTATTTCATGTCCGCCATCATGATCGGCGTCGGCATTTCGGGCTTGCCGTCGACGATCTTGGTCGTCCACACCGGCTTGCCGTCATGCATCACGCGCAGCGTAAAATCCGGCAGATTGACGATCACATAGGTCGCCGGGAACTGATGCGTCATCCAACGCCAGCGTTCCATGTTGGCGAGGATAATGTCTTCCTGGTGATCCGGCGCCTTGCCGTTCATCGCGTCGAGTGTCGCCGTCGTCAGCGTACCGGTCGCCGCGATCTGGTGGCTCTGCTGGAATTTCTTCACGGCGTCGGCGAGCGCTTTGTCGAAGGTGGTGCCGTCGACGCTCGCGAGGCCAAGCCGTTGGCGCAGCGCCGGAACGCGGTCGTCTTGCATGCCGACTTTGAGGACCGGGCCGGAGGCGATCGGCGCCGCGGCGTCTTTGTCGAGCTTGCCCGCGCGGATGTCGGCGAGCTTGCCCTTCAGCGCCAGATAGCCCGGCGTCTTCGGCTCGTAAGCATCGAGCGCGGTCGCGACATCGCTCGCGTCGGCCATGGCCTTGAGCACATCGCCCGGTGCCGGCGCCGGTGTGTTGTATTCGGCGTCGGCGGTGACGCGCGACCAGTGCACACGGCCGACGCTGGCGTAATGCGCATAGGCCAAGACCGATGTCGTCAGCTTAATCTCGTCGTCGGCGAAATCGGCCGGCGAGGTTGCGGCGGCGAAATTCGGTGCCGGATAGTCGGCGGGGTCGAGACCATCGGCACCGACATGGCCGAGATAGGCGACAGCCGCCTGCGCGCGCGCATTGGCCTTGCCGTCGGTGATCCAGAGCGGCGCGTAATTGCGCGTGGCATAGAAGGCGTCGACCTCGGTGCGGTCCTTCTTATTGGTAATGATGCGGTCGAAGCCGCCGCTGGCGAGATTGTGCAGTTGATCGGCGATCGGCGCGTCGGCAGACGCCGCAGGGGCGGGTGTTGCGTCCGCAGGGGCTGCGGCGGTTGCCGGCGCAGGAGCCGGGCTTGCCGCTGGCGCTGCGGCTGTGTCGGCCGGTTGCGGCGTTGCCACTGGGGCTGCGGCAGCCGGAGCCGGTGCTGCCGGCGCCTGGTCGCCCGCGGGAGGCGTCATTTTCGCCGAGTCGGGCGCTGCGGCCGGGGCGGTGACGGCGCTATCCGGCGCCGAAGTGCTTTGCGGAGCAGAGGTGCTTTGCGGATCGGCGAGCGCGCCGCCGGCGGCGGCGAGGACGAGCAAGACGGCAGTGGTAGCGAGAAGCCGATCGGCACGGGTCCCGGGCATTACAAGTTCTCCTTCAGAGCCGCGCCGAACTGGCCGCGAAACTCTTACATTTTGGGGAAGATGGCCCCCAATTGTGGCATTAGCGGCGAATTTTGCTGTTCGGACGCCGCTTCGGGCCGCACCTTACGTCAGCCGACCGATTTTGTCCCTGTGTTCAGCGGGGAGAACCGGTTCGCGTGCGAGATTTTTCTGGGCCTGTTACCTGGCGGCCACGGCGCCGTACCGCACCTAGCTATCTAGTTCAGCCCGCTCATTATTCAGCCCGAGCGCCTCAAGCTTACGGTACAGCGTCGAGCGCCCGATGCGAAGCCGCCGCGCCACTTCCGACATCTGTCCTCGGTAATGCGCTACCGCATAACGGATGAGCTCCGACTCGATGTCGTCGAGCGGCCTGACCTCGCCCTCGGCGTCCAGCAAAGCGAGCCCCTCGCCCGGAGCCGCCGGCATGGCGAAGGCGGGCGTGGCCGGCTCGTCGAGGGCGAGCGGGATGAGGGCGGGCGCAAAATCCTCGGCCGAGGTGGCGACCGTGTCCGGATCCGGCGGCTGTGCCGCCTCGTGACCGAGCAGAGTGTTGCCGACCTGGGCGGTAATCTGCGGGAACTCCTCGAGCCCGACCGTGTCGGCCTCGGCGAGCACCACGGCGCGGAACACCGCATTCTCGAGCTGGCGGATATTGCCGGGCCAGCGGAACGTGGTGAGGACGCGTAGCGCCTCGGGCGTCACGACGCGGATGCGTTTTCCTTCCTCGGCGGAAAACCGCGCCAGAAAATGCCGGGCCAGCGCCGGGATATCGGCGGGCCGCTCGCGCAACGGCGGCACCGTGATCGGGAATACGTGCAACCGATAGAACAGGTCTTCGCGGAAGCGGCCTGATTTCACGTCGGCGATCAGATCGCGATTGGTGGCGGAGATGATGCGGACGTCGACCTTGATGGGCTTTCTCGCACCGACCGGCTCGACCTCGCCCTCCTGGATCGCGCGCAGAAGTTTTACCTGCGCGGCCTGCGGCAATTCACCGACCTCGTCGAGGAACAGCGTGCCGCCCGAGGCCTCGACGAATTTGCCGGTGTGACGTTCGGTGGCGCCGGTGAACGAGCCCTTCTCGTGGCCGAACAGGATCGACTCGACGAGGTTTTCCGGCATCGCGCCGCAATTCACCGCAACGAAGGGTCTTGCGCGGCGCTCGCCCGAGCCGTGGATGGCGCGCGCAATAAGTTCCTTGCCGACGCCGGACTCGCCCGACACCAGCACCGGGATCGCAGAGCCCGCGGCCTTTTCGGCGATGCGGATGACGCCGTGCATCGAGGGGCTCTTGGTGATGATGTCGGCGAAGGAAAGCGTGCCGGACTGGCTCTTTTTGATGCGCTGCAATTCGCCTTCGAGCGCGCTCGCGTTGAGCGCATTGCGCAGGCTGACATGAAGCCGCTCGGGGCCGGCCGGCTTGACCACGAAATCGACCGCACCGGCGCGCATCGCCGACACCACATTGTCGATGCCGCCATGGGCGGTCTGCACGATCACCGGCACATTGATCGCCGCTTGCCGCATCTTGGCGAGCACGCCGAGCCCGTCGAGGTTCGGCATCACGAGATCAAGGATCACGCAATCGATCCGCGCGCCGTCGGGGCCCGCGAGCAGCGACAGTGCCGCCTCGCCGGAGTCGCGCGTCAAAGTCTCGTATTCGAACTTGTGCAGCACGCCCTCGAGCAGCCGGCACTGCACCGGATCGTCGTCGACAATAAGAATGGTCATGGCCGCCCGGCGCCTCGCTGCAACCCGCTGTCCCGTTTCGGGGCACTTTGCGGCAGGAGGCTTAAGGGGGTGTTAACCGGCAAACACCTCGCCCCGCGCGCGTGGAGAGGTCGAGTGAGCGAAGCGAACGAGGGTGAGGGGGCCTCTCCGCGATTCTGAGCGCGCGTCATTGCGAGGAGCGTAGCGACGAAGCAATCCAGACTCGGCGCCGCCCCTGCGCGCGCAGCCGGAGGGCCGCCAGGCCGAGCACCCACGACTGGTTCGCCGGCGTCAGCGCGGCGACCGGCGTTGAGTAGGGTTGGTCGAAGAACCAGGAGATCGCCGCCAGGTCGCTGCCGACTGCGCCGAGTTTGTTGCGAGCATAGAACTCGATCCCGCCGTCGGGCCTACGCCGGCAGATGCGGTCCCTGTAGATCTTGTCCAGTGCCTCCTGGTGGTGGCCGGCGCGGCAGCCGTGGGCGATGGCCTGGTAGAGCGGCGCGAGGTCTTCGAGCGTCGGCGTCTCGCCTTCCTTAGTCGTGTCGCGCAGGTGCTCGTAGAGCCGGCCGTGGGCGGCCTTCCATCCCGCCTCGTTTGTCTGCTTAAGCCGCTTGCCGAACCACTCGCGCACCAGCGGATGGGCATCGAGCGCGTCGGGCGAATGAGAGTCTTCGGGATCGAGCAGCCTGACATCGCGCAGGCGTGCGATAGCGGTTCGCCAGGCATCGCCATCTAGGTCGGTGATCGCGTTGGTCAGGCCGTCGATGATGGGTTTCTTCCGCAATGCTTCGATCCAGTCGGCGTTTGCCGGACGATCAAAGAGACCGACCATTTCCATGATGGCAAGTAATGCCGGCTCTCCGGTGAGCCAGTCCTTGGCGAAGGCCTCGATGACGCGCCTTGCCTGGTCGTGACCCAGATTGTTCGGATCTTCGACGGCAGGTCGGATGGTATTGCGCTCGCGTACGTCACCGCCATGCAGGAGCCTGAGGAAGCCCGCGAGCAAACTCAGCGCAAGGGCATGTCCCGCGAAATCATGGGCGGCGGCGCGCAACTCTTCGGGCGCACCCTTGACGCCGCCCTCGGCCAGCAGGGCCGCGCCCGCCGCATCGGACAGCCGCGAAAGATCAATCTTGGGCGTAGTGCTGGCTTCCCATCGGCCGAGGTCGCGCACGACAACTCGGCTGGTCAGCACCACGAGACTGTGACCCGCTGTCGGCTGCCTGACCGCCAGTCCGCGCAAAAACGCGCGCAATCCCTGGTCCTTCAGAGCGCCTTCCTGGCCCTCGGGGCCATATTGCAGCGGCTCGAGGCCATCGAGCACGAGCATTACACGGCGGCGCGACATTTCCTCGGCCAGCCGCTCGCCCTTCGCGCTCGCACTCGTGGTATCGAGCTTGACCTTGAGTTTGCCAAGCGCCCAATCAAGAAAGCCTTCGCCTGCGGCTGCCCGCTCTTGGGTGCCCTGACTGTAGAACGACCAGCACAGCACCGCGTCGGCGTTGCGGTAGCCGTCATTGCGAAAACGCGTCAGCCATTCGATGACGAGCGACGTCTTGCCGGCACCGCCCCAAGCGATGAGGGAAATCACTTTTGTTTTGTCGTCGGCCCAGGCGTCGTCAAGCCGCCTCAATTCGTCGTCTCGACCGACCAGTTTCTTGTAGGGCGTCTCCGGCAGTCGCCCGTAATCCACAATCGACGGGAAAGCGGTTCTGCTCACCGATACGACGGCGGGCGCAAACGACTTGACGGGCATCCCCGCGATGATCGCGTAGATCTGTTTGGCTATCGTCGCCATTTCGCGGTCGCGCGCAGGGTCCAACAATTCCGAAAGCGCTTTATCGTCGGGAGGTCTGCGGTTGGGCTGATCTAGCCAAGGCAGCGGATCTGAGAAGTATGGAGTTACGACGATTGGGCAAAGCTGGACCTCGTCTTTCGGACGCTTCAAGACCCGTCCGACTTCCTCGTTCGCAATGAAGGTCGAGGCCAACGCGTAACGCGAGACCAGCACGATGAATACGCGACACGCATCGACTGCCGAGTAGATATCGCCACGCCAGTCGTCGCCGATCCGAAGCTTTTCGTCATCCCAAATCTGAAGATTCCAATGCGCGGCAAGGGGCTCGAAAAACGAGCGCACATAATCAAGCCACGCCCGATCCTTATGGCTGTAGCTGATAAAAATAACCGGCTTTGCCGTCCCGTCCGCCATTCTGGCGCCCTCTGCAACTCATGCGAGAGTGCCTTGCGGGTCTGGCGAGTCAAGGCGGGAACGCGTAATTTGTCGGGAACGCTGACAGTTGCCCGTCACCCTGAGGTGCGAGCGAAGCGAGCCTCGAAGGGTGCGGCCCGTGAGTCCTCGGCCGCCTCCTTCGAGGGCCGCTTCGCGGCCACCTCAGGATGACGGGTAGCAGTCTGCGGTTCCTTCTCGAGCGATACGCCGCCCCCTCACGCCGTCTTCCGCTCCCGCGCGCTCGGCGGCTCCGACACCACCGCGACATCCACGGTCATGCCCAGATAGCTGCCAGGCGGGCCGACGAAGCTTCCTTTGATCGGGACGGCCTGGCCGATGTCGCGGGTGACGGCGACGCGGATCAGATCGTGGCCGCCGATAGTGCGGTTGGTGGGATCGTAGGAGATCCAGCCGGCGCCGGGGACGTAGACGTCGGCCCAGGCGTGCGTCGCACCGGCGCCGATCGCCTGCGGTGCGCCGGTATCGGCGGCAGCGCGATAAAGATAGCCGGTCACGATGCGGGCGCCTAAACCAAGACTGCGTGCGGCTTCGATGAAGAGGATGGCGAGATCGCGGCAGGAGCCCCAGCCGCGAATCAGCGTCTCGGTGGGGGTCTGCGTGCCTTCGGATTCGCGGCTTTGATACGAGATCTGCCCCGCCACGCCATTATTCAGATCGGCCAACAGCGCCGATGTATCGGTCGGGTTGCTGCGCACGAAACTGCGCGCCCAGGAGCCGAGCCGATCATTGGGATCGAGATATTGCCGCTCCAGCATGCGGCCGAGGTCGATGCGATCGTCCGCCGAATAGATAAAGGGATAGCGCAGCGCGTCAGGCGTGATCTCGAACGGCGGCCGCTCGGCGGCGTAAGTCTCGAGCAGCAGGTCGCTTTCAATGCGCAACTCGGCCGTCGGTTGGGTAAAGGAGGCGATCGCGATCGAATTGCCGAATACGTCGTGCATCCAGCGGACCGAAGCCTGCGGCGAGAAGTTCAAATTGGTTTTGATCAGGCGAAGATCGTGACTGTCGCGCGGCCGCAGCATCAGCCGGTGATCGCCCAGCGCCACCGGGCGGCTGTAGCGGTAGGTCGTGATATGCCGAACATTGAGAACGGTCACGGCGTCACCTTCGACGGTCGTGGATCGATGCCTGGTGGATCGAAACCTGGATGATCGATCAGTATGATATCAGACGTAAGCGTGATCGGCTCCAGGTGGCGTCGCGTTGCAGGCCGGGATCATGCTCTAAGGGTGCAGCACCGTCAGCGCCAGCATAGCGACAAAGACGACGACGACCGCTGCCAGGGCGAAATAGCCGGCTTTGATGGCGAAACTAGCCGTCCCGGAACCCGTGTTCATCGCCAGTCCGCCTATTTTTGCTGAATTTTCAGGTTATTAGTACATACGCTCTTTGCCGGATCGAAGATACTCGTCAAGCACGTTTGTCTAATTTTTTCGAAGACGCGATTCCGAGCGCCAATTCTGCAGTTTTGTGTGCTATTGTGGCTGAATGTTCGATCATTCCGACTTTTCCGTTGTCGTTAAGCACCGGGCGCCGGCGCCGAAATCCTGGCGCTGGGAAATCTATCGCGCCGGCAGAACGAGCCCGATCGAGCATTCCGAGATCCTTTTCGACTCGATGACGGAAGCCAACCGCGCCGGCAAAGCCGCGCTGCGCCTGCTCTTGAGCGAGTATCCGGCCGCTGAATAAGCGCGTCGGCTGTCATGCCCGCTGCTGATTCCGACATTGTTTCAAATTCGATGAATGTTCTGAAGGGCTTGTGGCGTAACGCGGGTTTCGACGCCGCGGCCCTGGATGACATTCGCTTGACCGGCGCCGAGCCGGTATTGCCGTCGTCGTTTGCGGTCGGGACGGTGGCGCAGGCGACGATCGGGGCTGCGGCGCTCGCGGCGGCCGAGATCTCGCGGCGGCGCACCGGCAGGCCTCAGAGCGTCAGCGTCGACATGCGCCATGCGGCAATCGAATTTCGCAGCGAGCGCTATTTGCGCGTCGATGGCAAACCCTACGACGAATATCACGACGACATCGCCGGGCTTTATCGTTGCGGCGACGGCCGTTGGGCGCGGCTGCATACCAATTTACCGCACCATTGCAGCGGGCTCCTAAAGCTCCTCGCCGTGCCGCACGACAAAGCGGCCGTGCAGCGCGCGCTCGATAACATGACAGCCGAGGCGCTCGAGTCCGCGGCGGCCGAGGCAGGCCTAGTCGTCACGGCCTGCCGCTCGTTCGCTGAATGGGACCGGCATCCGCAAGGCCGAGCGGTCGCAAAGCTGCCGCTGTTCTCGATCGAGAAAATCGGCGATGCGCCGCCACAACCGCTCGCGGCGGCCGAGCGTCCGCTCGCCGGCCTCAAGGTCCTCGACCTGACGCGCATCATCGCCGGCCCGGTGTGCGGACGAACTCTCGCCGCGCATGGCGCCGACGTGCTGCTCGTCACGGCTGCGCATCTGCCGTCGATGCTGCCGCTGGTGATGGACACCGGCCGCGGCAAGCTGTCGGCGTCGCTCGATTTGCGCGACGCGAATCGCTGCGAGACGCTGGCCGGATTGTTGCGCGATGCCGACGTGTTTGTGCAAGGCTATCGGCCGGGCGCCATTGCGGCGCATGGTTTTGGTCCGGAGGCCGCGGCGCGGCTGCGTCCGGGCATCCTCTATGCCTCGCTCTGCGCCTATGGTCACGACGGACCGTGGGCCAAGCGCCGCGGTTTCGATTCGCTGGTGCAGACGGCGAGCGGCTTCAATGTCGCAGAAGCGGAAGCGTTCGGTTCGTCCGAGCCGAAAGCGCTGCCGGCGCAAGTGCTCGATCACGCCACCGGTTATCTGCTCGCCTTTGCGGTGATGGCGGCGCTCAAACGCCGTATCGAAGAAGGCGGTTCGTGGCACGTGCGCGTGTCGCTTGCGCAAACCGGTCACTGGTTTCGCCATCTCGGCCGCGTCGACGGTGTCACCTGTCCCGATCCAGAATTTGCCCAGGTGACCGATTGTCTCGAAGAGGCCGCCTCCGGCTTCGGCCGGCTCACGGCGGTGCGCCACTCGGCCGTCATGGGCGAGACGCCGCCACACTGGACGCGGCCGAGCGTGCCGCTCGGCACGCACGCACCCGAATGGCCGCGTCAGGCGTCTGCCGGAGGAGCGGCAGCGCCTTGACCTAGGTCAATAAATCCCCTGACGAAGATTGCTAGCGGTACGGGCTCAAGCATCGCCGCGTGCAAGGCGCGTCGGTGCACGAATAAGAACAGCAGACCGGGAGGACCCGAATGACAACGGGATACGAAGACAACGAGGCATCCGCCGCCGAAGCGGTGCCGCAAGACTGGGCGCTCTTGCTGCGCAAATTGCGTTGGGCCGGACTCGAGGAAGACGCTAAGCGCCTGGAATCGGCGGTGAGCACATTGCCGCCCGACGAACGCGGCACGGTCGGTTTCGGACCCTTCAGCACCGATTAAGCGCTCGGTTGCTCGCCGCTAATCGCTGCCGATCTTAATTGATCGAATTCAAAGCGAACCGGTCAGTTTGCCGCTGTGGGATTCACCCGCGGCAGGCGCGCCGGGCCTTGCGATGGCCGCACTCTTGCGCCACATGAAGGCGCAGGTCAGATCAGGTCAGCGCATGCCCAAAATCGCAAAAAAATCGACCGCCCGGCGGACTCCCAATCCAGGCCGCGGCGGACTGGGCGTATTGCCCGAATGGAATCTAGCCGATCTTTATGCAGGCCTCGACGACCCGGCGATCAAGCGCGATCTCGACCGCATCGATGCCGAATGCTTAGGCTTTGAGGAATCCTTCAAGGGCAAGCTCGCAGGCCTGGCGGCGTCGGCTGAAGGTGGTAAGGCGCTTGCTGCCGCGGTGCGGCGTTACGAAGCGATCGATGATCTGATGGGCCGGCTCGGTTCCTATGCGGGTCTCATCCACGCCGGCAATACCGTCGATCCGGCGCGGACGAAATTCTACGGCGATGTTCAGGAGCGCATGACGGCGGCGTCGACGCATTTGTTGTTCTTCACGCTCGAACTCAATCGCGTCGAGGACGCCGTTCTTGAAGCCGCGATGGCCGATCCCGCGCTCGGCCATTACCGGCCATGGCTCGACGACGTGCGCCGCTACAAACCCTATCAGCTCGAGGATCGCGTCGAGCAATTGTTCCACGAAAAGTCGATGACGGGCTACGCGGCCTGGAATCGGCAGTTCGACGCCACGATCGCTAATCTGCGCTTCAAGGTAGCCGGCAAACCGCTCGCGATCGAGCCGACGCTGACGCTGATGCAGGATCGCTCGGGCGCCAAGCGCAAGGCCGCCGCGCAGGCGCTCGCGCTTACATTCAGGAACAATGTCGCGCAATTCGCGCTGATCACCAATACGCTCGCCAAAGACAAGGAAATCTCCGATCGCTGGCGCGGCTTCGCCGACATCTCCGACGACAGGCATTTGTCGAACCGGGTCGAGCGCGAAGTGGTCGATGCGCTGGTCGCGGCCGTCCGCGATGCCTATCCGCGGCTGTCGCACCGCTATTATGCGCTCAAAGCCAAATGGTTCGGCAAAAAGCGGCTGCCGCATTGGGATCGCAACGCGCCGCTGCCGATGGTCGCCCAGCGCACCGTCGGCTGGACCGAGGCGAAGGATACTGTGCTCGAAGCCTATGGGGCGTTCTCGCCGAAAATGGCGGCGATCGCCGAGCGGTTTTTCGCCGAGCGCTGGATCGACGCGCCGGTGCGGCCCGGCAAGGCGCCGGGCGCTTTTGCGCATCCGACAACGCCATCGGCGCATCCCTATGTGCTCCTGAACTATCAAGGCAAGCCGCGCGACGTCATGACGCTCGCGCATGAGCTCGGCCATGGCGTGCATCAGGTGCTGGCGGCGCCGAACGGTGCGTTGATGGCGCCGACGCCGCTGACGCTCGCCGAAACCGCCAGCGTGTTCGGCGAAATGCTGACCTTCAAGAAGCTTTTGGCCGCGACCAAGGACAAGAAAGAGCGCAAGGCCATGCTCGCCGCCAAGGTCGAGGACATGATCAATACCGTGGTGCGGCAGATTGCGTTCTACACGTTTGAGCGCTCAGTCCACACCGAGCGCAAGAACGGCGAATTGACGGCCGAGCGCATCTGCGAATTATGGCTCGAGGTGCAGCGCGAAAGTCTCGGGCCGGCGATCGAGCTGAAGCCCGGCTACGAGACGTTCTGGGCCTATATTCCGCATTTCATCCACTCGCCGTTCTACGTTTATGCTTACGCGTTCGGCGATTGTTTGGTGAACTCGCTCTACGCCGTCTACGAGAACGCAGCGTCCGGCTTTGCCGAGCGCTATCTCGCCATGCTGTCGGCCGGCGGCACCAAGCACCATTCCGAACTGCTCGCCCCCTTCGGCCTCGACGCCCGCGATCCGAAATTCTGGCAGGGCGGGCTGGGTGTCATCGAGCGGCTGATTGTGGAGCTGGAGACGCTAAGCACCGTATGATTTGCAACGTTGCGTATCGCTACGTTGACAAAAGGCGTATAATGGGGCTATCTTGCTCTCATGAAGGAACATGGAGAGCGTCATGAATCCTAGCCACACCGCCTTCTTTGAACGCCCCGAAGCGGCTCCCCTCAAAGAGATTTTGATGCGGCCAGAAGCGGTGCCGCAGTACGAACTTCTCAGCCGAATTGAAATACCTGCGGTGCAAGCAGTTGTGTGGGATATCGAGCCCATACTTGAACGCTTCGACGAGGCGACGAGAAATCATGCCATCCAGTCGTCTGGCGCTTTGATCGGAGACATTTTGACAAAGCGTGGATTTCGGGTTGCGCGAGGCCCGCGTGGCGAGAAAAGGAGAGGGCGCGTGCGTAAGGCGCGTTTCGTGAAGTCCGGGACGATTTGGGAACGGCCTGCAGACGCAGACAATGGGCATCGTGAGCGTTTCGATGCCATCGTCGAAGACATTATGGTTCGCTATCGCACGACTCTGGAAGAGCTGGCGAAGTGAGCGACGAGCCTGAATGGCTCACCAAGGAAGACGTGCTGAGAGCTCACAGCCGAGAACTCCAAATCTTTGGCGGTGCGCCCGGCATTCGCGATGACGGCGCGCTCGAGTCCGCTCTCGGGCGCCCGTTGAACAAGTGGCAATATGAGAATGCGGAGCTACCTGAGCTTGCCGCCGCGTACGCGTACGGCATCGTGCGCAATCACCCATTTGTGGATGGCAACAAACGGGCTGGCTTCGTAGCCATGGTTGGATTTCTGCTCCTGAACCAAATTGACTTTGCACCCGACCCGCTCGAAGCAACAGCCATTATTCTCGGCGTAGCAGCGGGCGAGATTAACGAGGTGGGTATCGCGCGCTGGATTCGCGATAACTGGCCGAAAGAGAAATAGCGTCCCGCCGCTACTTCACGTTCTTGACCACCCAATCGTCGATCACCTTGGCGATGGCGAGATTGTTCTTCTCGATCATCACCATGTGACCGTTGCCGTGGATGCCTTTATTCTGCAGCGGCACCCATTCGACCGGCATGCCGGCCTGCTTGAGATATTTCACGGTGCAATTGTCGTAGATCTGGTGATAGGAGGCCTCCGCCGAAATCACGACGGCCGGAATGTTTTTCAGGTTCACCAATTGCCGCGCCGGCGTCTTCTGCATCCAGCAGACAAACATGTTCGGGCCGTCGGCTTTGTCGTCGCGGATAACCGCGATTTCGCCCGGGTCTTTTACCGGAGGATCGTAGGTCATCGGAATATCGGACGGCCCCCAGGCGCGGCCCTTGCCGGTGCCGATAATGGTGTTTTCGAACGGCGGGCCGGAGGGCTCGATGGCGACGACGGCCTTGACCAATTTCGGCCGCGCGTCGGCGATGAGCCAGCCGAACGGCCCGGATTGCGAGTGGGTCAGGACGATCGCCGGTCCGATCTTGTCGAGGAGGGCGGCGCCCGCGTCCTGGTTGCGCTGCTGCGTTTCCTCATTGGACATCACGGTCTCGACTTGCGTCGCATAGAACGCGTCGAATACCGGATCGCCCTTTTTTCCTTTATTGGCGCCGTCGCCCGGCCATTGCGTGTGCTTCTCGCGTCCGGGCCAGGTGCCGTCGCTTTCGATCGCGGTGAATTGGAATTGCTCGTTCTCGGCGGTGAACATGCGTGTCGCGCCGTCGCCGGGGTGCCAAGCCGAACGGCCGCGCATCGGCTGATCGATCATGTAGACGACGTAGCCGAGGCTGACGAAATATTCGGCCCAGCCTTCGCGGCCGTCCGGTGTGCCCATCCAATTGGTCGCGGTCTGCGCCGCGCCGTGAATGAGGACGAGCGGGTAGGGCCGGCGCTGTTTCTTCGGCGCCAAGACCTCGACGTAAATCTGGCCTTGCATGACCGACTTGCCGGACTCGCCGATATAGTGTCCGCCGACGTAAAAATAGCCGCGCTTGGCAACCATCGACTGATCGACCGCCGGGACCGGCAGCTTTACTTCGGCAGGTGCCGGACTACCGATGACGGCCAACAAAAACGCAAGGGATGCGATGCGCAGATTGGCGCGTAGAGTGGTCATGTTTTCCTCCCGGACCGCGTCGGCGCGGCGCTTTTTAGCTTTGAATGAGCGTGGTCCTGCCCATCTGGGGTTGTCAATATGTGGGCAACGCGACTTGCAACGGCACTTGCCTCGCGCCCCGCCCACGCTTAGGCCATCATTATCCCGCACAGACGGTAGTCATGACCGACAATTCAACGAACGATAACAAGCGCGGCCGCGACACCGAAAAAAACCGCTTTTCCGCCCGCGCGGCGCGCTATGCCCGGGTCGGCGCCAATGTCGGCGGCGTCGCGGCGCGCTATGCCGGGCGGCGCCTGGTGGGGGCCGAGAAGGACCGCGCCGGCGACGCGAGCGCCCTGTCATCGGCGCTCGGCCGGCTCAAAGGGCCGCTGATGAAGGTCGCGCAATTGATGGCGACCATTCCCGATCTCTTGCCGCCGGAATACGCCGCCGAATTGCAGAAATTGCAGAGCGAAGCGCCGCCGATGGGCTGGGCCTTCGTCAAGCGCCGCATGATGGCCGAGCTCGGCGCCGGCTGGGAGAAAAAATTCGCAAGTTTCGAGCATCATCCGTCGGCGGCGGCTTCCCTCGGTCAGGTGCATCGCGCGCGTTCCCTCGACGGCGCCGATCTTGCCTGCAAGCTGCAATATCCCGATATGCAGTCCGCGGTCGAAGCCGATCTGCAGCAATTGCAATGGCTGCTCGCGGTCCGCCGCCGCTTCGATTCGGCAATCGACACCAGCGAGATCGGCAAGGAAGTCGGCGCGCGAGTGCGCGAAGAGCTCGACTACCGGCGCGAAGCCAAACACGCCGCGCTGTATCGCGAAATGCTCGCCGAGGTCGATATCGTCCGGGTGCCGCGCGCCTGGCCTGAGCTTTCCACCGGCCGGTTGTTGACGCTCGACTGGCTCGACGGCACGCGCATGCTCACGCACAAGAACGATCCGCTCGCCGTGCGCAACGAGCTTGCCAAGGCCATGTTCACGGCGTGGTGGTTTCCGTTCAGCCGTTTCGGCGTCATCCACGGCGACCCGCATCTCGGCAATTACACGGTGTTCGAACGCGAGGGGGCGCCGGCCGGCATCAACCTCCTCGACTACGGCTGCATCCGCATCTTCGCGCCGAAATTTGTGGGCGGCGTGGTCGATCTCTATCACGGGCTGTTGCGCGGCGAGCACGACCTCGTCGTGCACGCCTATGAGACCTGGGGCTTCCGCAAACTTTCACGCGATCTCATCGACACGCTCAATATCTGGGCGCGGTTCATCTATGCGCCGCTGCTCGACGATCGCGTGCGCACCATCGCCGACGGCGTCGCGCCCTCGGAATACGGCCGCCGCGAAGCGTTCCGCGTGCATCAGGCGCTCAAGCAAAAAGGCCCGGTCACGGTGCCGCGCGAATTCGTCTTCATGGATCGCGCCGCGATCGGGCTCGGCGCCGTGTTCCTGCATCTGCGCGCGGAGCTGAATTACTATCGCCTGTTCAACGAGGCGATCGAGAACTTCACGCTCGATCGCGTCGCCAAGCGACAGGCGGATGCGCTGACGCGGGCGGGGCTGTAGCGGAAGCCCTCAGCAGCAATCCCAGTCCGCGCGCTCGACCGCGATCATCGCGTTTTTCATGAAGGCGGGCGGTAGGTCGTCTTCGGTCACCTCGGCGACCGGTTTGAAGATCTTGAAATGGTGACGGCCGAGCGCCGTCCAGAAGACGATGTGGCTTTCCACCGGCGGACAGCCGGGCACCGCACAGGTCACTTCCGAGGCCATGACCGTCGCGTCGTCCGCAAGCCTAAATCGCGCCCGCGTCCAATCGCGCAGGCGATC
Organism: Xanthobacteraceae bacterium; assembly: GCA_049282655.1. Classification (GTDB taxonomy): domain Bacteria; phylum Pseudomonadota; class Alphaproteobacteria; order Rhizobiales; family Xanthobacteraceae; genus BOG-931. The sequence goes on from JBAPUM010000138.1 coordinate 23,186, forward strand.
GAGCGCCTTGGCATCTTGGCGTTTGCTAAGCGGGCCCATCTTCATCATTATATTCTAACGTCGGGGAGCGCGAACAAGGAGCGAGTCTTTCGTGGTCGAGAAAGTATTGGCGGCGGTGCGGACGGCGCCGAGCACTACCGAAATCCGCGAATATCCGATGCCGGATGTGCCGGAGGACGCGGCGCTGATGAAAATGGAAGTCGGCGGCATCTGCGGCACCGACGTCAAGCTCTATAAGCATCCGCCGTCGCACGCGCCCGTCATCATGGGGCATGAGAATATCGGCACCATCGCCAAAGCCGGCCGCGAATTCACCCGCCGCAAGGGCTTTAAGGAGGGCGACCTCGTCTTTGTCGAGCATTATGTCAGCTGCGGCAAATGCGAATGGTGCCATGCTGGGCAATACCGGCATTGCGAGAATACCAATTGGCGCACCAATCCGGACGCCATCCGCTACGGCTACACTTCGTCGGAAAAGGCGCCGCATCTGTGGGGCGGCTTTGCCCAATATGTCTATCTGCCGTGGAATGCTGTGGTGCATCACGTGCCGAAGGGCGTGACGGCCGAGCTCGCGGGCCTGGTGACGCCGATGGCGAACGGGGTCGAATGGTCGCTGTTCGACGCCGGCGTCGGCTACAATTCGACCGTGTTGATCCAGGGGCCCGGCCAGCAGGGCCTATCGCAGACCGTGATCTGCAAACAGGCCGGCGCCTCGCTCATCATCGTCACCGGCACCTCGAAGGACAAAGCGCGCATCGAAGTCGCCAAGCGGCTCGGCGCCGACCACGTCATCGACGTCGAGAAGCAGGACCCGCTTGCCCGCATCATGGAGATCACCGGCGGCAAGGGCGTCGATGTAGCGCTCGACTGCACTGCCGGCGCCGGCACCATCCCGATGCTGCTCGGCATCGAGGCGCTCAAGCGCAAGGGCGGCGTGATCGTTGCCCAGGGCGAGATGGCGCAATTTCCGAATTTTCCGCTGGAGAAATTCACGGTGAAATTCATCACCATGAAGAGCGCCCGCGGCCACAGCTATAAGGCCTGCGAGCTTGCCTTGGCGCAGCTCGCGTCAAAGCGCTTCCCGCTGGAATTGATCACCACGCACCGCTTCGGCCTCGACGACGTCGATCTCGCCATCCGCTCGGTGGGCGGCGAAGGCGTGCCGAATGTGATCCATGCCTCGCTTATGCCCTGGCTGTAGCGGCCGCCATGGCGCCGAAGCAACCAAATCCGTTCTAGACCGTTGATAATGCCTATTGCTGGGTTGTTTTGGCGCCAGCCGCGCGTTGCGGGGCGTCGCACAAGAGGACGGCCGCTTTGGCGCAATTCGTCCTGGCGCGGTTAGGTTTGGCGCAATTTTCTTTGGCGCAAATTTTAGCGCGCAAGCCGCTCGCAGTATTGGAAGCGGAGGCGAGGGGGCAATACGAGCCCGGCGCAAGCCCGTCGAACCGCTTGCCGCTCAAGCGCAGCCTCAACGCGATCCACATCGTAGCCCTCGGCATCGGCGCCATCATCGGCGCCGGCATTTTCGTACTCACCGGACATGCCGCCGCCGAAAATGCCGGGCCCGCGATCACCCTGTCCTTTGTGCTCGGCGCCATCGTCTGCGCTTTCGCCGGGCTATGCTACGCGGAAATGGCCGCAGCCGTTCCGGTGGCCGGCAGCGCCTATACCTATGCGTATGCGACACTGGGCGAGTTGGTCGCCTGGATCATCGGCTGGGACTTGATCCTGGAATATGCGCTCGGATCGACTACGGTGGCGATCGGTTGGTCGGGCTACGTGGTGAGTTTTCTCAAGGATTTTGGCGTGGTCGTGCCCGCGCGTTTTGCCGGCTCGCCGCTGTCTTACGACGCAGGCCAACACGCTTGGCACCTGACCGGGGCAATCATCAATGCGCCCGCCATGGTGGTGATCGCGGCGATCGCCCTCCTGCTGGTGATCGGCGTTCAAGAATCGGCGCGGGTGAATAATATCATCGTCGCGATCAAGCTCGCGATCGTCGTTCTCTTCGTCGCGATGGCGATACCGTTCGTTAGCACCGCGCATTGGGTCACGGCGGCCAACCCCGCGGGACATTTCATCCCGCCGCAGCGCGGCGTCGGCGAATTCGGCTTGAGCGGCGTATTGCGTGGCGCCGCCGTGGTGTTCTTCGCCTATATCGGCTTCGACGCCGTTTCGACCGCAGCGCAGGAAGCACACAATCCGAAGCGCGATATGCCAATCGGCATTCTGGGTTCGCTCGTCATCTGCACCGTGCTCTATATCGCCGTGGGCTTTGTACTGACCGGCGTCGTCGCCTACGACAGACTCGACGTCGCCGATCCCATTGCGGTCGGCATCGACGCGATCGGACTGACCTGGCTCGCGCCCATGCTCAAGCTCGGCATCATTCTGGGCCTGACTTCGGTGATCCTGGTGGGACTCCTCGGTCAGCCGCGCATCCTTTATTCCATGGCGCATGACGGTTTGTTTCCACCGGTTGCGGCAAAAATCCATCCGCGTTTTCGCACGCCCTATGTCACGACCCTGTTCACCGGGTCGATCGTGACGATCCTCGCCGGACTATTGCCGATCGGCCTTGTCGGCGAACTGGTCAGTATCGGCACGCTGTTCGCCTTCGCGGTGGTCTGCGCGGGCGTGCTGGTGCTGCGCATCACCGAGCCGGACCTGCCGCGCCCGTTCCGGGCGCCGGCGGTCTACGCGGTCGCGCCGCTCGGCGCGCTGTCGGCGGTATTTTTGATGTGCGGCCTGCCGCTCGACACCTGGCTTCGTCTTGCCGGCTGGCTCGTCATCGGGCTCGCCGTCTATATGCTCTACGGAAGACGGCACAGCCGGGTGCAGGCGACGAAGCTTCCCTCCCGCACGTAGGGCTCTGATCTGGTGGGCTTCGCTTTCGCACTGACTGGCGGCGTGCTAGCAGAATTCAAGCTCTTCACGCGCAGGCTATTCCATGGACGCGATCTTCGTAGCCCGCGGCACCGCGGACGCCGTGCCGGTCTGGTTCGTCACGGCGGTGAGTTATCCTGAGGTGCGCAAAATGCTCAGCGCCGGCGCTTGCGCCTTCGCCGACGCCGCGGGTTTCGAACCCAAATCCGGCCGTTTTCTGCTGCTGCCCGGCAAGAGCGGCGATAAAAAAGGCCTCGGCGGCGTGCTGTTCGGGCTCGAGGGGGCGCAAGACGTCAAAGATCTGTTCCTGCCCGGCCGCCTGACGACGCAGTTGCCGGACGGCGTCTATCGCTTCGCCAATACCCCGCATGACGCGCGGCTCGCGGCGCTGGCCTTTGCGCTCGGCGCCTATCGTTTCACCCGCTATCGCAAGGCCGAGCCGCGCGCGGTCAGGCTCGAATTGCCGCAAAGCGTCGATCGCGACGATTTGCAGCGCATCGTCGAGGGCGTGACGCTGGCGCGCGATCTCATCAACACGCCGGCCAACGATATGGGGCCGGCGCAGCTCGAGCACGCCGCGCGCAAGCTTGCCTCGCGGCATGCCGCAACCATCAACGTCGTCGTCGGCGACGACCTGTTGACCCAGAATTTCCCGCTGATCCACGCCGTCGGCCGCGCTGCCGCGGGCGAGCCGCGGCTGATCGACATGACCTGGGGTGACTCAAAGCATCCGCGCATCACACTGGTCGGCAAAGGCGTGTGTTTCGATACCGGCGGTCTCGACATCAAGCCGGATGCCTCGATGCTGAACATGAAGAAGGACATGGGCGGGGCCGCAACCGCGCTGGCGCTGGCGCATATGATCATGGCGCGCGGCCTGAAAGTTCGCTTGCGCGTCCTGATCCCGGCAGTCGAGAACTCCATCGCCGCGGTGAGTTTCCGGCCGCGCGATATTTACCCGTCGCGCAAGGGCATCACGGTCGAGATCGGCAATACCGACGCCGAGGGCCGTCTGGTGCTCGCCGATGCGCTGACGCTTGCCGACGAGGACAAGCCGGAACTGGTTGCCGATTTCGCCACGCTAACCGGCGCCGCTCGCGTGGCGCTTGGTCCCGACATCCCGGCATTCTTCACCGACGACGACGCGCTTTCGGGTGAGCTGATGGCCCACGCCGCATCCGAGAACGACCCGCTGTGGCGGCTGCCGTTGTGGCGGCCTTACGAGTCGATGCTGGAATCAAAAGTCGCCGACACTAATAATGTCGGCGGCAGCCAGGGCGGCGCCATCACGGCCGCTTTGTTCATGCGCCGCTTCGTCAGCGCGAAATCATGGATCCATTTCGACCTGTTCGCGTGGACCCCGTCGGCCAAAGCCGGCCGGCCGGAGGGCGGCGAGTGCCAGACAGCGCGCGCGCTCTATGCCTTGCTCGCGGCGCGTTACGGCTGAGCCTGACGCCGAGATGCCAGCCTACGATCCCCGCCTCACGCCGGCCCGCGCCGAAATCGCCGCAAAACATCTGGAAGGCAAAGTCGCGGCGGCGCGCTTTGTCGAAGGCCGAGTCATGGAGGTTGTCGAGCCGCAGGCGCCGCTGCGGCGCGCGCCGCGGCCCGATGCGCCGCTCGAAACCGAGGCGCTCAAGGGCGAGCGTGTCACGGTGTACGAGATGAATGACGAAGGCTGGTCGTGGGGCCAGCTCAATGCCGATAATTATGTCGGTTGGCTGCCGTCGAATGCGCTCGCAGCAGAGGGCGCGCCCCCGACCCACAAAGTGGCAGCGTTACGGACGCTCGTTTTTCCCGGGCCGTCGATCAAATTTCCGCCGCTCGAGGGGCTGCCGCTTGGCGCGCGGATCGCCGTCCTCCGCATTGAGGATCGCCTGGCGGTGACGCCACCCGGCGGCTACGTGCCGGCGGCTCATCTGAAAATGATCGACGACAATGAATCCGATTTCGTCGCGGTGGCGGAACGGTTCCTCGGCACGCCCTATCTGTGGGGTGGCAAAACCTCGTTCGGTCTCGATTGTTCAGGGTTGCTGCAGGTCGCGCTGACGGCCTGCGGCAGGGTGTGCCCGCGCGACAGCGACATGCAAGAGGCGGCGCTCGGTGCGCCTGTTCCTCACACCGTGCTCTCCGATCTCAAGCGCGGCGATCTCTTATTCTGGAAAGGCCACGTCGCCATCATGCGCGATCGTGACACGCTCATTCACGCCAACGCATTCCATATGGCTGTCGCCATCGAGCCAATGGCGGCCGCGGTCGCGCGCATCGGCGCAGCCGGCAGCGCGATCACGAGCGTCAAACGGATCGTTACGCCGGGGCAAGTCCCGGCGTCCGACATGCGATTTTGAGGTTTGGAGGTTTGGAAAACGGACCAGTCGTCCATTCTGGACGCGCTGGATTGCCTTCGCCGGACGACAGCCACTTCAATCCGGCCCACGTGTTATGACGTACAAGTGGTTTGCAAACTGCTAAGAAGTCGGCTGGATTGCCGAAATGGCTTGGAGCAGACGCCATGACTAGCCTCGACCCGGAACCCGCCGGCGCTGTGGCGGCCCCCCCGATTCCGCAAGGCGGCAGATACCGCCATTTGCTGCATGTCGGCTTTTGGGTCAAAGAACTGCCGTTCAGCCTGGTGCTGATCCTGACTGTCGTTGGCGTCGCCTATACGAGTTTTTCGAAGGAGCCGATTACCGGCTATTGGGAGCTCTTGGCGCCGCTGATCGCGCTCGTCTGCGTCGCCTCCGGATGGCAGCACGCCAACGATACCTCCGCGCGAACGCGGCTGATCGGGACGCAAGTGCTGCACTGGCTCGCATTCCTGGTGGTGATGAACCTGATGTTGCTGCCGAGCGTGCAGCGGGATTTCAGCGTCAGCGCCACCGGGCTTGCGATTTTCACCCTGCTGTCGCTCGGCACCTTTACGGCGGGTGTGCATGTCTTGTCGTGGCAGGTCTGCCTCCTTGGCGTCATCATGGCGCTCGGCATTCCGGCGATCGCCTGGATCGAGAATTCGGCCTTGATCATGGTGCTGATCGTCGGCGCCATTCTCGGCATCGTCGTCGTCGTGGGATGGTATCTCCACGAACGCCGCGTGCGCAGCGCGTGAGCTCCGAGCGTTCGATCAAGTTATTCTAAGCAACAAGAGAAAATCAGGGGAGGAAATGCAGATGCTGTCCCGTCGCAGCTTTCTTTACGGCACGCTCGGTGCAAGCGGGAGCGTGATGGTCGCCGCGCAACAGTCGGAGCGCGCCGCGGCGCAGCCGGCGCGGCGCATGATCGTGGACGCTCAGGTGCATCTGTGGAAGGCGGAATCGGCGGATTGGCATTGGGTGCCCGGCATGACGCCGCAGCTTCCGGAGCCCATGACCATCGAGCGGCTCGTGCCGATGATGGACGAAGCCGGCGTCGACCGCGTGGTGGTCGTGCCGCCGTCGTGGCCGGGCGACCGCAACGACTATGCGCTGGAGGCCGCGCAGCGTTATCCCAACCGCTTCCACGTCATGGGACGCATCCCGTTGCAAAATCCACAATCCGCGGCGCTCTTGCCGGCATGGAAAGAGCAGCCCGGAATGCTCGGCATTCGCCTCCTGTTCACCGGTGCTTTCGCTCCCTGGCTGTCGGACGGCACCGCCGACTGGATCTGGCCGGCGGCCGAAAAAGCGAAACTGCCGATCATGTTTTTCGCACCCGGTCTGGTGTCGAAATTCGGCCCGATCGCGGAGCGCTATCCGCAGCTCACGCTCATCATCGATCACATGGGTCTGACCGGCGCCATGGCGAAGGACAATTCTGTACCGGCGGCGATCGATCAGGCTGTCGCGCTCGCCAAATATCCCAACGTCAGCATCAAAATGTCGGGGTCGCCCGGCGTTTCGTTGGAGCCCTATCCGTTCCGCGACGTCGCCGTGCACCTGCACCGCGTGTTCGACGCCTACGGCCCCCAGCGCTGCTATTGGGGGACCGACATGACGAACTCCTTTGCCAAAGCGAGCTACCGCCAGCGCGTCACTCATTTCACCGAAGAGCTGAGCTTTCTGTCGGAGAGCGACAAGGACTGGGTGATGGGACGCGCCATCCTGGCGCGATTGAACTGGGCGTGACCGCAGGCTGCTATCCTTGCGGATGCCGGCCGGCGCGCTGCGGCAGGATGATAATGCAGCCGACCATGAAAACGCCGATGACAGCGGTCGCGATCGGCCGGCTCAGGGCCAGGCCGCCGTCGCTTACCGGCTTGTCGAGGAAATCGCCGACGGTCGCGCCCAAAGGCCGCGTCAGAATGAAGGCTGCCCAAAACAAAAATACCCGCGAAACATTAGTCCAATAATAGATCGCCGCCAGCACCATCAATCCCGCGCCGAACAACAGCGCGCCGCCGTCGTAGCCGAGCCCGGTGTCGTCCGCGGTCCAATCGCCGAGCGCGGTGCCGAGCGTTTGCGAGAACGTAATGGCGAGCCAATAGAACGCTTCCACTTTCGGCGTGGCGACGGTTGCGACCGAGATCGAACCGAGCGACCAATACCAGGCCGCAAGCGTTGCCATCACGCAAACGAACAAGAGCGAAGCGCCGCCCGCGTAGCCGATGCCCAAGGAGCGGTCGGCAAAATCGGCCATGGTGGTGCCGGCCGTGGTGGAGGCGACGATCGTCGCCCAATACAGGAACGGATGGAACTTGTTCGCCGCAATCTGCAGGATGACGAACACGACCAGCAATGACAGGAACAGCGCCGTGCCGAGAAGATAACCCCAGTCGAGCGTCATGGTCACGGTATCGCCGCCGGTCTCGCCCAGCGTTGTCGCGGCAATCTTGATGATCCAGAAAACGAGCGTGACCTCGGGAACCTTACTGGCCAATCGCTCGGCGGAATCCGTTACCGAGCTGTTCACTGCGGTGTCTTCATGCCCAGCACCTTGGCGATGCCGGCCAATTGGTCGTTCTGTTCCTGGATGCTTTGGCCGAATTCGGCCGGTCCACGCAGCACCATCATCTGCCCGGTGTCGGTCAGCCGCTTTTCGATGATCGGATCCCCCTCGGCGACTTTGCGAAAATCAGCGGCGATGCTCTCGCGCAGATCTTGCGGCATGCCTTTCGGTCCATAGAGACCGCCCGCGGTTTCCATGGTCAGTGCCGGGTAGCCGGCCTCGGCCGCCGTCGGTACCTCGGGCATGCTTTGCGCGCGTTTCTTGCTGGTCACGATCAGGACTTTGATGCGGCCGGCCCGCGCCAGCGGCTGCACCACGGCGAGCGACGTCGACAGGAGCTGGATACGGTTTTCGATCAGATCGTTCGGCGCCTGCATGATGTCGCGGTACGGCACGCGGGTGATCTGCAGGCCCATATTCTTGATGAAGCCGAAAATCAGAAAATCCGAATTGCCCGAGGCCGCTGCGGCATTGAGCTTGCCGGGCTCGGCCCGCGCCAGCGCCACGAGCTCGCCGATGGTGTTGATATGGAGGGATTCCGGCACCGAGATCGCCAGCACGGTGACATAGATGCCGACGATGGGCACGATGTCGCGCGGATCGTACGGCGGCGCGCCTTCGTCATAGAGATGAACCAGAAAGGCGCCGGCGGGCCCGAAGAACAGCGTGTGATCGTCATGGGCATCGATGAACGCCTTGATGGCGACCAAGCCGTCGCCGCCCGGCCTGTTTTCGACCACCACCGGCTTGCCCCAGCGGGCGCTCAGCCGGTCGGCAAATAAGCGCGCCGTGGTGTCGGTGGCGCTGGCGGGACCGAACGGCAAAATGAGCCGCACCGTTCGTGCCGGATAAGATTGTTGCGCCAGAACTGCGCCGCAGAGTGCCACGGTCGCCAAAGCAAGGCTCGCGATCAGCCTGAACATCGATCTCCCCCCGAACGGCTTTTGCGTCATAATAGCAGGCGTTGCGGTACGCCGGTACTGCTGGCGCCCGTGCCACGCCTCCACTAACATCCAGGCCGTCCAGACCCTGATCCCATTCAGTGGAATCGGATCGGGGTCTGGATTCTTCATTTGAGCGGATCTTATCCGAAAATTGGGTTCCCTTTTCGGGATCGCGCTCTGGGGGCGAGGGAAACGCTCGATGCCGGGTCGTGTCGAAGGAAAAGTCGCGCTCATCGTCGGCGCCGGATGTATCGGACCGGGCTGGGGCAACGGCCGCGCCGCCGCGGTGCTGTTCGCGCGCGAGGGCGCCAAGGTCTTTGCCGTCGACAAAGATGCCGATGCGATGACCGAAACGGTCGAGCGCGTCGGCAATGACGGCGAGATCGCCACCCATATCTGCGACGTGCTCGACGACGCACAGGTAGGCCTCATGGTCGAGGCCTGCCGGAAAAAATTCGGCCGCGTCGATCTCCTGGTCAACAATGTCGGCGGTTCGGCTGCGGGCGGCGCCGCCGAAATGTCGGAAGAAAGTTTCGACAAGCAGATCGACTACAATCTCAAGAGCGTGTTTCTGTCCTGCCGGCACGCGATCCCCGTGATGATCGAGCAGGGCGGCGGCGCCATCGTCAATACCTCGTCGAGTTCGGGCATCCGCTTCACCGGCTCGCCGCAGATCGGTTACGCGACTTCGAAGGCCGCTGTCATCCAGTTCTCGCGCGTCACCGCCGTGCAATATGCCCCGAAGGGTATCCGCGTGAACACCGTCATTCCCGGCCAGATGCATACGCCGATGGTCGAGGCGCGGCTTGCCAAGCAGCGCACCGGCGGCGACATCGAGAGCTTGCTTAAATCGCGCGTCGGCCGTATTCCGCTCGGCTTCATGGGCGACGGCCGCGACACGGCAGCCGCCGTTCTGTTCCTCGCCTCCGACGAAGCGCGCTTCATCACCGGCACCGAAATCGTAGTCGACGGCGGCATGACCGTGCGCTGCGATTGATTATGCGAAAGTTGCGATAATGGCCATCAGCCCCGACGACCTCACGCCGACGATCTCGCCGCCGGATCCGAATCCAAAAAAGCCGCGGTTCAAGCTGCCGCCGCTCGCCTGCGACTCGCATTTTCATGTCTTTGGACCGCACAACAAATTCCCCTATGCGCCGAACCGGCCATTCACGCCGACCGATGCGCCGAAGGAGGATTTGTTCCGCCTGCACGGTTTTCTCGGCTTCGAGCGCGGCGTTTTCGTGCAATCGACCTGCCACCGCAACGATCATGCGGCGCTGATCGATCTCCTCGCCGCCGCACCGGACCGTTATCGCGGCGTCGCTCTGCTGCAGCCGACGATGCGGCAGGAGGAAGTCGACAAGCTCGACGACGCCGGCGTGCGCGGCGTGCGGCTGCATTTTTTTCCGCGGCTCGGGCCGCCGATGCCGCTTCCCGACATGCGCCGCGTGATCGAGTTGGTCGAGCCGCATGGCTGGCACATCGCCATCCACACCGGCGGCGACGGCCTCGTCGAATTGTACGATTTTATCCGGTCGATCGATGCGACCGTCGTGATCGATCACATCGGCCGCGTCGATGTCGGCGAAGGCCTGAAGGGCAAGGCGTTCGGGGTGCTGCGCCGCCTGCTCGATACCGGCAATGTCTGGGTCAAGCTGTCGGGCACCGACCGCATCAGCAAACAGGCCTATCCGTATGCCGACGCAGTCCCGTTCGCGCGTGATCTGGCGATGCATGCGCCGGAGCGCGTCGTCTTCGGCACCGACTGGCCGCATCCCAACCACAACGCCATTCCCAACGACGGCGAGCTCGTCGATCTCATCCCCGAGATCGCGCCGGACGCGAAGACGCGCCAGCTGATGCTGGTCGACAATCCGGCGCGGCTGTTCGGGTTCTGAGGCCGCAATGCCGAAGCAAACACTCGGCAAGCTTCCAGCCGACGCCTTCGGCATGCTGGATCTGCCGGTGCTGCCAAAAGAGTTACTCGACGGCTATCGCGCCCTGCATGATCTCACCGGGATTGCCTCGGATGCCATGGACGAACTCGGCATCGTCGGCGCCATACCGGCGGCGGTGCTGCGCCCCAACGATCCCAAGGCGCGCGTCATCGGCCGGGCGCTGACCGTCCACAACGTCGCCGCGAGCGCGCCGGTACCCGACAAGGTCAAAGCCGGCGTTTCGGGTCTCGGCGAAATCGAGGCGCATAATCTCGCCGAGCCGGGCGACGTGCTCGTCGTGCAGGGCGTCGATCAGGTCTCGAATCTCGGCGGCATGTCGGCGACCATCGGCCACCGCCAGGGCGAGATCGGCGCCGTGGTCGACGGCGGCGCGCGCGATGTCGATCATTCCCGCGCCATCGGGCTGCCGCTGTGGTCGAGGAGCGTCAGCCCGTTGACCGGCAAATGGCGCGTCGAGACCGTCGCCGTGAACAAGCCGGTCACGATCTGCGGCGTCACCGTCCATCCGGGCGACCTCGTGCTCGCCGATGAAACCGGCGTCTGCTTCATCCCGCTTGAGCGCGCAGCGGAAATTTTGCAAAGGGCGCAGAAGAACGCAGCCGCGGAAAAAATCCGCGAAGCCAAGATCGCCGCCGGCGCGCCGATCGCGGAATTGCTCGGCAAAAGCAAATAAAACCGCCTTGCCTCGCTGCTACTCCCCTGTAATCCCCAGCGTCTTGATCGTCTCCGGCCAGGTCGCAAAATCCTTGTCGAGTTGCGCCGCGAAGGCCTCGTGGCCGAGCGGGCCGTGCATGCCGTTGTCGGCGAGCCGTTGCGCGACGGAAGGCGTGGCGATGACCGAGAACAGCGCCTTTTCGAGCTTGTCGCGCACCGCGGTGGGCGCGCCGGCCGGCAGGAAAACGCCGTACCAGCTTTGCATGACGACGCTCGGCAGGCCGAGCTCCTTGGTGGTCGGCAGGTCGGGCAAGAGCGGCGAACGCTCCGGCGCAAACAGAGCCAGCGCCTTGACGGAGCCGGCTTTGACGAGCGGCAGCAGCACCGGCATGTCGGCATTGAGCATGTCGACGTGGCCGCCGAGGAGATCGTTGAGCGCTGGCGCCGCGCCCCGATAGGGCACGTGGGTGATTTTCACCCCGGCCGCGGCATTGAGCATTTCCAGCGCGATATTCATGGTGGTGCCGGGACCCGCCGAGCCGTAGCTGAGCTTTTGCTCTTTGGCCTTGGCGATCAGCTCGGCGAGCGAATTGACGCCGAGCTGGGCGTTCACCACCAGCAAGGACGGCATCGCGCCCACCCGCATCACCGGCTCGAACGATTTCACCGGATCGTAGGCCGTCGGCGTCTTGAGGATCGGGCCGAGCACCTGCGAGCCCATGCTGGCGAGGAGGATCGTCGTGCCGTCCGGCGTCGCATGCGCAACCAGTTCCGAGCCGATGGCGCCGCCGGCGCCGCCGCGATCGTCGACGATCACATCGGCGCCGAGTTTCTGGCTGAGCTCAGGCGTGAGAATGCGCGCCAGCTGATCGACCGGGCCGCCGGCCGCGAACGGCACGATGATCTTGACGGTCTCGGCGACGGCCGGCGTCGCCCAGCACAGCGCGGCGCAGCCCAATCCCGCCAACGCGGCCCAGTGGCGTTTCATGGTGAATTCCTCCCGCTCGACAATGTCCGCACGCTTTTGCCGCCGTGTCGGAGAGCCAATGCTAGCGCACTAATGCGCCATTAGCACTGCACCTTGCCGCAGGTGCTCGCGGCGTCGACCAGGGCCTGCAAGCGATAGCGGCCCGGATAGCCGAGCACGGCCACGCCGGCGATGATGAAGGCGGGTGTTGCAGCAAGACCGAGCGAATTGCCGAGTATGAGGTGGTTTTTCATGATGGCGGTGATGGCGTCGCTGTCGCCGAGCTTGGTCAGAGCCGCCACGTCGAAGCCCAGCCCGTGCGCCACCGCGAGCGCGCGCTGGCCGTCGGTGGTGCCGCGCTGCGCGTAGATCTTGCGGTGAAAATCATAAAATTGCGCGGGCGTGCCGAGTTTGGCTACCGCAAGTTCGACGCGGCTCGCCGCGATCGAGGCGATGCCGAGAACCGGAAAGGGCACCAGAACCAAGCGGAGGTTTTGGTCGACGTCGACCATGTCGGCGACGTCGGCCGAGGCGATCCGGCAGAACGGACAATTGAGATCGTAGAACTCGACCAACGTCGTCTTGCCGTTCGGATTGGCGGCGACCACGACGCCGGGCAGGCCGTCGATCGGCTTCGCCAGGCTCACGCTGTGGTTGGGAACGCGCTGGCCGTCGTCGCCGTTGAGCGGAAATTCCGCCACCGCCTGCATCGACCGGTCGCGGGTCTGCGCCCAGGCGATTGGGGCCGCGAGCAAGAGCGCGATCGCAAGCGCGGCTGGATGGATAACTGAGCGGAAAATCTTCATCTCGGCCGTATGTGGTGCTGCCGGTCGCCGAAGGGGAGGGGGCGAGCTACTGGCCGACAACGCCCTCGGGCGCGCTCTCGAGCTTGAAGGCCGCGGCAAACAGCGCGCGGGTATAGTCGGTCTTGGGGTTGCGGAACAGCTCCGCGGCCTCGCCCGCCTCGACGACGAGGCCGTGCCGCATCACCAGAAGCCTGCTGGCGAGCGCCGCCACGACGCGCAGATCGTGCGAGATGAACAGATAAGTGAGATTGTGCCGCTTCTGCAGATCGCGCAGGAGATCCACCATCTGCGCCTGGATCACCATGTCGAGCGCGCTCGTCGGCTCGTCGAGCACGATGAAGCTCGGCTCCAGCACGAGCGCCCGCGCCACCGCGATGCGCTGGCGCTGGCCGCCGGAAAATTCGTGCGGGAAGCGGTGACGCATTATCGGATCGAGGCCGACATCTTCGAGCGCCTTTATTACCTTCTCGTCGCGTTGGCGGTCGGTCATGTCCGGCTGATGGACTTTCAGCCCCTCCTTGATGATGTCGGCGACCGACATGCGCGGCGACAGCGAGCCATAGGGGTCTTGAAAAACGATCTGCATGTCGCGGCGGTGCGGCCGCATCTCCTTGAAATTCAGGCCCTGCAGATTGGTGCCCATATAGGCGATGGTGCCTTCAGAGGAGATCAGCCGCAGGATGGCGCGCCCGAGCGTCGACTTGCCGGAACCGGATTCGCCGACGACGCCGAGCGTCTCGCCTTTGCGCAAGGTGATGGTCAGCCCGTCGCAGGCTTTGACGTGGCCGACGGTCTTGCGCATCAGACCCGCCGTGATCGGAAACCACACCTTGAGATGGTCGGTCTCGAGCAGCATCGGCGCGTCGGGTAGCGGTGGTGCCGGGTCGGGCCTCGGCTCGGCGGCAAGCAGCGCCTGCGTATAGGGATGTTCCGGCGCGGTGAAGACGCGCTCGACCGGCCCGTGCTCGACGATCTTGCCGTCCTTCATCACGCAAACCCGTTGCGCGATCTTACGCACGATGCCGAGATCGTGAGTGATGAACAAAAGCGACATGCCGAGCCGCGCCTGAATCTCCTTCAACAGCGCGATGATTTGCGCCTGCACCGTGACGTCGAGCGCCGTTGTCGGCTCGTCGGCGATCAACAGATCGGGCTCATTGGCGAGCGCCATGGCGATCATCACGCGCTGGCGCTGGCCGCCGGAGAGCTGATGCGGATAGCTCTTCAGCCGCGTCGCCGGATCGGGAATGCCGACCTGCGTAAGCACTTCAAGCGTACGCTCACGCGCCGGGGCTCCGGTCAGCCCGCGATGCAGCAGCAAGATCTCGCCGATCTGCTTCTCGATCGTATGCAGCGGATTGAGCGAGGTCATCGGTTCCTGGAACACGATGGTGATGTCGTCGCCGCGCACTTTGCGGATGTCGCGCTCGGCAAGCTGCAGCAGGTCCTGGCCGTGAAACAGGATGCTGCCGGACGGATGCCGCGCCGCCGGATAGGGCAGGAGTTTCAGGATCGACAGCGCGGTCGCCGATTTGCCGGAGCCCGACTCGCCGACCAGCGCCAGGCACTCGCCCTTCTTGATATCGAACGAGATGCGATCGACCGCCAGCGTCTCGCGCCCGCCGGAGCGGAAGGCGATGGAGAGGTTGCGGACACTGAGGCAAAGCTCGTCACTCATGCATAGGTCTTTCGCGGGTCGAACGCGTCGCGCACCGCTTCGCCGATGAAGATCAAGAGCGACAGCATCAGCGCGACGGTGAAGAAGCCGGTGAGGCCGAGCCACGGCGCCTGCAGATTGGCCTTGGCTTGCGACAGGAGTTCGCCGAGCGACGGCGAGCCCGGCGGCAGGCCGAAGCCGAGGAAATCGAGCGCGGTGAGCGTCATCACCGAGGACGACATCACGAACGGCAGGAACGTCATCGTCGCCACCATGGCGTTCGGCAAGAGATGGCGGAACATGATGACTTTATTGGAGACGCCGAGCGCGCGGGCCGCCTGGATGTACTCGAAATTGCGGCCGCGCAGGAATTCGGCGCGCACCAGGCCGACGAGCCGCACCCAGGAGAACAGAAGTAATATCCCGAGCAGGACGAAAAAGCCCGGCACCAGCACCGAGGAGATGATCAGCAGCAGATAGAGTTCCGGCACCGAGGTCCAGATTTCGATGAAGCGCTGGAACAGCAAATCGGTCCAGCCGCCGAAATAGCCCTGCACGGCGCCGGCGGCGATGCCGATCACGGACGACACGATGGTCAGCACCAGTCCGAACATGACCGAGATGCGGAAGCCGTAGATCAGCCGCGCCAGGACATCGCGGCCCTGATCGTCGGTGCCGAGCCAGTTGGTCTCGAGCGTGCCGCATGGCGCATAGCCGTTCTTGGCGGCGAAATCGCAATCGGCCTGGGTGAGGAGCCAAGTCGGTTTCGACGGGAAGGCCGACGGCGGCCGGTCGTTGATGGTTTTGTAGGAGAAACGGATCGGCGCCCAGATCTCGACGGCATGATGATCGTCGAGAAATTTCTGCAGATACGGGTCGCGGTAGTCGGCGGCGGTACCGAGAACGTCGCCGAATTCGGTGTCCGGATAGGTGAATATGACCGGGAAATAATACTTGCCGTCGTAGTGGATGAAGATCGGCTTGTCGTTGGCGATGAATTCGGCAAACAGCGTGAGCACGAAAATGATCATGAAGATCCACAACGACCAATAGCCGCGCCCGTTGGCTTTGAAGTTCTGCCAGCGCCGCGCATTGATCGGCGAAAACTCGAAACGCGGCAGGAAAGTAAGCCCGAGCGGACCCGCCGGCTCGGCGTCCGGTATCAGGTCCCGCATATCGACCGGCTTGCCGTCGGTGTCCGTAACATCGGTGTCGGCGCGCGTCTTGTCGTCCACCTCACACCTCGCGCGTTTCGAAATCGATGCGAGGATCGATCCAGGTATAGGTCAGGTCGGAGATCAGATTAACGACGAGGCCGACCAGCGCGAAGATGTAGAGATTGGCGAACACGACCGGGTAATCGCGATTGAACACGCTTTCGAAGCTCAACAACCCGAGGCCGTCGAGCGAGAAGATGGTTTCGATCAACAGCGAGCCGGCAAAGAAGGCCGATACGAAGGCGGCCGGAAAGCCCGCGATCACGAGCAGCATGGCGTTGCGGAAAATATGGCCGTAAAGCACTTGCGTCTCGGAGCAGCCCTTGGCGCGCGCGGTCAGTACATATTGCTTGCGCAACTCCTCGAGAAACGAGTTCTTGGTCAAAAGCGTCATGGTGGCGAAAGCGGCTAGCCCCATCGAGATGATCGGCAGCGTCAAGTGCCAGAAGTAGTCGAGGATTTTTTGCCACAGCGGGAATTCTGACCAGCCTTCCGACACCAGCCCGCGCAACGGAAAGATCTGAAAGAACGAGCCGCCGGCGAACAAAATGATGAGCAGAATGGCGAACAGAAATCCCGGAATGGCGTAGCCGACGATGATGACGCCGGAGGTCCAGACATCGAACGGCGATCCATCGCGTACCGCCTTGCGGATGCCGAGCGGGATCGAGATCAGATAACTGAGCAGCGTCATCCAAATGCCGAGCGAGATCGAGACCGGCAGCTTTTCCTTGATCAACTGCAACACGCTGATATCGCGAAAATAGCTCTTGCCGAAATCGAAGCGCGCATAATTCCACATCATGATGGCAAAGCGCTCATAGGCCGGCTTGTCGAAGCCGTACTGCTTTTCCAGGCTCTTGATGAAGGCCGGATCGAGGCCTTGGGCGCCGCGATATTTGGAGTTGAGATCCATCTGGCCGCCGGCCGCCACCGAGCCGCGGGCGCCGAAATCGCCGCTGGCGGAGCCGGAGATGCGCGAGGTGGCGCCGGTGTCGGTGCCGGAGAGCTTGGCGATGACGCGTTCGACCGGGCCGCCGGGAGCGAATTGGATGACGACGAATGAAACCAGCATGATGCCGAAAATCGTCGGGATCATGAACAGGATGCGGCGGAGGATATAGGCTGTCATTGCGTCTCGGTTTTGGAATTGATGTCCGTCTGGTCGCTGCCCGTCACTGAGTCGCCGGCGCTGGTATGGGTTCCGGAGAGCTTGGCGATGACATGATCGATCGGGCCACCCGGAGCGAACTGAATGACGACGAATGTAACGAGCATGATGCCGAAAATCGTCGGGATCATGAGCAGGATGCGGCGGAGGATATAAGCGGTCATTGCGTCCAGGCGTTGTTACTTTTGTACCGCAATTGAACGAGGCTCATTGTGGTCGCACCCGGATGACGGCAGCACGACGACTCCAGGCGGGCTAGCGACCATACACCACGCGGCAAATCACGCACCACCCTAGCCCGACCGCGGGATTTTGGCTGCTTTATCCGGGTCGGACCACCAGGTGTCCGGGATGCCCCGGAAATAGCGCGGTTGGGCCGCAGGTCTGCCGAAAACGTCCCAATAGGCGATCCAGTGGGAGGCCTTATACCAATTCGGAATCCAGTAGCGGCCGGCCCGGATCACCCGGTCGAGCGCCCGGCAGGCGGTCACCAAGGCGGGGCGTGAATCGGCGGCCACCACGGCGTCGACCAGCGCATCGACCACGGGGTCGGCAATCCCGGCGAGGTTGTTCGAGCCCTGCAGTGCAGCCGCCTGCGAGGTGAAATACGAGCGCAGCGATTCGCCCGGCGTCGAGGAGAAACTGAAGCGGTCGATGGTAATGTCGAAGTCGAACCCGTCGCGCCGCGCCCGGTACTGCACCGGATCGACGATGCGCAGCGTGGCGTCGATGCCGATGAGCGCGAGATTCCTGATGAACGGCATGTGATGCGGCTGAAACGACGGCTCGTCGATCAGAAATTCGAAGGTTAGAGGTTCGCCGTTCGGCAGCACGCGCTTGCCGTCTTTGACCGGGCAGCCGGCATCGAGCAGAAGCTGGGCTGCCTTGCGCAACAGAGCGCGATCCTCCCCGGAGCCGTCGGAGACCGGCGGCGAAAAAGGCTCGCCGAAAACCTCAGCCGGCAGCCGCGCCCGATAGGGCTCGAGCAGCGCGATCTCATCGGCGCTCGGCGCGCCGCGCGCCATCATGTCGGAATTCTGGAACACCGAGACGGTGCGCAGATAGGCGCCGAACATGATATTTTTGTTGGTCCATTCGAAATCGAAGGCGTTATTGAGCGCCTCGCGCAGCCGCGCATCGTTAAATTTCGGCCGCCGCGTATTGATGAACCAGCCTTGCGCGCCCGACGGCGTGTCGTCGGGGATCTCGTCGCGCCTGACGCGGCCGTCCTTGAGCGCGGGGAAATCGTAGCGCGTCGCCCAGAAGCGCGAGGTGAATTCCTCGCGGAACAGATAATTGCCGGCGGAGAAGCCTTCGAAGCCGACGTCGCGGTCGCGGTAATATTCGTAGCGCACGGTATCGAAATTATTCTGGCCGCGGCCGACCGGCAGATCGGCGCCCCACCAGTCCTTGACGCGCTGGTATTCGATATAGCGGCCGGGCTCGAAGCGGCCGACTCTGTAGGCGCCGGAGCCGAGCGGCTCGTCGAGCGTCGATTGGTCGAACTCCTTCCCCGCATAATAGGCGCGCGAGAAAATCGGCAGGCCGGCGACGAAGAGCGGCACGTCGCGGGCACGCTTTGGGGCGAACTTCACCGTGACGATCGTGTCGTCATCGGCCGCGGCGCCCGCGAAGTCGCGCAGCGACTGGCTGATGATCGGGTGGCCTTTGTCTTTCAGGATGTTGAGCGAAAAGGCGACATCCTGCGCCGTGAGCCGTGAGCCGTCATGGAATGTGGCTTCCGGCCGGATCGAGAATTTATAGGTGAGGCCGTCGGCCGAGCGCAAAACCTTCGCCGCAGCGAGGCCATACATGGCGTCCGGCTCGTCGCCGGAACGCACCATCAGCGTGGCGAAGGTCAGCTCCATGCCCTGCGCCGCGTCGCCCTTGAGGATGAAGGTGTTGAGCGAATTGAAGGTGAGAAAGTTCTGATTGTAGAGCTGGTCGGGGCCGATTTGCGAGAATTTGCCGCCCTTCGGCGCGCTCGGATTGACGTAATTGAAATGCGGGAAATCCGGCGGATAGCCGAGATCGCCGAACGCCGACAGGCCGTGCGAATAGCCGGTGTCGGCGAGCGCCGGCGACGGGGCGGCGCGAAGAAGGCCCGATGCCGCAACGGCGCTTGCCGTCGTTTTGAGGATATGCCGGCGTGTCGGCCGATTCATGCCGCCCGGTTAGCCCGTCTTTGCGGCTTTTTCCGCATCCCACCACCACACCGTCGGGAACGCCGCCCGGCCGTATTTCGGCATCGGCTCGGGATGGCCGAAGCGATCCCAGCGTGCGGTGCGCACAAAGGGATAGGACCATTGCGGGACGACGTAGAAGTTCCACAACAAGATGCGGTCGAGCGCGCGGGTGGCCGCCTCCAGATCGGTGCGGTTCTTGGCGAACACGATCTGGTCGATCATGGCATCGACGGCGGGGTTCTTGATGCCGATCACGTTATCGGTGCCGGCTTGGTCGGCGGCCTGCGAACCCCAATAGCCGCGTTGCTCGTTGCCGGGCGTAAGCGTTTCCGACCAGCCATAGGTGATGATGTCGAAATCCCAACCGCGCAAGCGGTTCACATATTGCGCCTCATCGACCGTGCGCACCGTGACGCTCAAGCCGAGGCGATCGAGCGAGGGTTTATAGAACAAGAACACGCGTTCGAAATTCGGATCCTCGGCGAGGAATTCCACCGTGAAAGGCTCGCCGGTCTTGCTGTTGACCATTTGCTGGTCGCGAACTTCGTAGCCCGCCTCCTTGAACAGCCGTACCGCCTCGCGCAGATTATTGCGCAACGCTTCGGGATTGCCGTTCACCGGATTGATATAGGCCTTCTTGAAGACCTCGGGCGGCACCTTGTCGCGCACGGTTTCCAGAAGCTCGAGTTCGCGCCCGGTGGGAACGCCCGTCGCCGCGAGTTCGGTGCCCTCGAAATAGCTCGCGATCCGCTTATACTGCCCGAAGAAAATCTGCTTGTTCATTTCCTCGAAATCGAACGCGTAATTGAAGGCAAGCCGCACTCGCGGATTGGCGAATTTTTCGCGCCGGATGTTGAAGGCGAAAGCCTGCATCACCCCGATATTGCGGATCGGAAATTCCTCGCGGATGACGCGCTTGTCGGCGACCGCCGGAAAATCGTAGGCGGTGGCCCAATTCTTGGCGCTGTTCTCGGTTCGCCAGTCGACCGTATTGGCCTTGAAGGCCTCGAGCGCGACGGTGGTGTCGCGGAAATATTCGAAGTGCAGTTCATCGAAATTACCGGTGCCGACATTGACGTTGACGGCGTTGCCCCAGTAATCCTTGACCCGCTCGTAGACGATATTGCGGCCGGCGGCGAAATCCTTGATGCGATAGGGCCCGCTGCAGAGCGGCGGTTCGAGCGTGGTCGCGCCGACGTCGCGCTGTTTGCCGTTGCTATCGGTGCCTTCCCACCACGCTTTGGACAACACGCTGAGCTGGCCGATGATCTGCGGCAGTTCGTGGTTGCCGGGTCCATCGAAGGTGAAGGTGACCTCGCGGTCGCCGGTCTTCTCGACTTTGGTGACGTGGCGAAAATAGGAGGCCTGCTGCGGACTGTATTTCTTCGAAGCGTCGAAGGAAAAGATCACGTCGTCCGGCGTGATCGGCGTGCCGTCGTGCCACTTCGCTTCGGCGCGCAAGCGATAGGAGGCTGAGGAAAAGTCGGCGGGATAGCTTACCGCCTCGGCGATCAACCCATAGGCGCTCGAGATTTCGTCGAGCGAGCCGACCGCGAGAGTTTCGCTGAACAGATCAGTGCCGGCGGCGAGCGAGCCTTTGACGCCGGCGACAATGGAATTGAAATTGTCGAATGTGCCGATGGCGACGAGCCGCGCGATGCCGCCCTTGGGTGCCTTCGCATTCACATAGTCGAATTGCTTGAAGCCGGACGGATATTTGAGCTCGCCATAGAGCGATATGCCATGCAGCCATTTTTTCCCCTGCGCCGGGGTTTCGGCGAGCGCGGGCGCGATCCATGCAGGCAACGGCAGGCCTCGCGCTGTCAGCGCGAGCAAAGCGGAACTCAGTAACGATCGGCGGTTCACCGGCATCTCCAATCCTGCATGAGGCAGTCGATGGCCGTCATTATCCGTCTTTTATATGACAGCGCCAGTATGCCGGTGTGCACCGCGACGAATTGAGCCCGCAAGCCGCCGCAGCGGCTTGCGACGCTCCCTGCATAACGGGTTCGCTATTGCTTGGCCGGTTCGGAACCGCTCGGTGGTGCGGCCGGCGTGTTTGCGGGCGCGGCAGGCGGCGGACTGGCGCCAGCCGCTGGCGGGTTGGCCGGTGCCGTGGCGCTCTCCGCCTTCGGCAGGGGAACAGGACTGGGCGACAGGCTATCGAGGTAGGCGATCACATCGGCGCGCTGCTTCTCGTTGCTGAGGCCCGCAAAGGTCATCGCCGTGCCCGGAACGTCGGCGCTCGGCTTGGTCAGCCACTTGTTCAATTCATCGAACGTCCAGGTGCCGCCCTTGGCCTTCAGCGGCGCCGAATAATTGAATCCCGCTACCGAGGCGACCTGACGTCCGACGACATTATAGAGATCGGGGCCGACTTTCGCGCCGGCGCCCTCCTGGAAGTTATGGCAGGCTTGGCACTGCTTGGCGACGTTGGCGCCGCGGTCCGCCGATGCGCTCGCGAGCAGTGTCGCAATCGGGGTTTCGGCCGGCGCCGCGGGCGCGGCTCCGCTCTGTGGGCCCTCGGCCTTCACGGCGATTTCGTAGCCCGGCTTCGCCGGCGGCTCGGGGTTGAAGATGGCACCGGAGGCGATATGAACGGCGACCAGGACCAGGCAGGTCCCCAACAGCGCGCCAAGAATCTTGTTGAGTTCGAACGAATTCATCGCTGGAAGGCTCCGCAGCGGGAAGAGGTGGGCACTGCACAATTAGCCAGTTTGCCGGGCCTGTTGCAACCCGTATAAGCAGGTTCGGGCTTCGCCGATGGCCGATGTTCTCATTGTCATTCCCGCCCGCATGGCCGCCACCCGGCTGCCGGGCAAGCCGCTTGCCGATATCGCCGGCCAGCCGATGATCGTGCATGTGCTGCGTCAGGCGCTGGCCGCCGAACTTGGTCCGGTCGTGGTCGCGACCGACGCGCCGGAGATCGCCGCCGTTGTGGATAAGGCCGGCGGCTGCGCGGTCATGACCCGCGCCGATCACGCCTCCGGCTCCGACCGCATATTCGAGGCCCTCGGCCTGGTCGATTCGCAGCGCCGCGCCGAATTCATCGTCAATCTGCAGGGCGACCTGCCGACGATCGAGCCCGCCGTGATCGCGGCCGCGCTCCTGCCGTTGGCCGATCCCGCGGTCGCCATCGCGACGCTCGCAGCCGAGATCAGGCGTGACGCTGAGCGCACCGATCCGAATGTGGTCAAAGTGGTGGGGACGCCCGTGGCGCCGTCGCGGCTGCGCGCGCTCTATTTCACCCGCGCGACCGCGCCCTTTGGCGACGGGCCGCTCTATCATCACATCGGGCTTTACGCCTACCGCCGCGACGCCCTGGAGCGCTTCGTCGGGCTCGCGCCGTCACCGCTCGAACGCCGCGAAAAGCTCGAACAGTTGCGCGCTCTCGAGGCCGGCATGCGGATCGACATCGAGCTTGTCGACACCGTGCCGCTCGGCGTCGATACGGCCGAGGATTTGGAACGCGCGCGCGCCGTGCTAACGGGTCGCGGCGCGGCAAGCGCGCATTGATGAACAGGTAAAATGGCCAAGAGCAGCACGGGCAGAATGAGCCGACGCAAGAAGATTGCCTTCCAGGGCGAACCCGGGGCGAATTCGCATATCGCCTGCAAGGAGGCCTATCCCGGCTATGAGCCGCTGCCCTGCGCGACCTTCGAGGATGCCTTCGCGGCGGTCCGCACCGGCCGCGCCGCGCTTGCCATGATTCCGATCGACAATACGCTCGCTGGCCGGGTTGCCGATATCCACCATCTGATGCCGCAATCGCGGCTCCATATCGTGGCGGAATGGTTCCTGCCGGTGCAGCATCAGCTCATGGCGCTCAAGGGCGCGACGCTGAAAACCATCGAGACGGTCGAGAGCCATGTCCACGCTTTGGGGCAGTGCCGCAACATTATCCGCTCGCTCGGCGTCAAAGCGGTGGTCGCCGCCGATACGGCGGGCGCCGCGCGCGAGGTGTCGGAATCGGGCGACGTGACCCGGGCGGCGCTCGCGACCAAGCTCGCGGCCAAGATTTACGGCTTGCGGATTTTGAAAACCGACGTCGCCGACGCCAAGCATAATACCACGCGCTTCGTCGTTCTGGCGCGCGAGCCCAAATGGGCGGGCCAGAAAGAAGCCCGCGTGATCACCACTTTTGTATTCCAGGTGCGCAATATTCCGGCCGCGCTCTACAAGGCGCTCGGCGGCTTCGCCACCAATGGCGTCAACATGACCAAGCTCGAAAGCTATATGGTGGACGGCAGCTTTGCGGCGACCCAGTTTTACGCCGACGTGCAGGGCCACCCGAAGCATCGGGCGCTCGAACTGGCGCTGGAGGAATTGGAGTTCGTCTCGCAGCCGAAGTCGCTTAAAATCCTCGGCGTTTATCCGGCGCACCGGTTCCGCGAAAAGTTTTCCCGGGCATGATCCCGAAAAGTGGACAGCGATTTCGGGATAAGACTATGCTGATCCAGGGGAAGGAAGCGCGGCGATGAGCGACGACGATCCGAAGGTGCGGCGAACCCTGCAATTGCGTTTCACGCTGCCGACGCCGGATTCGAGCCATCTGATCACCATGATCAAGGCCGCGGCGCCGATGTATCAGATGTTCGGCAATGCTGTCGTGCGGCTTTTGCAAAACGTCGACGATCCGACCAAATTCGTCCAGATCATAGAATACGAAGCTGACGAGGGCTGGGAGCTCAATCGCCAGCGGCTTGCCGGCGATGCGCGGATGCAGGTCTTTTTACAGGGGTGGCGTACCATGTTCCCCGGCGGCCTCGAGATCGACGTCTATCAGGAAGTGTAATCATCCCCCGTGAAAACGGGGTGGAGGTCAGATCGTCTGATTATATTCGCCGACTTCCTTGTGGGTACGCAGCACGGCGTCGACCGATTTGAACATCTCGCGCATGCGCGCTTCCGAGACCGGGCTTTCGACCACGACGACGAGCTCGGGCTTGTTGGAAGAGGCGCGCACCAGGCCCCAGGTGCCGTCTTCCACCGTGACGCGGACGCCGTTGACGGTGACGAGATCGCGGATCTTTTGGCCCGCGACCTTGTTGCCGTGCTTCTGTTCCGCTTCGAAGTGCTTGATCACCGCGTCGACCACGCCGTATTTGGTCTCGTCGGCGCAATGCGGCGACATGGTCGGCGAGCCCCAGGTTTTCGGCAGTGCGTTTTTCAGATCCGCCATGCTCTTTTCCGGATTGCGGTCGAGCATGTCGCAGACCGCGGCAGCGAAGATCAGCCCGTCGTCATAGCCGCGGCCGAACGGCTTGTTGAAAAAGAAATGCCCGGACTTCTCGAAGCCGGCAAGCGCCCCGATCTCGTTGACCCGGCGCTTCATGTAGGAATGGCCGGTCTTCCAGTAGTCGGTCTTGGCGCCGTTCTTGATCAGCACCGGATCGGTCATGAACAGGCCGGTCGATTTTACGTCGGCGACGAACAGCGCGTTCTTGTGGTTGGATGAGATGTCGCGCGCCAGCATGACACCGACTTTGTCGGCAAAGATCTCGTCGCCCTCGTTGTCGACCACGCCGCAGCGGTCGCCGTCGCCGTCGAAGCCGAGGCCGACATCGGCCTTGTGCGCCAGTACGGCGTCGCGCATCGCATGCAGCATCTTCATGTCTTCGGTATTCGGATTGTAGTTCGGAAACGTGTGGTCGAGCTCGCAATCGAGCGGCACCACCTCGCAGCCGAAGGCCTCCAGCACCTGCGGCGCAAAGGCGCCGGCGGTGCCGTTGCCGCATGCGCAGACCACCTTCAGGTGCCGCTTCAGCTTCGGCCGCTTGGTGAGATCGGCGATGTAGCGGGCCGGAAAATCCGCGACGAATTCATAGCCGCCGCCGCTGGCATATTTGTATTCGCCGTTGAGCACGATGTTCTTCAGCCGCGTCATCTCGTCGGGCCCGAAAGTCAGCGGACGGTTGGCGCCCATCTTCACCCCGGTCCAGCCATTGTCGTTATGCGAGGCCGTCACCATGGCGACGCAGGGCACGTCGAGGTCGAATTGCGCGAAATAGGCCATCGGTGTCACCGCAAGGCCGATGTCATAGACCTTGCAGCCGGCGGCGATCAGGCCGGTTGTTAGCGCCATTTTGATCGACGCCGAATAGGAGCGGAAATCGTGGCCGGTGACGATATGCGGCTTGACGCCAAGCGCGTGGATAAGCGTGCCGAGGCCTAGGCCCAGCGCCTCGACACCCATCAGATTGATTTCGCTGCCGAACAGCCAGCGCGCGTCATATTCGCGGAAGCCGGTGGCCTTCACCATCGGCTCGGATTCATAGGCGTAAGTGTTCGGCTTGAGCGACGGTTTCGGCTTGGGAAACATGGGAGAACCGGTTTGAATCGAGTGGGGCCCGACAGCCATAGCGTAAACGGCAGGGCGTGGGAAAGGTTGCGTCTTCGTCATTCGGGCACGCGGCGAAGCCCGCGGGCCCGAATCCATAATCACGGATTGTGATGTGAAAGTAGGCCGTGACACTATTTGCGTGAACAGTGGTTATGGATTCCGGGCTCCTCGCTGCGCTCGGCCCCGGAATGACAGCGGCTACTGCTCCAGAACCAGCTTGCCATTGGCATATTCGAAACGCCGCAGCCGCTGCAGGAACGACAGGCCGAGAAGATTGTCGGACAGCGCCCCCTCCGGCAGCACCATGGCGGCGACATTGTGCACCACGAGGTCATCGATCTCGACCATGTTCAGTTCGACCGGCGCGGCGCGTACGGTGCCGTTCGCGGTTCGCACCGCGGCGGTGTAGTCGCTATGCGACGGATGGATGCCGAGCGAGGCCGCGTCGCGTTCGGTGAGCGCGATCACCGAGGCGCCGGTGTCGACCATGAAATCGAGGCGCCGGCCGTCGACGCGGCCTTCGACCTCAAAATGGCCGTTGCGCCCGGGCGGGATCACCACCGAGCGCGAATTCGACGGCGCGGCATCGGACGATGCGACCGGATGCGCCGTCATGAGGCTCGGGGCCGCAGCGCCCGCATGCATCTGCGAGGCATAACGCGGCACAACAACGCTCGCGACCAGCGCGAGAATGGCGAAGCTGATGACGGAGCGCATGGCGATGAGACCCGCTGTTTGGCGGCATTTCACCCGGTAACGGCGAATAATGGGCTAACAGCGGGCTGGACGGGCCACGGTTTGCCGCCCGACGGTAAGCGAAGTGCTAAAGGGATTGCTCGAATGCGTCGCGCTCGGATCGTCGGGTGGAGGAGCTTGGGGCTTATCTCTCGGATGCCGCTCAAAGAGCGTGCCTTTTGTTTAAAACTTAAGCTCGCAATTGTCCCAATCGAGCTTACATATAGTTGATCACCGGCAACGGCCTTGTAACAGGCGTCGATGGCTGAGAGTCCGGTAGTGCTCCCGCCTGTTCAAGGGAGTAGCTGATGCTGCATTACCCGCCATCATCTTCTGCGGTCGAAAGCTCACTCGGATACCCGGCAGGGCCACCGACCCTCGTGTGCGTCTGCTGTGGCGACACCATGAAGCACTCCCGCACGATCTTGAAATTTGGCGTGCGTCGGGAACAACTGATCTTCGTCTGCCCTTCCTGCCAGGCAGTCGATACCAAAGAACTCAAGCCGGTGGCGTGATACCATGCGTATCCATCTCGGTTGCGATCTCCACTTCGAGTTTCCGCAAATAACGCCGATGATCGTCACCTTGAACGTGCATTTTTCGCGCGTTTCGGAACTGGAGCGTCCCGATTATCTGATAACCGAGCCGCCGGTTCCCGTGGAAGCCTACCGCGACAGTTTTGGCAATTGGTGCAACCGGCTCGTTGCGCCTTCAGGGTATTTTCGCCTCGGCACGGACTCTGTCATTCGCGATTCGGGCGCGCCGGACCCGTTCGATCTGCACGCTCTGCAGCACCAGGTCCGGGACTTGCCGGCGGAAGTCATCTTGTTTTTGCTGGGCAGCCGTTATTGCGAGACCGATCGCCTGGCCGACGAGGCGTGGCGGCTGTTCGGACATACGCCGCCCGGTTGGCCGCGGGTCCAGGCGGTTTGTGACTTCGTCCACAATCACATCACATTCGGCTACGAGCATTCTCGCGCCACCAGAACGGCGCATGAAGCCTACGGCGAGCGTCACGGCGTGTGCCGCGACTACGCGCATCTCGCCATCACATTTTGCCGCTGCTTGAACATCCCGGCTCGCTACTGCACCGGTTATCTGACCGATGTCGGTCTGCCGCCGCCGTACCCGCCCAATGATTTTGCCGCGTGGATCGAGGTCTATCTCGGCGGCCGCTGGCGCACTTTCGACCCGCGCAACAATACCGCCCGGATCGGGCGTATCCTTATCGCGCAGGGCCGCGATGCCGCGGATGTCCCGCTAACGCACACCTTCGGTCCGGGACTTTTGTCGGAGTTTCGCGTCTGGGCGGACGAAGTGCCGCCGCAATAACGGCGCGACCTTGCGACACAGCGTCGTCACGATAGGTCGGTCGTCAATGCCGCGGTGACCTTGACGGCGACTTTCATGCCGAGATGATCCGCCGCTGTCCCGAACCACGTGCCGTGCAGGGGGATTGCCTCGCGCGGATCTTGCGCGACCGCGACGCGGACCAGATTTCCATTGCCGACACTGCCTCCGGACGGATCGAAGTCGATCCAGCCAGGACCGGGCACGTAGACCTGGACCCAGGCGTGGGTATTGCCGCCCTCGGCAGCGTCGTCGTCATCGGCAAGATGCAGATAGCCGGACACGAAACGGGCGGCGATGCCGCGGGCGCGGAGCGCCGCCATCATCAGCACGGCGAGGTCACGACAACTGCCGCTGCCGAGATCGAGCGTCGAGGCGGGATCCTGGGTTCCCTTTTCGTGCCGTGAAACGTGTTTGAAGGTCCGCCTGATGGTCCGCGTCATCTCGCAGAGCAGTTCGTGCGTGTCGGCAGACCCGTGTCGATCGAAAAACTTGGCGCTCCAGCGATCGATCGCGGGATGCGGAGACACCGGCTCCATGAAACATTCGAGACCGGGCCGATCTTCCGGCGCATAGGTGAACGGATAGGTCCGGGCGGAATTCGCTATGCTCGATGCGCTGAAATCGCGCGACCGGTGGTCGATGCGAATCCTGCTGACAAAACGAAGCTCGCGGGCCCGGCGGCCAAAATGAGCCGTCGCCACGTGATTGCCGAAGCTATCCTTCGCCCAGGCAATTTGTTCCGGGCGGGGGGTAATTTCGATCTCCGTCTCGATAACCTTTTGATCATCGTCGTCGCGGGGCCGCAGCATCATCCGATGCTCGCCGAATGTCACCGGCCGCTTATAGTGGTAGGTCGTGACGTGTCTGACGCTGAGAATCGGCATTGGCGCGCCATGTTATGGGATAGGCCATCGAGATGCATCGGGGACCCCGCCATCTCCACAACATGCATTTTTTGGACCAGATTTTATACGTACTATCCACAATGCCGGCCGGGACGCCGGTGGACATTGGGCCCCAAGCGCTCTACGTATTTGGATACCTGCTCCGCTGCGGGACATAAAAAAAGACCCCAGCGGTGGGGGCCAGCTGGGGTCTTCACACACGACAAGCACGGGCGCTTGGCCTGGGAGCCATAATTCGCGCCCGCGCTGTTAACTAAACAAAGTGTGCTTTTTGAATCTGTCTCGAATCGCACACCCTGTAACAATGTGGACAACTGGACCCACTGCGCCGGGTTTTGCCTCCAATCAAACAAACTTACGCTCGCGCCTGTGATGGGCGTCCTGGGCTCTAGCTCCCCCTCGGCTTCGCCCGCCGTGTCGCCGTCGCCGCGATCGGATCGTCGGGCCATGGATGCTTCGGATAACGCCCGCGCATCTCGCTGCGCACCGCCGCATAGCTGCCGCGCCAGAAACCGGGCAGGTCGCGCGTCATCTGCACCGGCCGGTGCGCCGGCGACAGGAGCTCGATGAGGAGCGGAATTCTGCCGCCCGCGATGGCGGGATGGCGATCGAGCCCGAACAGCTCCTGCACCCGGATCGAAATTTTTGGGCCGCCTTCCGCCTCGTAGTCGATCGGCGCCTGCGTGCCGGTCGGCGCTTCGAAATAAGTCGGCGCCTCGGCATCGAGCCGGCGCTTGAGCGCCCACGGCAGGAGAGTGTGAAGCGCTTCGGCCAATGCATCCGCCGCAAGATCGGCAATTGCGGTCTTGCCCGCGAGCGCGGGCGCGAGCCAGTCGCGTGCGTTCCTCGCCAGCGCCGCGTCGGACAAATCCGGCCATTCATCGCCTTCGCTCGCGCGCAGGAACACGACGCGGTCGCGCCATTGCTTAAGCGCTTTGCTCCAAGGCAGCCGATCGATGCCCGC
Source organism: Xanthobacteraceae bacterium (assembly GCA_049282655.1). GTDB lineage: Bacteria > Pseudomonadota > Alphaproteobacteria > Rhizobiales > Xanthobacteraceae > BOG-931. The sequence goes on from JBAPUM010000138.1 coordinate 52,858, forward strand.
CGCCGCAATACCTTCAGCGAGCTGTCGCGCGGTAGCGTCGTCGGCAACGACCGGCATCGGCCGATCGGCAAGCGCGATGGCGCCGAGGCGGCGGCTTTTGCGCCCGCGCAGGCTCAAGCTTCCGGCGTCGAACGTGATCTCGTCCTGGGTGGTGACGCGATCAACAAAGCGTGCCTCGATCTCGGCGAGCGTGATCGGCGCGGCTGACAGGATGCGGCCAAGCGCTGCGCTGCCGGTCAATTCAGCGATCGCGAGATACGGCTCGCGCGCGAGCGGCGAGACGCGATCGACATTGGCGCCGCGGCCGTTGACCAACAGGAACGCCCCGGTTCCGCCGCCGCGGTTCTTACCAATGCGCTCCGGATAAGCGAGCGCAAGCAACGCGCCGACGGACAACTCCTCCCCTCCCCCTTGTGGGGAGGGGATGGGGGTGGGGGTCGAGAGGGGACGCACAGGCGTCGAAGCTTGATCTGCACCCATCGTCGCTTTCACACTACCTCTCGACCCCCCACCCCGGCCCTCCCCCGCAGGGGGGGAGCGAGGTGAAGCAATCTCCGCCCAGCGCTCCGCCATGGCGCGCGCGTCCCGCCCGCGCGGCGAGCGGTCGCGATGCAGCGCGTTCAGTCGTTCGCGCAGGTCGAGATCATCGCCACCGAGCCCGCGCTCGCCGATCAAGGCCGCGAGCTCGGCGGCCTGCAATGCTTCGCCCACGGCTGCCGCATCGACCACCATGCGGGCGAGCCGCGGCGGCAGCGGCAAACGCCGCAGATGCAGGCCCTCATCGGTGATGCGGCCGTCGCCATCGATGGCGCCGAGTTCGGCGAGCAGCGCTTTTGCTTCGTCGAGCGCCGCGCGCGGCGGCGGATCGAGAAAGGAAAGTTTCTCCGGTTGCGCGCCCCAGGCCGCAAGGTCGAGCGCGAAAGATGAAAGGTCGGCGGCGAGGATTTCCGGCCGCGCGAAAGCTTCGAGCGCCGCAGTCTGCGGCTCGTCCCACAGCCGATAGCAGACGCCGGGCTCGGTGCGGCCGGCGCGGCCGCGGCGCTGATCGGCCGCTGCGCGCGATACCCGCACGGTTTCGAGCCGCGTCACGCCCACATCGGGCTCGTAGCGCGGGACGCGCGCGAGGCCGCAGTCCACGACGATCCGAACGCCCTCGATGGTGATCGAGGTTTCGGCGATCGATGTCGCCAGCACGATCTTGCGGCGGCCGGCAGGCGCCGGGAGGATGGCGCGATCCTGCTCCTCGCCGGACAGCGCGCCGTAGAGCGCGACCACATCGGTCGCCGGATCGGCGCGGGTTTCGAGGAGCGTCTTGGTGCGGCGGATTTCGGCGGCGCCGGGCAGGAACGCCAGCAGCGAGCCGGGATCGGCCCGCATCGCGCGCGCAATCGTTTCGGCGATCTGCGGTTCGATGGCGCCCGGCTCGCGCCCAGCATAGCGGGTCTCGACCGCAAAGGCGCGGCCCTCGCTTTCGATCACCGGTGCGCCGCCCAATAGATCCGCGACGCGCGCGCCGTCGATGGTCGCCGACATCACCAGGAGTTTCAGATCCTCGCGCAGCCCCTGTTGCGCATCGCGCGCCAGAGCGAGACCAAGATCGGCATCGAGCGAGCGCTCATGGAATTCGTCGAACAGCACGGCGGCGATGCCATCGAGCATCGGGTCGTCGAGAATGAGGCGGGTGAAAATACCTTCGGTGACGATTTCGATCCGGGTCTTGCGCGAGACTTTTGAGCCGAAGCGCACGCGCAGGCCCACGGTTTCGCCGACGCGCTCGCCGAGCATGTGCGCCATGCGCTCGGCGGCGGCGCGCGCGGCGATCCGGCGCGGTTCGAGCACCAGAATGCGGCGGTCGCGCGCCCACTCTTCCTTGGTGAGCACGAGCGGCACCCGCGTCGTCTTGCCGGCGCCGGGCGGCGCCACGAGGACCGCGGTATTGCCCGCGCGTAGCGCCGCGGTCAGGCGGGGCAGGGCCTCATCGATCGGCAGCGGGGAGTAGTCCACAGTGTCGCTCTTTGTCATTCCGGGGCGCGCGAAAAGCGCGAGCCCGGAATCCATAATCACTACCATCGGAATTTGGCCCTCTGCGCCAGTTCTGCACAGGCTGTGATTATGGATTCCGGACAGCCGCTTTGCGGCTTCCGGAATGACGGCAATTCCCTATATTACGAGGCAACATGCCCACAGCACAAAAGACCTCGCAAAAGGCGCCTAAGCCGCTGGCCGCCGCGCCCGTGAAGAAGGGCGACCACGTCTTCCTGGTCGACGGCTCCGGCTACATTTTCCGCGCCTATCACGCGCTGCCGCCGATCGCCCGCAAATCCGACGGGCTGCAGCTCAATGCGGTGTTCGGCTTCTGCAACATGCTGTGGAAGCTTTTGCGCGACATGAAGGAAGACGAGAAGCCGACCCATCTCGCCGTGGTGTTCGACCTCTCGGAGAAAACCTTCCGCACCGAGATGTATCCCCAATACAAGGCGCATCGCCCCGATCCGCCCGACGATCTGCGGCCGCAATTCCCGCTGGTGCGCGAGGCGGTCCACGCCTTCGACATTCCCTGCCTCGAACAAAAAGGTTTTGAGGCCGACGATCTGATCGCGACCTATGTGCGGCAGGCGCGCGAAGCCGGCGCCACCGCGACCATCGTGTCGTCGGACAAGGATTTGATGCAGCTTGTCGACGACGGCGTCATCATGTTCGACACCATGAAGGACAAGAAGATCGGCCGCGCCGAGGTGATCGAGAAATTCGGCGTGCCGCCCGAAAAAGTCATCGAGGTGCAGGCGCTGATCGGCGATTCGACCGACAACGTGCCGGGCGTGCCGGGCATCGGCGTCAAGACCGCGGCGCAGCTCATCGGCGAATACGGCGATCTCGAGACGCTGCTCAAGCGCGCTGGCGAGATCAAACAAGAAAAGCGCCGGCAATCGCTCATCGACAATGCCGAACTGGCGCGGCTGTCGAAAAAGCTCGTCACACTCGACGGCCACGTCAAGCTCGACGTTCCGATCGGCGATCTCGCGGTGCACGATCCCGACTATAAGCGGCTGATCGCCTTTTTGCGCGCCATGGAGTTTTCCTCGCTGACCCGGCGCGTCGCGGAATTCGGCGGTATCGAGGCAAGCGAAATCGAGCCGGATGCGAGGCTTTCGGTGCGTGGTGCTGCCTCATCTCCTCCCCCGCATGCGCGGGAGGATGACGCGCGAAGCGCGTCTGGAGGGGGCCAGTCGGCCGCGCCGAGCAAGCCGGCCCTCACCCCGCCCTCTCCCGCAAGCGGGAGAGGGAGCTCCGCGGCCGTGCCAGGCGCGCTCACCCCGCAGGCGTTGGCGGCAGCGCGTCTCGACAGCGCCCACCAACAGAAATTCGATCGCAGCAAATACGAAACCGTCCGCGATCTGCCGCGGCTCAAAGCCTGGATCGAGCGAGCGCGCGATCAAGGTTTCATCGGCATCGACACCGAGACCAACTCGCTCGATCCGATGCAGGCCGAGCTCTGCGGCTTTTCGCTCGCGCTCGGGCCGAACGATGCCTGCTACGTGCCGCTCTCGCATCGCCAGGGCGGCGACGGCACCGCCGGCGGCTTGTTCCAGGGCGAGAAGTCGCCCGATCAGATTCTCGAACGCGATGCGCTCGATGCGATGAAGCCGTTGTTGGAAGATCCGGGCGTCCTCAAGATCGGCCAGAACCTGAAATTCGACTGGCAGATTTTCGCCGTGCGCGGCATCGCCATCGAATCCTACGACGACACCATGCTGATGTCGTATGTGGTCGATGCCGGCCGCTCCGATCACGGCCTCGATCCCCTGGCGCGGCGCTATTTCGATCACGAGACCATCGATTTCAACGAGGTAACCAAGGCCGGCAAGAGCAAGGTCACCTTCGATTGCGTCGAGATCAACAAGGCGACCGAATATGCCGCCGAAGACGCCGATGTCACGCTGCGGCTGTGGCAGGTGCTCAAACCGCGGCTCGCCGCCGAGCATGTGCTGACGGTCTATGAGACGCTGGAGCGGCCGTTGCTGCGCGTGCTCGCCGACATGGAGCGGCGCGGCATCTCGATCGACCGCCAGGTGCTGTCGCGGCTCTCCGGCGAATTCGCCCAGGAGGCGGCCGGCCTGCAAGCCGAAATCAACACGCTCGCCGGCGAGCCGGTCAATGTCGGCTCGCCGAAGCAGATCGGCGACATTCTGTTCGGCAAGATGCAATTGCCCGGCGGCACCAAGACCAAGACCGGCCAATGGGCGACCGGCGCGCGGCTTCTGGAAGAGCTTGCCGAGCAAGGCCACCCGCTGCCGCAAAAGATCCTCGACTGGCGCCAGGTCTCAAAGCTCAAGTCGACCTATACGGACGCGTTGCCGGGCTTCGTCAATCCGACGACGCATCGCGTGCATACAAGCTACGCCCTTGCCGCGACCACGACCGGCCGGCTGTCGTCGTCGGAGCCCAATCTGCAGAACATCCCCGTGCGCACCGAGGACGGCAGAAAGATCCGCCGCGCCTTCATCGCCGCGCCGGGCCACAAGCTTGTCTCGGCGGACTATTCGCAGATCGAGCTGCGGCTTCTTGCCGAGATCGCCGGCATCGAGCCGCTGCAGCAGGCGTTCCGCGATGGCCTCGACATCCACGCCATGACGGCGTCGGAAATGTTCGGCGTGCCGGTGAAGAACATGCCGGCCGAAGTGCGCCGCCGCGCCAAGGCGATCAATTTCGGCATCATCTATGGCATCTCCGCCTTCGGGCTCGCTAACCAGCTCGGCATCCCGCGCGAGGAAGCCGGCGCCTATATCAAGAAATATTTTGAGCGCTTTCCCGGCATCCGCGACTACATGGAAGAGACCAAGGCATTCGCGAAGAAGAACGGCTATGTGCTCACGCTGTTCGGCCGCAAATGCCACTACCCCGACATCGGCGCCTCGAATGCCTCCATTCGCTCCTTCAATGAGCGTGCCGCCGTCAACGCGCGGCTGCAGGGCACGGCGGCCGATATCATCCGCCGCGCTATGATCCGCATGGACGCAACGCTTAAGAAAAAGAAACTCTCAGCGCAGATGCTGCTCCAGGTGCACGACGAGCTTGTCTTCGAAGTGCCGGAGACCGAGGTCGAAAAGACGCTTCCCGTGGTCACCAAAGTGATGGTCGACGCGCCGCTGCCGGCGCTGTCGCTCTCGGTGCCGCTGCAAGTCGAAGCGCACGGCGCCGATAATTGGGACGCCGCGCATTAGCGCACGAACTCATGCATCTTGGTGGAATGTTCACCTAGGCGCGACGGTCGCGATCACGATCCGGCCGTTCATCAAGCGGTTGTGAATCTCAGGTCAAGGATCGAAGATCATCCGCAGAGCGACTTCCGATCCGTTCAGCGCTTTATGGCAGCGCGCTCTTGCGAATTAAGGGATTATATTTTTGCTCTGCGATCGCGGCCCACGCTGTGGCCCCCAAGTGCGCGACGTGAAAATACTGCCGCAGTTGTGTTGGATCCGTTTCGAGCGGGAGCCCGGTCGACAGCTTTAGTGCGCTGGAAGCATAGCAACTGCCATCCGCCGCTTGCATGCCTTGGATGGCTGTAATGAGGCTTGCTGCTTCAGCCTGACGGCCTGATAACTCTGCGAATAACGCAGCTTGTGCCGTTCCTTCGGTCCACATGCCGCCTTTGGTTTCGCCGAACGAGAAGCCGCCACTGTCGCTCAGCCTAGCCGTCGCAGTCTCAAAAGCCCCCACGTAGCGGATGGCGGCATCGGGCAAGGCGAGGAGGGGGAGCACCTGAGCATCGAGCGCCAGAAAATGATTGGCTGTTATTCCGTCCTCAGTTGTTCCGGCAGAAAAGCAAGTGCAGCTGCGATTCCACATTGCAAGAACGAAATCCTCAGCCAACTGGGCGTCGCGTAGCCATTGTTTGTCCCCCGTCGCCGCCGCGAGGCCCGCGAACGCCGCTGCCAGGTCGGCATTCTGCTCGGTCGACTTCCACATTTCGGATCGCGGGTCGGGCTCCTCCCCGAAGGTTCCGCCGGTGAAACCGCCCGGGCCAAGTTCACTCCGCCATCGCATCAGCCAAGTGCCGATCCGCGTAGCCGCTTCGACATAGCTCCGATTGTGTGATGAAGCGTCCACGGCCAAGAGAGCCAGGATTGCCCATGCCAGGTTTCCGCTGGCGCTTCCTACTTGGTAGAAATCCTCCAACCACTTGTTCTGTTGCGCGTCCCACCAGCCGGCGAGCTTAAGCGGTCCCTGTCCGACGGGACCCGCTTGATACGCGTTCCGTAGCCGCCCATCGTGCCAGTATCGATCGTGGTCCAGGGCCAGGATAATCGCGTCGGCGATCAGAGCGGCTTTTTGGGGTTGTCCGCAGGCAACCAGTGCGACGGTCGCGACTGCGTTGTCGTACAAATAGGCAGTCCCATCCAGGGGACCGGATCGAACCGTGGGAAAGCTTGCCAGAAAAACCGGACCGTTCGGCTGTCCGTCGATCGACTCGGAGAGGTAATCGCACGCGGTCGGCGTCCTGGCGGCGGCGTGCGGCGATATACCGAACAATAGCCAAGTGACGACAACGGCTGCGAAGATCGGATAGGCGCGCATCGCTAGGCGCGATTCAGGCATCTGACCTTATCCCCACGCACTGGCTCTGGAAACCACGTCTGATCCGCTTCGGTGCAACGCCGCAGGCATCGTGACCGACCAAAGTCGGTCGACGCTCGCCACGGAGCCTCCGGATAGGGGAAGTAGCCGTGCATTATAGCTCCGCGATCGCACCGAGTGTTTACGTGATGGGATCGTTCGAATTCGGGCATGACATTTAGCTCCGGCCTATGGGCAGCCCTCGGCCGTCTCGGCGGGCGGCCAAAATTGATCCCCGGCGGGGTCGTAGACCCGACCCTCGTGATAGAGGGACCGCAGCCGGGTGAGAACGACACCGGCCTTTGAATCACGGCCGGTGCAATAAAAGGACATTGCCTCCACCCACGCAGCCGCGGCCGCATCGTTCAGGGGGCCGTGTTGAAGGACTTCGCATTTCTCCTTCTCATAATTCGGTCCGTGCTGGGGCATCGGCACACGACCTAACTTAGCCTCCAACTGCTGAGCAAACGAACTCGTCGCATCCTCAACGCGCTGAGCCAATATCTCGGCCCTTTCGTAGAGTCGATTGTTAAAGATGTTCCAAGCCAGCCACATTCTGATGACCGTAATCGGCAGCGGCGCATCCATGACGCATGTGCCGTTCGGCGGAACGACGGCATTTGTCGGGGAGGCCGGCTTCGAAATTCGTTCCTCGTACTGGGTCTCAAGCCACTCCAAGTATCTGTAAGACTCGCTGGGCCTCATCTTGATGCTGGCGTTGAGCATTTGGCAGTTCGTGTAGAGCACGATCGGCCATTGTAGTGACAAGGGCACGAACTGCCCTCGTGCTATCGGCGTAATCGCGACCTGCTTTCGGGCCTCCTCCAGCCGATTCAGGAAGTCATCTTCCGATATTATACTCTGCCAGTATGACGCTCCCGAGCCGTACCGTTCGAGATACCTTTCAAGAGCGCTGATAGTCGACAGATACTGATCAGAGTGCGGAAAGAAGGGATAGCAGTCATATGTGGCAGAGCTCGGCTCCGGCCTGGATCTGGTCAGGTCCGGGCTGAATGCCTGTGCATTCCCAGCTGACGTAGAGAGAATTACCGTGCAAGCGGCCAACGCGGCCGCGAAAATCCACCGCAACACTTGTATGGGGATTGATTTGTTCTTCACGATCCGCCACGGCGGCGTCGCGACTTTCTTTTGCCGCAAGACTAAACTTGCATGAATCCTACTCCGCTTCACGGCGCTTAATCCGCGCGAGACATCGTAGATCATATCCTTGGTCGCTTTCGGTGCGAAGCGGACATCCAGAGTGTCTCGCTAGAATCGGATTTATGAATACGCGTCCTAAGAGGACGGTGTTGAGCTGAGCGGCGAACTGCTTTCTCCCTTAGCTCATCGGCGGACGGGTGATGATCGGGAACCAGAACGGGAATTTGGTCATCAGGACCAGCAGGTCGGTCAGCGCCGCCGGGTTGCCCTCCGCCGTTATTTTACCCGATTTGATCGCCGCATCGGCCACCGCCGGATCGCCGCTCAGCAGCACTTCGTTGAGGGTGCCGACGAGCCCGGTGAGCGTCAGGTCTTTATCGGCAAGCGCCATGGCGCGGCTGTTGATGACGCGGTTCTTTAAGACCAGTGAACGAACCTCCGTCGTCGTCTTGCCATCCGTCCCATTGAGGTTGATCTTGATGACCTTGTCTTTGGCGGCTTCGCTGTTGAGCGAGATGCCCACATAGTCGCAGGCCATTTCGAGCGTCATGCTCTTGATCAGGTCGGGCGAATCCGTCGCATCGACCGGGACATTGGGCGTGCCAAACCGCAGTTCCTTCGCCCCGACCATGTAGAAATTCCGCCAGGTCGCGGCTTCCGACTGGTAGCCGAGCTGCTCGAAGGCGTCGGCCTGCAGATTGCGCGCCTCCTGATTGTTGGGCTGGGCGTAGACCAGATGTTCCAGTAGCTGCGCGACCCAGCGGTATTGGCCCTGATCGTAATACTGCTTTGCCTTTGCGAGAATGTTGGCAGCCCCGCCCATCATGTCGACGTAATAGGGCGCTGCTTGCACCGGCGGCAGCGGATTGAGCTCGGCGGGGTTGGCGCTGAAATAGCCGAGATAGAAATTATAGATCGCGCGCGAGTCGTGGCTGACCGTGCCGTAATAGCCGCGCGTCGCCCAATTCTTGGCGAGCTCGGGCGGCATCTGCACCAATTCGCCGATCTCCGGCATCGTATTGCCGGAATTAGCGAGCCACAGCGAGCGGTCGTGGATGTATTTGAAGGCGTCGCGGTAGTTCTCGATGTGCTGGCGGATGTTGTCTCTGCCCCAGATCGGCCAGTGGTGCGGCGCGTAGAGTACGTCGGCCTTGTCGCCCCACATGTCGAGCGTCTGGTTGAGATATTTCACCCATTTCGAGATGTCTCGCGTTTTGGCGCCGCGCAAGGTGTAGAAATTGTGCAGCGTGTGCACGGCGTTTTCGGCGGTGCACAGGAGTCCCAAGTCCGGCGAAAAGAAGTGCATCTCGCTCGGCGCTTCGCTGCCCGGCGCCAGCAGAAATTCGAACTTTACGCCGTCGATGGTCTTGGTCTGGCCGGTCTCGGTCACCCAGTCGTCCGGGTCTTGCGGCGTGAACAGTGTCGGCGGCTGGCTCGCGCCGATGACGCCCAAGCCCGAGCCGAGCGTTTCATCGGCGCCGGGTCCTTTGCGCAAGGGGGTGCCGTACATAAAAGTCGCGCGCCGGAACATCGCATTGCCGACATAGAGGTTCTCGCTGACCGCCTCGCCGGTGAATCCGGTCGGCGCAATGACCCGGCATTTTCTCGAAGCCACATCCTCGGCGGTGGTCACGCCGCCGATGCCGCCGAAATGGTCGACGTGGCTGTGCGTGAGGATGACGGCAACCACCGGCTTCTTGGGCCGGTGTTCGTAGTAGAGATTGAGGCCGGCTTTGGCCGCATCCTCGGTCTGCGTGCAGTCGATGATGATCAGGCCGGTGTCGCCCTCCATGATGGTCAGATTGGCGACATCGATATTGCGCACCTGATAAAGCCGGTCGGTGACCTTGAAGAGGCCCGACTTGCCGTTGAGCTTGCAAATGCGCCACAGGCTCGGGTTCATCCAGTCCGGCGGCGGGGCGTTCAAATCGACTTCGAAATCCTTGGCGCGGAACACCACCTCGCCCCTGGCGTTTTTGATGACGCCGTCGGGCAAGCCGGCGATGAAGCCTTGTTCGGCGTCCGCGAAGTCTTGCCGATTGTCGAACGGCAATGCCAGGTACTTCTTGTTGGCTTCGATCGTATAGCGGCTCGGCGGCTTCGGCGCCGTACCCGCCCCCTGTCCCCAGGCCGGCCCGATCGGCGACACAAGCTCGAGCGGCAATGCCGAGCCGAAAGCCGCCGAAGCTGAACCGGTCAAAAACTCACGACGCCTCATGACATCCTCCCGTTGCAGGAGGGCCACTATTGTGAAAAGTTCCGCAGTCCGCAACTTAAAATGTACTTTGCGGAGATTTACATAAGTGCCGACGGCTGGACATTGCGCCCGGCAACGAGCCCTTATTCGCGGTCGCTCAATCCTGCCTTCCGGGAGATGGAAAGATGAAAACGGCGCTGACGGTCATCGGCTGGGCGGTTCTGGCCATGGGGCTATTCTGGGCTTGCCAAGGCGCGGGCTTTATTCGCTGGCCCGCCGAGAGTTTTATGATCAGCCAGACGCCTTGGATCTATTACGGCGGCGCGACCGCCGTCGCGGGGCTCGTCGTCATTTTTTTCGCGCGGCGCTACGGCTGACGCCAAATCGAAGCGCTGGTACCGCGATTAACGCGCGCCTACGCGGCCGCGATAGCGATGCCTTCCTGCTCGCAGGAATTGGCGACGTCGCAGACGGTGGCGCGCTGCATGTCGCGCTTCCAGCGCAGATCGTCGAATTAGGCGCCGCGATGCATGGTGCAGCGATCGTCCCAGATCACGAGATCGTGGACATGCCAGCGGTGGGTGTAAATGAATTGCCGTTGCGTCACGTGCGCGACGAGCTCGTCGATCAGCGCGCGGCCTTCCGGCTCGGGCACGCCGAAAATCCGGCCGGCATGGGACGCTAGATAGAGCGATTTGCGGCCGGATTCCGGGATCGTGCGCACGACCACCTGCGGCACCGGCGGCATGCCTTGGCGTTCCTCGTCGCTGAAATTGCTGAACCCCAAGCGCGCCCGCGAATTGAAAATCGAATGCTCGGCGACGAGGCCTTCGAGGCGGCGCTTCATGGCGTCGGGGAGCGCGTCATAGGCGGCGCGCTCGTCGGCGAATTCGGTATGGCCGCCGATCGGCGGGATCGTGCGCGCATAAAGAAGCGACGCCAGCGCCGGCAGCCGCTTGAACGAACTGTCGGTGTGCCAGAGCCGGTTGCCGAGCTGGAACATGCGCTGCCGGCTTTCCTTGCCCCACACCTCGTTGTTCTCATCGAGGTTGGAAACGTCGGCAAATTCCTGGCGCAGCCGAAGCGGCTGATCCTTGCGATAAAGCGCGATGGTGGTTTCCAGCGGCCCGAACAGCCGCGCGAAATCGAGATGCTGATCCGCGGAGAGATGCTGCTCGGGGAAGATCAGAACGGCATATTTGGCGAAGGCATCTTTGATCGCCTTGAGATCAGAAGGCGCTATTTGCTTCGACAGGTCGATATCGCCGATCTCGGCGGCGAAGCTCGGCGTGACCGGACAGACGGTGATCGCCATGGTCGTTGCCTCCCGGGACGGCGTATTTTGCTGAATTGAATCACAAGGGCCCCGCCCATGCAATTGAGGGTACTTCGCGATCGTAGCCGGCCTACCGGGCAAAACCTGGTCGGATCGTGATATTGTGGAGTTACTAGAGAACTGGGAAGCCCACCGTGAGCGAGCGTATCTCGGCCGAATTGCTTGACGCGATTGAGCGACGTTGCGCTGCGGCGACGCCCGGCCCATGGAAATCCTACGTAGAAGGAAGAGATCACACTTCGTGTGATAGCTTCATAAAGACCGGGTGTGACGACATTTACCTCACGGGGGCGAGTTTGGCTGATCAAGACTTCATCGCCCACGCCCGTCAGGACATCCCGGCCCTCATCGAAGAAATCCGAGCGTTGCGCGGAAAAACGGCAACCTAGAAATTTTGAAACTCAGGTGCTACCGCCGACGCAGCCCTTCACTGCGCCGTAAGCCCACCATCGAGCGCCATCTCGGCGCCGGTGACGAAGGCGGATTCGTCTGAGAGCAAATAAACGCACAGCGCCGCGACCTCGGCCGGCGTGCCGAAACGGCCGAGCGGCACCATCGAGGCCATGCGCTCGCGGGCGCTCGCCGGATCGCGTACTTGCGCGATCAACCCGTCGACCAACGGACCTTCGATGAAAGCCGGGTGCACGGAATTGCAGCGCACCGGGGGTTTAAGCCGCGCACCATGCAGCGCGACAGATTTGGTCAAAAGCCGCACGCCGCCCTTCGACGCATTATAGGCCGCGAGATTGTGGCCGCCGACGAGCCCCGAGACTGATGACATATTGACGATCGAGCCGCCACCCCGGCGTATCAGCCGCAAGGCGTGTTTGCAGCCGAGAAAGGTGCCGTCGAGATTGATCGCCATGACGCGGCGCCAGGTGGCGAAATCGGTGTCCTCGACGCTGCCGACGGCGACGATGCCGGCGGCATTGACCAGGCCATCGAGGTGGCCGTGGCTCTGTTCGATGGCCGCGATCACCCGGATCCAGTCCGCCTCGGATGTGACATCAAGCGCATGCGCCACGCGCCCGCGGCCGGGAAGATCGCTCGTCACCGCGACGCCGCCTTCGACCTGGATGGCGGCGGCAATCGCGGAGCCGATGGCGCCCACGGCTCCCGTCACCAGGACAACCTTTCCCGTGAGCCGCGCCATCGGAGCAATCCCGGCGCTATTGGGTCCGCTGCGCCGCCTCGGTCACGATCTTATAGGCCTCGCTGAGAAGCGGCTTCGGCTTCGACACGTCGATGCCGACGCTGGCAAACGTCTTCATCATGTCGGCCTGCTCGGCAGCCGGCAGGCTGATCAATTCGCCGCCGCCGTCGGTCCAGCCCTTGCGCGCCTTTTCGAAGATGTCGATCGCGACCGGGGTCAGCGCCGTCTGCTGGGTGGCGGCATCGTCGTCGATGATTTTTTGCAGATCGGGCGGCAGCGAATCGTACCAGCTCTTGCTGATCTCGACGATGGCATAGACGGCGGGCTGGCCGGTTTCGGTCACGTATTTGGTCACGTCGACATAATGCATCGGCGTCCACACCACGATGCCGCCGACCGCGCCGTCGATGGTGCCCTGCTGCATCGCCGGCATGACGTCGCCGAGCGTCATCGCCACCGGCGTCGCGCCGAGCCGCTCGATCGCCTGGGTCTGGAACGGCGAGGCGAGCACGCGGATCTTCTTGCCCTTGAAGTCGGTCAGATGACGGATCGGGGCTTTGGAGATCACCGATTGCGCGGCATTCATGAACATCGCAACCCCGTGCAGCCCCTTCTGGGCGCCCAAACCGAGCATCATCTTGAGCGCCGCCGGATCGGCGGCGAGACGTTCGCCTTGCGCCATGGAATTGACCAGACCCGGCGCCGCCAGCACCTCGAAGCGCTCGTCGACGCCGACAAAGAATTCCGGCGGGATGACGGCGCATTGGATGGCGCCGAATTGAACGCCTTCGATCTGCCGCGGAATCGAGCCGAGCTGGCTCGCCGGATAGATCTCGGTCTTGATGCGGCCGCCGGAATCCTTCTCGACCGCCGCCGCATAATTTTTCGCATAGACGTGGCTCGGATCGTTCAGCGTCGGCAGCGTGATCTTCATCGTGTAGGTTTTGTCTTGCGCGGATGCCGTGCCGAGCGTCAGACCCAAAGACAGAACCATGGCGCCGGCTGCCGCCGCAGCGCGCGGAACGAAATATCGATTTTCGAGATTCATGCCGTCCTCCCCCAGTTATATTTGCATCCACCTTAGCCGAGTGCGCAGAGATCGGTAAGCTTCCGCCCTGCGGCGGATTACACCTTCAGGAGCCCGAGCTCGCCGAGCACGGCGACGAATTCCGCCCGCTCCTTGGCGAGATAGTCGTGCAGCACGGCGCCGTCCTGGTAGAGCGGAGACCAGCTCAGACGCGCCAGCTCCTTCAGCCAGACCGGCTGTCGGGTCGCGGCCCGCAGCACGGTCTCCCAATAGGCGATTTGTGCAGTCGTGAGCCCGGCCGGGCCGGTGACGCCGCGCCAGGCGCCGATGACGCAATCGGCCGATTGCTCCTGCCAGGTCGGGGTCGCTGCGAACGCGCCCGCAAGCCGCTCCGACGCCGAGATGCCGATGACCCGGAGCCGGCCGGCGCCGAGCTCGGCGAGCACGCTCGCGGCGGTCACCGCGCAGACGTCGGCTGTGCCTGCGACGACATCGGCCACCGCATCGAGTGCGGAATCGAAGACGCGGATCACCGGCGCGTTGACGTCGCCGCCGGCGCCACGCACGAGTTTTGCCAGTGCGATATGGTTCGGATTGCCGAGCGCGGTCGAGAGCGCGACCGTCACTGACGAAGCATCGCGGCCGAGCCGTTCGAGAAAATCGGCACCGCTCTTGAGCGGCGAGTCCGATCTGACCGCAAAGGCGATGTATTCGGTGAGAAGCGTCGCGATCGCCGTGTATTTGGAGTGCTCGAAATCCGAGGCGCCGACCAGATAATCGGTCGTCAGGTTCGGCGAACTGATGCCGATGACATGGCCGTCGCCGGCGTGATTGTCGACAAAGCTGGTCCAGGCCTTCCGCGCGCCGCCGCCCGGCACGTTGACGACGGTCACCGGCACATCGACGAGACCGGTCGCGGCCATGGCTTCGACCAGCGCACGGGCGACGCGATCGAGGCCGCCGCCGGGCGGTGTTCCGGCAACGATCTGCACGGCGCGTTCAGGTTTCCAACGGATGTTCACGAAGGCTCCGCTCATTTCGGCGCGGCGTTGAGACCGCCGAGCACTTTTGCCCACAGGGCGACTTCGTTCTTGTAGAATTTATCGAAATAGACGGAGCTGCGTTTTTCCGGCGGCACGACATCGTAACCGAGCTCGGCAAAGCGCGCGGCCACCGCGGGGTCGTCGAGTGCCGCACCCAGCGCCTTGTTCAGCTTCTCGATAATCGGGCCGGGCGTTCCGGCCGGCGCCGAAAGGCCGAACCAGACCGTCAGATTGAATTGCGGCATGCCGGCTTCCGCCGTCGTCGGAACGTCCGGCAGCATCGGCGTGCGCTTGTCGCTCGTCACCGCATAGGCTTTCAGCGCGCCGCTTTTGATATGCGGCGCGATATTGACGATCTGATTGCAGCCGAAATCGACATTGCCGCGCACCAGATCCATCGTCGCCTCGGGCGTGCCGCGATAGGACGCGACCGTCGGATGCAGATCCGCGATCGAATGAAACACCGAGCAAGCCAAGTTCGAGATCGAGCCGACGCCGGCATCCGCTTCGGTGAGCTTCTTCTCATTCGCCCTGGCGTAGGCGACGAATTCCTTCAGCGTATCGGCCGGCACGCCACTCCGCGCCACCAGAACGACGGGCGAGGTATTGATCAGGCCGATCTGCGCGAAATCGGTCGAGCGATAGGGCAGGTCCTTGTTGAGGAATTCGGCCGCCGCATGCGTGCCCGAGCCGGAGATGACGATCGTGTAGCCGTCAGGCGCCGCCTTCGCCACGCGGTTCGAGCCGATCACGCCGCCGGCGCCGGTGACGTTCTCGACGATGACCTGATGGCCGAGCGCTTTCGACATCGGCGCGACGAGGAGCCGCGCCGTGGTGTCCGACGGTCCGCCCGGCGGAAACGGCGCCACGAGCGTGACCACCCGCGTCGGATAGTCTTCGGCTCGGGCGGCCGGCGCCAGCGCAGCCAGGACGGCAGCGAGAAGCATCACGCGATTTTTCATGGCAAATATTCCGGACTAAAGGACGCAGCCGATCGCGTCGCTCACGGCTGCGGCACTACCGCGATCGCTTCGATCTCGAACAGCGCGCCCTCGCGCGCGAGTTTTACGATCTGCACCGCCGTCGAGGCGGGCGGCGCTTTGGTATTCACATATTGATTGCGCACCTCGAAATAGATCGGCAGATGCGCGATATCGACAAAATAGCTCGTCACCTTGACGACGTGGTCGAAACTCGCACCGGCGGCGGCGAGCGCCAGTTTGAGATTCTCGAAGCATTGCACGGCCTGGGCGCGAAAATCGCCCGCGGCGCCGGCGAATTTGCCGTCCGGCGTCATGCCGAGCTGGCCGGAAATGTAGATGGTGCGGCCGGGTGCGATCGTCTCCACCGTGTGGGTGTAGCCGCGGGGCGGCGGCATGGTCGAAGGGTTGAGAAAGCGATGGTCGGCCACGGGCTAGTCCTCCGGCGATTTTTCGTTGCGATCCTTTCCGAGAACTGTAGCACAGACATCAAGCCTCATGGCAAAGTGCGGCGATGATTGTCCGCTTCTTCGCACTGGTCGTCGCCGCATGCTTGCTGCCGAGCGCGGCCCGCGCCGCCGATCTCGATGGCGCGAGCCTCCTGTGGCCGTGGGCGCTGCCCTTTGTCGGCATCTTGCTCACCATCGCGCTTGGGCCGCTCGCCTTCCGCCGCTTCTGGCATCACCATTACGGCAAGCTTGCCTTCCTCTGGGCTGCGCTGACGCTTGCGCCATTGGCGGCGCTGCGCGGCGCCGATATCGCGCTCGCGGCCTTGGCGCATGCGCTGCTTGGCGACTATCTGGGCTTCATCGCGATCCTGTTCGCGCTCTACGTGGTCGCCGGCGGCATTCTGGTCGGCGGCAGTTTGCGCGGCACCCCGCTCGTCAACGCGAGTCTCCTGGCCTTCGGTACGTTGATCGCGAGCGTGGTCGGCACCACCGGCGCTGCCATGATCCTGATCCGGCCGCTGTTGCGCGCCAATGCGTCGCGGCTGCACAATGTGCATGTCGTCGTGTTTTTCATTTTCCTGGTCGGCAATATCGGCGGCGCGCTGTCGCCGCTCGGCGACCCGCCGCTGTTCATCGGCTTTCTCAACGGCGTCGGGTTCTTCTGGCCGCTGCAGAACCTCTGGCTGCCGACGGCTTTCGCGGCGGCCTGGGTGCTTATCCTGTTCACGGCGATCGACATTTGGCTTTATCGAAAAGACCGCGGTGCCGCGCCGGTGGGCGAAGCTGCCGGGCCCGCCCGCGTCGAAGTGCACGGTCTCGTCAATCTTCCGCTGCTTGCGGTTGTCGTCGGCGCGGTCGTCGTCTCGGCGGTGTGGTCGCCGGGCCTGAGTTTCACCGTCTACGGCACGAAACTGCCGCTGCAAGACCTCGCGCGCGACGCCATCCTTATCCTCGCGGCCCTTGCCTCGCTGCGGCTGACCCCGAACGAGCATCGCGAGGCCAACGGCTTTTCCTGGGAGCCCATTCTCGAAGTGGCGCTCTTGTTCGCCGGGATCTTCGTCTGCGCCGTGCCGGTCCTGGCAATGCTCGACGCCGGTTCGGATGGCGCCTTCGCCTGGCTGATCGCAGCGGTGACGAGCCACGACGGCACGCCGCACGAAGCGGCTTATTTCTGGCTGACCGGCGTGCTGTCGGCGATCCTCGACAACGCGCCGACTTATCTCGTGTTCTTCAAGCTCGCCGGCGGCAACGCGGCTGAATTGATGACCGCATTGAAGCCTGTGCTGGCGGCGATATCGATGGGCGCGGTCTATATGGGCGCGCTCACCTATATCGGTAACGCGCCGAATTTCATGATCTACGCCATCGCCACCGAACGCGGCATCAAAATGCCGAGCTTTTTTGGTTACATGGCGTGGTCGGTCGCGGTGCTGGCGCCGGTCTTCGCCGCGTTGACTTATTTGTTTGTGATGTAGCCGTATTTCCACGCGACTGAAAATCGGCGCAACGGCCGCACCAACTGCAAACGTGTCAAATGAGGATGAGGCGGCCACCTGTTGCTGGCGGGGTGCCACGGCTCCACAAAGTCGCGCTCTCCGGAACCATCCCGTCTGGTTATGTTTATTGACACGTCCGCGAGGTGCGTAAGGTGGTCACACACAATCCAAGCGCCGGCGCCCGCCGAGGGATTTGGCCCCTGCAAGCGTTGAATTTCTTCATGGCCGACATGCAGGCCGGCGTCGGCCCGTTTCTCGGCGTCTTTCTTCTGGCCCATGGCTGGCAAAGCGGCCTGATCGGCTCGGTGATGACCATCGGCGGGATCGCCGGCATGGTGATGACCGGGCCGGCCGGCGCGGTGATCGACGCCACCTCGCATAAACGCAGCTACGTCGTCATCCCGGGGGTCTGCACTGTTCTGGCCTCCGCCGTCATTCTCCTTTCGCAGCATTTCTGGCTCGTCGCCGCATCGCAGGTCGCGACCGCGATCGCCGGCGCGGCGATTGGACCGGCCGTCAACGGCATTACGCTTGGCATCGTGCGCCAGGCTGGCTTCAACCGCCAGGTCGGTCACAACCAGGCCTTCAATCACGCCGGCAACGTGGCCGGCGCCGGATTATCCGGGCTGTTGGGTTGGGCCTTCGGTCTGCCCGCTGTGTTCTGGCTGGCTGCGGTTTTCGGCATCTTGTCCATTGTCTCGGTGCTGATGATACCTGCCGATGCCATCGACAACCGTGCCGCGCGCGGCATGAAGGAAGGCGACACCAACGACAAGGCGAGTGGTTATCGGGTCCTCGTCGAGTGCAAGCCACTCCTCGTGCTGGCGGCGGCACTTGCCATGTTCCACCTGGGCAATGCGGCGATGCTGCCGCTCTATGGACTGGCGGTTGTCTCGGAGAAACAGGGTGATCCCGCAAGCTTTGTCGCCATTACGATCGTGGTCGCTCAAAGCGTCATGATCGTCGTCTCCCTGATCGCGATGCGGATGGCCGAGAAAGAAGGCCTGTGGCTGGTGATGCTTATCTCGTTCCTGGCGCTGCCGATCCGCGGCTTGACGGCGGCTTTTTTGATCGGTCATTGGGGCGTCTATCCGGTGCAAATCCTCGACGGCATCGGCGCCGGCCTGCAAAGCGTCGCGGTCCCGGGCCTCGTGGCCCGCATTCTCAACGGCACCGGGCGGGTCAATGTCGGACAAGGCGCGGTCATGACCGTGCAGGGTCTTGGCGCGTCGCTCAGCCCCGCGATTGGCGGGTGGATCGCGCAGGAGATCGGCTACAGCGCCATGTTCATGATCTTGGGCAGTTTCGCCCTGGGCTCGGTTGCGTTGTGGCTCGGATTTGCATCGCTCCTCAAACCGGCCTGTGCGGCGGCGCCGGAGGAGCGCGCCCCGACTTTACCGCCGGTCGGAGCCGCCGCGTGACCGCGACCGGCGCTGCCAATTGAACCCGTGTTGCAAATTGAATTCGTATTGCAAATTGGATTCATGTGATTGTCGCGTCTGAATTTCTGGACCATCGCCATGTCGCCTCACGTGATCACCTGGACAATCGCGGCGCTCGCCACCGCGGGCGTCATCCTGCGCCCGTTCAATCTGCCCGAGGCGATCTGGGCGGTGGCGGGCGCCGTGCTGCTGGTCGCGCTGGGGCTGATTTCGCTACCGGATGCACTCACCGGCGTCGGCAAGGGCACCGACGTTTATCTGTTCCTGTTCGGCATGATGCTGCTTGCCGAGATCGCGCGCGAAGAAGGACTGTTCGCGTGGCTGGCGGCGGTCGCAACCAGCCACGCCAAGGGCTCGGCGCGGCGGCTGTTCCTGTTGACCTACGGGGTCGGCACCATTGTGACGATTTTTCTGTCAAACGACGCGACAGCGGTGGTGCTGACGCCGGCCGTCGCCGCGGCGGTTCACACCGCCAAGGCGAGGGAGCCACTGCCTTATCTGCTGATCTGTGCCTTCGTCGCCAATGCGGCGTCGTTCGTGCTGCCGATTTCGAACCCGGCCAATCTCGTGATCTACGGCAGCCATATGCCGCCGCTCCTGCAATGGCTGCCGGCCTATGCGTTGCCCTCCGTCGTGTCGATCGCCGCGACCTATCTGCTGCTGCGCTGGACCCAGCGCGGCGCGCTCGGCCAGGCGATTGCAACGGATGTGCCAGTTCCGACCCTGACGGCTGCGGGCAAAACCGCCGCGCTCGGCATCGCCGCCACCGCGATCGTGCTTCTCGCCGCATCGGCGTCGGGCATCGCACTCGGACTTCCCACCGCGATCGCCGGCACCGCGACTGCCATGGTCGTCCTCATTCGCGAGCGGAAGGCGCCCTGGATCGTGGTGAAGGATATTTCCTGGGGGGTATTGCCGCTCGTCGCCGGGCTTTTTGTATTGGTCGAAGCGCTCGACAAGACCGGGCTGATCCGGATGATCACGGCGCTGCTGCGCGACGAAGCGCAGCGCTCCGTGGTCTTGGTCGCCTGGGGCGCCGGCATTGTCGTTGCCGTCGCCAGCAATCTCGCCAACAATCTGCCCGTCGGGTTGATCGCCGGGAGCACCGTGCAAAATGCTCAGGTCTCGGAACAGATCACGCGCGCAGTTCTGATCGGCGTGGACGTCGGACCGAATTTGTCGGTGACCGGCTCGCTCGCCACCATCCTATGGCTGACAGCGCTCCGACGTGAAGGCCAGATCGTCGATGCCGCTACCTTCCTCAAGATCGGCATTGTCGTGATGCCGCCGGCTCTGCTGCTCGCCATCGGAGCCGCATTGCTGTTTGGCTGATTATCCCGAGGGCCCGCGATGCCGCCCACCGTGAGCGTCGGGCGGACTATCCGCCACCCAGCCAAGGAATAGGCCCAACCACCTATTTCGTTTGCCCAACCCGGGCGTTCACGGTTCCTTTGCCATAGCGGCAAATGCCGGCCGTTCGATCACTTCCGCCACAGGATGGTGAACCTTTTCGGTCAAGCTTGCGACCGAATAGGTGGGAACCGATCCCGCCCGCGCCACATTATCCGACTGGGCTTAAGTGGCCTGAAATCGGTTTAAGAGGAACCGCCGTGGTGCGACGGCACACCAAGCGATCGCGATGGCAGCCAGCCTTGATGGCCGGCGCGCTGGCCGCTGCGCTTTGTGCGCCTGGAGTGGCGCAGGCCGGAGGCTTGTTCGATTTCCTGTTCGGCGGCGATGGCGGCAGGCAATATCGGCCGCCCGCGCCGGTCGAATCCTATGCCGAGCCGTCGGCGCCAGTCGCGCCGGTCCCGCTCGGTCCGGAAAGTGTGCGCCAGAGCAGCGGCAGCACCGGTCACGAAGTCGCCTATTGCGTACGGCTCTGCGACGGCCAGCACTTCCCGCTCGAGCGTATGGCGAACGCGACCGCCGTCGAGACCTGCCGGTCGATGTGCCCGGCGAGCAAGACCAAGGTGTTCTTCGGCAGCGAAATCAACGGTGCGGTAGCCAGGGACGGCGGCCGCTATACCGACCTCGACACCGCCTTACTCTACCGCAAACAGATGGTCGCCAATTGCACCTGCAACGGCAAAGACGCTTTCGGGCTTGCGCCGTTTGACATGGCGAACGATCCGACATTGCGGCCGGGCGACATCGTGTCGACCAAACAGGGGCTGATGGCCTTCACCGGCAAGGCCGGCAGTGTCGCGCAGTACACGCCGGTCGACAAAGCAAGCGTTACCACCGCGTTGAATTCGGTTACCTCGCACGTAGCTTTGTCGCGGCGCGCCGAGCATGCCGTCGATGTCGATGACGATCCGGGCACGATCGCGATGCCGCAATCGCCGCCGCCGGTCAATTTTGGCGCCAACGCGCGCGGTCAGAGCGTCAGATAATCGACAACGAGTTGCGCAAGCGACAGCGATGACGTCAGCCCCGGCGACTCGATCCCGAACAGATTGACAAGCCGCGGCAGGCCGTGGTCGGCCGGCCCCGCAATCATGAAATCGGCTTGGCCCTCTCCGGGACCGCGCAGCTTCGGCCTGATGCCCGCATAATCCGGCACCAGCGCGCCGTCCGGCAGGCCCGGAAAATAAGTGCGGATGCGGGCATAAAAGCTTTCGGCGCGGCGCGGGTCGACGGTGTAGTTTTCTTCCGCGATCCATTCGACGTCGGGTCCGAACCGCATGCGGCCGGCGAGATCGAGCGTGACGTGGACGCCGAGCCCGCCGTCGATCGGGGTCGGATAAATTAGCCGCGAAAACACCGGCCGCCCGGCGAAGCCGAAATAATTGCCTTTGCCGAGCACGAGCCGCGGTACCTTCTCGGACGGATAGCCGTCGATGCGGCGGGCAAGCGGCTGCGCGCCGAGGCCCCCGGCATTGACGACGGCGTCGAACGCAATGACGCTGGGATCGCGGCCGCCGAACCGCACCTGCCAATGCGGCGCCTGGTAGGTGAGCCGCTCGACCGGTGTCTCGAAGGCGATCATGCCGCCGCGGTCTTCCAACTCGCCCCACAGCGCGCGCATGTAAGCATGGCTGTCGATGATGCCGGTTTCCGGCGACCACAGCGCGCCGATGCAAGAAAGCTCAGTCTCCATGGCGCGCGCCGCATTGCCGCCGATCATCTCGCAGCCTTCGACGCCATTGGTGTTGGCCTGAACGAGAATGGTCTCGACCTTCTCCAATTCGGCAGGGTTGGTGGCGACGACGAGCTTGCCGCATTTACGGTGCGGTATGCCGTGCGTCGAACAGTAGTCGTACAGCAACCGCCGGCCGCGCACGCAATGCACGGCGCGGAGCGTATCGGTCGGGTAATAGAGGCCGCCATGGATTACCTCGCTGTTGCGCGAGGACACGCCGTTGGCGATGCCGCCGGTCAATTCGGCGACGGTGACATCGTGGCCGGCAAGCGCCGCCGTGCGCGCCACCGCCAGCCCCACCACGCCGGCGCCGATTACCAGAACCTGCATTGCATTTCCGCCCTTGTGTCATTCCGGGGCGCCGTGTAACGGCGAGCCCGGAATCCATATTCGCTGACCCGTGGTTATGGATTCCGGGCTCCTCGCGGAGCTTGTCAACGGGCCGGCCACTTCGGGCCGGACCCGATGGCTCGGCCCCGGAATGACGGTATACAGGCGCAACAAGGGGAGGGAAAAGGTCCGATGACTGAACAGGCAGATAGCGTCGTACGGGTGTGCGGACAAGGCGATATTGCGCCGGAGACGGTGCAGGCATACGACGTCGGCGACAAGCGGCTCGCGGTTTTCAATATCGGCGGCAAGTTCTACGTCACCGACGATGAATGCACCCACGCGTCGGCGAGCCTCGCCGACGGCATGCTCGACGGCGACGTCATCGAATGCGCCGTGCATCTCGGCGCCTTCCACGTGCCGACCGGCGCGGTCAAGGCGCCGCCCTGCATGGTGGCGCTGCGCACCTATAAGGTCGTGCTGCAGGGCGACGACATTCTTGTCGATCTCGACCGCGACGCGGCCGGCGAGCCGGCCTGATACCCAGCCAGAAATATTGAAATGACAATCCCGGTTGCGATCGTCGGCGGCGGCATCGGCGGCTTGGCGGCGGCGCTCGCCTTGGTGCGGCGCGGCATCGACGTCGAGGTATTTGAGCAATCGCCGGAATTGCGCGAGATCGGCGCCGGCGTGCAGATGAGCTCGAACGGCACCCGCGTCTTGCATGCGCTCGGTCTCACTGCGGCGTTGGAAAAAGTGCAGGTGCTGCCGGCCGGCAAGGAAATCCGGCTGTGGAACACCGGCCAGACCTGGAAGATTTTCGATCTCGGGCTGGAATCGGTCGAGCGTTACGGCTCGACCTACATCACCATTCATCGCGGCGATCTGCACGGCGTGATCGCGCAGGGGCTGCTGAACGCAAAGCCCGGCGCCGTCCATCTCAGCCGCAAATGCATAGGCCTTGCACCGACAAAGGACGGCGTCGAATTGCGTTTTGAGGACGGCGATCCGGTCACGGCGAAAATCGTCGTCGGCGCCGACGGCGTCCATTCGGTGATCCGCGAATGCCTGGTCGGCGCCGCGAAGCCGCAGTTCTGCGGCATCACCGCGTGGCGCGGCATCGTGCCGATCGAGCGCGTGCCGCAGGGCATTTTCTTCGACGTCAGCACCAATTGGGTCGGGCCGGGCGGCCATGTGGTGCATTATCCGCTGCGCGCCGGCACGCTGCTTAATGTCGTCGGCTTGCGCGAGCGCAGCGACTGGACGGTCGAGGGCTGGAACATCCGCGGCAGCACCGAGGAAATGCTCAACGATTTCCGCGGCTGGAATCCGGCGCTGCACGAACTGTTCCGCAGAATTGACGTGCCGTACAAGTGGGCGCTGGCGCTGCGCCCGGTAATGGAGCATTGGAGCCAAGGAAGCTGCACGCTGCTGGGCGACGCCTGCCATCCGATGGTGCCGTTTCTGGCGCAAGGCGCCGCGATGGCGCTCGAGGACGCGCTCGTGCTGGCGCGCGCGATCGAGAAATACGGCGTCAATGAAGGAGCGTTAGCGCGTTATGAAACCGTGCGCCGCGACCGCGCCAACAAGGCCGTGAAGGGCTCCGCCGACATGATCCCGCGCTTCCACAATCCGGCAATGGCCGAAGCCGCCGCGGCGCAAGCCCATGTCGAACGCGAATGGCAGGCCGATCGCGTGCGCGAGCGCTACGACTGGCTGTTTACTTACGATGCGACGTCTGTTGCCGTGTGATTGCGGCGCCGGCGCGAGGCGGAGTCAGCGAGCGTGGCTGTACCTTGGTTCCGGCGCCGAGCGTTCCGGCAACACGCTGCCGATCGCCAGCAGGAACCAAGCGTCGAAAATATACCAGGCCGAGGCGCCATTGAGGCTGGCGATGCCGGGGATCGGCAGCCCGATCGGCAATGCGGACAAGACGCCCATCATCGCCAGGCATCCCGATGTGACAAACAACGCAATATTCGGCGCACGCAACATCAATCTCTCCCGATTTTGGCCTCTGACACTGCGCCTCGTTTTCTGTAATTGCTCCTAAACGACCCGTTAGGGGTTGAATCAAATGAAATGCATTACGCCGGCATCAGCCGCTTCACCGTGACCGCCTCACCAATCTCGAACGACATCAAATCTTCGCCGACCACGAGCGGCCCGTCATAGCTCTGCCGCACCTCGGCGGTGAGCTCTTCGAGCGTCGGCGGCGCAACCGTCGCGCTCGCCAATTGCACCACATGCGTAAAGGCTGCGAGCTTCGGCCGGGTCTGCGCGAAGACGCGTCCGCAATCGTAGGGCGTGGTGTGGTGGCCGACGATGCGCTGGATATAGGCTTCCTTCATCAGTTCGGGCCGCGCCATCGCCACCTCATGCACCAAAAGGTCGGCGCCCTTGCCGTATTTGATGACGTTTTCGTTGTAGCGCGTGTCGCTCGAGAACACCGCGCTGCGGGTGCCGAACTCGATGCGGTAGCCGTAGCACGGCTTGATGACGTCGCCGTGGTCGACCTCGAACGCGATCACCTTTACGCCGTTCTTCTCGTAAACGAGGCCGTCGCGGTCGAATTCGCTGACGTCGGTGGCGATACCCGACAGCGGCAGCTTTTCGTCGGCGACGCGGATCTTGATGTCGTCCGCATAGGCGCGTTCGAGATTCTCCATCAGCCGTTTCGCGCCGACCGGCCCGATCACTTTGTAGGGCGATTTGCGCGCGCCGAAATAGGATTCGAGCCACCCGGTGAGCCAGACGTCGGGCAGGCACGAGGTGTGGTCGGAGTGGTAATGCGTCAACAGTTGCACATCGATGCGGCCGATCGGAATCTTGAGCTGATAGAGCCGGATGGTCGCGCCGCGGCCGGCGTCGATTAAAAGTTTCTGGTCGCCGGCCTCGACCAGTGTCGAGGGTCCGAACCGTTCCGGGCTCGGGATCGGCACGCCGGTCCCGAGCAGCGTCACTTTGAAATCACTCGTCATTGAGAAGATCTTGGGTCATTGAGTTCACGGGTCATTGCGCAATCTTTATGTCGGCTTCCTTGACGATCTTGCCCCAGCGCGCGATCTCCGCGTGCAGCGTCGCGCCGAATTCCTCCGGCGTGCCGCCGCCCGGATCGACGCCGAGTTTGGCGAGCGCGTCGCGCACCTTGTCGGTCGCGAGCGCCTTGTTGATGGCGGCATTGAGCCGCGCGGTCACGTCGGGCGGCGTGCCGGATTTCAAGAGAAAGCCCGCCCAATCCTCGCTGGCGAGTTTCGGATAGCCGGCCTCGACGATCGTCGGCACGTCGGGCAGCGCCGCGACGCGCCTGGTTCCCATCACCGCCAGCGCCTTGAGCTTGCCGGTCTTGATGAGTTGCACCACCGGCAGGATGGTGATGAACTGATAGGTGTTGACGCCCGCGACGAGGTCGCCGATCGCCTGCGGGAATTGATTGTAGGGCACGTGGGTCGCCTCGACCCCGGTCTCGAGCTTGAACATCTCGCCGAGCAGATGCGCCGGCGTGCCGAAGCCGCCCGACGAGAAAGTGTGCTTGCCGGGGTCTTTTTTCAGATAGGCGATCAGGTCGGCCACCGTGTCGGCCGGCACGGCGGGATTGACCACCAGCACATTATAGCCGGTGCCGACTCGAATGAGCGGCGCGAAGTCGGTCTCGTAATTGAACGGCGCGGTGGGAAGGAGTGCCGGCTGGGCCGCGACCGGCGACGACACCGAGAGAATGGTCTGGCCGTCGGCCGGCTGCTTGAGCACCTCGGTGGCGCCGATGCTGCCGACACCGCCCGGCTTGTTCTCGACCACCACTTTCCAGCCTTCGCCGTCGGAAAGCGCATTGGCGATAATGCGCGCCAGGATGTCGGGCGGCGTCGACACCGAGACCGGGGCGATGATGCGGATGACACCGCCCGGAAAATTTTGCGCCCGGGCGTCGTCGAGCGCGGCAAAGCCCGCACATGCGACGAGCGCCAACAACGCGCACCAAGATTGGAGACGCAGAAAGCGTCCGGTCATATCGATCTCCCCCCGATCGGGCGCGCTTAGGCCCGAAGACTACGGCTCGCATCGGCCGGTGGCGGACCTTGCCGCAACGGTTCCGGGAAGGCCAGTCGCGGACGGGAAAACGGCTCAGGCCGGGCCGATGGCGGCGTAAATATAGATGAAGGCCAGATAGAGGATGCCCAGCAAACTCAACGCCCCGGTCAGCCCCGACCATGCCGCGCACGCCTTGGCGCCGATGGCGAGCGGTCCCCGCCACCACGCGTCGCGCGGATAATTCGATGCGCTGCGCCAGATCGCCACGGCGACGACGGGCAGTGCGGCGCTCGCGAGCGTGAACAGCGCGATGATGCAGCCCGCGAGATAAAGGTCCTGCACGCCCAGGCCGAGCACCATGCAGGCGCCGCTCAGGTCCCAGATCAGCGCGAGGGGAACGCCGACCAGCCAAAACGTGCGCCAGAGGGGGATCTCGCCGGTCGCGAATCTCGCCAGGAACTTCATGAATGTAAGCCTAGCAGGCGCGGTCTTTCGGGCCAATTCGCTGGCCGCGGCACGTCGCGGCCATTATGTTGCCGGTAAGCGAAGCGAGTCTGGGATCACGGCCGGCGGCAGCGGCGATCGCCGGGCGGTTTCGCAGTACCAACCCCCAACCTTGAAAGCGCATGCATCCGACCAAAGCTTTTGCAGCCAGACCTATTGCAACCAAGCCTTTTGCAGCCGTCTTGCTCTCCTTCTTCCTCGCCCTTGCCTGCCTCGCGGGTTCCGTTGAAGCGGCCCGGGCCGACACGCCCGGCGAGCCGCATGGCCGCGCCTATCTGTTCCGCGGGCTGATCGGGCTGATCGACTGGGGCATGGACCAGTTGGCGGAACGCATCACCCGCACCGGCGTCGCCGCCACGATCGATTCGCATCTGGTCTGGCGCAGCATCGCCACGCAGGCGATCAACGATTACCGCCGTGATCCCAAGCCGATCACCGTCATCGGTCATTCCATCGGCGGCGACGCCGCGGTGGAATTCGCCGAAACGCTCGGCGCCGCCCATGTCCCGGTGGCGCTGCTGGTGACTTACGATCCGACCCGCGCCGCCGGCCGCATCCCGGCGAATGTCGAGCGCTATATCAATCTCTACCAGTCTTCCAATTTTCTCGGCGGCGGCGATCTCGTGCCGGGCGGCGGCTTCCATGGCCATTACGCGAGCTACAATCTCAAGGACCGTCCCGACGTCGTCCATATCAATATGGACAAGTTCGACCGCATCCAGGAACTGTTGACGTCGAAGGTAAGATCGGCCGCCGCCGGGTCGGGGCGATCCGAGGGCGAGCCGGTGCCGCTGCACATCGTCTTTGCGGCGACCGGGCCGATCGAATTGTGGGACTCAGGCGTGCCGGTGACGGCCCATGCCGGCGATACGCTGCAATCGATCGCCGCGGAATACCGCGTGCCGGTCTGGGCGGTGGCGCAGATCAACAAGAAGGCGGAGGGAGCGGCGCTTGGCGACGGCGAGCACATCGTCGTGCCGCGCTATCTCGGCGCGAAGTTGCCAAACTTGGCTGCCAGTCCGGCTACCAGTCCGGCCGGCAGCCCCGCGCCGGCGGCGCGCTGATTGGCCTATTATTTCGCGGCATTCGCCTCGGTATAACGGGAATTGAACAGATCGATCCGCGCTTGCCACATTTTGACGAATTCACCCGAGGTCAGATTCTCAACCGACTTCCAAATATGTTTGACGGCCGGAAGCGTGTTCGCCCAAATCGCCCGCTTGCACCATTTTTCGCCTTTTTCCCGGCCTTCGTCGGTCGCGCACATCGATTTCCAGGCAGTTCGCTCCGGATGACCGACGTGCTCCTCGGCGCCTTGCGTTCCTTGTTGATGAATCAAGTAAAGGTCATAGATGCTCGGTTTCCGGTGCGTCGCCAATTCGAAGAGTGCGGCCGCGGTTGCAAACTTGTAGGCGGCCGCAATGGCGTTATCGCGCGGATTGGTAATGTAGCCGGATCCGTATTTGTTGAACTCATAGTGGCTGAGCTGGAATAGGCCGATATAGGATCCGGTGCGCTGCGTCGGACCGAAGTCGGATTCGATCTTGGCAACGGTCTTCATGAAGCCGAAATCGAGGCCGAAGGCCTCGGCCGCGCGTCTGATCTCATCGAGCGGCGTTCCGATCGGCAGGCTGATGAGATAATTCAAAACGGTATCCGCCGGCTTCTCATCGGGCGGCACTTCCGAATAGGCGTAATCCGCCAAATAGGTGAGATCCCGCTTGGGCGGCATCGGATCGAGCGCGCAATCCTCGAGCGGCAGGCAATTGGCTTCCGGCCTTGTTGCTGCCGCCGTTGATGCTTTCGCCGTTGTTGCTTCGACCCTCGACTGGTCTTTGTCCGGCGCAATGGCCGCTTCGTCGGCGGCGGGATTGTTGGCCGGCTGTTCCGCGGCGGTGAATTCTTCGATTGGCGTAGGCGCGGGCGCTTGCGGCTCCGGCCACAACAATGGATACGGGACGGCGATTGCCATGACAGCGGCGACCGCCACGAGCGCGGACCTGCGCATTTCACGCCTCCCCAGGCCGGAAGATCATTGGGCAGTTGCGTGGGGAATGCAAGGCGTCGCCAATCCGCGCCGGTTTTGCCCGGCGCTCAAATTGGTTATAAATCCCGCCAATGGGTTATAAACCCCGCCAAACCGGCTGGATTTGCCGCAAAGCCTAAGCCCGAGAGGAAGCCCGCATGTACACAGGCCCCGGCGTCAAGACGAGCCCGGATTTCCCGGTTCCCGACAAGATGAAGGCCTGGGTGCTCGGCAATCCCGGCGAGCTGAAGCTGTCGGAAAAGCCGGTGCCGGTGCCGAAGCGCGCCGAGGTGCTGGTGCGCATCGACGCGGTGGCGATCTGCGCCACCGATCTCGAGATCATCGAGCACGGCTCGCCGGCCATGATCCAGGGCGGCAAGCCGTTCAACAAGAACTTTACCCCCGGCCACGAATATATGGGCACCGTGGTGGCGCTCGGCCCCGGCGTCGATGAACTGCCGATCGGCCAGCGCGTCACGGTAGAGATCCATGCCGGCTGCGGCCAGTGCAAGCGCTGCCGAGCCGGCATGTACACCTCCTGCCACAACTACGGCCTCAATTACGGCGACGTCGACAAGGGCCACCGCGCCAACGGCTTCACCACCGATGGCGGCTTCTGCGAATACCAGGTCAACAACATCAACACCGTGATCGCCATTCCGGACGCGATGTCGGACGAGGAGGCGACGCTCGTCGTCACCGCCGGCACCGCGATGTACGGCCTCACCGAACTCGGCGGCCTCGTCGCCGGCGAGAGCGTGGTCGTCACCGGGCCGGGGCCGATCGGCCTTCTCGGCGTCGCGGTGGCCAAAGCGATGGGCGCGCAGCCCGTCATCCTCACCGGCACCCGCGACAATCGTTTGAAGATCGGGCTCGAGCTCGGCGCCGACCACGTCATCAATGTGAAGAACGAAAACGTCGTCGAGGCGGTCAAGAAGCTCAACGGCGGCAAGGGCGTCGATTATGTGGTCGAATGCTCGGGCGCGGCGAACGCGGTGACCGAAGCGGTCCGCATGGTCAATCGCGGCGGCAAAGTATGCCTCGCAGCCTTCCCGCATGACGAGACGCCGGTCGACGTCGCCCATATCGTGCGCAACAATATTTATCTCTACGGCATCCGCGGCGAGGGCAAGAGCGCGACGCACCGCGCCGAAGCCTTCATGTCGCAAAAACGCTTCGACGCCACAAAAATCCACACTCACACTTTCGCGCTCGACGACCTGCCGACCGCGATCCGCTACGCCAAAGACCGCGTCGACGACGCCATCAAGGTGGTGGTGAAGGCGAGGGGAGTGGCCGCGCACCGGGTGGCGGCGGAGTAATTTTGCAGCTGTAGGATGGGTAGAGCCCTTGCGAAACCCATCATGCAGCCTCGCCGCCGAATGATGGGTATCGCTTCGCTCCACCCATCCTACGGGCTCGGTCGACAATACGGATGTGTTTCAGCAGATTATCCAAGCTTACGCTAAAAGACCCTCTGGTGGTCCAAGTCCTTTACCTCTTCCCGTTCCCATTCTATTGCCGGTTCCTTAAACATGCAGAAAGAGACCGCCGCTAACCCAAAAATATCCTTCGATCAAGCAAACATGCTCTGCCACGAGTTTTTGCCGATCGGTGAAGCGTTGTTTGACTATATGGATGCGCTTCAGCGAGCTGGCTTTTCAGCTTTCATGCCTCATAATGAGCTTGTGCAATCATTCTGTGGTGCTGAAGAGGAGTGTGACATCCACAGGCAGTGCTTGATCGAAAGTGCAAAGTGCCTCCTGGGTCGCCCCTTTCCGTTTTCCGTTAGCCAAGCAGAGGAGCAGCTTCTTTATCGGTCTCCCTTGATTCAGCGTTTGAGCCGCGAGCGTGATTTCGAGAATGGCATTCCTGTATCTTTGTTGCCGAGCCGCTATCCAGGACAAGTATTTCGGATCGAAGTTGATCCGTGTCGGCGACGAATGGCTTATAGTAGGATTAATGACAAGCAGGCATTCGACGCGCGGTGGGATGCCGCTCAGAAGGATCAAAGTAGACGATTAGAATCGGAAACTGCGCATCATGCTACTGACCTTGGCGGGGACTACGCATTTTACATCGAGCAACGTTATGCGTTCTACACGGCGGTCATGAAAAGGGATGCTGCAGCTCTCGGATTCGAATTTGACCGCCTGAAATCTCGCTCTTGTTTCCCAGTCTTCTCGAAGCCGATTAACGAGGAGTGGGACATATGCTGGGCTCTTGAGGAACCCAAAACATTTTACCCGAGTTCTGTAGCGGGGCGATTCGCGCCTTATCTCGAGATTCGAAGTCGGAATTTGTTTGGAAAGATCGAAAATGAAAAAGCCGGCGAATTTCTATTCATTCGTCATCACCGGATCATACCCGGCTTTTTCAGTGCTTACGGGAAGTTTTTCAAGCTTGAAGAACTCGAAACAATGATCAAGGCGCATCTTTGTCTTTATAGTTTAATGGCGCCATTCATCGAAGAGGGTGCGAAGAGAGCGCTTACGGAGGCGGCCAGGGATTAAGTGCCCATTCGTCAACGGCGTTCGAGGCGGTTCTATCGCAGAGGAAGGCCGGGAGATGACATAGAAAGCGAGGCGAAGGATCGATTCTCGGCTGAAGCCGAAGATCGCACTAACGGTGCTGTAGGAAGTGGCATCAACGGAAATACGATGGCGAGCTCGTTCACCTACGACACGGCGACATTGGTCCTTCTACAACTGGCCGGCCACTGTCCCGCAGAGCTAAGTATAGAGAAGGCTCTTTAGAGAGAGTTGTTTTGCAGTTACACTCCCTCCGCCAGGCCTTTTCCGAAACCGATTCTCCGGCCGCGGCGGCCGCAAGCGTGCGCTCGGCACCAGGGCGCCGATGGCGCTGCCTCAAGGCCCCAATCAGCGCTGGAGTCTGGACTTCCTGTCGGATGTCTTCTGCGACGGCCGACGGTTCCGCATTCTGGCGATCGTCGACGACTTTACCCGGGAATGTCTTACGCTCGTCGCCGACACCTCGCTGCCGGGCTTACGGGTCGTGCGTGAGCTTGATGCTCTCATCGCCACCCGCTGCCGGCCGGCCATGATCGTCTCCGACAACGGCACCGAACTGACCAGCATGGCGATGCTGCGCTGGTCACAAGAGACACGGGTCGAATGGCACTACATCGCGCCGGGTAAGCCGCAGCAGAAT
Source organism: Xanthobacteraceae bacterium (assembly GCA_049282655.1). GTDB lineage: Bacteria > Pseudomonadota > Alphaproteobacteria > Rhizobiales > Xanthobacteraceae > BOG-931. Next base: position 84,962 of record JBAPUM010000138.1, read on the forward strand.
GCCTTCATCGAGAGCTTCAACGGTCGCCTGCGCGACGAACTGTTGAACGAGACGCTGTTCACGTCGCTCAGCCATGCACGCGAAGCGCTGTCGATCTGGAGGGAGGACTCCACGGGACTCATATATCCGATCGTCGAGTGCCGACGCTTCGGATTGTAGAAGCATTCAATGTAGTCGAACACGTCGGCCTTGGCATCATCGCGCGTCCGATAAGTTTTGCGTGCTGTGCGTTCGGTCTTGAGCGAAGAGAAGAAGCTCTCCATCGCTGCGTTGTCCCAGACGTTGCCGGAACGGCTCATCGAGCAGACGACGCCGTGGTCGGCCATCAACTTCTGGAACTGCTTGCTGGTGTATTGGCTGCCGCGATCGGAGTGATGCAGCAGCGCGTCGGGCTTGCCTCGTCGCCAGATCGCCATCACCAGGGCATCGGTCACGAGCTGTGCCGTCATCTGTGCATTCATCGACCAGCCGACCACGCGACGGGAGAACAGATCGATGACGGCAGCGACATAGAGCCAACCTTCCGCTGTCCACACATAGGTGAAGTCGGCGATCCATTTGCGATTGGGAGCAGGCGCCTCGAAGCTGCGGTCGAGCACGTTCGCAGCGACGGCGGCGACCTGCCGCTCACCCAGATCGGGCGGCAGTCGACGCCGGCGCGGCCGGGCTTTGAGAGCCTGTAGCCGCATCAATCGCTCGATCCGATGCAGTCCACACCGCACACCCTCGGCAAGCAGGTCGTGCCACACCCGCCTCGCCCCATAGGTTCGATCACTGGCCAGGAAGCTCGCGCGAACCTTCGCGCCCAGCTCTTCGTCGCTGCGGCTGCGCCGGCTACGCGGTCGCGTCAGCCAGGCATTGAAGCCACCCAGCGAGACACCGAGCGCCCCGCACAACCACTCCGCCGGCCAGATCCCCCGGTGCTTCGCAATGAATCCGAACTTCACATCGATTCCTTCGCGAAGTAGGCCGCGGCTTTTTTTAGGATGGCGCGCTCGGCCTTCAGCCGGATCACCTCGCGCTTGAGCTGGGCGATCTCCAGCTGCTCGGGCTTCATCTGACCTGGGCCGGGGACCGCATGCTGCGGATCGTCCGACAGCGCCTTCACCCACCCGCGCAACTGAGACTGATGCACACTCAGATCCTGCGAGGCTTGCGCATACGAAACGCCCCGCTCTTTGATCAGCCGCACCGCCTCAAGCTTGAACTCCCTCGTAAACTTCCGCCTCTCCATGATCCACCTCCGGTTCCATCAAAACACCTAACTCGGTGTCTGTGAAACCGGGTGCAGGCCAGTTCAGTTTATCATAGCTAGCGTAGCAAAGCGAAGCGTGACCACGGCTGACTTTCAAGCGATCGTGACGACGACATAGGCACGGCGCTGCGCTGCGCGCCTTTGCCCGCCCTACACACTTTCTGCCCTGACGCCGTTCACTCCGCGGCATCAACGCGCCGCAGCAGGCCCGCTTGCTTCATCTCATCGTGCAGCGCGATGGGGTCCCAATCATAGCCGTTCGGCCAAGTGAGCGCGCCGTCCTCGATAAAGACGCGCGCAAAATAGGCCGCGTCCTTGAGCGGCTCCGCCATCGGTCCGGTCTTCTCCGCGATGGATTTGAAATCGCGAACTCCGGTGGTGCCATCGGAGAACTCGATGCCGAGCTTGAAGCCGCCGAGGTGGCGGACGCCTATCACGTCGATCATCATTCGAGGCCTTCAATTCGCTCAAGCCGCCCGTCGGTCCGCGCCGCAACCCAGTTTTTCATCAGAGCGTCGCGCCGCAAAGCCGTCCATTCCGCCACCAGCCGAGTCACCGTCGGAGGTAGCCTGCCGTCGGTGATCTGCCCGTCTTCGATGCGAACGCGTGCCCGGAATTGCTGGTATCGTACATTAAAGTGCGGCGGATCGTGGTCATTGAAGAACATCCGCACCGCAATTCCAAGAAAGTAGGCGATCGTCGGCAACGGCCCCTCCGGTAGGCGAATGCGAAATATATCACAAACGTGTGTCTCCGTATTGAGGACATGCTTGACATTGTCCCCAAATGAGTTACTTTCATCCTCGAATCTCGCTCACCAAGGACGCCGTCGGGGAGGGTACTCCCCGGCGGTTGGGGCGAGTGCGGTGCCTGCGGGCGGGGCCATACACTTCGCCCTCGGGCAGCTTCGGGCATCAGTCCCCCGGCACAATGACCGGGGCGGGGAGTGTCCCCTGGGCTGGGACAGGCGAAGGTAGGTAACACCTACTCAGACCGCGTCCCAGGAAGC
>JBAPUM010000139.1:0-15295 GCA_049282655.1 Xanthobacteraceae bacterium
CTGAGAACAAGGGGATCCAATCGCGGTGCCATCGCCAACTCCATTGCTGCTTCCAGCATGCTCTGGCGCGGCAACGCGACTCTACCGTGAATCTATTGTGGCGAACTTCTGACTCGGGACACTAGCAAGTTGCCACATGTCCTCCCACGGAGACCTGGAGCGCTTGGTCACGGCGGAGCTCATGCGACGTGCCGCTCACGACGAGCGTCATCGGCTCTCCTTCTTCTAAAGTTGCTTCGATATATTCCCGGAGCTGGTCAATCTTGATCCTGAGGCGTCGGCCACGCCACTGAAACCCGAAGCCAAGCCTGGTCCAACCCGCCGGCAGTTGCGGGTCAATGGCAACGCCGTCGTCTCGCAACGACAACCCAGCGAAACCGAACACCGCTGTCAGCCAGACTCCGCCAAGGGCCGCGATGTGCACGCCTCCGTCGATGGCCACATGAGTATCCGCGAGATCAATCGCGGCGGTCTGCCGAAAGTAGCGCAGTGCCATCTCGGAGTATCCTAATCGCGCAGCGACAAGACTATGCATGGCGCGGCTTAGCGAACTGCCGTGACTGCAGCGAGGCTCGTAGTAGTCGAAGTTCGCTGGTCCCGTGCCGCCAACAAACTCCGCTGGCAACAGGCCGAGTAGCGCGACGACATCGGCCTGCTTTATCACCTGGGATCGCTGCGTCCGCTCCCGCCCAAGCACCACGTCCATTGGCACGGAGCGACCCGCGTAGTCCGCCAGGTTAATCTCTTCGAGAGCAAAATAACCCGCGAACTGCTCGTACCGTCCCGTTTCAGGATCGAGACCCGTCGCCATCGTGTCAGCGGCGCTCGGCCACTGCTTCAGCTCTGCGTCGTCGAGCCCGAGTCGGCTTGAGAGTCGGTCCCAGCAGTCGGGCCAGCGCTTGCGTAACAATGCCGCGACTTCGATCGCGCGCCGGATGTTCCAGCGTGCCATGACGTTGGTGAACGCGTTGTCGTCGACGTGTTCGTGATACTCGTCCGGTCCGATGACGTTGCGAATATGACCGCATCCATCTGCCTCGGACAGAGCGCGGCTGGCCCAGAATCGACCCGTTTCGAGAATGATCTCAGCACCGGCGTCGCGCAGAAACTCTTCATCCCCGGTAGCCTGCCAGTATTGCCAGACCGCGTAGGCGACGTCCGCGCTTATGTGCTGCTCCTCCTTGCCAGAAAGGATATCGATAACCTGACGATCCGAACCGATCACCTGCTCCGGCGTAGCCTCGGCACCGGTATCGGCGGACTCCCAGGCGTAAAGGGCACCGCGCCAGCCCATCCGAGCCGATTTTGCCCGCGCAGCGCCGAGGGTACGGAAACGATACATGAGCAGTGCGCGGGCGGCCTCCGGCCAAGTCAGGATGTAAAAGGGCAGCAGGTATATCTCGGTGTCCCAGAACACGTGCCCATGATAATCGTCGCCGGTCAGCGCTCGCGCGCCGATCGACACGCGCTCGTCTGCCGGATTGGCGGCGCTGTTCAGATGGTAGATAGCGAACCGTAATGCTTGCTGTGCGGCGGCATCGCCGTCGACCGTGACGTCGCTGCACCGCCAACGGTTTGCCCAGGCCGTCTCGTGTTCCGCCAACACGCCGCGCCAGCCGAGGTGGCGCGCAACATCAAGCTTATCTCGTGCCCCTTTGCCTGGGTCCAAATCTTGGGTGTCGCTCCGCGCCACGGCGACGGTGCGCTCGAAATTCACAACCTGTCCCGCGCGTGATTTCCAACTCCACGTCCACTTCAATTGGTCGACTGCGATCGCCGAAAGATCGTGGCCATCGACCTGCAATGACGATGCGCTGGCCATGGCGACGCTCTTGCCGGAACGTTGGGTGCACCACACGCCGAGATTCTGATCGAGCCGTTCAGGGACGAGCCCGAGATTGATACCCTCAAACGACGCTTCGAGCGTGACCTCGACCTCTCCGTCCTCAACCTCCAACTGGATCAGTTGCAGTCCAACCGCGCGCTCATACATGGATACAAGGCGCAACGTGTGCAGGCGTATGCCAACGCCGGGCGCCTTCAAGAGGCCGGAATCGGCTAGCAGTGCGCCCCGCCTCAAATCGAGCGTCACGCGATGGGACGATGCATCGCAAGGATGATGCACCAGAGGCTTGCCAGACAGCGAGATGCGGACCTTCAGCCAGTCGGCGGCTGGGATAAGCTCCGGAATGGCGGGTTTGGTGCCGAGCGTGTCGAACAATCCGGCAACATAGGTGTGCGGCGGCACGACCCAACGCGCTCCACGCGTAATGGTCCGTGCGCCCCTTATTCCCAAGAAGCCGTTGCTGATTGCAAAGCGTGACTCAAGGCTGCCTTCGCGAAGTGGATCGTAGCCGGCCGCTTCAAGGACCCAAGCCGCATTTGAGGTTGGCTTGAGGACATCATCCATCGTTCCTGGCTTCCTCATGTCGGCCGTCGACTGAGCCGTCCGTTGACCAGAGCGTCGATGGCAACATCGTCAAGGCTATTCACCACCAGATCTGCCCCAACGGACCGCAATTCCGAGGCGTCCTTAAGTCGGGCGACACCGAGCGCCGCCATGCCGCCAGCGCGAGCCGCCTCGACGCCGGCGGGCGCGTCCTCGACCACCAAGCAGTGTGCGGGCGCTACGCGCAATTCCGCGGCGGCGAGCAGGAAAATTTCCGGGTTCGGCTTGCCCTGCCGCAAATCGCGACCGCAGACATTAACGCTGAACACATCGAGCAGACTCCGGCCAGAGTCGAGGTGGATCTGCCGCATCATTTGGTTGGCATTTTTCGAGGAAGATGCGACCGCCATGGGCCACCCCAGCGCACCGATCGCCTTAACGAAACGGAGAGCATCCGGGAACGCAGCGACACTCCCGGCGCGTATGAGTTCCATGAGTCGTTTCTGCTTGCGCTCGGCATAGATAACAGCCTGCCGTTCGGCGTCAGACACACCCAATGCTTCTAGTGCCGCACGCGCGCCGTTGAGACGTGGTTTGCCAGCAACATGGGCCTCATACATCGCGGTCGTGAAGCGAGCCGGGTCTGCGAAACCTTCGAGAGCTTCGCGCCAAGCTCGCTCATGGGGGGACGCGAGCAAGACACCATCAACGTCGAAAATGCCTGCGGTCAGCGCTTTGGGGTGGTCGAACGGAGGTCTAGCGACTTCGAAGAGGGTCATAACTTGATGCACTTAGGGCACGAGAACAGCGGCGCCAATATATCTGTTCACGCTAGGTCCGATGGCTGAGGAAGGTCTGTATAAAATCGCTCACCGGCAATCTCTTCCGGTGTCCGATAATGGTCCACGACTAGGCCCGCCCTTGCGACGATAAAGCGTCGTCGGCAACGACCCGAGCCCCAAGGTCACAGGTGTCATTTCCTTTTCGGTGGCTTGGTTTCAGGCATCAGAAACCACGTGAGGAGTACACCAGCCAGTGCCACCGCTGCGATGCCCAGAAATCCCGCCGGGCGGCCAAGACTTCCCGCCAAAAGGCCTGAAAGTGTCGTGCTGAGCGACGCGCCGACCCCGGACAGCGTCCCGACGAACCCCTGAGCTAGATTGAACCGGCCGGTGCCCATTGTGAGGTCGGCTATGATCAGCGCCGTGAGCACGCCCAGCATCGTGCCGCTGACGCCGTCGAGTATCTGGGCGGCGATAAGAATCGTTGGATTCGTCGTCGAGGCGAACACCAGCGCACGGATCGGCAAGGCTGCGAAGCCAACGAGCAGCAGCGGCCGGCGGCCCCAAATGTTCGCCCGGCGTCCCACCCACGGCGCCATGATCGCGACGATCACCTGGGGGACCATGATCAACGCTGAGACGATGAGCGAGGAAAGAGCTTCCTTGCTGTACCCTAACGTCTCGCTGGCGAGTGGCAGCATCGACGCATTGGCCATCTGGAACAAGAACACGCAGCCGGCAAATATGAGCAGGCCGCGGTTTTTCGAAAGGCTCCGGAGCCGTGCTCTCGGAGGCGCGCTCGGCCCTTGGTGATTCGGGAGACACGAGGCGCGGCCGAAATGGATATCTGAAGGCCGAATGCGGCCGAGCGCAGCGAGCAGCGGCAGCACCAGCGCAGCAGCGACGAAGAATATCGCGCGATACGATAGGAAATAGGCGACGAGGCCCATGAGACCGGCCGCGACCACCCCGCCCGTCGAAGCGAAGCGCTGATTGCGGCCGAGTCGTTCGGCAAGCGCTGCGTGGCCGACCAGGCCAAGGCTGATGGCAGCAATCGCCAGCCCCAGGAAGCTGCCGGTGATCCCTTGAAGCACCAGAGCGGTCAATACCAGCGGAAAAATCGGCCAAAGTGCAATGATCAGCGCACCCGCCGCAACCATGGCGGCGCCCAGCGCGACCGCGGTTCGCTTCGATCGGATAGCGTCGAGCAATGCACCGCCGGGGAGTTGGCTCAGCAATCCGACGAACCCGGCCGCCGTCAGCGCAAAGCCGATGTCCTGTGGGGTCCAATTTTGCTCGGCTAAAAATGCGGCGACGTAGGGGCCGAAGCCCGACAATGCTCCGGCGAGAAACAGGTTGACGCCGTCGAGGCCGCGCAAGCTGGCACCTGATGGCGACGGCTCAATTGCATCCGCTACTCCCGCGGAACCCGCAGCGATCGCCATTTCGCTCGTCTCCGTCCAATGGCTCCGCAGCCTTCTAAAGCTTGCTGACGACGACGTGCAGTCGTTCTGGGGACGGTCTGCTGTCTTGCGCCGGCGCGCTCAAAATCTCACTTCGCGAGCTGCTCGCGGATCGACAGCAATTCCCGGCGACGCTTTACGCTCGTTTTCGGGTAAGACATTTTGAGTTCTTCGAACGTATCGAGGACAATTCTGGATACTATCAGCCGAGCATTCTCCTTATCGTCGGCGGGGACGACATACCACGGCGAGTGTCGGGTACTTGTCGCACTGAGGCATTCCTCATACGCCTTCATGTAATGCTTCCAAAATTTTCGTTCCGCGATATCCGCAAGACTGAATTTCCAATTCTTGTCAGGCTCGTCGATGCGCGCCAGGAAGCGCTTTCGTTGTTCCTCCTTCGAGAGGTGGAGGTAGAACTTGATGATCCGGGTCCCGTTGACGTAGAGGTGCTTCTCCAAATCCACGATCGAGCGATACCGGTCGTGCCAGACTTCCTTGTCGTGATGCGGCGTGTCCGGAATCGCTTCGCTTCGTAGAATCTCGGGATGCACGCGGGCAATCAGTACCTCCTCGTAGTAGGATCGGTTGAAGATGCCGATTCGCCCGCGTTCCGGGAGATCGCGGCTGGTGCGCCACAGAAAATCGTGTTCCAATTCGCTGGCGCTGGGATGCTTGAAACTGAACACTTGGCATCCTTGGGGGTTGACGCCGGACATCACGTGCCTGATGGCGCCATCTTTTCCCGCCGCATCCATCGCCTGAAAGATCAGCAGGACGGCGTAGCGATTGGACGCGTAGTGAAGCTGCTGTTGCAGGCTGAGTTGCGTAACGTGCTCCTCCAGGACTTTTTGATATTGCTCCTTTGACTTGTACACGGGATCGACCTTGGTCGGCCACTTTTTGAGATTGACCTTGTGTCCTTCCCGCACGCGAAAATCTTTTGAATTGATTTTCATATTCATCCTTTCGACAGCGATTAGCGTTCTAGGTGATCCTAAGACGACGAAAAGCCGGAACCTTCACCAAATCCAAGATGACGGCGAAGACAGCCGCCGCCGCAAGCGTGCCGGCCACGAGCAAGGCCGGCAACGGTGTCATCGCGACTCCACCGATCGCCAATGTCGAAGCGATCGCGATATCGGCAACGGACGACACGGCAAGCCAGAGGCTTGGACGAGTACCCCACAAGTGCCGGCGCTGACGAATGGCGTAGAGCGTCGCTTGGCTACCGAACACCAGGACGACAAAGGCCAGGGTTCTCAGCGACTCAGTTCCGAGATTCATGCCAAATTTGCCGACGGCCAAGACGCCACTACAGAAGGCCAGCAGGCAGATACCCACGATGACGCCCGCCGTCGTCAAGTTACCGATTCGCCACGCATTCGGCGTCGGGGAAGGTCGCACCTCGTCCGTCGTCAATGACATGGAGAGGAAATCGCCCGTGATCATCACAATGACCATCAGCAGCGGGGTCAGGATCGCGTGCCCTGTCATGATCAGACCGACGATCAGGAACAACACCGTTACGATCTTCTTGATGATGGAGTTCAGCGTATAGGTCAGAATGCGCTGGAACGTTATTCGCCCCTCCTTAATCGCGGCGACGATGCCGGCGAGTCCGGGTTCGGTCAGCACCATGCCGGCAGCCGACTTGGCGACGTCGGTCGCCGTCGAGACCGCGATGCCGATCTGCGCTTGACGTAGCGCCGGTGCGTCGTTGGCGCCGTCGCCGCACATGCCGACGATATGACCGCTCTTCTGGAACGCCTTGACGAGCTTGTACTTGTCCTCAGGCAGGACGCCGGCGAAAACCGCGAATTGCGCGGGATGGACGCTGTCGGGGATCGGCCCGGGTGGACAAACTGCGCCATTGAGCCCCACCGCATGAGCGACGATGGCGGCCGTCGCCGGCGCGTCACCCGTCACCATCACGGTTCGAACTCCCAAGCTATGCAATTCCGTGACGAGCTTAGCCGAGTCCGCGCGCGGTGGGTCGCTGAGCGCGATCAGTCCTGCAAGCTTCAAAGCCGTTGCCGGCCCGGCTGCGACCGCGAGAACCCGGAAGCCCTTCTCTTCAAGCTCCTTCACTGCCGCCGCCGCAGCCGGCGACGGCTGTGCAAGGCCAATGACCGCGTCAAAGGCGCCCTTCACAATACGCTGCGTGGCCCCGGTCGAATCGGTTGCGGTGGCCTCGGACATCTTCTTCGCCGGATCGAAGGGCGCGAACTTGACTAATTTCGGCGTGTCGGAAATCGCCTTGTGCGCTGCGGCTGCGCGAATGGCGCCGTCGACCGGGTCCTGCCCGCCATCCGAACTAGCCAGCGCCGCCAGCGCCAAAATATGTGCTTCGTCAAAGCCGGGCATCGCATGAACGCTCGTCACCGTCAGCGCGTTCTGGGTTAGCGTGCCGGTCTTGTCGGCGCACAAGACATCTGTCGTTCCCGCTTCATCCACCGCGGAAAGACGGGTCGGAAGGACGCCGACCTTTGCCAAGGCCCGCGCGCCGAGCGCCGCAGCAAGGGTGAAGGTGGCCGGCAGCGCGACCGGTATCGATGCGAGGACTGCCGTCAGCACGAGGGGGATGACCTCCGCGAACGGCATTTTGAGAAAGTAGGCGTAGGCGACCAGCATCGCGATGACGACGCCGTTGAACATCGCGAGATTGCGCACCACGCGCAGCACAGCTTTCTGCTGGGAGCTCACGACATGCGCGGTGCGGACGAGCTCGGCTGTGCGGCCGAATTTGGTGCGCGCGCCGGTCGCCGTGACCTCCGCCACCGCCTCGCCGCGCCTTACCAACGCCCCCGCATAGGTCTGCAAACCGGCGCCGGCTTCGATTGGCACGGATTCGCCAGTGAGCATGGATTGGTCGAGCAGGACTTCTCCCCCGGTGAGGTGGACATCCGCGGCGACCACCGCACCGAGGGAAAGCTTCACCACATCGCCCGGCACCAGCTCGGCCGCGGGCACGGTCTTCCACGTGCCATCGCGCCGGACGACAGCGTTCAGCGCAAGCCGCGACTTAAGCGCGGTAAGGGTCGCCTGGGCGCGGCTCTCCTGAAACAGCCCGAGTGCGGCGTTGAATGCCAAAAGACCGGCGATGATCGCGGCCTCGACATGCTTGCCAAGCGCCAGTTCGAGCACGATCGCAGCCTCGAGCATCCATGGAACGGGCGCCCAGAATTTTTCGATTGCCATGCGCAACGGATGGACCGTCGTATCTGGCATCGCGTTAGGGCCGAACTTCCTTAGCCGCCGGCACGCCTCTTCGCTTGTCAGGCCGTTCGACGGACTGACATCGGCCTCGCCTGCAGACCTCGCGGGTGAAGTGCCTTCGGCGGGCGGGGGAGCCGGCACAGCTTCTAGCCTCTCCGCATTCGACACAGCCTGCATCTCATCCCGCGCCTTCTGCTACGCGCGTCCCTACCGGCTGGCGAAACACCGCCGGTACTGTCCTAGCTTTGACCGCATCAAAAACCCGATAGGCGAGGAGTTTCACGCAATCATTCACAAGAAACCAAGCTAGAGCATAGCCCCACACGAACAGTGCCCAACGCCAACCTAGCGGCGTCATGAACACGCCATACACCGCAATCAGGGTCGCAAGCGTTTGCGTGCCGAGCACCGCTATCCATAAGATTCGCGCCGGGCGTATGGACCAGAACGGGCCGCGGGTGCGTGTCAGAAATATCGTCAAGTGTCCGGCAACGGACAGCTTCAGATACATCAGCGTTTGGATATGCGCGCGGTCGAGATGGAAGACGCGCTCGCCAAGATAAAACAGGCCAAACGCGGCCACGACGCCAATGACGCCCAGGACCGTGGCGATCCCCAGCACCAGGCGCATGTTCCAAGCCTCGGGCGCGTCCTTATAATGAACATTGTCGTAGGCGATGGACAGAATGGCGCCATCGTTGAGCAGCGCCAGCATCACAATCATGACCGCTGTCAACGGATAAAAGTTGAAGACCAGGATCGCCAGAGTCATGAACAGCAGCACGCGCAGCGTCTCGGCGATGCGATAGATCGCGTAGCTGTTCATGCGCTGGAAGATACGGCGGCTTTCCTTGATCGCGTCGACGATCACCGACAGACCGGATGTCATCAGCACGATGGCCGCTGCCGCGCGCGCCGCGTCCGTCGCGCCTGAAACGGCGATGCCGCAGTCGGCCTTCTTCAGCGCGGGGGCGTCATTCACTCCGTCTCCCGTCATGCCAACGATGTGGCCGCACTTTTGCAAGTCAGCGACGATATGGAACTTGTGTTCAGGAAATACTTGGGCGAAACCATCGGCCTTTTCGATGGCCTTCGCCACCGCGATCGTTGTTTGTTTCTTCTCGTCGCCTAGGCTTCTGGCATCAAGAATATTGGTGCCCATCCCCAGTGTCTTGGCGGTTTCCCTGGCGATGGCCAGGGCATCTCCGGTCACCATCTTGACCTTCACGCCCATATGTTGCGCGGTCGCGATGGTGGACTTAGCGTCCTGCCGTGGCGGATCGAACAGCGGCAGGACACCAAGAAACTTCCATTTGCCATCTCGCTCGGCCCGCGCCACGCCCAGTGATCGAAAGCCGCGCGCGGCGAATTCGTTGACCGCCTTGTCGACGGCGGCCTTCACCTCTGCTGCGTTGGCCGACAATGCCAGGATCACTTGCGGCGCACCCTTGGTGACCTTGAACGTCTTTCCGTCCGTATCCGTGACGGTAGCCTCGGTGCGTTTATGCACCGGATCGAACGGCTGGAAATGAATGACTTTATAGCCTTTCAAGACTTGATCGCTTTTCAGGCCGCCGAGGACGGCCAGGTCGATAGTGTCGTTATTGTCCGCGCGGGACGCCAGCGCGGCATTAAGGATCACTTGCTGGGCAGGAATGTTGTTCACGCTGAACGGATCGCCGAGCGTCAGCTTGTTCTGGGTCAGAGTGCCGGTCTTGTCGGCGCACAGCACGTCGACGCCCGCCAATTCCTCGATCGCCACTAGCCGGGTGACAATCGCCTTTTTCTTGGCGAGGAGGCGCGCACCGACCGCCATCGTTACCGACAGCACCGTGGGCATGGCTACCGGAATGGCGGCTACCGTCAGTACCAATGCGAACTGCAGGGTGGTGAGGATCGGGTCGCCGCGGAAGATCGCAAAGCCAATAATCGTCGCCACCAGAACCACCGCGAGGACGATCAGATAATTGCCGATCTTGAGCACCGCGCGCTGAAAGTGACTGACGGATCGCGCCCCCTGCACCAGTTCCGCCGTCTTGCCGAAGTAGGTGTTCGTACCCGTCGCATAAACCAGGGCGCCGATTTCGCCCTGACGAACGATCGAACCGGAAAATACGGCTTCGCCGGACTTGCGCGTGGCGGGCAGCGATTCTCCGGTGAGCGCAGACTGATCCACTTCGATCGGGTCGCCCTCCAGCAAGCGCGCATCCGCCGGCACAATGTCACCCATGCGGACGCGGATGACGTCGCCCGGTACCAGTTCACGCGCCTCAGGGGTGACCCACTTTCCGTCACGTATGACCCTGGCCTTGATCGCCAGAGTGGCCTTCAGGGCAGCTATGGCATTACCTGCCTGGTGTTCCTCCCAAAATCCGACCAGAGCGTTGGCGAGAAGCAGAAGCAGTATGATGCCAAAGTCAGGCCAATGCCGAGCTGCTGCCGATAGGATTACTGCCGCTTCGATCATCCACGGAATCGGACCCCAAAAATAGCTGAGGAATTTTAGAAGCTCATTGGTTTTCCGTTCTTCGATCTCATTAGGCCCATATTGGGTCAGCCGCTTCTGCGCCTCGGCCTGGGTGAGTCCGTCCGGCGACGATCCTAATTTTTTCTCCACATCCGCCAGAGGCAGGGATTTCAAATCGTCCTTCGCATCGGGCTTCGATCCCGGCTTAGATTCGGGAACCGTGGGCTTGGCTGCATCAGGCTTCATCGTCGTGACCTCCGCCACTGCCTCGCCGCGGCATATCGAACTCATGGATTATTTGATTGGGCGGCAGTCCGCTGACTGCTGAGGCGCACATTCTGCACCCGCGCCATCCATGAAAACTACGCCACACCGCCTGGCACCAACACACGGCGGACGTCGCCTTCGATGCGCGCCGCCGCGCCGGATGGATGCGCTCAACGTAAATCTGCGGCAGCGCGCAATGCGGAAATCAACATGGGTGCCCTGATGCGACGAAGATCGCAGGAGTCCTCACTTCAGCCGCCGGCAGGGACGAGTTGATCCGCCGACTTGGCCGCTTTCGCGCCGGAATGGATGTCGAGGCGTGAAGGCTTGAGCGTACCGAGGATCGCCTTGGCGCGCGTTACTTCTTCTGCAGACCCATGCGCCATCACCAGAAAGCTATCGGCCTTCAGGGCGCTCTCGTATTGGAGCACGCTGTCCTTCGGCACCCCAATACCGTAGAGCGCTGCACCGAGCGCACTCATCCCGCCAACCACGATGGCATTTTCGATGCCGTAGATCGCCATGGAGGCCAGATATCCGAGCACGACGACATGACCCACAATGGGAATCGTCAGGAACAGCCCGCCAAAGAACATGCCCCAGAGCCCGCCCCAGAGCGCGCCCCGAGTGCCCCAAAACTTGATCCGGTCGCCTGTATTGTAGAAGCCGACGACCTTTTCGTCGGTTTGATATCCCTTGCCGACAATACTGAGATTCTTCATGTCGAAGCCGGCTGCGGTCAGCTTTTTTACCGCTGTTTCCGCCGCAGTGTGATCTGCGAAGACCGCGACAACTGTGTCGATCTTTTCCATTTTGATACCCCTTCAGGACGCGAGGCGCCTGGCAATCAGCTCTTGGATCGCGCTCCGGTTCAGCCATGTGGTCACGGAAACCGGCGCATTACCCAACCAATGCGCCAATATCAGGCGACGTTCCTGCGCCGGGAGGTTCGGAAACTACTCAGACTTTTGCGGTCGGACGCATCCAACGACGGGCCGCGTCCTTTAAATCAAAGGCGCCTATAGTGCTTGGCTTTGCGTTTCGCGCACCTATCGGCTGCTATCCGTGTCGCTCCTCGAACATAGCAAGCCCTCGCTACCGAAAACCGCCCCCTTTCTGGGGCGACTCGTTCTGATAGCTTGGCTGGAATTTAATTCCGACAACCGGAGATGGGATCCCACTCATGACCTCGAAACGATAAATCACAGTGTAGAATCCATCCGATCGAATAATCAAAGTGAGCACTTTGCTCGCAGAGCGGTCGCTTACATTCATCAGTTAGTTAGTAACGGACACCGAGGTATCGAGGGACGAGCGCGACCCTGCACATATTCCGATCGCCGACGTCTTAGCGTTTTATGCGCGCGATACAGCACCGAAGCACACGCGTCCGAGAGAAACAGCGCAACGGATCACGACACTACTCGCGTTCTTCGGCGACAAGATGCTCAGCGAGATCAAAGGCGCGCTGTGCCGCGAGTACGTACGAACACGAACGACGGACGCCGCAGCACGCCGTGAGCTCGAGGACCTTCGTGCTGCCATCAACCACCACCGCCGCGAAGGCTTGTGCTCCAAGATCATCGAAGTCGTTCTTCCACCAGAGCGTCCCGCACGTGATCGCTGGCTCACACGATTAGAAGCCGCGTGACTGATCTGGGCCGCTTGGCGGTACCGAGAGAAGCAAAAGGGCGTTGAGACAGACCGACGCTCGCGCCAGCATGTTGCGCGATTTATCCTTGTGGCGCTTTACACCGGAACGCGCGCCGGTGCCGTGTGTGGGGCAGCTCTAGAACCAATGCCGGGCCGCGGCTGGATCGATTTAAATCGCGGCATGTTCTACAGGCGGCCCAAAGGCCGGCAGGAGAGCAAAAAACGTCAGCCTCCGATACCTCTGCCTAACCGTCAGCTCGCGCATCTACGGCGCTGGAAGCACAATGGCCAACGGTTCGCCGTGGAATGGGACCGTGCTCCGGTGAAGCGGACCTCGAAGGCTTTTGCGCGGGCAGTCGTCGATGCAAAGCTTGGTCCTGACGTCGTACCGCACACACTGCGGCACACCGCGGCAACATGGCTGATGCAGGCCGGGACCGACGTCTGGGAGACCGCAGGCTACCTCGGCATGACGGTCGAAACACCGTCGGCCCGTTACGGCCACCATCATCCGGACCATCTCTCAGGCGCCAGGACTGCTTTTGATCGGATGCGTTTCGTGGGGGATATCGTGGGGGAAAGAAAGGCTAAGGCCAGGTAAGTATTGGTCGGAGTGGCAGGATTTGAACCTGCGACCCCCTCGTCCCGAACGAGACGGCAAGCCTGACGACTCTTGAATTTCCACGCAAATTTGTCGCGTTCGTGGACGAGTGTTCGCGATTTAGACCGTTCAATCTGTGGCCGACCTGTGGCCGAAGACTGCACGTACCAACTCCGTTCGCACCAGGTTGATAGCAAGCAATTTGTCAGTTGCTTCGTCGGCGCCTCAACCTCCGAGCTGGCGGTTATTCAAACACCATCTGCCCATCGAGCATAAGAGCCAGCGAAACCTGGCACCCGATGTCCTCGCCTGAGGCGGTGTCCAGCATGAGCTTTGCGACGTACTGCCAGCCACTCATATTTTGGCGAATTTCCGACATCCGCAGCATGTAATCGGCGGCATCCTGCAAAGTGATCTGCTGATTCCGGAGCAAGCCGCCCATCGATTCCGGGATGATGCCGCCCACCTGTTCCGATTAATTGCCGCCCGGCATTCCGATTAATCCTCGCCCACCATTCCGGGATGATGTCGCCCGGGGGATGGGGATTTCGGAGACCTCTGCTGGCCGTGTGTAGGGTTCGTTCTTTGGCTTTTGCCGAGGAGTGGATCGATGCCAGCGGAGAGGGTTGCGATGCGGTTGGTGCGCGAAGTCCTGCGTTTGACGTTTGCCGGGACTTCCAAGCGCGAGGTGGCGCGCCGCACCGGCATGGCGGCGTCGACGGTGCGGGCAACGATCGCGCGCTTCAAATCGCTTGGGCTGATCTGGCCGTTGCCCGAGACCATCACGGACAGCGATCTGGAAGCAAAGATCTACAAGAGCGCCGGCAAAAAGCAGGGCCATCGGCGTATCATCGAGCCGGACTGGGCGAGCCTTCACCGGGAGATGAAGCGCAAACACGTTACCTTGTCGATCCTGTGGGACGAGTACATCGCGGGTCATCCGGAGAGATATCGCTACAGCCGCTTCTGCGAGCTTTACCGGTCCTGGGAAGACAAGATCTCCGTCACGATGCGCCAGGCCCATTTGGGTGGCGATAAGCTGTTCGTCGATTACGCCGGCGACACCGCGTCGGTTGTGATTGACCGGCTGACCGGCGAGATCAGGAAGGCGCAGATATTTGTCGCCGTCCTTGGGGCGTCGAGCTTCACCTATGCGGAGGCGACATGGACGCAATCGCTCGCCGACTGGATCGGCGCGCACACGCGTGCCTTCGAGGCCATCGGCGGCGTGACCCGGCTTCTGGTGCCGGACAATACGAAGACCGCAATCATCAAAGCGTGCCTATACGAGCCGCAAGTCAACCGGACCTATACGGAGATGGCGGCGCATTACGGCACTGGCGTGCTGCCCGCAAGGCCGCGCAGGCCGCGTGACAAGGCCAAGGTCGAAGTCGGTGTTCTGATCATGGAACGCTGGATTCTGGGTCGCCTGCGCAATCGGCGGTTCCATAGCTTGGGTGAGTTGAACGAAGCCATTAGAGGGCTGTTGGTGAGGATCAACGACGAACGCCCGATCCGGCGTCTCGGTGTGACACGGCGTCAACTGCTCGAAGAAGTCGACCGCCCGGCACTCAAGCCTTTGCCGGTCGAGCCTTACGTGTTCGCCGAATGGCGCGCTCGCCGTGTCGGGATCGATTACCACGTCGATGTCGACAAACATTATTACAGCGTTCCGCACCGCTTCGCCCGCGCCGAGGTCGAGGTTCGGCTCACCGGACGTAGCGTTGAGATATTCGCCAGGGGCGAGCGAATCGCCGTCCATCTGCGCTCGAGCGGAAACGGTAAGCACACGACCGTGCAAGAACACATGCCCTCCAGCCATCGGCGTTATGCCAACTGGACGCTCGATCGCATCCGTACAGACGCGGCCGCGATCGGTCCGTCGACGGCGGCGTTATGCGACCTGATCCTGGAGCATCGCCCGCATCCCGAACAGGGCTTTCGTGCATGTCTTGGAATCGTGCGGCTGGTCAAACCGTTCGGCAACGCCAGAGTCGAAGCCGCTGCGACGCGCGCGCTCGACATCGGCGCGATGACCTACGGCTCGGTCAGATCGATCCTCGACAACAATTTGGACCGCCATTCCGCCGGACAGCGCGGCCCGGACGGCGTGACGATCCTCCATCCCAATATCCGCGGGCCGCGCTACTACCATTGAGGAGACCACATGCTTACCCATCCCACCCTCGATCAGCTCAACCAACTCGGGCTGTTCGGCATGGCCAAGGCCTTCGGTGAAGTCGCCGCATCCGGCGATGCCGCCGCGCTCCCGCACACGGACTGGCTCGCGCTGCTGCTCGATCGCGAGATGACCTATCGGCACGATCGGAAGCTGACGGCCAGGCTCCGATATGCAAGGCTTCGCCACCAGGCCGCCGTCGAAGATGTCGACTATCGTGCCACGCGCGGTCTCGATCGCGCCCTGTTCCAGAAGCTGGCCGAGGGCAGTTGGAT
>JBAPUM010000140.1:0-53071 GCA_049282655.1 Xanthobacteraceae bacterium
CTAGTGTCCCGAGTCAGAAGTTCGCCACAATAGATTCACGGTAGAGTCGCGTTGCCGCGCCAGAGCATGCTGGAAGCAGCAATGGAGTTGGCGATGGCACCGCGATTGGATCCCCTTGTTCTCAGCGATCTGGAGCGCTCGGAGCTTAAGATGTTGGTGGCGCGGCGCAAGACCGCGCAGGGGATGGCAATGCGCGCGCGGATCGTACTGACGTGCGCGGAAGGCAAGCAGAACAGGGATGTGGCGGCATTGCTTGGGTTAAGCGAAGTGACCGTTGGCAAGTGGCGGCGGCGCTTCGTTGCAGATCGGCTGGATGGTCTGGACGATGAACCACGCTCTGGCGCACCGCGCACGATTGACGATGCTCGTATCGAGGCTGTGATCGTAAAGACCCTGGAAAGCGTGCCGCAGGATGCCACGCATTGGAGCTCGCGCGGGATGGCTAAAGCTAGCGGGCTTTCAGTTTCGTCAGTCCAGCGCGTCTGGCGCGCCTTCGCCTTACAGCCCCATCGGCTCGAGACGTTCAAGCTTTCCACCGATCCCAATTTTGTGGCCAAAGTCCGCGATGTTGTCGGTCTCTACGTCGCTCCGCCCGAGCGCGCGATCGTCTTGTGCGTGGACGAGAAGTCTCAAATTCAGGCGCTCGACCGCAGCCAACCCATGCTACCCATGCGCCCCGGCCAGCCCGCCCGACGCAGTCATGACTATACCCGCCATGGCACCACTTCGCTGTTTGCCGCCCTCGACATTGCCACCGGACGCATCATCGGCAAATGCTATGGCCGCCACCGGGCAACGGAGTTTCGCAAGTTCCTCGACGAGATCGAGGCTGCCGTGCCGGCCGGTCTCGATGTCCATCTCGTCTGGGACAACTACGCCACTCACAAGACGGTGCTGATCCGAAAGTGGTTGGCAAAAAGGCCGCGTTGGCACGTCCACCTGACGCCAACGAGCGCATCCTGGCTCAATCTCGTCGAGCGATTCTTCGCACTCATCACCGAGCGCAAAATACGCCGCGGCGTGTATCGCAGCGTGGCCGCTCTACGCGCCGACATCATCTCCTTCATCGCTAATCACAACGCTAATCCGAAGCCGTTCCAGTGGACCAAATCCGCCGATCAAATCCTTCAATCCATCGAACGCTTCTGCACATATAATGCAGCACCGAGGCCATGCTAATGTCGCGAACTTCCGGTTCAGGACACTAGTTCCAACTTGCAGAACGGCGTATGTCTTACTATCTACTGACTGACCAGTCAGTCAGTCAGTAGATAGTGGATCAGCCAGCGTGGCAGAAAACCGTAATGCTCGTACGATTAAGGTGCCGCGCCGCAGCGGCCGGCCCGTACAGCCGTCTCGTGGTGCGGCCCGCCCGGAAACTGGCCGCAGCGCGCGCAGCGCCGCGAGGCGTGAGGCAATTCTTGTCGCTGCCCTTGATGAATTCTCCGTGCGCGGTTTTGACGCCACGCGGATCGACGACGTGGCCAAGCGCGCCGATGTCGGTAAGGGCACCGTCTATCTGTATTTCGAGGACAAGGAGAGCCTGTTCCAGGAGTTGATCCGCGCGATGCTCACTCCGCTGATCGGCGCCATCGAGGCGCTGGGCACGGTCGATATGCCGGTGACCGCGTTTGCTGAGCGGCTCACGGATCTCTTCGTGCGCGAGGTCTACGAGACCCGGCGCAGAGATGTGATCCGCCTGATACTCTCTGAAGGCCGCCGCTTCCCCAAGCTCGCGGAGTTCTACTATCGCGAGGTTCTCTCGCGCGTGCTGAAGACGGTGCGTAAGTTGCTGCGCCGCGCGCTCGAACGCGGCGAACTTGCCGACGATACGCTTATCCGCTTTCCGCAATTACTCATCGCGCCGGGCATCATCGCTATCTTCTGGAGTGGTTTGTTCGATCGCTTTGAGCCACTCGATGTGCATGCGATGATGCGGGCCAATTGCGAGCGGTTGTTCGCCGCGCGGAGATCGACATGACGGCCCGTTTGGTTGCCGCTGTCGCTTGCGCGCTCGTACTCCTGCTCGCGGCCTGCAACAAGAACGACACCACCTATCAGGGCTGGATCGAGGCCGATCTCATTTTCGTTGCGCCCGATGAAGTCGGCCGGGTGCAGGCGCTTTCGGTGCGCGAGGGCGACGCGGTCACGACCGGCGAACTGTTGTTCACGGTGGACGACGAATTGCAGCAGGCCGATCTTGCCCAGGTCAAAGCCTCGCTCACCAATGCGCAGCAGACCTTCGATCGTGCTTCTATGCTCGCGAAGACGGGCGCCGGGACGCAGAAGGATCTCGATGCCGCGGTCGCAGTGCTGCGCGACGCGCAGGCACGGCTCAACTCCTCGCAGACCAGGCTGGCGCGCCGCAGCGTCTTCAGCCCCGTCAGCGGCACCGTCCAGCAGGTCTATTACCGGCCGGGCGAAATGGTGCCGGCCGACCGCCCGGTACTGGCCTTGCTGCCTCCGGGCAACGTCAAAGTGCGGTTCTTCGCGCCTGAGGCGATACTGCCGAACATCGCTTATGGCGATGAGCTCCGGATCGGCTGCGATGGCTGCGCCCGCGATCTCACCGCGCGCGTGAGCTTTATCGCCAGGCAGTCGGAGTTCACGCCGCCGGTGATTTACAGTCTCGACGAACGCGCCAAGCTCGTTTTCCTGATTGAGGCATTGCCGGAAAAGCCGGCTGCATTGCGCGTCGGTCAGCCGGTCGACGTGACAGTGCCGCCGCCGGCGCCAGCGCCGCGTCCGGAAGCGTCGCGATGAACGTTACGTCTGAAGCGCCACGCAGTAAGACCTCCGAAATCGTCATAGACGTGCACGGCCTCACCAAATCGTTCGACGGCCGCGAAGTGGTGAGCGACCTCTCCCTGCAGGTCAAGCGCGGCACCATCTATGGCTTCCTCGGGCCCAATGGCTCCGGCAAGACCACGACCATCCGCATGCTGTGCGGGCTGCTGACGCCCGACCAAGGCACCGGCACCTGCCTCGGCTACGACATTCGCACCGAGACCGACAAGATCAAGCTGCAGATTGGCTACATGACGCAGCACTTCAGCCTGTATCAGGATCTCTCGGTGCGCGAAAACATGGAATTCATCGCCCGCATCTATGGCATCGAACAGCCGGTCGCGACCGCGCGCGCCGCGATCGAGCGACTGGGACTGTCCGGCCGCGAGCAGCAACTCGCCGGCGATCTGTCCGGCGGCTGGAAGCAGCGGCTGGCGCTCGGCGCCTGCACGCTGCCCGGCCCGCAATTGTTGCTGCTCGACGAGCCGACCGCGGGCGTCGATCCCAAGGCGCGGCGCGAATTCTGGAACGAGATTCACGGCCTCGCCGCGCATGGCCTCACCGTGCTGGTCACCACCCACTACATGGACGAAGCCGAGCGCTGTAACGAGATCGCCTATATCGCCTATGGCAAATTGCTGGTGCACGGCACCGTCGACGAGGTGATCGCAGCCTCGCATCTGACAACCTATGCGGTCAGCGCCGAGCACGGCGAGGGGCTGAACAAGCTCTCCGACGAGCTCACCGGGCGGCCGGGTGTCGACATGGTGGCGCAGTTCGGCACCAGCCTGCATGTCTCCGGCCGCGACGCAGCCGCGCTCGACGCTGCGCTCACGGCCTATCGCGAACGCAAGGATCTGACTTGGAAGAGTGCAGCGCCGTCGCTCGAGGATGTGTTCATCGACTTGATGGGGAAGTCGAAAGACAATTTCCAATGACGCAACTTCTCCCCACCGAGGCACCGCGCCGGCTGGGCGGCAGCGGATTTTTGCGCCGGACCTGGGGGATGCTGGTGAAGGAATTCATCCAGCTGCGGCGCGACCGCGTCTCCTTTGCCATGATCATCCTGATCCCGCTGCTGCAGCTCACTCTGTTCGGCTATGCCATCAACACCAACCCCCGGAATCTGCCGACCGCTGTGTTGCTGCAGGAGCAGAGCGATCTCGCCCGGTCGATCCTGGCGGCGCTGCAGAACACCAAATATTTCAAGATCACCGAACTGCCGCATACCGAGGCCGAGGTCGACCAATTGCTCGCCTCGGGCAAGGTGCTGTTCGCGGTGGAAATCCCCGCGAATTTCGAGCGCGCCGTGCGCCGCGGCGACCAGCCGGCAATGCTGGTCGCGGCCGATGGCACCGATCCGGTAGCGTCGGGCTCGGCGCTCGGCGCGCTCGGCCAGGTGCTGCAGACCGCACTCGCTCACGATCGCGCAATTCCCGACGGCGGGGCGCTGCCGTTCGAGATCCGCACCCAGACGCGCTACAACCCCGCCGGCTTGAGCCAGCTCAACATCGTGCCGGGACTGGTCGGCACGATTCTCACCATGACCATGCTGATATTCACCGCTTTGTCGGTGACGCGCGAGATCGAGCGTGGCACCATGGAGAGCCTGCTCGCCATGCCGATCACGCCGCTGGAAATCATGCTCGGCAAGATTGCGCCTTATGTGCTGGTCGGCTTCGTGCAGGCAGCACTGATCATCGGCATCGGCATCGCCTTGTTCGACGTGCCGCTCCAGGGCAGCCTATTTCTGCTGGCGGTGCTGTCGACGCTGTTCATCACCGCCAATTTGGCGATCGGCTATACTTTCTCGACCATAGCGCAGAACCAATTGCAGGCGATGCAGATGTCGCTCATGTTCTTCTTGCCGAATATCCTGTTGTCCGGTTTCATGTTCCCGTTCGCGGGCATGCCGGTCTGGGCACAGTGGATCGGCGAGGCGCTGCCGCTCACGCATTATCTACGCATCGTCCGCGCGATCATGCTGAAGGGCTCCGGCATATCGGCCATGCAGAACGATGCCGCGGCCTTGTTCGTGCTGATGCTGGTGGCCATGGGCATTGCGGTCACACGCTTTCGTCGGACGCTCGATTAGCGCCGCATCTTCGTCTCTAGCTAGCATCGTGTCAGGAGCGATCGACAGCTGTCATCGGCCTTTTCGCGTGGCTATCTGACAACACTCCATGGGACAATGCCCAAGTATGGCGAGCGATCTGCTCGTCTTCTTGCGAGGGCAGGACCTGTACCGCGCAATGCGACCCGGAACCGTTGATGGGATTATTCGCCGATCGGTTCCGACCTTCGTCGAGACTGAGGCCGAGCCAGGACAGGCCGCCACAGATGGCCGCCCGCGCTTCGACATCGTTTTCTCCGATACCACCGGTAAATACGAGCAGGTCGATTCCACCAAGCGCAGCGATCATCGCGGCCACCTGCTTACGCACGGAGTAGCAGAACATTGCAACGGCAAGTCGGGCATCGGCGTTCGTCGACGCGGCGTCATGCAGCCGGCGCATGTCGCTGCCAATGCCCGAAATTCCGAGGAGGCCGGAACGGTGATCGACTAGCTCTTCGATCATGGCGGCATCGAATTGCTTCTCACGCATCAGATAGACCAAAACGCCCGGATCGAGATCGCCACTCCGCGTGCCCATGATCACGCCGCCGGTTGGGGTCAATCCCATGCTGGTGTCGATCGATTTGCCGGCTTTGACCGCGGTCACGCTCGCGCCATTGCCGAGATGGGCAATCAAGAGACGGTTCGGTAGATCGTCGGCAAGTTGATGCACAATCGATTCGCACGAGAGGCCGTGAAATCCGTACCGTTGAATTCCTTCCGATCGCAATTCCTTGGCAATTGGAAGCACCCGCGCGACTGCCGGCATTTCGGCGTGAAAGGTCGTGTCGAAACACGCCGCCTGCGGAATCCACGGAAAATGCTCTTGTGCGAAGCGGATGACCGCCAGAGCCGACGGAATGTGCAGGGGTGCGAACGCGGTCGCCGCTTCGAGTTGCGTCAGGACCGAATCGTCGATGAGGCAATGCTGCCGGAGTTTTGGCCCACCATGGACAATGCGATGCCCGATCGCGTCCGGCACCGGCATTTTGGCATCGATGAGAAGCCTTCGGATGCGGATGATTGCTTCCCGTTGGCCCGGAATGGGGCCCGTCTCGGCGAGCAATGCGTTTCCGTGCGAGTCTTCGGCATGGCATTTTCCGCTTTTGCCGCCGATCGACTCTGCCTCGCCGGAGAGCAACATTTCGATGCGTGAAGATCCAGCGCAATACAATCCGAATTTGAGCGAAGAAGAGCCGCTGTTCAGCGCAAGGACATTTAGGCCCGGTGCAACGTCCGTCATGGGCTGTTGTCGGGCCAAAACATCGCGCTTACGCG
Source organism: Xanthobacteraceae bacterium (assembly GCA_049282655.1). Lineage (GTDB taxonomy): Bacteria > Pseudomonadota > Alphaproteobacteria > Rhizobiales > Xanthobacteraceae > BOG-931. Next base: position 6,182 of record JBAPUM010000140.1, read on the forward strand.
GTCCAGCGCCAGTCGCGGACTTCCGGCATGTCGTCGCCATTCTCGCAGATATATAGCTTATGGCGCTCTATAGCCGCCCAGTAACGCGCGTTCGCCTTGTCGAGCTGATCGCGCAAGCGTGGAATCCGCCGGATGGCGTCCAGCGCCAATTGATAGCGATCGAGATTGTTCAACACGACCATATCGAAGGGCGTCGTGGTGGTCCCTTCCTCCTTATAGCCACGCACATGAATATTGTCGTGATTGTGACGCCGGTAAGTCAGCTTGTGCACCATCGCGGGATAGCCATGGAAAGCGAAGATCACGGGCTTGTCAGTCGTGAACAACTCATCGAAATCCTGATCCTCCAGACCGTGGGGATGCTCGGATTGAGGCTGCAACACCATCAAATCCACCACGTTGACGACGCGGATGCGAATATCAGGGACATACTCGCGCAGAAGGGTCACGGCAGCGAGCGTCTCTAGCGTCGGCACATCACCAGCGCAGGCCATGACCACGTCGGGATCGCCGGCATCGTTGCTGGCCCAACGCCAAATCCCCGCGCCGGCGGTGCAGTGGCGAACCGCCGAATCAATGTCGAGCCACTGCCACTCCGGCTGTTTGCCCGCGATGATCAAATTGACGTAGTTGCGACTGCGTAAGCAGTGATCCGCAACCGACAGCAGGCAGTTTGCGTCGGGCGGCAGATAGATACGCACGATGTCGGCTTTTTTGTTTGCCACGTGATCGATGAAGCCCGGATCCTGGTGCGAGAATCCGTTGTGATCTTGGCGCCAGACATGCGATGTGAGCAGGTAATTTAACGACGCGATCGGCTTCCGCCAGGGAATCTTCTTACTGACCTTGAGCCATTTTGCATGCTGGTTGAACATCGAATCGATGACGTGGATGAAGGCTTCGTAACACGAGAAGAAGCCATGGCGTCCCGTAAGGAGATATCCTTCGAGCCAGCCTTCACACAGATGCTCGCTCAGAACCTCCATGACGCGCCCCGTGACGCTGAGATTGATGTCAACGTCTTCGACTTCGGCCATCCACGCCTTGCCGGAGGCTTGGTAGACCGCGTCCAGCCTGTTCGACGCCGTCTCGTCAGGGCCAAAGAGGCGGAAATTCTTTTTATCGAGGTTGAGCTTCATCACGTCGCGCAGGAAAGTTCCGAGAACCCGCGTTGACTCTGCCTCGATGCCGCCCGGCTTAACGACTTTCACGGCGTAATCGTGGAAGTGGGGCATTGAGAGAGGCTGCAGCACTTCCCCGCCATTGGCGTGCGGATTGAAGCCCATGCGGCGATGGCCCGTAGGAGCGAGCGCGGCAAACTCCTCGCGGAACTTGCCCCGTTCGTCGAACAATTCGTGCGCCCGGTAGCTCTTCATCCAGTCTTCGAGCTGCTTGAGATGCTTGGGGTTCTTGAGATCGGCGAGCGGAACTTGATGCGCGCGCCAAGTCCCCTCGACCGGCTCGCCGTCGACGAATTTTGGTCCGGTCCAGCCTTTTGGCGTGCGGAACACAATCATGGGCCAACGCGGCCGCTCCACCGTATCCGGAGAGGAACGCGCCGCTCTCTGGATCTCGTGAATCTCCGCCAGGATCGTATCAAGCGTGCCAGCCAGATTTTGATGCATCACGGCGGGCACGTCGCCTTCCACAAAATGGGGTTCATAGCCGTAACCGCGGATCAGATCGGTCAATTCCTGGCGGCCGATGCGCGCGAGCACCGTCGGATTTGCGATCTTGAACCCGTTGAGATGAAGGATCGGAAGAACCGCCCCATCGCGCGCGGGATTCAGAAACTTGTTGGAGTGCCAGCTCGTCGCAAGTGCGCCCGTCTCGGCCTCGCCGTCGCCGATGATGCAGGCGACGATCAGGTCCGGATTGTCGAAAGCGGCGCCATAGGCGTGGACTAGGGAATAGCCGAGCTCCCCGCCTTCGTGGATCGAGCCGGGCGTTTCCGGCGATACGTGACTGGGAACTCCATAAGGCCAGGAGAACTGGCGAAACAGCCGCTGCAGTCCATTCCGGTCGCGCTCGATCGACGGAAAACGTTCGGTGTACGAGCCTTCGAGATAGGTCATCGCTACGATGCCCGGGCCGCCGTGACCCGGGCCGATGACATACATCATGTTCAAATCATTATCTTTGATCAGCCGATTGAGGTGGACATAGAGAAAGTTAAGTCCCGGCGTCGTGCCCCAGTGGCCGAGCAGGCGCGGCTTGATATGCTCGAGCCTGAGCGAAGTTTCGAGCAGAGGATTGTCTTTGAGATAGATCTGCCCGACGGAAAGGTAATTCGCCGCGCGCCAATACGCGTCCATTTTTTCCAGCAGATCGGGCGACAGCGTCGCGGGCATCGCGGGACTTAACGGAGAAATGTCTTCCGTTGGCAGGGTTTGTATGGACATCAAGCCGCTCCTCCTGGCGCCGCAGCGCGATCCGTAAACCAGTGCAGACGCCCGATCGGGCGAACCGCGGATGCGGGAAGCATTCGATCGCCCGCCTGGACGCGCGAAACAACGCCCCGCTTTTCCTTTCCTGTCACCAGGAATGCTACCTCGCGGCTACTATCGAGCACCGGGTAGGTCAGTGTGATGCGTGCCTCGGCTTTTGCGCCGATGACAGCGACCGCCCACCGTCTCGTCTCTTGCAGCGTCGGCTGTCCCGGAAACAGCGAGGCGGTGTGTCCGTCCTCGCCGATTCCAAGCAGCGTGACGTCGAAGAGCGGCCGGCCGGGAGCAAGCGCGTCGGCGCCATAGAATCGCTTTAGCGTCGTCTCATACGCACTCGCGGCCTGGTCTGGAGAAAAGCCCTCCGTCGGCACCGCATGGATATTCTCCTCGGGAACTGGAACTCGCGAAAGGAAGGCGTCGCGCGCCATGCGATAATTGCTGTCACGATCGTTGTGCGGAACAAACCGCTCGTCGCCCCAGAACCAATGCGCACGGTTCCATGGAAAGCGCGGTGCAATTTCAGGTGCCGCCAGACACTCATAGAGGCGCCGCGGCGTCGACCCGCCCGACAGGCACACTGCGAATACGCGATCGCTTGCCTGCGCCAAACCGCAGAGCCATTCGGCCACATCGTGCGCGAGCGCTTCAGTGCTCTCGAATGTACGATTTTCGGTCGGTGCCACACCGGTCATCATGCAACCTTCGTGTGTAAGGTGTGATTTCGAAGTCGAGCAATAGCGGCCGTGTAATCGCCGGAGCCGAATATTGCCGATCCAGCGACGATCGCGTCAGAGCCTGCCGCGATGGCCAAGGCGGCATTTTCTCCGGTTTGCCCGCCGTCGACCTCGATCCACGGGTCGAGTCCCTTTGCCGTGCAGAGCCGCCGCAGTTCACGGATTTTTGGCAGCATCTCCGGGAGGAATTTCTGTCCGCCGAATCCGGGATTGACGGTCATCACCAGGATGACATCGCAGAGGTGCAGCACCTGCTCGACGAAGGATATGGGACTGGCTGGGTCGAGTACCGCGCCCGCCTTCTTACCAAGCTCCCGAATCCGGGATAGCACGCGATGGAGGTGAACCGTTGACGATGGTTCAGCCTGGACAAGCAGATGATCGGCTCCAGCTTCGGCAAAATCTTCAAGATAGCGTTCAGGATCGACGATCATCAGATGCACATTGAGCGGCTTCGCGGTCGAGCGCCGCACCGCATTCACTATCGCCGGGCCGAACGATATGTTCGGCACGAACCGGCCGTCCATGATGTCGACGTGAATCCAATCGGCGCCCGCGTGATCGACGGCCCGGACTTCCTCGCCAAGCCGCCGCAGATCGGCGGCAAGAATGGAGGCTGCGACAACGATCGGTTTCACGATGCCCTCGTCAGAGCGGCGCCGGCGTGGGGTAAGATGAAGCGCTCGATCGCTTTGGCAAAACCTTCGTCGTCATAGGAATCAGTTACTAGGTTGGCCTGAGCCTGCACCTCCGCGCTGGCATTGCCCATTGCAATGCTGAGGCCGCTTTTACGAAACATCAGCACATCGTTCGGCATGTCACCGAGGGTGGCGATTTCGTTGATCGGGATCGAGAGGAGTTTTGACAGCGTTGTAACGACGGTACCTTTGTTGGCATCCGGGTGGGTGATATCGAGATAGTAGGGTTGCGAGCGGGCCGCTGACGCCTTTGCGCCGAGCGCGTCCTGAGCATCCTTTTCGCAGCGCGCGACGAGGTCAAGATCGTCGCTCACACCGACGATCTTGACCGCGCGGCCCAGCACATCTTCGAAATTCTCGACGACGGTCGGGGCGAACTTGACGGTCCATTGTTCCCTCGCGACATGGGGTGCGTTGGAATCGCGGACAAGCCAGTCCTTGCCGCTGTAGAACCACGCATCCATCTTATTGTGGAGGATGACCTCCAGCGCACGCTTTGCTGCATCACCGGCAAGCACGTGCTCTTCCATGATGGTCATGTCGGGCTTGACGAAAATTCCACCGTTGAACCCGGCAACCGGCGTTTGCAGAGCCAACGGATCGATCAGCATCGCCATGCCGCGCGGCGGACGGCCGCTGGTAATCGCGAAGGCGATGCCGGCGGTTTGCAGAGCCTTCACGGCGGCCCGCGCGCGCCGAGTCAGCACTTTCTCCGCAGTGACGAGCGTGCCGTCGACGTCGGCCAGGACGAGCGAGATTTTCGATGCGGCGCGAGCGGGCTCTACCATATGCGGTCTCTCGTGTTCGTCGACTCAAGGCGCGCATGCGAATGGCCACTGCCGAGAATGAACCGCTCGATCGCCTCGGCGAAGCCATCGTCGCCATTGCTGTCTGTCACGAAGTCCGCTTTTCGCTGCACTTGCGGGCTCGCATTACCCATGGCGATGCTGAGACCGCTTCGCTCGAACATCGCGACGTCGTTGCCGCCGTCGCCAATGGTGGCGATTTCCGCCAGCGGAATCCTCAACAGCTTCGCGATCTCCGTTAATGCGGCGCCCTTGTTGGCGAGCGGGTGGGTGATGTCGAGGTAGTAGCGCTGCGAACGGGCGACGAAAGCGCTACTCGTGAGCGCGTCCCGCACATCGCGCTCGCACTGTTCAAGGAGATCGAAATCCGTGCTGACGCCGACGATCTTGGCGGCGGTATCCAGGGCAGATCCAAAATCTTCGACTATTGTCGGACGAAATCCAACCGTGTGCTGCTCAAGCGGGACATAAGGCCCGTCTGGGTTCCGCAACAGCCAATCCTGACCGCTGAAAATCCAGACCTCGACCCCGCGGGCATTCAATTTGTCGACCGCATGCCGGGCGACCTGAGACGACAGGAGATGCTCGGTGACCACCGCAAGATCTGGCATCGCTATGACCCCGCCATTGAAGCCGCCGACCGGCGCTGCGATTCCGAGGGGTTCAAGCAGCGTGCGCAAGCCGCGCGGCGGTCGGCTGCTGACAATTGAAAAAACGATTCCGCTTTCGTGCAGTTCCGCCACGGCCGCCTCGGCGCGTGCGGTCAACACCTTGTCATCGGTTACCAACGTGCCATCGACATCCGAAATCACCGCCGAACATTTGAACGGCAATGGGCCCATGCCGCTCATGACGACCCTCCGCGGTCGTCGCCGTGAAGGCTTCGCCAGTTCCGGCCACCTCGTGCCAAGAGGGCATCCGCTTCTGTGGGTCCTGCGCTCCCTGCCGGGTAGATCGGCAAGTCCACAGCACTGTTCTTCGCCCAAGCGTCGAGCACCGGCTGCACGATGCGCCAAGTCTGCTCCACCATGTCGGCGCGCATAAATAAGGTCGGATCGCCGACCATGACGTCGTAGATCAGCGTCTCGTATCCGACATTTGGTTCTTTGGGAAACCAGTCATCGTAATGGAAGTCCATTTTCACGGCGGCAAGGTCCACCGCGGGCCCCCGACGCTTGACCTCGAACTGCAAGGAGATTCCCTCGTCCGGCGAAATACGGAGCACCAGCCAGTTGGGCCGCAGAGTGTCGACGGGCGTATCTTGGAACGCCGTGTAGGGCGCCTGCTTGAAGCGGATCGCTATCTCGGTATTGCGTTGCGACATATACTTGCCGGTGCGGAGGTAAAAGGGCACGCCGGCCCAGCGCCAGTTGTCGATCTCGATCTGCATCGCGACAAAAGTCTCGGTGTTCGAATCCGGCGCGACATTGGGCTCTTGCCGATAGGCTTTCGTCTTTTCTCCCAGCACTGTGCCGCCGCCATATTGGCCACGCACCACGGCTGTCGGTTTCACGGCGGGCATCGCAGCAAACACCTCGACTTTCTTTGAACGGATCGCTTCAGCGTCGAAGCCGGTGGGCGGCTCCATGGCCACCATCGAGAGCAGTGTGAACAGGTGATTGGGGACCATGTCGCGCAATGCGCCGGTCCCCTCATAGAAGTTGCCGCGCTGTTCTACGCCGACTGTCTCCGCCGCGGTGATCTGCACGTGATCGATCCGGTCGCGATTCCAGATTGGTTCGAACAGCCCATTGGCGAAACGGAACGCCATGATGCTTTGGACCGTGTCCTTGCCGAGAAAATGGTCAATCCGGAAAATCTGGTCCTCGTGCAGCGAGCGTTGGATATTGGCGTTGAGCTCACATGCCGAATCCAAACTATGGCCGAACGGCTTCTCGATCACCACGCGACGCCAGAATCGATGCTTGCCGTCCTCGTCCTCGGCCTGATCGGTGAGTTTCGCCTTGCCGAGCTGCTGCACCACAGAGCCAAACAGCCGATCCGCGACCGCGAGATAGAAGATGGCGTTTCCCTGGGTGCCGCGGGCCTTGTCGGCCTCTTCGAGTGCGCTGCGAAGCTTGTCGTACAGCTCCGGTTTGTTCAGGTCGCCCCGGACATACACCATCTTCTCAGCGAGACGCTGCCACGCGGCCTCGTCGATGTGGTCGACATCGAATTCCGTGGTGGCATTGCCGGCAAAACTTTTCAGCGTCTCGTAAAGCTGGTCGCGCCAGCTTTCCGCCGTGCCCTCCGCGCGGGCCACGCCGATCAATGCAAAGTGCTCCGGTAGTACTTTGGTGCGCGAGAGGTTGTAGAGTGCCGGTATCACTAGGCGCTTGGTCAGGTCGCCGGTGGCACCGAATATCACCATAGTGCAGGGATCGGCTGGCTTGGCCTGGCGACGCGGCGACGACTCTACCACCGGCGTTGTTTGCGGCATCCGAGACGGACGGTCGTCCATGGCACTACTCCGCGGCTTGCGGTACGGCCGAGTGACGTTGCGAATCTTTGGGCTTTGGTGCGGGGTCGATTGGCTCTTGACCCTCGACGTGGCCACCGAAACCGTAGCGCATGGCCGAGAGCACCCTTTCGCCGAAAGTATGTTCCTGCCGTGAGCGGAAGCGGGCATAGAGCGCCGAGGTGATCACATCCGCCGGGACCGATTCCTCGACCGCGGCTTCGACGGTCCAGCGGCCCTCGCCTGAATCCTGGACATAGCCGGAGAAACCCTTCAATTGCGGATCCTTCGCCAACGCCGCGGCGCTGAGATCAAGCAGCCAGGATGAAATGACGCTGCCGCGCCGCCAAACCTCCGCGATGTCCGGCAAGTTCAGCGTGAAGCGTTTGTCCTCGGGCAGTTCCTTCGAGTCCTTGTTGCGCAGGATGTCGAAGCCCTCGGCATAGGCCTGCATCATTCCGTACTCGATGCCGTTATGCACCATCTTGACGAAGTGCCCGGCGCCGGCCGGGCCGGCGTGAATGTAGCCGCGCTCGGGACGGGAATCGCCTTTCGGGCGGCCCGATGTCCGTGGGATATCGCCAAGTCCCGGAGCGAGCGCCGAGAAGATCGGATCGAGGTGATCGACAGCTCCCTTCGAGCCGCCGATCATCATGCAATAGCCGCGCTCGATACCCCAGACGCCACCGGAGGTGCCGCAATCGACGTAGCGAATGCCCTTCACTGCAAGTGTTTTGGCGTTGCGAATGTCATCTTTGTAAAAGGAGTTGCCACCGTCGATGATAATGTCGTCGCGGTCCAGCAGGCTGCTGAGTTGCTCGACCATCTCTTCTGTGACCTTGCCCGCCGGCAACATCAGCCAAATGGCGCGCGGCTTTTCTCCGAGCTTTTTCACCAAATCGGCAATCGACTCTGCCGCTGTCGCGCCGTCCTTTGCCAACGCTTCGCGCGTCTTGGCGGTTCGTGCGTACACCACGCAGTGGTGTCCCGCCTTCATCAAGCGGCGAGACATGTTACCGCCCATCTTCCCGAGACCGATCATACCGATTTGCATCTGTCTTCTCCTGTTATTGGCTTAGTTGGCTCATACGAGCGCTTGCCGGACAGCTTCTTTGAGAATCGTCAATCCCGCCGCCACATGCGCACCGAGATGCACGCGCAGGACTCGCCGATCGCGTTCTGCCAATACCTCGAAATCGCCGCGCGCTTCGGCCGCCTTGACGAGACCGAAGGTGTATTTCTGGCCCGGCACCTGGAGATCGGCGGGGTCGTCGCACGTAATCTGCAGGAACACGCCGGTGTTCGGGCCACCCTTGTAGGCCTGCCCGGTCGAATGAAGGAACCTCGGCCCGAAGCCGAGACAGGTAGCGACGCGCTTGCGATCGCGGATCAGGACGCGGATATCCTGCAGCGCATCTTGATGATGTTGATTGCGTTCGACATAGGCGAGCAGCGCACAATAGTCGCCCGCTCGAATTCGCGCGAAATGCGCTGTGAGATATTCCAGAAGCGTCCCGGCCTTACCGAATGCTTTGCTGTTCTTTTCGTCGGCAAAGAGCGTAAGGCCGGCCTCTTCCAACAGCGCCGTTTCCGGCGGCAGCTGCCCGCTCCCCTCGTAAGCGGTCGTGAGTTCGCGCGTCTTGACCTTGCTGACCTCGACGTCCGGCTGGTTGAATGGATTGATGCCGAGGATTGAACCGGCAACGGCCGTAGCGAACTCCCAGCGGAAGAATTCCTGACCGATGTGATAGCGATCGGTGACGGCAATGCGCACGACCGGGTGACCGGCCTCTTCAATCGCGGCGACTGCGTCATCCTGTTTCGCATTCGCCTCGCTCGACAGCCGCATATAGACGAACAGCCGGTCCGTCCCATAGACATCGGGCGTACCCAGCGGCTCGGCGTCGACAGGAATGAGCCCCTTACCCTGCTTGCCGGTCGATTCGGCTAAAAGCTGCTCGAGCCACGCCCCGAAATCGGCAATGCCGGGGGAAGCGATGATGGTGACCTTGTCGCACCCTGACTTTCCCAACACGCCCAAAACCGTCCCAAGCACAACGCCCGGATTATCTGCCGCCGGCACGTCGGCGCCACACGAGCGCACCATCATTTCCGTTGCGCCGAGCAGCCTGCCGATGTCGAGCCCCATTGCTGCCGCGGGTACCAGCCCGAAATCCGACAGCACCGAATAGCGTCCACCGATACTCGGAATGCCAAACGCAATATGGCGGAACCGATCGTGTTCGGCGATTTTCTGCAGTGACGACCCGGGATCGGTGACGGCGATGAACCGTGATCCCGCGGTATCGGCGCCGACGGCTCGCTTCACGCGCTCGAAGAAGTACTGTTTCAGGATATTCGGTTCGAGCGTGCTGCCGGACTTGCTTGAAACGATGAAAAGAGTTCGATCGGGATCGATCCCACTTTCGATGGTTCGGATTTGCGCCGGGTCAGTCGAATCGAGCACGAGAAGCGCGGGCCAGCCGCTTTGACACTCGAACGTGTCGGCAAACACCTCCGGACCAAGACTCGATCCCCCCATGCCGAGGAGAAGGATATGGGAGAATCCTTGCCGTCGAATATCCTCCGCAAGACTCGAGAAAGAGCCAATTCGCTCGCGTTCCTCCTCGGCGATGTTGAGCCAGCCAATCCATTTCGCCTCGTCGGTACCGGTCCATAGGCGCGCATCCCCCGCCCAGAGCCTGCGCACATTGCCGTCATGCCGCCATGACTCAAGCGAGGCGGCGACCGCCTTTTCAAGCTTTGGCGAGAGCTTATATGTCTGGGCGTCAAGATTCCCGCCAAGATTTGCCGCGCGCTTGCGTGCTACTGCGCCGAGAAGCTTGTCGAACGCATCGGCGAAGAGCTGCACGCCTTCCTCGACCAGCGTTGCCGTCACCGCGTCGATCGAAATGCCGGACCGATCCAGCGTTGACATGACCTGTTCGGCCTGGTCGATACCCTCTTCAAGGCTCAGTCGCACTTTGCCGTGGTCGCGGAACGCGTCCATGGTTGCGGGCGGAATGGTGTTGACCGTGTCGGGAGCGATCAGCTCCTCGACATACAGCACATCACTGTAGTCTTTGTTCTTCGTGCTCGTGCTGGCCCAAAGCAGCCGCTGCACCCGCGCGCCCTTGGCACGCAGCTTCTCCCATCGTGGGCCCTCGAAAAGATGCTTGTAACGTTGATAGGCAACCTTCGCACTGGCTATCGCCGTCTTGCCGCGAAGGCTGATGAGCGCACGATGCTTGTCGGGCTCGTTTGTCAGTTGAAGACGCTCATCGATGAGCTTGTCCATCGAAACGTCGATGCGGCTTACGAAAAAACTGGCGACGCTCGCAATCTTGGTCGCGTCGCCGCCTCGTGCGATAAGGTGCTCGATCCCCGCCAAATAGGCTTCGACCGCCTCTTCGTACACCCGTTGCGAGAACAACAGCGTGACGTTGACATTGATTCCCTCGCCGATGAGTTGGCGAATCGCTGGCAGGCCGTCCTTTGTCGCCGGCACCTTGATCATTAGATTATCGCGGCTGACCGCGCGCCAAAGCCGCCGCGCCTCGACGACGGTTGCTTCGGTGTTCATCGCCAGATAGGGCGAGACCTCGAAACTGACATAGCCGTCCCGACGTTCCGTCGCGTCGTAGACGGGGCGTAGCGCGTCCGCCGCATGCTGAATGTCTTCGATTGCGAGCTGTTCGTAGAGCGCCATGACATTGCAGTCGCCTCGGGACTCGATCTCCTTCAAGGAGGAGTCGTAATCGGCGCTATCGGCGATGGCCTTCTCGAAGATCGAGGGATTGGAGGTAACGCCAGTAAGCCCATCCTGTTCGATGAGCTTCTTCAGACCGCCCTCGGCAATGAATCGTCGGGCGAGGAAGTCGAGCCATACGGCCTGTCCATGATCATGCAACCGCCTCAGCGGGCTCACGGGGGCTTTCGTATTGAATTGGACGTTCATGATTTCATCCCCTTAGACCTTGCGATCTGCTCTTTCGCGGCGGCGAGCACTTTCCCCGACGTGAATCCAAATTTGGTGAGCAGGTCCTTGAGCGGCGCCGAGGAGCCGAAGGTGTTCATGCCGACTCTGGCACCCGCCGTGCCAACATAGCGATCCCAGCCGATCACCGAGCCCATCTCGACCGATACACGCGCCGTGACGTCCGGCGGCAGAACCGCATCGCGGTATGCCTGGTCCTGCTGCTCGAACAGTTCCCAAGACGGCATGCTGACTACGCGGGCCGAAATGCCATCCTGCTTAAGGTCCTCATAAGCATCGACGCAAAGGGCAACCTCGCTGCCGGTGCCAATCAAGATCACTGTGGGTTCGCCGTTTGGCGCATCGGCAAAAACATAGGCGCCCCGGGTCAAGCCTGCGGCCGGCGCGTAGCGCGAGCGGTCAAAAGTCGGCAGCGCTTGCCGGCTCAGCACGAGGCAGGCCGGCTGGTGCTTTAGCCCGACGATGACGCGCCACGCTTCGACGACTTCGTTGGCATCGGCAGGGCGGAGCGTGATGAGTCCGGGAATGCTGCGCAAGGCGACGAGTTGTTCGACCGGCTGGTGCGTCGGTCCGTCCTGGCCCACTCCGATCGAGTCGTGCGTGAATACATAGATGATCGGAAGTCCCATCAATGCGCTGAGACGGATGGCAGGTTTCATGTAGTCGGAGAAAATGAGAAAACCCGAGCCATAGGGACGGATTTTCGACAATGCGAGCCCGTTCAGAATGGCTCCCATGGCATGCTCGCGTATACCGAAGTGCAGATTGCGGCCGTCCGGTGTGCCCGCTTCCAGGTCGCCGGCGCCTTCGAATGTGAGTCGCGTTTTGGTGGACGGCGCGAGATCGGCCGAGCCACCAATCAGCCAGGGGTAATTCACGGCAATGGCGTTCAGCACCTTGCCGGAGGAATCGCGACTGGCGAGGCCCTTCGTATCGGCGGCAAAAACCGGAAGGTCCGCCGCCCAGCCGCCAGGAAGGTCGCGCCTTTGCATACGATCGATCCGGTCGGCCAGATCCGGGTACTTTCGTCGATAGGTCTCGAATTGCGTAAGCCAAGCTTTGTGAAGGCTCCGCCCGCGTTGGCCCACGCCGTCTTGGAAGTGCTCGCGCACGCCGTCTGGCACGAGAAATTTGGCGTCCTCAGGCCAGCCGTAACTCCGCTTGGCGAGACGTATCTCCTCTTCGCCGAGCGGCTCGCCGTGGGCTGCGCTGGTATCGTGTTTGTGCGGCGCGCCATAGCCGATATGGCTCTCGACAATAATCAGCGTTGGCGCGTCGTCGGTCCGACGAAAACTCTCGATCGCCTGCGCCAACCGCTCACGATCGTTGGCGTCGCCCACGCGCTGAACGTTCCAGCCATAGGCAAGAAAACGCGCCGCGACATCGTCGCTGAAGGCCAGATCGGTGTGCCCTTCGATAGTCACGCAGTTGCTGTCGTAGAACCAGCAAAGATTACCGAGCATCTGGTGACCCGCAAACGAGGCCGCTTCGCTCGATAAGCCCTCCATCATGTCGCCGTCGCCGCATACGGCATAAACGTCGTAATCGAACAACACGAAGTCCGATTTATTGAAATGCCGGGCCAGCCAGCGCCCGGCGAGAGCCATGCCGACGCTATTGCCGCAACCCTGTCCGAGCGGGCCGGTCGTCGTCTCGACCCCAGAGGTCAGATGGTATTCGGGATGGCCGGGACATTTGCTGCCGAGTTGCCGAAACCGCTTGATATCGTCAAGCGTGACCGCCATCTCGTCGAGACGCTCGTATTTTGTATCGACGGCTTTCACGCCACTGAGATGCAGTGTCGCGTAGAGCAACATAGAGGCATGGCCATTGGAAAGAACGAAACGATCTCGATTTGGCCAAATCGGGTCGTCGGGATCGATGCGCAGAAAGTGTTGCCAGATCGTGTAGACCAAAGGCGCCAATGCCATCGGCGTGCCGGGGTGTCCGGACTCGGCTTGTTGCACCGCGTCCATCGACAATGTGCGAATGGTGTTTATGCATTGCTCGTCGACTGCGTCTTGGGGCGTTGTATCCTTCCAACGTTCGCGAGAGCGTGCTGGCTCCTGTGGCGCAGCGATTCCAGATCGAGATCCGTTCGGTGCACCCGGATTGCAGTTCAAAATATCTGAGGTTTCCGAGTGAGCTCGATACGACATCATTCGTCTCTGTTAATTCTGTCATTCTCGATAGAGTCGTGCCTGGACCAACCGCAAATTTAGAAGCGAAAAGCCCTGAATCGTCTCTCATGAGACGGCAACCTTCCCCCGAAATGCCGGATATTGTCCGAAGATTAGAGGGGTCTAAGGTTTTGCAGATTGCGGCGGCGTGTCGTCCGTGAATAACAACGTCCGCCAATCAATTTCGTTGCGCGGAATAAGGCCTCCAGGCCTAGAAAGGTAGCGCTCTTCCGCGGTGACACTGTATAAAATTGATCACATTGCGAAGACGTAATCTGCCCTGACCAGATGGGCTATTACAGACGCCGAGAAAGGCGCCTTAATTAAAATTATCGCATAGTCCGCAATGGGCGATGTGCCGTTTTTCGCCGTTCATCACGAATTGCCAGCGACCATGCCGCGCGGCAGCGTTGCAGGCACGTCCAGACGCGCCACGCCGATCCGATCGTCCGCCATGCCATAATAGATATCGAAGCGATCCGGCGCGCCCAGGTCGTCACGACGATCAATGCCGGTAGGGAATACGACATTGTCGACAGTGCCGTGGCGCTCAAGCGGGCCATCGGGAACAAGCACCGGTTTCGGCGAGCGATAGATAGTCCTGTTCGGGTGTTCCTTCGATAACACCATCGCGCCCGCCGAATAACACATTTTGCGCCCAGCAAGGCCCGATTGGGGCATGTCGTGTACGCCGTGATAGACGATCAGCCAGCCATGCCGACACATGATCGGCGGGGCGCCGCCGCCGATTTTAAGGCGCTCCCACTTCGCTTCGGGGCAGGCCAACCGATGATGCGCGACGAACTCGCCGAGTTGATGCTCATCGCCGTTCGCGCTCATCGGGCAATACGAGATCCAAATGCTCTCTCGATGAACATCCATCGAGCAGGATGCTGATTGGAGCACCCTTTCTTCCGGACGCGTTCCCGGGAACAGTGGTCGATGCACCAGCGCAACGGCGGGTTGACCGGATGGGTCAGGAATCAGCGCGGGAAACGTGCTGGCATCCTTGTCGTCCACGTCATCAAATGCGATTCCGTTGTAGGGATGAAAGGTTGCAAGGCCTAGTCGACGCCAGTGGAGCAAATCGTCGGAAACGGCGATCGCGATTCGCGGACCGCGGCGCGAAAGCGCCGTGTAGGTCATAACGTAATGCTGCAGCAGCCCAACATAGGAGATGCGCGGATCCTCACATCCCCCACCGTTTCCGCACAGTTCGTAGTCGGCCTCCGGCTCCAAAGCTATGCCCATGCGTTCGACACCCGTCGGGTCGCCTGAACCGTCGAACAACACACGCGCGATGCCAATGCGAGAAAAATTGCCGCGAGCTACGAGACGCGGAAAAAGATAAAGTTGCCCATCCCGAGCCCGAATTACTGCCGGATTGAGGACGCCCTCCACTTCATTCGGGTTGCCGGCCTGCGGCTCCATCAACATGCCGATCCGTTTTAGCGTGAAGTCCGGCACCGGCTGTCCCCGCTTTCCAGACACGCAATAGTGGCTTCGATGACGCGTTTGGTTTCGTGCGGGTCCCGTACTTCGATGGACACCACGCCCGCTTGCTTTGCCGGATAGTCATTCCCGCCGGGGAAAACGGCATCGCCGACGAAAATCATGTCGTCGACAGCGATGCCAAGTATCTCGTGAAGTTTTCTTACGCCATATCCCTTGTCGATGCCCGGCCTGGTGACATCGATCGACGTCGATCCACCCAATTGAATGGAAAATCCCGGAATCAACGGCTTGAGTATCTCCTTGATGTTTTCGCGCTTCTTGAAGTCGGTATCCCACTTCCTTTTTTCGTCGAGCGGTGCCTCCTGGCCCAAAGCGGAAAACGTAATTTGGCTGCCCCGATCTTCGATCAAGTCTCCCCAGTGCTTTACGGCCCTAAATCCGGATTGGTCGATCGCCCTGTTCAGTCCGCTGATAATTGTTTCCTTCTCCTCGGCGCTGAAATCCTCTGAATAGAGCTTTTGCCACGCCCCGTCGTAACGATAGAATTTTGTTCCGCATGTCGGCAGAAGCGAAAGATCCTTAAGACGCTCATCCTGGGGCAGATGAGAAAGCACCTGCTTCTCGAATTGCGTCCAGGCACCTCCGGAGATCACTGCGACATTAACGACCTCAAGCAACCGGGCCAGAAGTGTCGCCATCTCCGTATCGAGGGACGCCTTGCTTTCTGCGAGCGTGCCGTCAAGATCGAATATAACGAGTGCTTTCATGGCAGGTCCGGCACAGCAATATCCAAAAGCGTGGCCGGACCGTCAGGTCGATAGCGACAGGCGCCCACTACCGCCGGTAGCAGCACCACCGCGCCTTTTTCCGTCAGGAAGTCGGCGCCCTCATATTCGAGATTTCCACTGCCGTCGAGACAGACCAAAACCCGCGGCTCATTCGCGGCACCGACTTCGAATGGTGCCTTGCCTCCGAGACGCCAAACTCGAAAATGCGGGTTGTCAAAAAGCCGCTCACGCATAGCCGGCTGCACGTCCTCAACCACGGGCGTGATCGGGCAGACCGGTCCCTGCATTAAGTCGACGCATGCCAACGCCTTCTCGACTTGCAGCGCGCGCGGATGGCCTGTCCTCGGATCGATGTGATTCCAGTCAAAGAGCCGAAAGGTAACGTCACTGTTTTCCTGGAGCTCGAACACCACGAGGCCATTGCCGAGCGAATGTACAACCCCGGCTTCGATCAGAATGGCTTGTCCGGGTTGAGGCGTGAAACTTGCCAGGTATTTGTTTGCGGTGCACTCCGTGAGAGTACGCAAATCCTCTGCGGTCGTGCCGCGCGTTAGGCCGGCGTAAACGAGGCTTTTGGGCCCTGATTCGAGAACGATCCACGCCTCCGTTTTTCCAGTGTCGCCCGGGGGGATCAGATCGCTCTTGCCGTCAGACGGGTGCACCTGCACGGAGAGCATCTTTTGCACGTCGAGAAATTTCAAGAGCAGTGGAAAGCGCCGGAATCGCCGCACCAATTTGCCGAGGATAAGTTCCGGCGACTGTTCCATCAGTTGAGCGATCGTGCGTCCTGTGAGTGGTCCATGGGCAACGCGGCTGGGATGCTCATCGCGATCGCTCAGCAACCAGGCTTCGCCGATTGGTCCATCGCCCGGCAGCGGCGCCGTTAACCAGTCCGCCAAGCGTCGGCCGCCCCACAGGCGATACTGATAGATCGGTTCGAAGCGCAGTGGGTAGAGTGCTGATATGGTCATTGCTTTTTGGCTTTTTGCCGGAGCCCCACGGCCCTATCCATGAAATCGCCTCGGACGGTCAAAACGATTTTTGTACGAGGCTAGCCCTAAGCAATTGCCAGCAGAGCGCTCTGCGCTTCCGACCGCGTCTCGGTCGCACATTGGTATTATTTTCCAACAAGAAGCTGAGCAGTTTTGACCACTCGCGAGCGGCGCACGGCACAATTGAATGCCTCTGAATAGGCGCTCCGCCACCTTAGCCTTTAAAGGCTGAAGCTTCGGAGTTGACTTGCATCATACCTGCCTGCAGCGCTCGGGTAGCCATTCGGCTAGTGAGCTCCGGGATTTATTGACGCTCACGGTACGAGAACCGCGGCACCCTCGAACCGGCCGGCGCGGAGATCGGCGAGAGCCTGGTTCGCCTGTTTGAGCGGATAGCTCGTGGTCTTGGTGATGATGCCAATTTTTGGCACCAGACGGAGAAAATCGATCCCGTCTTGCCGGGTAAGATTGGCGACCGACAATAGCTCGCGCTCTTCCCATAGGATCTGATAGGGAAAGCTCGGTATGTCGCTCATATGGATGCCCGCGCAAACGACACGGCCGCCCTTACGGACCGCTTTCAGTGCCAGTGGAACGAGGGCGCCAACGGGGGCGAAAATGATCGCGGCATCGAGCGGTTCGGGCGGCATTTCGTCGGATCCCCCCGCCCATGCTGCGCCGAGGCTCCGTGCGAATGTCTGGGTGGCGTGATCGCCCGCCCGCGTGAAGGCAAACACCGAGCGTCCCTGCCATTTTGCGACCTGCGCCAGGATATGGGCCGCAGCGCCGAAGCCGTAGAACCCAATCCTTTTTCCATCGCCGGCGATCGCCAGCGACCGCCAGCCGATCAGGCCGGCGCAGAGCAAAGGGGCAAGCGCCACGTCGCTGCCGGTCTCCCCGAGTGGGAACGCGAAGCGTGCATCGGCGATCGCCGCGGTCGCATAGCCGCCATCGCGCGTGAATCCCGTGAAAAGCGGATGGTCGCACAGATTCTCTCGATGCTTGACGCAATAAGGACAGACGCCGCAGGTATGGCCAAGCCACGGAATGCCAACGCGCTCACCCATGTGCAAATCCTCAACATCGGCACCGACCGCGTCGATCCGGCCAACAATTTGGTGGCCGGGAATAATCGGGATATGCGGGTTTGGCAGTTCGCCGTCGACGACATGGAGGTCAGTACGGCAAACGCCGCATGCGGCCACCTTCACGCGAATTTCGCCCGTCCCTGGTTCCCGATCGGGAAGGTCGGTCCATCCAAGGGGGGACTTGAGCTTCTTTAGCACCATTGCCTTCATGGTCTTATCTTTGTTCGCCGGGTCGACAGAACCGGATTTCCAGAAAGTCCCTTTGATCTAGTGGTTCGATAGCAGTTTGAGTTTTTGGAGCACGCGCGGCAGAATATTCGGCAAGTCCTCCGCCACCAAACCCAGCCCGAATTCAGTCGCTGCGGCGCCATGCAGCCAAGTCGCTGCGGCTGCGGCTTCGAAGGGTGCCATTCCCTGTGCGAGTAGCGCTGCAACAAAGCCGGTCAGAACGTCGCCGCTTCCACCCGTAGCGAGCTGCGCGGGGGCATTGGAGTTGATGACCGCGCGTCCATCCGGTGCGGCGATGACGGTATCGGAGCCTTTGAGCAGGACGACGGCATTGGACTGTCTTGCCGCGTGGCGTGTGCGTTGCAGCTTGTCGCCCTCGGATTGAAAGAGGCGCTTGAACTCGCCCGCGTGCGGGGTCAGCACGCACGGTCCGACAATCGCTCGAAACAGGTCCTGCGGAGCCTCGGCGAAGGAGGTTAGAGCATCAGCGTCGAGCACCGCCGCACGCTTAGTCGCAAGCGCGGCAAGAACGTATTGTCTCGTCGACGCACCGACGCCGGCCCCGGGCCCGATCGCGATAACGTTGCGCCGCACGTCGGCTAGCAAACCCTCAAAATCTTTCGGCCCGTCAAAACTATGGACGATCGCGTTGATGAGTGAGGTCGCATAAATGCTCCACACCTTGGCGGGAGCGGCGAGAGTAACCATGCCAGCCCCAGCGCGTGACGCTGCCTGAGCGGTCATCCGGCTCGCGCCTGTTATTGCCTCGCCGCCGAGTATCAGGACTTCGCCACGCTTGTACTTGTAACTCTCAGGCTGAGGCCAGGGGTAATCTCCCAGCCAGAGATCGGGGCTGTTCTCCCAGGTGTTGGGAGCAATCCTTTCTAGAACAGCGGCCGGTATGCCGATGTCGGCCACGACGACTTCGCCACAGAGCCCGCGCCCTGGAAACAGCAGGTGGCCAGGTTTTTTGCGAAAGAACGTCACCGTAAGGTCGGCCGGAGCGGCGGCGCCCCGAACCATTCCGGACGCCCCATCGAGGCCGCTTGGAACGTCTACCGCGCAGGTGGGTATCCGGCGTGCTTTTAGCGACTCGACCAGCACAAGGGCCTCGCCGTCGAGAGGTCGCGAAAGCCCGGCACCGAAGACCGCATCGATAACGACACCGGCGCCGTCAAAACACGCGGACGAGGACGGCGCCAAAGCACCTTGCCAGAGGGCCGCCGCATGAGCGGCCTCCCCGGTTAGCTTTTCGCGAGAACCGAGCAGGGCTAACTTCACCGGCCAACCCGCAGCCGCCAGATGTCGCGCAGCAACGAAGCCGTCGCCGCCATTTTTTCCTGGTCCGCATAGCACGGTTACCGGCCGCATCGGCCACCGTGCCCCGACCGCGGTCGCTACCGCGCTGCCGGCCGCCTCCATGAGTCCGAAGCCGTCAACGCCGCTTGCCTCGGCCGCCCCGTCGGCTTCAACCATCTGAGCGGGTGTCAACAGAGCGACTTTGTTGTTATGGCACGCCCGGTCCGTGTTCACGTCGCGGAACTGCATCTAGCCGGCAACTGCCGCTTCCAGTTTCTTGGTCGCAGCGGATTTCGACTTGTGATCGCCCGCCTTGACGCCAACGAAATCGAGCACCACGCGTCCTGCCACCTTGCCGCGCTCGAGCCGATCGAAGATGTCGTTGATCGCCGACAGCGGCTGCAGCTCGATATCCGCCTTGACCTTGCCGGCGGCGGCGAATGCCAGCGTCTCGGCCATATCCTCTCGAGTGCCCACGAACGAGCCGCGGATGGTGATGCAGTTCGCCACCACATCAAACAATGGGACCGGAAAATCGCCGGGTGGCAGCCCGACGAGCACACAGGTGCCGCGCTTGCGCGTCATGCCAACGCCCTGCCTGAAGGCGCCGAGCGAGGGCGCGGTGATCAGCACGCCGTGCGCACCGCCATTGGTGGCCTTCTTGACGGCCTCGGCCGGTTCGCCGTGCTTGGCATTGACCACGAAATCGGCGCCAACCGTCTTGGCGAGCGCAAGCTTGCCGTCATCGATGTCAACGGCACAGACCTGAAGGCCCATCGCCTTGGCGTATTGAATGCCAAGGTGTCCGAGACCGCCGGCGCCCGAGATAACGATCCACTCGCCGGCCTTTGCCTTGGTCTCCTTGATGCCCTTGTAGGTGGTAATGCCGGCGCAGATGATGGGTGCGGCCTCCTTGGGGTCAAGGCCGGCCGGTATGTGGGCGACGTAGTCCGGATCGGCGATGAGGTATTCCGCAAAGCCGCCGTTTTTCGTGTAGCCGCCGAACTCGGCCTCGGCGCAGACTGTCTCCCAAGCGGCAAGGCAATGTTCGCAGTGACCGCAGGCCGAATAGAGCCATGGCACGCCGACGCGATCGCCCTCTCTGACGATCTTGACACCGCTCCCGACCGCGGCGACGCGACCGATGGCTTCGTGACCCGGAGTGAATGGCAGCTTCGGTTTAAGCGGCCAGTCGCCGGTCGCGGCGTGAAGGTCGGTGTGGCACACGCCGCAGGCCTCGGTCTTGACCAGGATCTGCCCGGGGCCCGGGGTCGGAACGTCAACCTCTTTGGTCACCAAAGGCTTGCCGAACTGCTCGACGAAGGCAGCCTGCATCTTTTTCATCATCGTTCGCTCCTGTCTGTTCGGGGTTCGGCTTTTTGCGGCGGTCACGCGGCGGCTTTCGCGCCCAAGCCACGCACGGCCTCGATCATCTGCGTCAGCACGGCGGCGGCGTCGCCATAGACCATGTTGCAGTTGTCGGCGTAAAAAAGTGCGTTGACGATGTCGGCGTAGCCTTTGCCCTGACCGCGCTTGACGACGTAGACCTGCTTGGCCTGGTCGGCATTGAGGATCGGCATGCCGAAGATGGGCGAGGATTTGTCGGTGCGGGCGGCGGGATTCACCACGTCGTTGGCGCCGATGACGAGGGCCACGTCGGTGGACTTGAATTCCTCGTTGATATCGTCGAGCTGGAAAATGAGATCGTAGGGCACGCCCGCTTCGGCAAGCAGAACGTCCATCTGGCCAGGCATGCGGCCGGCGACGGGATGGATCGCGAATTTCACGGCGACGTCCGCCGCTTGCAAGAGTTTTACGAATTCATAGAGCTTTTGTTGTCCCTGCGCGGCGGCAAGACCAAAGCCTGGGATGATGATGACACTCTTGGCGTAGCGCATAAAAATGCCGGCATCGGCGGCCGCCGTCGGCTTCAAACTGCCTTTGATGTGGCTTGGCTTATGCTTGGGAGCGCCGCCAAAATTCGTAAACAGCACATTTGCGACCGAGCGGTTCATGGCCTGCGCCATGAGCAGCGTCAGCAAAGTGCCCGCCGCGCCAACAACCATGCCGGCTATCATCAATGCCGGGTTCGCCAGCACGAACCCTTCCAGACCGACCGCTAGACCGGTGGCGGCGTTGTAGATCGAAATCACCACCGGCATGTCGGCGCCGCCGATCGGCAGCGTCATCAGAACGCCGTAGATCAGGGCGCAGCCGAAGAACAGATAGATCAATTGCGGCGTCGGCAGCAGCTGGCTGGATGCGCCTCTTGCGACGTAAACGAGATAGCCTGCGACGGCGAGCGTGCCCAACAAAACGAGAATATTGAAATACTGCTGTCCGCGAATACGCAGCGGCTTCTTGATGACGCCGTCCAGCTTGGCCCAGGCAATCAGCGAACCCGAGAGCGAGATCGAGCCGATCAGCGCGCCCAGGAGCGTGACGACAAGCTGGGTTGTTCCGGGCGTCTTGGTGCCGACCAACTCGACCGCGGCGATCGCACCGGCGGCGCCGCCCCCCATGCCGTTATAGATCGCGACCATCTGCGGCATGGCGGTCATTGCGACTCTCTTGCCGCCCCACCAGGCGATGCCGCCGCCCACGATGAGGGCCACGACGCCGAGGCCGACATTGACCAGCAGATGCGGCTTGGCGGCCGCGCCGACGTCGAACACGTAGAGAAAGCTCGCCAGCACCGCGACCAGCATGCCTATACCGGCAACGAAGATTCCCGACGGCGCCGTCACCGGCGACGACATGCGCTTGAGGCCGTACATGAATAGAAACGCGGCCGCGAGATCGGTGACGCCGATGATGAGTTGGGCAATGCTGGTCATTGTCATGTCAGGTTCTCACGTCGCCTTCAGATTGCGGGCTTTCGCGTGACCGTGTTTGGCGTGGTGGGCTTTGTGTCCGCTGGTCTGGAACATCGCCAGCATTCGACCAGTGACCGCATAGCCGCCGGCGGCGTTGCCGGCGCCGAGCAACACGGCGAAGAACCCGATCGCCTGTTCCTGCATCGTGCTGGCATTGAGCAAGGCGTACATGCCGCCCACCACGACGATGCCATGCACGAAATTGGAGCCGGACATTAAGGGTGTGTGCAGGATCGCCGGTACATGGCCGATGATGACCCAGCCCGCAAACGCGGCGAGCATGAAGATATACAAGGCTACGAAGCCGGTTATTTGGATCGAAAAGTCCATCGCGCTGTCCTCGTCCCGCTCAAGCGGCCTTTACGGTTGTTTTGGTTGTGGTTTTATCGGCCTTGTTGCTGGGATAAGCCTCGTGCTCGCTCTTATCGCTGTGCAACTTGCCGGCGTGGGTCAGAACGGTCTTTGCGAGCACCTCATCGTCCCAGTTCAGGGTGACGATGTTGTCCTTCATCATGAGAGAGAGGAGCGCCGCGACGTTCTTCGCGTAGAGTTCGCTGGCGTCCTGCGCGAGCAGCGACGGCACGTTGAGCGGTGCGACGATCATCACGTGGCCGATTCGTGCGGTCTCGCCAGGTCGGGTGTCTTCGCAGTTGCCGCCGCCCTCCGCCGAGAGATCGACGATGACGGCGCCGGCCTTCATGCCGGTGACCTGCGATGTGCTGATGAGCTTGGGGGAGGGCCGTCCGGGGATGGCTGCGGTGGTTATGATCAGATCGGCCTGTTGGATATGCTTGGTCACGACGGCGCCGATCTTGGCCTTTTCGGCAGCAGTAAGTTCGCGCGCATAGCCGCCCTTGCCGCGCGCATCCACATCGGTTTCGACGAAAGTGGCGCCCAGCGAGACCACCTGTTCGGCGGTTTCCGGACGCACGTCATAACCTTCGACGACGGCGCCCAGCCGGTGTGCGGTGGCGACCGCCTCGAGGCCGGCGACGCCGAGCCCCATCACCAGCACTTTGGCGGGTCCGATCGCGCCCGCAGCCGACGTGATCTTCGGCAATACGCGGGCGAGGTGGGTGGCGCCGAGCTGCACCGCGTAATATCCGGCGAGCGCCGACTGACTGGACAGCGCGTCCATGGCCTGCGCCCGCGTGATGCGGGGTATGCGTTCCATGGCGAAGCAAGTGATCTTCCTGTCCAGCAGGCGTTGCACCAACGCCGGCTCTTTGTTCGCATAGATGAAGGAAATGAGAATTCCGCCTACCTTCATCGCATCGATCACATCCAACGCAGGTGGCTGCACAGCGAGAACGACGTCCGCGTCACTGACCAATTCCGTGCGATCGCTAATGGACACGACGTCTTTGAACGCGGCGTCGTCCAGTGTGGCGGCAGCTCCGGCGCCTGACTGCATGTGCAGCTTGGCGCCAAGCTTGACGAGCTTGCCGACAACCGACGGCACCAGCGCGATGCGTCGTTCGTGCGGATGAGTTTCCTTCAGAACGGCGACGTTGACGTACATGGAACGCTCCAGTTGACGGCCGATGCCCGGGCAGTCTTCGAGTAAAAGCAGGTCGTGGGATGAGGCGCTTTCGGCACGCCTCATCGCGTTTTGAGCAAGCGGAAGGTTCAGACCGGGGCCTCGGCAACGAGCGTACGGACCAGCTTTTTGTTGACGAACTCCTGGATGCCCATGTCGCCGAGCTCGCGCCCATAGCCGGAGTCCTTGATGCCGCCGAACGGTAGTTCGGCATCGGCCCAGGAAATGTTGTTGATGAACATCATTCCTGTCTCGACACGGCTCGCGACGTGCTTGCCACGGGCGATATCCTTGGTGAAGACTGAGCCGCCCAAACCGAAGTCGGAGTCGTTGGCGAGTGCGATCGCCTGGTCTTCGTCCTTGACGCGGAAGAACAGCGCGACCGGGCCGAAAAACTCTTCTCTGAAGAACGGGTTGTCCGGCTTGATGTCGGTCAGGATCGTCGGCTCCATATAAGAACCCGGCCGTGCGATGCGTTTGCCGCCCATGAGCAGCTTTGCTCCATGGGAGACCGCGCCGTCGACCTGTTTCAAAAGATCAACCAAGGCCTGTTCCGAGGACAACGGACCCAGCGTCGTTTTCTCGTCCAGCGGGTCGCCCGGTTTGAGAGCCGCAAGCGCCGCTTGAAACTTGTCCAGGAATTTGTCGGCCAGCTTGTCGAGGACGATGAACCGCTTCGCGGCGCAGCAGGTCTGTCCTGTATTGTACATCCGTCCCCACACCGCCCATTTGACGGTGTGCTCGAGATCGGCGTCCTCAAGAACGATAAACGCGTCGCTGCCGCCGAGCTCCATTGAGGACGGCTTGAGGTTCTTGCCGGCTCTCGCCGCGATGCTCCTGCCGGCTGCAACGCTGCCGGTCAGCGCCACGCCTTTGATCCGCGGGTCATCGACGACGCGATCCGACTGGTCGTGCGAAATCAAGAGATTGGTGTAAAGCCCGGCAGGCGCTCCCGCTTCGATCCAAAGCTTCTCGAACGCGATCGCGCATTGCGGCACGATGCCCGCATGTTTGACCACCACGACGTTGCCCGCCATCAAATGCGGCCCGGCGACACGCGCCAGCTGGTAATAGGGAAAATTCCAGGGCTCCACGCAGAACACCACGCCGATGGGGCTGCTCTCCATATGGCCTTCGCCGAGAGTCGGATTAAGCTTCACAGGCGCGAGGAAACGCTCCGCGTTCTTGGCGTAGTAGCCGAGGATATTGGCGCTGAATTCCACCTCGCCGCGGGCTTCGCCGATCCGCTTGCCCATTTCAAGCGTCATCGTATGCGCGAACTCGTCGGCCTTGGTACGCAAGATCGCCGCTGCTTTGGCGACGACGGCCGCTCGCTGGGCATATGTCTTGTGCCGCCAGGTTTCAAAGCAAGTCGCGGCCGCGGCGATCTTGGTCTCGAGTTCCTTGTCGGTCAGCTCTTCGAATTTCCTCAGAAGCTTGCCGGTGGCGGGATTGAGGCTTTGGTAGGACATGGCTTGGTTCACTTTCAATGTTATCGTGCAGGCACCGGACGAAGTTGTGGCCGGCTAGGCTTCGATGATGACCTTGAGCGCTTTTGTCTTGGCGGCATTGCCAAAGGTGTCATAGGCGTCGAGGATTTGGTCGAGCTTGAAGCGATGGGTGATCAGGAGTTTTGGGTCGATCTTGTGCGAGCGCACGGTGTTGAACAGCATCGGGATGGTTGCGGTGTCGACGAGCCGCGTGGTGATGGAAATGTTGCGGTCCCACAAGTGCTCGAGATGCAGAGCCACTGGCTGTCCATGCACCCCGATATTGGCAATGTTGCCGCCCGGCGCGACGATCTTCTCGCACAGCTCGAACGTGGCGGGGATGCCCACCGCCTCGATGGCGGTGTCGACGCCGCGCTTGCCGGTCATCTTCATGACCGTCTCCACGGCTTTGCCGTCGGCGCTATTGAT
The DNA here is from genome assembly GCA_049282655.1 of Xanthobacteraceae bacterium. Classification (GTDB taxonomy): domain Bacteria; phylum Pseudomonadota; class Alphaproteobacteria; order Rhizobiales; family Xanthobacteraceae; genus BOG-931. The sequence goes on from JBAPUM010000140.1 coordinate 31,687, forward strand.
GCTCGATGTGGCGCCGAAGCGCTTCGCCATGGCAAGGCGATTGTCGTCGAGATCGATCATGATGATCTCGGCCGGCGAAAAAAACTGGGCGGTGAGCAAGGCTGCGAGCCCGACCGGCCCAGCCCCGACAATGGCGACCGTGCTGCCCGGCTGAACCTTGCCGTTGAGCACGCCGCATTCGAAGCCGGTCGGCAGGATGTCGCTTAGCATGACCAACGCCTCTTCGTCGGCGCCGGCCGGAATCGGATAGAGGCTGTTGTCGGCGTAAGGCGTGCGGACGAATTCGGCTTGCGTGCCGTCGATGGTGTTGCCGAGGATCCAGCCGCCGGTGGTGCAATGCGAATACATCTGTTTGCGGCAATAGACGCATTTGCCGCAGGCGCTCACGCAGGAGATGAGAACGCGATCTCCCGGCTTGAACGCCGTGACCGCGGCTCCGACCTTGTCGACGATGCCGACGCCTTCATGGCCGAGAATGCGGCCGGGCAGGCAGGTCGGGACGTCGCCCTTGAGAATGTGCAGGTCGGTTCCGCAAATCGTCGTCTTCACGATTTTGACGATGGCGTCGGTCGGCGCCGTAATCTCGGGCTTCGGACGATCTTCCAGCGCCTTCTTGCCCGGTCCCCGGTAGACGAAGGCTTTCATCGTCACGGCTGTTGCGTCTCGAGCACGAATTGCCGGTCTTTCAATCGTCGTAAGGGTCATGGTCGGTCACTTTCAAGTCAGCCACTTGGCTAATGAACGCTAAAAATGGTTGTCGCCAGAGAGTTTCGATAGACTTCGGAAACTACTCAGACCGGGGCGCGAGAGGTCGCTATTAAGCGATGAGCGGGCCAGCAGCGCGGTCCAATTAAGAGAGACAAGTGATTTTGTGCGGGCGTAGATCGCCCACGCTTTGCTCATTACGAGCAAGAGACAATCATCCCCGACCTGGTCCGCAGTGCGGTGCCCGATATTTCGCGGGCGGAGCTATACTCCGCGCCTTGAGATTTAAGCGCCGATAATTGAAGGCTTTCATGGGAATGCCGCGGCACTCCATCTCGTCAAGCTATGGCCGCCCACTCGAGCGGACGTCGCCGTAGTGGTTTTGGAAATGTTTCTCAAAGGCGGGATCGACCGATGTGGATGCATTGTACGCCGGGCTGTCCTTGACCCGCTGGCGATCGACATTGAGGTGCACCAGATTATTCGTCCAATCTATCTCTCGTGCCGACCGCGGCGAGATTAGAACCCTCTCCCCGGGCCACCAGTTTTTTGTATCGACGACAAGATATTTGAGTGTCCAATTGGCATCGTCGATGAGGAAATCCTCGACATGACCAATCTCGCCGTCGCTGGCATGGACGTGATAGCCAGTGACCGCCTCAACGCTACGCAGGTGCGGATCGTCGTTCTTTCGCCGAGCAGCGGCAACATCCTCCGCAAGCAGCCTCGATTCGGGCACCGGTGACACCGTCTTTGCGCCATCTCCGTAGTCGTAGCCGCCCATCAAAAATCCGGAACCCCAATACGGCTGCCAGCCGTAATAATCATAGATGTCGGTCTCTATCTGCCGCGATACGGGCCGATCAGTATCGATATCCGGGCTGTCCATGACCTGCCGCATGGTCAATCCAACCGCGAATTCGCGTCCGTTCGGATCGAGGTGCCCCAATTTGGCGAGCGGTAGTAGGACTTTGCGCCCGGACAGCCATTTGCCGGTATCGACGACCAACCAACGAACCATCCAGCTGGCATCGTCAAATAGAATGTCGCTCACGACGCCAAGTCGACCATCACTTGCCGCAATGGCGTAGCCATTGATTGCCGACGCTTTTCGCAACATAGCGGCTCCTCATGCTTTCGCGTTGGGTGCCAAAAATGGAACCAGCGATGAGTTCAGTCTTTGCCTTTGTCCGAGAGATGCGTCTTCCAGTAGGCATCGACTTTCTGACTTAGCTCGTCGAAGTGACCCGGCGTCGAGAATTGATCTTTGCTGGCTTGCGGCGCGGTGGCCAAAGCGCCCTTGGTGGTGCCGAGCACGAGCAGGCTAAGGTTTGGGGATATTTTAAAGGCTGCCCAGGGAACCGGTACGTATTTCTCATCAATGCCGAATATCCCGCCTCGAGCAATCACCACATAGTCGATCTTTCCCGTCTGTGGACTCGTCATGAGGTCATCGACGCTGCCGAGAGCCTCGTTCTGTGGACTGCGCACCTCGGTGCCAACCAATTCGTCAGACCGCGACGAGGTGTTCGTGGTAGTGACCTGTTGCGCAGCGGCAATCTGCTGCTGCCGCCAGCTCTGTACGTCCGCCGGCGGCATTTTTCCGCTGTGCATATCGGCCACGTAAACTTTATAGATCGCGCGGCTCGTACCGAGCACATCTTCACACGGCTGCTGTTGGCCTTGTCTCGCGAGAATGTCGGCGGCGGCAATAAGGGTCCGAAGCTCATATCCTGGCCGCGTATTCTGGTACGCTATTCCGGGGCCTTCTGTGCGACCCGCCATCATCGGAGGGCCAAAGCCAAACCCAGCCGTCGGATAGCCGTAACCATAGCCGGATCCGCCCAGCCAATAGCCATCCTTGTCCATCTGATTGTCGAAGGCGCGCAGATCGCTGAAGCACTTCTCCGCCGGCTTGACGGCGGTGACTTTAGTCTCGCTGGAAGAAGTTTGGTTTTCCGTGCCGGCTGGATTTGGTTGCGCAGCGAGCAAGGGGGTAGCGAAACCAAGACATAACAATGCTGCCGCAGAGCGGGCTAATGTCGAGCGTTTCATGTGACCGATCTCCTTGTTGACGTTTCGACCCTGCGTCAGTCTGAATAGCCGCAGGCATGGCCCACCAGCATGGCCCACCAGCATGGCCCACGAGCATGGCCCATGACTTTGATAAGAATCGTCGGCGGGTGTCGGTAGACTCGGAATCTACTCAGACCCGTGCACGCAAAATCAAACCTGGCTGATGAACGAGCTTAGTTTCGGCGCCGCCGCTTCACTTGCGGAAGAGTGGGCTCGGCTTTTGTGCCTTACGCGCAGCTTCGCGGGAGCGGCTCGGCACTTTAAGACGCGGCGGCGTCAAGCGCGCGTTGCATCGCCCGAAGGAGGTCGGATTCACTAAAAGGCTTCTGGATCGCCACTGCACTCGGCTTAAGCGCACGAACCCTCGAAATATCGCCGCTGACGAAAACGTGCGGAACGAACACAGTGCGGAGTATTTCCTCCACGGCAGCCACGCCACTTTCATCGCCCAGTCGAGCATCGACGATCATCAGGTCTGGCCTGTATCGAACAGCGGCAGCTACGGCACCAGCCTCGGTCGTCTCGATCGGGCAAACGTCATACCCCATTCCTTCGAGCGTATCGGCCAGCAGCATGGCAATCATGGCGTCATCCTCCACAACGAGGACGCGAAGTGCTTTCATCGGGCTCCCCTCCGGCGCCACCTTCGTTCACCCAGGATTCAATGCGATCGCGCATTTCCGTCTCAGCTTGGTACGCGCCGGCCAATGCGGAACGCCGAACGGAAACACGCGTTGTCGCACAAGTCAGTTCGGAGCCAGCGGAATTTTGAGATTGGTACGATCCCGGTGCCAAATGTTTGTTCGGAAATTCAATAGAACGCGTCGGGATGTTCTCGAAGCGTGTATTACGCGTTGCCTGCAAGACCGTACCTCCATGTTTTGGCAGCTGCGGACCCCAATTCCGGCTTGACGGCATGAATTCGCGCCGGACGCATACGCGGAATCGGCAATCCCAACGATGACTGTCGGTCCCACCATAGCCGGCGACAGATCATCGCAAGCAGACTCGGAAAATACTCAGCCGGGCTTTGCGGCCGGCCGGCGTCCACCGCACCTAGGACCTTGGGTTCTGGACCCGTGCGCGGCCAACGTCGTGTGCCGGGTGACCTGACCGTTGCTCAGCCGGCTTGTGCTCCCGGCTCAGGTTGTAAGCGGTGTTGACAAGCGTGATGTGGGAAAAGGCCTGCGGAAAATTGCCGACGAGCCGCTTGGCGCGCGGATCGTATTCCTCCGACAGCAATCCGACATCGTTCCTCAGTGTCAGCAAGCGCTGGAACAGTCGACGCGCATCGTCGCGACGGCCCAGGAGCACGAGATTGTCTGCAAGCCAGAAGCTGCAAGCGAGGAACGCCCCTTCACTTCCAGGCAAACCGTCGCTGCCGGCGCCGGGGTCGTAACGACGTACAAAGCCGTCGACCATAAGGTGACGTTCAATAGCTTCGACCGTGCTGCGCACCCGAGGGTCATTTGGCGGCAGAAAACCGACAAGCGGAATGAGGAGCACGCTGGCGTCCAGCTCCTTGGAGCCGTAGCTCTGTACGAAGGCGCCGATTTCGGCGTTGAACCCTTCCCGGCAGACCTCGTCGTGGATTTGCCTGCGTATGACCCGCCATCTTTCCACGGGACCTTGGAGACCGAACTGTTCAACACTCTTTATACTGCGATCGAAGGCAACCCAGGCCATGACCTTGGAATGGGTGAAATGTCTCGGGTCGCCCCGCACTTCCCAGATGCCCTGGTCGGGATTCGCCCAAATCGTCTCAAGATGCTTCAAGAGCTCCTGCTGGAGCGTCCAGCCGGCTTCGTCCGCAGCAAGTTTGCCTTTGCGCGCGTGATGAAGCGCATCCATAACCTCGCCGTACATATCGAGCTGCATCTGTTCGGCTGCCGCATTTCCGATGCGCACCGGTTTGGCGCCTTCATAGCCCGCAAGCCATGGCACCTCCCACTCGGTCAAACGACGTTCCCCGGCAAGCCCGTACATGATCTGAACCTGTGACGGGTCGCCGGCGACGGCGCGAACCAGCCACGCTCGCCAAGCCTCTGCCTCTTCGTAGCAGCCAGCGTTCATCAGCGCCAAGAGCGTGAAGGTCGCGTCGCGAATCCAACAGAACCGATAATCCCAATTGCGCGGTCCACCGAGTTGCTCAGGCAAAGACGTTGTCGCGGCGGCCACAATCCCACCGGTCGGTCGATAGGTAAGAGCCTTGAGAGTGATGAGGGACCGCAGTACCGGCTCCGACCATTCATCGGCTCCTTTAAACTGGCTCGACCAATCCCGCCAAAACGCTTCCGTGTCGGCCAGCGCCGCCATCGGATCGATGCGAGCTGGAGGCTCCAGATGTGATGCTCCGTAGGTGAGCACGAAGGGGACCATGTCGCCGGCAGACACGGTAAATTCACCGACGGTCTTGCGGCCTTCACCGCGCAGCGAAACTGGCGTGCGCAAAACAACCATATCTGGGCCTGACACGGCGCAGAACGTTCGATCCTCGTGCCGCGTCACCCAGGGAATCGAGGTTCCATAATCGAAGCGTACAATCAGTTCCGTTCGCATTGCGACCTGGCCGCGCTTGCCGAGGACGATCCGCACCAAATCCGACGCCTTGCCGCGCGGCGGCATGAATTCTATGAGCGTTACATCACCCTCAGCCGTTTCTATATCGGTCTCGAGGATGAGCGTATTACCGCGATACTGACGCGTGGTCCGCACCTTTGCCTCGGACGGCGCGATGATCCAACGTCCGTTTTCAGGTCCGCCGAGCAGCGCCGCAAAGCAAGCGCCACTGTCGAAGCGGGGCCAGCACAGCCAGTCGACGGAGCCATCGCGAGCGACCAACGCGCTCGTCTCGCAGTCTCCCAATAGCGCGTAATCTTCAATCTTCGACGGCATCGCAGCACTCAAACCTCCGCTCGTCGATACATTCTCGCTGATTGCCGAGCAAGAGTTTCGGTCTCTGAGTAGATTCCGAGTCTACGCGCCGCTACTTCCGTTGCATAAGGGTCAGGGTTGCGCCAAAGTCAGCGCTGCGGAATCCCGCGAGAAGAAAGAACGATGAAAATAAAATGGCACGATAAGCCCCAGAAGCATGATTATCCGGCCGCCGCGTCGTACCTGAGTTTGTCGATGGACCAGCAGGCAGCCAAGACTGCCGCCAAGGAATTACAAAATGCCGAGATGACGGAATTTGCGGCAAAAGACATTTTCCGAGCGTCCGGACTGTCGCTGCTTGGGGTCAGCAATAGCCATGTGGAAAAAGACCGCGCTTTGATCGCCCGCGATGAAAAGCTGTCTCCCTTGTTGCTGTACAGGGACAAAGCGAACGGCAAGTTGATTATCGCAGACGGGTATCACCGGCTCTGCGCGGTTTATACGCATGACGAGGATGCGGTGATCCCTTGCAAGATTGTCTGAGCAGAGTGGATTAATCATGACGCCAACGCAGTATGAGCAGACCGGATCGAGCGCGGAGCAACGTATGCTCCATGCCACGGCGACGCCGGATTTCTTGGAATCCGCCCACGAATGGCGGCGACTTTTCTCGGAAGCCTGGGGCACGTTCCTGCTCGTCGTCGTCGCCGCTGGCGCCGGGGTCGTGGGTGCGATGAGCGGCGGGGCGATAACGCTGAGTATGAAAGTCGCGGCGCCGGGCCTGATGGTCATGGCCATCATCTACTTCATGGGTGCTGTCGGGGGGGGCCACCTCAATCCTGCAGTGACGTTGGCGTTTGCCGTCCGCCGCAATTTTCCGTGGAATCGAGTGCCGGGGTATATCGTCGCGCAGTTCGTCGGCGGCATTGCCGCAGCCTGTTTCCTCTTTGCGATGTTCGGCACCGTCGGGCTGCTCGGCGCCACCATACCCGGCCCGGGCATCAGCGATTTCAAGGCGCTCATCATGGAAGTGCTATTAACGGCAGGCCTGGTCAGCACCATTCTTGGCACCGCCTCCGGCGCACGAAACATCGGTTCCAACGGAGCACTCGCAATCGGCGGCTATATTGCCCTTGCTGGGCTTTGGGCGGCACCGATCAGCGGCGCCTCGATGAATCCCGTCCGGTCATTCGCCCCTGATTTGGTCCGCGGCGATATGAGCACCAGTTGGATTTACATCGCAGGCCCGATCGTCGGCGCCATGATCGCCGTAGGCTTTGAATGGATACTGAAGGGCAATCCAACCGCCGCTGGCACTTCCGCGGCGCAGGGTAGTCTCCAATAGATGCAAACTGAGCCTTCAATGTGTATCTGAGAGTCCGCCCAGATCGAGCTTGGTAGTCTAAACACCCTCAAAACGTCCGGGACCGGCGGCGAGCTGCTCGTCGAAGGTTCGCGCGATCACTGCCAGCGCAAAGTTAATTTCCGACGCAACGGCGGCCTGAGTAATTTCCGAACCCCCCATTGCAGGAACGTCGCCGGACTTGGCGGATTGGGTGAGCGAGGCATTCACAATGCAGCGTCGTGTCGGCCGTCGGGATGAAGGCCTTTTTCTATTGTTCTGAAGGGAACAACGTCATGTTCTACTCGACTTTTATTGTGCTCCCGTTTGTTGCGGTCGTAGCCCTCACTCTGATCGGCGCGAGCGTAAGGATCATGCGCGAATACGAGCGCGCCGTAGTCTTTACTCTAGGACGCTTTCAAAAGGTCAAAGGGCCCGGCCTTGTGCTGTTGATTCCCTTCGTCCAGGAAATGGTGCGAGTGGATTTGCGCATCCAGGTCATCGAAATACCGAGCCAGGACGTGATCTCCCACGATAACGTCTCGATGAAGGTTGACGCCGTCCTTTACTTTAACGTCGTCAATCCCGAACGAGCCATCATTCAGGTTCAGGACTATCTTCCGGCTACAAACATGCTTGCGCAGACGACTCTACGCGCAGTGCTGGGGCAGCATGAGCTCGACGAGATGCTCTCCGAACGCAAAAAGCTCAGCACCGACGTCCAAAGCATCCTGGATACCCAGACCGAAACCTGGGGGATCAAAGTAAGCAACGTCGAGATCAGGACCGTCGAGCTTACGGATAACATGGTGCGCGCAATCGCCAAGCAGGCCGAGGCGGAACGCGACCGGCGTGCCAAGATCATTCATGCGGAAGCCGAGTTCCAGGCCTCGCAAACTCTTGTCAACGCCGCCCAGATCCTCTCGAGCATTCCGGCCGCCATGCAGTTGCGCTATCTGCAAACGCTTACAGAGATCGGCGCTGAACAGAATTCCACCGTGGTCTTTCCGATGCCGATCGACCTCATCAAGCCGTTCCTCGACCTTACTGAGAAGTCCGGCAAGCCGGCCGGCGCCAACGGCAGCACGCGTGCCCCGCTTGAGAAGCAGGCTGCTTTGGCCGGGTGAGGAGCGAACTTCAAATGGTAGTACGGGAATGTCGCGCCACCTCGTCAAGGTGCCGCAATCGCCTCCGTCCTCGCTGCAAGCATGCCCATGAATGTCGGTCGTCGATAGAGCCTTGACGTTGCGCTTGCGGCGCAGCCAAGGGTGTTCCGGTTTGAAATTGAGCAATATTATACAGAATCGCCGCTTCTTCGCGGCTAACCTGAGGACCGCTTGGTAAGGATGGCGTCAGGCGCGATCTGCGTCGCGCCCGATGAGCGACGATCCCCTTGGGCCGCGATACCTTGAAAATAGTAGAGTGCGTAAAGGGCCAAGTACTCGCGTGAGAGGCAGTACAGTGCCAAGCACCCGTCTGCGTCAGTCTAAATCGCTACGGCCGAGATCGGGCCGGCGCTCCAAGGAGGCGCGTGGCCAGCTTCGCCACACTGGTAACTTCCCGGTTGTCGGAATAGGCGCCTCGGCGGGTGGGCTTGATGCGTGCCGGAAACTCGTAGGCGCGCTGCCGGCCGACAACGGCATGGCCTTCATCCTTGTCCAGCATCTCGATCCGACCCACGAAAGCATGATGGTCGACCTGCTGGCCGGGCACACCTCGATGACCGTGCGGCAGGCGACGGATGGAATGCCGCTTGAGCGCAACCACCTCTATGTCATTCCGCCTGGCACCTATCTGTCTGTCGTCGACGGCGCCCTGCATCTCTCGCGACCGCGGGCGCATCACGGTGCGCGCCTGCCGTTCGACTTCTTGCTGCACTCGCTGGCAGAAATGTGCGGTCCTCGCGCCGCCTGCGTGATCCTTTCGGGGACCGGGGCCGACGGCAGCCTTGGGCTGAAGACCGTGAAGGAAAAGCATGGGCTCGTCATCGCGCAGGACCCCGACGAGGCCGCCTACGATGGCATGCCGCGCAACGCGATCATGACGGGCGCCGTGGACCTTGTGCTTCCATTGGCCAAGATTCCCGATGCGCTCGTCAAATACGGCCGGCGGTTGAAGATTTCGCGCAAAGAGAACAATTCACGCCATCACGAGGCGCCAGAGGATCGGCTGGTTGGGATCGTCGATCTTCTTCGCACCAAGACCACATATGATTTCAGGCTCTACAAGCCAGGTACGCTGCGGCGCCGGATCGAACGGCGTATGGCAATGGCGGCGATCAAGCCCGGTGACATGGCCGGATATCGGGAAATGCTGCGCAACGACGCAGGCGAGCTTGAGCTCCTTGCCAAGGACTTGCTTATCAATGTCACCTGCTTCTTCCGTGATCCGAGGGTATTCGACTTCCTTGCGGAGAAGAGTATTCCCGACCTAATCCGCAATCACACGCCCGGTCACCCGTTGCGCATCTGGATTGCCGGGTGCAGCACCGGTGAGGAAACCTATTCCCTTGCCATGCTCTTTCGCGAGCAGATCGCGGCAGCGAAACGCAACGTCAAACTGCAGGTCTTTGCCTCCGACGTCGACCCGGATGCGATAGCGCGTGCGCGCGAGGGTCTCTATCCGAGAACGATCGAGGCGGACGTTTCTCCGGCACGACTTGACCGTTTTTTTTCGAAGGAAGATCACAATTACAGGGTATTGCCCGAGCTGCGTGCGGCAGTGGTCTTCACGGTGCAGGATGTGCTGGCCGATCCGCCATTCTCACGTCTCGATTTGGTTTCGTGCCGCAATCTTCTGATCTACTTGCGTCCCGAGGCACAGGCGAAGGTGATCTCGCTGTTCCATTTTGCGCTGCGCGAGGGCGGCCTGCTCCTTCTTGGCAGCTCGGAGACGCTGGGCAACGCCGACGGTCGGTTCGAAATCATCTCCAAGCAGGAGCGGCTCTATCGGCACATTGGTCACAGCCGGCCGGGAGAGCTCGGCTTTGCCATGAGCGGCGGAGACGGCGTGCGCGTCCCTGCGCGCCCGGGGCAAGGCCAGTTACCGTCGCACCAAACCGCTCTCGCCGACCTTTGCCGGCGGCTGGTGATGGAGAGCTATGCGCCGGCGGCGGTCCTGATCAACCGCAAGCACGAGTGCCTTTATTCCCTGGGGCCGACCGAGCGCTACCTGCGTGTGGCGCCGGGACACCCCACTCAAGATTTGCTCGCTATGGTGCGTCAGAACATGCGGACCAAACTCAGGTCAGCGATCGAGTTGGCCAGCCAAGGGACCGCGCAGATTGTCATCCCCGGTGGGCGGACGAGCTATGATGGCGATCCGGGTTCGTTCAGCATCGCCGTCCGGCCGGTGCTGAGCGAAGGGGAAAAGCTGCTGTTGGTTTGCTTCATTGACGGCCCGAAGCAGGAACAGAAGCGCGGTCGCCGGATCGGGCCGCACGACACTTCGCGGGTTGCCGAGGTTGAGCAGGAACTCGAAGCCACGAGAACAGAGCTCCAGGGCGCTATCCGCAACCTTGAAATTTCGAGCGAAGAGCAGAAGGCGATCAACGAGGAAGCACTGTCCGTCAACGAAGAATACCAATCGACGAACGAAGAGCTGATGACCTCGAAGGAGGAATTGCAATCGCTCAATGAGGAGCTTACTGCGCTGAACGGCCAGCTCCACGAAACCCTGGAACGGCAGCGTACGACTTCCAACGATCTGCAAAATGTTCTGTACAGCACCGACGTTGCGACGATCTTCCTCGACACCGACCTCAATATCCGCTTCTTCACGCCGTCCACCAAGGCGCTCTTCAACGTCCTTCCCGGCGACGTCGGGCGGCCACTCGCAGATCTCAGCTCGCTGGCGGCCGATGGCGCGCTACTGGCGGATGCTCGAGCCGTGCTGCACAGCCTCGTGCCGCTCGAGCGAGAGATCGAGGCTCAAAGCGGCGCCTGGTACATCCGTCGCATCTTGCCGTATCGCACCCAAGGCAATGGGGTGGAGGGCGTCGTCATTACCTTCGTCGACATTACCGGGCGGAAGCACGCAGCGGACGCGCTGGAGGCTGCCGAACAGCAAGCAGAGCGAGCCAATGCCGCGAAATCGCGCTTTCTCGCCGCTGCGAGCCATGATCTGCGCCAGCCGCTGCAGACTCTCAGTCTGGTGCAGGGCATCCTGGCAAGGAAGATCAAGGAGAAAAAAAACGACGAGGCTTTGAAGCTGGTCGCACGGCTCGATCAGACAGCAGCCGCCATGGCGGGAATGCTGAACGGGCTGCTTGACATAAACCAGATCGAGGCTGGCACCGTCCGCGCCGAAATAACCGATTTCCCGATTAGGGGTCTACTTGATCGGTTGGGGGATGAGTTCCTCTATCAGGCACAAGCAAAGGGCCTTGCCTTGCGGGTGGTCCCCTGCGGCCTTTCGCTACGTAGCGACCCGCGTCTGCTCGAGCAGATAATCCGCAACCTGCTTTCTAACGCATTGAAATATACCGAGCGCGGCAAGGTGCTGCTCGGTTGCCGCCGTCGCAAAGGAATGCTGAGCATCGAGATCTGGGACACTGGAGTCGGCATCCCCCATGAGGAACATCAAGCGATCTTCGAGGAGTACCATCAGCTCGACAATACCGCGCGCCAACGCAGCCGCGGGCTCGGTCTCGGTCTCTCCATCGTGCAACGCCTCGGGCATTTGCTGGGTCATCGGGTAAGCGTCCGCTCAAAACCGGGCAAAGGGTCGGTCTTCGCCATAGAGGTCATGCTCCCACGGAGCGAAACCGCGCTGCAACCCGAACATAATCAGCTAAGTAAAGATGACCGGATAGAAGGTGTTCGCCGTACCGGCGCGATCCTGGTCATCGAAGACGATCCCGACTTGCGCGTATCCCTCGAGCTCGTTCTCAAGGATAAAGGCCATCAGGCGGTGACGGCGCCTGACGGCATCGCGGCGCTCGAATTGGTTGCGCAAGGGACGGTCCGACCAGACCTGATTCTTACCGACTACCATCTGCTGAACGGCATGAACGGGCTCCAGGTCACCGCGAAGCTGCGGGAAAAGCTTCACCGCCAAATCCCGGCCATCATCCTGACCGGGGATATTTCAACCGGGATTTTGCGCGAAATCGCACAGCATGACTGCGTATGGCTGAGCAAGCCGGCGAAACCGAACGAGCTGACGCAAGTCGTCCAACGCCTCCTCCCGATATCTCAATCTGCGGCGCAGCCGCAGGCTCCGCATGCCGCCAAGGCAGCCGGCAGTACAAAATCGGAAGTCATATTCGTCATTGACGACGACAGTCACATCCGCGAGGGAATTCGGGCTGTGCTCGAAGAAGATGGTCGGACCGTCGAGGATTATCCGGCCTGCGAGGCATTCCTCGAAGCCTATCGGCCGGGCCGCGCAGCATGCCTCCTGATCGATGCCTACCTGCCGGGGATGAACGGCCTCGAATTACTGCAGCAGCTCCATGATGCCGGGCATCGGCTGCCGGCCATCATGATCACCGGCAACGCCGACGTGTCGATGGCAGTTCAAGCCATGAAGGCGGGCGCTTCGGACTTCATCGAGAAGCCGATCAGTCCCAGCGAATTGGTCGTCAGCGTCGGGCGCGCGCTTGAAGAGTCGCGGGATTCGAACAAACAGTTGGCATGGCGGGAAACTGCGGCGAACCACATCGCCAGTCTCACGCAACGACAGCGCCAGATCATGGAATCGGTTCTCGCAGGCAAACCCAACAAAATTGTCGCCGCGGATCTCGGCATCAGCCAACGCACAGTCGAGAACCATCGCGCCTCGATCATGAAGAAAACAGGCTCAAAGTCGCTTCCGGCATTGGCCCGCTTGGCGCTTGCCGCCGGCGCAGGATAGTGCGGCATTGAGTTTATTATTCGCGGGGTGGGCGTCCTCGGGTGGCCTAGGAGGCGAACTGCCGTTTAAGCGCTCGGGTAGACGCGAAGAACCTGATTCTCTCGATCATTTTTAAATGATGCATCCTGTCCGGCAATTAATCTTCCCGACAGAGCTGCGTAACATGGTGTTGTTAGATTGTTTGCAAGGCCCCAAGGGGCGAAATTGATTAAATGGAGAATTTATCGTGCCTCAGAGAGATACTTCCCTAACCAAACAACGCAAGGCGCTTACGGCGCGTCGACTGACGCTCCTTGCTTCGGTCGCCGGCCTCGGTGTGGCTGTGCTGATGGCCGGACCGGGCGGCTACCATCCTTTAAACCTCGATGCGTGGACTTCGACCGCCCAGGCCGCTGAAGCCATGCAGGCCCCTGCCGGCTTCGCCGATCTGGTCGCAAAGGTGAAACCGGCCGTCATCTCGGTACGGGTCAAGATCGACGACACCGCGAAGACGACCGGCATGAATAAGAGCGGTGATAACCAGGCCAATCCCTTCGAGCCCGGCTCACCGATGGAGAAATTTTTCCAGCAATTCGGCCAACAAAACATGCCAAACGGCATGCAGCAGCACCATGAGGTCATTACCGGCGAGGGTTCGGGTTTCTTCATCTCCCCCGACGGATACGCTGTGACCAATAATCACGTCGTCGACCATGCCAAATCGGTCCAAGTCACCACCGACGACGGGACGGTCTTCACCGCCAAGGTCGTCGGCACCGATCCAAAGACCGATCTCGCTCTGATCAAGGTCGACGGCAAGAAGGATCTTCCCTTTGTGAAGTTCGCCGACCATCCCTCGCGTGTCGGTGATTGGGTGGTCGCCGTCGGCAATCCCTTCGGTCTCGGCGGTACCGTGACGGCGGGCATCGTCTCCGCGCGCGGCCGCGACATCGGCGCCGGACCTTACGACGATTACGTGCAAATCGACGCCCCGATAAACAAGGGTAATTCGGGTGGACCGGCCTTTGACGTCGAAGGCAATGTGATCGGCGTCAACACGGCGATCTTCTCGCCGTCCGGCGGTTCGGTCGGCATCGGCTTCGACATCCCGGCCGAAACCGCGAAATTGGTGGTGGCCCAACTGAAGGATAACGGTCATGTCACCCGCGGCTGGCTCGGCGTGAAAATCCAGCCGGTGACCGCCGGCATCGCCGAAAGCCTCGGCATGAAGAAGGCCGAGGGTGCGATGGTCGACGAGCCGCAGACCGGCAGCCCCGCGGCCAAGGCCGGCATCGAGTCAGGCGATGTCATCACCGCCGTCAACGGCACCCCGGTGAAGGATGCCCGCGATCTCGCCCGTACCATCGCCATGCTGGCGCCGAGCACTTCGGTCAAGATGGATATCTTGCGCAAGGGCGAAGCCCAGTCCTTGACCCTGACGCTCGGCGAAATGCCGAACGAGCAGCAGGCCAAGGCCGATGCCGAGCAAACCGCCCCGGGTGGCGTGCCGCATCTCGGGCTGTCGGTTGCCCCTGCGAACGACGTTGCCGGCTCCGCCGGCAAGGGCGTCGTGGTCACCGGCATCGATCCCGATGGGCCCGCCGCCGATCAGGGCTTCCAAACCGGCGACATCATCCTCGATGTCGGTGGCAAGGCGGTTGCCAATGCAAGCGATCTGCGCACCGCGCTGACTGAAGCGAAGGCGCAGGGCAAGCACAACGTTCTGATGCGAGTGAAGAGCGGCGACGCGACGAGATTCGTCGCCATGCCGCTGAGCGACGCCTGACACTAATGGGGCGCCCGCCGGGAGTGCCGAAGTCTCCGCGGCACGCGTAGCGTAATCCGGCGGGATGCCTCGGGGACGGGTTCCAAGCCCGTCCCCACAAGGCCGCCATAAGCGGACTCCATCGTTTATCCTGTGCCATTGGTCGACCTTCGCAACCTTCAAGCGCGCTTAAATCTCGATCTGCCGCCCGACTTCAACGAAATTTTCCGGAGGAAGATTGAATAGGTCCTGCGCCCGCACCGAATTGCGGAACATCAGCGTGAACAGGCGCAGCCTGGCGCGCAGCAGCCAACTACGCCTTTTGGAATAGACCAAGGCGTCCCGGGCGCCGAAATAAACCGCGTTTTCGAGGTCGATCGGGCACCCACGATCTTTTGCCTGCCGCAAAGCGGCGGGAATGTCAGGCACCTCGACAAAGCCGAAGTGCACGGTGACGTGCCAAAACCCGCCGGCGAGCTTGTCCAACTCGATGCGGTCACCAAGCGCGACACGTGGGATATTCTCGAATTTCACCGTCAGTGCGATCGCGTTCTCCTGCAGCGCTCCCATCTGCGCGACGTGCTCGACGATCAGGAACGGTGTCATCGTGGCGAGCCGCGTCAGAAATATCGCCGTGCCGGGCACGCGCGGGATGCGGCTCTGGTCAAGGTGGCGGAAGAACTCATCCGGCGTCTCCGTCGACACCATGTGGCTGCGGCGCATGGCCTCGAAGCCGAAGTGCCATGAGACCATGACGATGAACACCAGCGTGCCGAACGCAAGCGGAATCCAACCGCCGTCCTTTATTTTGAACAGATTCGCCGCGAAGAACGCGAAATCGACAGCGAGAAACAGGCCGCTCACGATCAGCGCCAATCCTACCGGCCAGCGCCAGCGCCCGCGCATGACGTTGTAAAGTAGCGCGGTCGTCAGCAGCATGGTGGTCGAAACCGCGGTGCCATAGGCGCCCGCCAGGCGATCGGAACTGCCGAAGCCGACGGTGAGCGCAACCGTCAGCACTAGCATTGTCCAGTTCACGAACGGCACGTAGATCTGTCCGTATTCGTCCGACGAGGTCTGGCGGATCCGAACGCCTGGGAACCAGCCGAGTTGCATCGCCTGACGGGTCATTGAAAACGATCCGGTGATAATCGCCTGGCTGGCGATGATCGTGGCGACGGTGGCAAGCCCTACCAGCGGATAGATCGACCATGATGGCGCCAGCCGGAAGAACGAATTGCCGATCGTCGCGGGATCGCTGAGAAAGAGCGCAACCTGCCCAGCATAGTTGAGCAGCAAAGCCGGCAGCACGATCCCGTACCAGGAGGCGCGGATCGGATTACGGCCGATGTGGCCCATGTCAGCATACATTGCTTCGGCGCCGGTCATCGCCAGAAAGACCCCACCGAGTACGACGATCCCGTTCCAGCCGTGCCCGGTCAGCAACGCGATCCCGTAGCGCGGATCGGCAGCGGCGATCACCGCAGGATAACGGCAAATGCCGGCAATACCGAGCGCGGCGAGGACTGCGAACCACAGCAGCATTACCGGCCCGAACGCCTGGGCGATCTGCGCGGTCCCGCGGCGCTGGATGGCGAACAGGCCGAGCAGGATCGTCACTGCAATTAAGACGACATGCGGCTTAAACACGTCGGTTGCGACGTTGAGTCCTTCGAGCGCGCTGAGTACCGAGATCGCCGGTGTGATGATGCCGTCGCCGTAGATCAGTGCCGCTCCGAACAAGCCCATGATGATAAGGATGTGCCGGCCTTCGGACCAGTTCGCGCCGGTCATCGACATGAGTGCCAGGATGCCGCCTTCGCCGTGATTGTCCGCACGCATGACGAACAGGCAATATTTGATGGAAATCGTGATGATGAGCGCCCAGAAGATCAGCGAGAGACTGCCGAGCGCCACCGCCGGGGAAAAATGTCCGCCGCTCGCCCCGACAACCGCCCGCAATACGTAAAGCGGGCTGGTTCCGAGATCGCCATAGACGACCCCAAGCGCGGCGAGCGCAGCCGCCGGTGTGGTCTTGCGAGCGATGCGCGCCAGCGCCGAATTGTCTTCGTGAACGATATCGGCCAGCACCGATCCTAATCTCCCCGCGCTTGGTTCTTCGGACCAACCGGGCTTCGAACTCTCAGACCCAGGTCAAATTCCTGCGATTGGGATCCACTACCATCGGCAAAGAGTAGTATCGTGGTTTTGACAGTCGCAAACAAATTTCAACGACCAGCGAGTCCGGAGCGGCAAGCGCGCCCCAGCAGCCAGATAGCTCCGGCTAATAGCAAGGGGATGACCGCTATAATATGGTCGCCTCTGTCGCCGTTGTAGGCATAGCTCCACACGACCCACGCCACGATCAGGCCGGCAATTAGGTTGGCCACCCAGTAAAGTGCCTCGCCCCACCATGCTGCCATTTCAGTTTCGTTTTTGATATTTGAGGGTGCTGAGCCTACGACCAAGCAATCAACCTCATTGTACGGTAGCACGGCGCAGCGACGATTTCATGTCCGGCTAAGTATATTTGCTAAGCGCTTCACGGGACGTATGCAGTCCTTTGCTGCGGTTGCTTTAACCCCAGCGTCCCCCGGGAAGTGCATGACGATGGGAGCCAATAGGGACCGCGCCATGGATAGACCACGGCGAACAGGGATACTATTTCGAATTCGGCACTTTCGGCGCAGCCGTCTCGCTCTTCGCGGTCTTCAGGATTTCCTGCGCGCGAACTATCGCCACTTTCTGATCGTCGGCGCTCAGGTCTCGAAACGAAGCGTCGCGTTCTCGTTCTGCGAACGTATTTCCCTCCAGCGTAGCAACTTCCGACCAGGCGTAGCCCTCTATTGGATCGGCCTTCACGCCGGTGCCGACCCGGTACATCTGACCGAGCAGCATGGCGGCGCGCGGATTACCCTGATACGCCGACTTCTCGAGGTATGTCTTGGCCTGGGTAAAGTCGGGCGGTACGAGATCGCCGTCGAGGTATATTTCCCCGAGCCGCAGTTCGGCGGCATCGACGTTTTGCTCGGCGGCCTTCTTGTAAAGATCAATGGCTTTTGTCGGATCGCGCGGCACGCCGAGACCTAGCTCAGTCAAGTGGCCGAGCCAATATTGGGCGGTTGAGTTGTTCTTATCGGCAAGCGCGTCAAACAATTTCGCGGCTGCCGGATCATCGCCTGCTCGAAACGCATGCTCGGCCTGCGTCAACTGGCTCTCCGGTACTGCGGCAGACCAGCGCCAGCGCAGTTCCTGAGCCGCGATCCCGATGAGCAAGCCGAAAAGCGCTACCGTGATAATGCTGATTAGTTGAGGTCGAGGCGTCTGCGGTGGCGTTCGCGGCGGCGGCTTGGCCTGGTCGGACAATGAGACTGGCACGAATTACTCCTTTGCGCGCGGCAGACATGTCCAATGGTTATGGACGACGAAAAGTTCCTTTTTCTTGATAATCCGGATAATTCAGAGGGGCGTTACGCATTTGACTAAACGTGTGCAGCGGGCGATAGCTGATACTGCCCGCGTTACAGATACTTCTATATACTGAAATGTGCCGGGCCTCGCGCTAATTAATGCCACGCCCTCCAATGCCAAGGCCCCAGTTGGGACGGCGCGTGCGGAATCAGCCGAATGAATGGATCAGCCAGTCTCATTCTCTACGAAATATCGGTTTGGGCGATACCGGCCGTCATAGCCATTACTTTCCATGAGGCCTCACACGGCTATGTTGCGCACCTTTTGGGCGACGACACGGCCTGGCGCTTGGGTCGCGTCAGTTTCAATCCGCTAGTCCACATCGATCCGTTCGGAACGGTCGTGCTGCCAATTATGTTGTTGCTGCTGCGCGCACCCTTTCTGTTCGGCTATGCGAAGCCCGTGCCGGTCAATTTTCGCGCACTCCGTCGCCCGCGCCTCGATTCAATATTGGTCGCGGCGGCCGGTCCAGGGATGAATCTGCTATTGGCGACCATCGCGGCGCTCGGCTTTCATATCCTTTCCTACATTCCGGCTCCGGGGGCGCAGTGGCTGGCTGAAAACCTGAAAAACGCTCTCCTGCTCAACGTCGTCCTGGCAATCTTCAATCTTTTGCCGATCCCACCGCTCGATGGAGGGCGCATCCTGGCTGGCGTCCTTCCCAATGGCTTGGCACGCCCTCTTTCCCGTCTCGAACCTTATGGCTTGCTAATTCTCATCGGCTTGCTCTTCATCCTGCCGCTGCTTGGTCCGCAACTCGGCATCAATCTCGATCCGTTATCGCGGCTGATCATGACGTCGACCAACGTGGCTGTCGGCGTCATACTTCGGCTGACCGGAAATATTTAACGAGGTGCCGCGGCCCGTTCAGAGTTGACGGATCGAATCGAAATTGAAGGCCGAGTCGCTTGGATTTTCGCCGACCCTAAGCGTGGTCTCTTTGACGAAGTGGTAGGGTGGCACCGGCAGATTGTATGGTGCCGGAACGCCGCTGAAGACGCGGCCTGCGGGATCGTATTTGGAGCCGTGACAGGGGCAGAAATAGCCGCCCGGCCAATTCGCGACCGGCGACGTCGCGTTCGGGGTTGGATAGAACAACGGAATACAGCCGAGATGCGTGCAAATGCCGACCAGGATGCCGTACTCCGGCTTGATTGAGCGGTGCCAGTTGGTCGCATAAGGCGGCTGCTGGAGCTGCTCCGAGTTCGGATCGGCAAGCAGCGAAATCATTTGAGTGCTCTGCATGGCTTGCAGAGTTTGCGGTGTGCGATGGAAGACAAAGATCGGCCGCTGCCGCCAGCGGACAACGACCTGACCGCCTTCGGGAATCTTGCTGACATCGAGTTCGACGGGGCCGCCGGCAGCGAGCGTCGAAGTGTCGGGATTCATCTGATCGACGAGGGGCACCAACGTCGCGGTGGCCCCCACCGCGCCGACGGTTGCCGTGGCGATATAGAGGAAGTCACGACGGGTCGGCTCCGTCGAGTCGACGCCTGTTGGCGTAGTGGATGCACTGCCGGTCATGGTCATTTCCCTTCGCGCGCTCAGTCTCTCGCCCTTCAACGTTAGCTGCAGAATAGCGTGAAAAATAGCATTTTGGGCGACCGCCCGGTGGAGAGCTCGGAGCGCGAAGGATGATCGTGCCGGAGGCCAAACCCAAGCGTCGCGGCCATGAAAGGCCGCAATGAGGCTCCCAACCAACCAATAGATGACCAATGGAACGTCGCAACTAAACGCAAACGTTCGTCAACGAACCGGCACGAAAATGCCGGTAATCACCGGTGTTTTCGACGCAGATGGCGCGCACATAACTGCCTGGTGGAGTTTGGCATAAGCGAGCGGTCCGGCGAGTCCGTCTATCCGAGGGCATTCGTTCATGAATGCGTCCTTCCGCAGACGTAATCTGTGGGTCTTCATGTGACGTCGGTAGAGATCATAATCGCGCCTGAAGGATTGGCTGGTGGTGGGGGCTGGTAGGGATTGAACATACTAACTCTCCTGTATGAAGGGGCACGCTCGCCGGGCGGACCGCAACGGGAACATATTCTGGCAAAGATTTTCGCTCCCCCACGAAATACCCACGAATGACCGGACGAAGGAAGAACAAACGACGCCGGAATCGACAAAAAGCTTTGATTTTTCAAGGATGCTCGCGGTCTCTACCTCGTTCGGGACGAGGGGGTCGCAGGTTCAAATCCTGCCACTCCGACCATTTATTTCGGTAGCTGTGTCCCGCAACGACAGCACGAAATTGGCCCGCGAATTCGGCCGATGACCATCGAAGACATCGAAAAGGCCGTCGCCGAATTGTCCCCCGACCACCTAGCGCAATTCCGCGTCGGGTTCGAGGAGTTCGATACCTTACGCTTCGATGAAAAGATCGAGCGTGACGCCAAAGCCGGTTAGCTCGACCGGATGGCTAACCGAGCCATCGCGGGCCGTAGGGCGGATTAGCGAAGCGTCATCCGCCAATTACTTGCACCGCCTTGCTCGCACGGTTACGAGAATGCTCTCACCAGATCGTGCGTGTCGTGAAATTGCTGCCATTTCTTTAGCTTTCCTTCTGCAACCTCGATCAACACGACGTAATCATGCTCAAATGATTTCTGGGTGCTGTGTACTGTCGCCTTCTTATGACAAAGCACCGCATACTTCCTGTTGGGTTCGCGAAGCCAGACGTTCATCTGTAGGCTGTGCACTTCGCAGTATTCGTCGTCGCGCGGCACGCGGCCCGCAATCACATCTGCTTTCGTATAGGTGCCGGCGAACGGCAGGGCCTCCGGTGAGCCAGAGATTTGGAGCACACAATCATCGGCGATTACGGAATCGATCGCCGATCGATCCCCCTCGTCCATGGCAAGACGAAGTCGCTGCGCGAACTCAGAATCGTCCTCGTCTATGGTGAAACATTCAGAGCAAAAAAAGCACATGACACCCCTCCTATGATGGGCCTTTGTAGCCGAGTAGGGAGTCTCTCGGCACTATCTAATGCAAGAGTAGCTTGTACGATGTTTAATAACAACCAGCAGAGGAAGATGCGTTCCTCGGGTTACGGGGTCATGAAACCACGGGCGCCGTGCGATTGCGGTCACGTTAGTGGTGACCAATGCTTGACATGCGTCCCCAATATGGTTACATTCGCTGTATCTCGCTCATCGAGGGACGCTTCTCGAGACGGTCCTTGAAGCGGAGCGAGTGCGGTTCCTGCGGGCGGGGCTCGTAACCCCGCTCCCGGGCGGCCCTGGGCATCGACCAGCCGGCACTATGACCGGCGTGCGAGGTGCATCGCTGTGACCGCGATCCAAGGCGGAGGTAAC
>JBAPUM010000141.1:0-29226 GCA_049282655.1 Xanthobacteraceae bacterium
GCTGCTTGATCCACGGCATCATTTCGCGGAGTTTTGCGCCGACCTGCTCGATCGGGTGCTCGGCGAGCTTGGCGCGGGTCGCCTTGAACGAGGTCTGATTGACCTTGTTCTCCAGCATCCAGTCGCGGGTGAAGCGGCCGGACTGGATGTCAGTCAGGATTTTCTTCATCTCGGCCTTGGTCTCGGCCGTCACCACGCGCGGGCCGGAGACGTATTCGCCGTATTCGGCGGTGTTCGACACCGAATAGTTCATGTTGGCGATGCCGCCTTCATAGATCAGGTCGACGATCAGCTTCACCTCATGGACGCATTCGAAATAGGCCATCTCGGGCGCGTAGCCGGCTTCCACCAGCGTCTCGTAGCCGGCCTTCATCAATTCGACGAGGCCGCCGCACAGCACGGTCTGCTCGCCGAACAGGTCGGTCTCGCATTCTTCCTTGAAGGTCGTCTCGATGATGCCGGCGCGGCCGCCGCCGATCGCCGAGGCGTAGGACAGGCCGAGATCGTGGGCGTTGCCGGAGGCGTCCTTGTGAATGGCGACGAGGCACGGCACGCCGGCGCCGCGCTGGTATTCGGAACGCACGGTGTGGCCCGGGCCCTTCGGCGCGATCATCAGCACGTCGAGATCGGCGCGCGGCTCGATCAGGTTGAAATGGACGTTGAGGCCGTGCGCGAACATCAGCGCCGCGCCGTTCTTCATATTGGCGTGCAGATGCTCGCGATAGATGTCGCCCTGCAATTCGTCGGGGGTCAGCATCATCATGATGTCGGCCCATTTGGCGGCCTCGGCCACTTCCATGACCTTGAACTTCTCGGTCTCGGCCTTCTTCACGCCGGCCGAGCTTTTGCGCAGCGCCACCGCGACGTCCTTGACGCCTGAATCGCGCAGATTGAGCGCGTGGGCATGGCCCTGGCTGCCGTAGCCGATGATGGCGACCTTCTTGCCCTTGATCAGGTTCAGGTCGGCGTCGCGGTCGTAGTAAACACGCATCTTGTCTCACCCTTGGTCAGGCCGGGCCCCAAGCCAAAGATCGAGCCTGAGCCGTAGCGTTCGTTTCCGGTGCTGCTTCTAGTTTCTGCGGGCGGCTTGGACAAGCCCGCCCTGGCTGGCGCTTTGGCGCGGCCGCTGCGGGCGATTTTCGCCCGTGCCGCCGTCGAACCGCTCGCGGGCGACCGCGATCTTTGCCTGGTTGCGGATGGCCCAGGCGCCGAGCGCCGACACCGGCTCGAGCAGATCGCGGCCGAGCGGGGTCAACTCGTAATCGACCCGCGGCGGTATGGTCGGAAATACCGTGCGGGTGACGAGCCCGTCGCGTTCGAGCCCGCGCAGGGTCAGCGTCAGCATGCGCTGCGAAATACCGCCAATGGCGCGGCGCAATTCGTTGAAGCGCAACGGGCCGTTGCCCAGCCGCGTCACCACCAGGACCGACCATTTATCGCCGATCCGCGCCAGGACGTCGCTCACGGCGCGGCAATCCTTGGGCAAATGCGTGTGTCTAGGTTTCACCGATGTGCCTCCTTGTGCGGTTGGGAGACGGGCACCTATGTAGCCCTAGTTACGAATTCTAACCGAGGTATTCAACCATGCCCACCGCGTTGCCCCAGATCGCCGTGATCGTCGGTTCAAACCGCCGCGATTCAATTAATCGCAAGCTCGCTCTGGCGCTGATCAAGCTCGGCGCCGGCAAATTCGACGCCAAACTGGTCCGCATCGACGACCTGCCGATGTACAACCAGGACCATGAAGGCAACCTTTCCGCCGCGGTCGTCCGTTTCAAGGACGAGGTCGCCAAGGCGGACGGCGTATTGATCGTTACTCCCGAACACAATCGCTCGATCCCGACGGCGCTCAAGAACGCCATCGACTGGGGCGCGCGGCCGTGGGGCAAAAGCAACTGGCCCGGCAAACCGGGATTCATCACCGGAACGTCGCCGGGCGCGATCGGCACCGCGCTGGTGCAGGCGAATTTGCGTACCGTCATGCTGGGCCTTGGCATGACGCTGCTCGGCGGCGAATCCTACGTGCAATTCAAGCCGACCCTGATCGACGATGAGAACACCGTCACCGACGAAGGCACGCGAAAGTTCCTGCAGGATTTTGTCGACCGCTTCGCGATATTGGTCACTAAGCTGAAGGCCTAGCGCCCCGGCGTAAATTCACTGGGCTCTTGTCCGCTCGTCCCCGCGCAAGCGGGGACCCATAATTGCAGTTTATCGGGTCGCGATAGCCTCCGGATTCCCGCTTGCGCGGGAATGAGCGGGGCAGGTGTGGGTTGTTACATCCCCTCCGGCCCGCGGCCGATGGCGACGATGCCGGTCCGTGAGACTTCGACGAGGCCGACCGGCAGCATCAGATTGATGAAGCTTTCGATCTTGTCGGAAGCGCCGGTAATCTCGAACACGAAGCTCTCGGTGGTGGCGTCGATGACGCGGGCGCGGAAGGCATCCGCGAGCCGCAGCGCCTCCATGCGCTGCTCGCCCTTGCCGCGCACCTTGACCATGGCGAGCTCGCGGGCGATCGCGGGGCCGCCCGTGGTCAGGTCGATGACACGATGCACCGGCACCAGGCGATCGAGCTGATTTTTGATCTGCTCGAGCACCATCGGCGTGCCGCGCGTGACGATGGTGATGCGCGACAGATGTTTCTCGTGCTCGGTCTCCGAGACGGTGAGCGAATCGATATTGTAGCCGCGGCCCGCGAACAGGCCGATGACGCGCGCCAGCACGCCCGGTTCGTTGTCGACCAAGACGCAAAGCGTGCGGGTTTCGATTCGCTCTGCCGCAGCTGCGGCGGGATAATGGCTTGTCGCGGTGTTCACGGTATTTCTCCTCAGCGCCTGACGACGGCAAAGGCCCAGTCGCGGCCCTGGCCGCGCTTGAGCGCAAGATCGATCCACAGCATGGCGTGCGCCTCAAGTAGGCGCGCATTGCGCAACGGACCGGCATCGATCACTTCGAAGCCGAGGTCGCCGACCAGCGTCATGACTTTCGGCTTATTGGCGGCGTCATCGCCGGCAACGAACATCACCGATTTGACGCCGTGGAACACCGGCTCGGCCATGTTGCCGAAGCCCGTCGAGTTCAACGTCTTGAATACGAAGGCGCCCTTGGCCCAACCCTGCACTTTCTCGCCCGCCGAAATGCTGTGGCCGATTTCGAGGCCGAGCCCATCGGGGCCCATCGCCAGCGGGTTGGTGGCATCGAGGATGATCTTGCCGGTCAAATCGCCCATTGACTGGATCGCCGCTTCGGCCGCCGGCCACGGCGTCGTCAGCACGATCATCTCGCCGAATGCTGCCGCCTCCGCCGCAGTGCCGGCGCGCGCCTTGCCGCCGATTTTCCGCAGCAGCGCCTGCGTCTTATCGGCCTTGGCATCGCGGACGCCAAAGCAGATCTCGTGACCGGCCTTTTGCGCCCAGGCGGTGCCGAGCGTGCCGCCGACGTTGCCGGCGCCGATGATGGCGAGTTTCATGGCGCGATCCTTCTCGTTATGGCTCCGCTGCGACGCTAGACCAGCATCTTACCTTCTTCAGTAATGGCGTCCTCGACCCGCGTGGCCGCGTCGCCGAGCAGCATTTCGTTGTGGGCGCGGCCGGACGGAATCATCGGGAAGCAATTTTCCGTCGGATCGACCACGCAATCGAAGATCACCGGCTTCTTCACCTCGATCATCTCGCGGATCTTTTCATCGAGCTGGCCGGGATGCTCGCAGCGAATGCCGTGCGCATGATAGGCGTCGGCGAGCTTGACGAAATCCGGCAGCGCCTCGCTGTAGGAATGCGAATAGCGGCCGCCATGCAGCAATTCCTGCCACTGCCGCACCATCCCCATATATTGGTTGTTGAGGATGAAGATCTTGATCGGCAGATCGTATTGCACGGCCGTCGACATTTCCTGCATGGTCATCTGCACCGAGGCTTCGCCGGCGATGTCGATGACGAGCGAGTTCGGATGCGCGAGCTGCACCCCGACCGAGGCCGGCAGCCCATAACCCATGGTGCCGAGGCCGCCCGAGGTCATCCAGCGCGACGGCTCCTGGAAGTGATAGAACTGCGCCGCCCACATCTGATGCTGGCCGACTTCGGTGGTGATGTAGGTGTCGCGGTCTTTGGTCAGCTCGTAGAGGCGCTGGATGGCGTATTGCGGCTTGATGATTTTGTTGGAGTTGCGATAGGCGAGCGAATTCTTCGTCCGCCATTTGCCGATCTCGTCCCACCAGATATCGTGCGCCTTCTTGTCGGGCTTGTGGGCGGCGTCGCGCCACGCCCGCAGCATGTCTTCGAGCACGTTGCCGCAATCGCCGACGATCGGCAGATCGACCTTGACGTTCTTGTTGATCGAGGATGGGTCGATATCGACGTGAATCTTCTTAGATCCCGGCGAGAAAGCGTCGAGCCGGCCGGTGATGCGGTCGTCGAAGCGGGCGCCGATGCAGATCATCAGATCGCAATCATGCATCGCCCAATTCGCCTCCCAGGTGCCGTGCATGCCGAGCATGCCGAGCCATTGCGGATCGGCGGCCGGAAAGGCGCCGAGCCCCATCAGCGTCGAGGTGATGGGAAAGCCGGTGAGCTTGACCAGATCGCGCAACAGATCGCAAGCCGCGCGGCCCGAATTGATCACGCCGCCGCCGGTATAGAACAGCGGGCGTTTGGCGTTGGCCATCATCTCGACGGCTTGTTTGATCTTGTCCGGATCGCCCTTGAGCCTCGGCCGGTATCCCTTGTGCTGGAATTCCTTGGGCTTGAAGTAGTCGCCTTTGGCGAATTGCACGTCTTTCGGAATGTCGACCACGACCGGTCCGGGCCGGCCGCTCGCGGCGATATGGAACGCCTCGTGCAAGACGCGCGGCAGATCGGCGACGGATTTCACCAGATAATTATATTTGGTGCAGGGCCGCGTGATGCCGACGGTGTCGCATTCCTGGAACGCATCATTGCCGATGAGATGCGTCGGCACTTGTCCGGTGATGACGACGATCGGAATGGAGTCGCACAGCGCGTCGGTGAGCCCGGTCACCGCATTGGTCGCGCCCGGGCCCGACGTCACCAGCACGGTGCCGACCTTGCCGGTCGAGCGCGAATAGCCTTCGGCGGCATGCACCGCGCCCTGCTCGTGCCGCACCAGGATGTGCTGCACTTTGTCCTGCTGGAACAAGGCGTCGTAGATCGGCAGCACCGCGCCGCCCGGATAGCCGAAAATGTGCTCGACACCTTGATCGGCAAGCGCCGCTATCACCATCTCTGCGCCGGTCATCTCAGTCATCGTCCGCTCCGCTCATTCGGCCGCCGCGTCAACGCTAGGAAGGGGGCCATTCAGGCAATAAAAAAGGGCCCTCGAAGGCCCCTGGTTCGCGCACCGCCACGTTCGCAGGTGGGATCATCCACCCCCGGCGGTGCGCTTCGTTACGAGGATCAACGAAACAAATGTCCGCACGTCTTTACCCTTTCGAGAACCGTTCGGCCTGAATCTTTCGGGCGCGCTCGCCCTCTTTGTTCAGCGCGTGGTTTATAAGCATTGTGTTCGTCGGGGTCAAGTAAAATGCGGCCAGATTGCGGCTTTGCGCGCGCCGCAAATCTTCAAACGAGCGTTTGAAATCGTAATGACGGGCAAAATCGCAATTATTTACCAATCTTAAATGCCACGGCGCGGCCTGGATTCCGCGCGCTGGCGGCCATTAAATTTCCCCGCACTGTTGCGCAAATGCCGCGCTGGGGGAGTTGCGCGTTCTAACATTCCTGCTCACGCGCCGCCGGTTTTCTCCACGGGAGGGGACATGGTTGCAAATCTTCGGGTTCCAAATTGTCGGGTTCAATGTCGTCGGGTTTCAAGTCGTCGGCTTCTTGAACGGATGCGGCACGCCGCGGTGGCCGCGGTTGCCGCTGCCGCGCTGGCTATTGGGTTGGTTGGACCGGCCGCCGCCGTGCCGCCCCGTAGCGTGACGCTTAATTCCACGGAAGCGATCCTGAAATGGATCAATAACTATCGCCACCAGCCCGACCCCGAAGGTCTGCCCAACGCGGTGCGCGCGCTCAGCGGCATGCAGGCGTTCAAGGACGCCGAGACCTCGGGTCCCTATATCGGCTTCATAGCCGGCGTGCTTGGCAGCAATCCGGAACGGGCCGAAATTCTCATCGCCAAAATGCTGCCGATCGCGCCGCCCGATCATTGGGTGCTGGTGCGCGCCATCGCCTATTCGGGCTTGCCGAACTGGCGCGAGGTGCTCGCCACTTTCGTCGACCGCATGCCGACGCGACGTCCCATGATCGATCAATATCTCGACGGCAAGCTGCCGACGCTGGGACTGATCGACTATCGGCCGGCGAAGCCCGGCATGTTCGACAAGATCAAAGTTTCGCTGCACATCGACGAGGAGCGCAAGAAACAAGTCATGCTCGAGCCCAGCCCCGAACTGATCGACGTGCTATGGGGCTATTATTTGGCGACCGGCGGCTACGAGCCGGTGCAGCGCGTCATCAAGCTTCTGCCGCTCGCCGACGACAAGGACAATGTCGACAACCTCACCACCGGAAGTGCGGCGAAATTCACGCTCGCCAGCAATGCGGTGCGCGACACCGAACTGCTCGAGATGTTGCGATGGGCGGTGAAGAGCCAGCCCAAGGAAATAGCCGCGGTGCTCGACGACGTGATCCAGACTGCGGAGACCGTCGACACCGTGCACATGCGCAAGGAATCGCTCGCCGCGATCGAGGAACTGAAAGAGAAAGGCCCGAATTCGAAACGCGAATTGTCGGGCTGGGGCCAGGTCGGGCAGGGCGCGCTATCGATGGGCTGCGTGGTGGCGGCGGCGACCGGCCAGATCGAGCTCGGCATTCCGTGCGTGCTCGGCGGTGCGGCTTATACGGCGGGGCTGCAATATATGACGCATTAGGGTCGGGATCGATCGTAATGCTCCGCAATTGCAACCCATCTGGTTAATGCTGAGCAGCGATTGCGGTGACCTTCTTAAAGGTCGGTGTAAGAGAAGCGCGTAATGTAGCGCGAGCTGCAGGCGCTGGCCCTTAAACGGGAAGGGCGAGCCGTATGCCCAAGGATTCATGGTTGTTGGCGCCAAGTCACGGCGGCTAGAACAGTTCCCGCAAATTCTCGGCGCGGCAGCTATCGGCATAGTCTTATCGGTTTGTGCGTGGTTCTACGTATCGGCGTTCGACGAGCGTCTCGCTTTGCAACGCTTCGATCAGGCCGCGACCGATAATACGCAAATTCTGCGAAACGGCTTGAATGAATACGGCAACAAACTCGTTGCTATCGGAACGCTGTTCAGCGCCACACAGCACGATCTGACGCGCGAAGAATTCGATGCCTTCAGCATTACACTGTTTAAGGACCAGCCGGTGATCCTCGGTCTGTCCTGGATTCCGCGTGTCACTCGCGCTGGCCGAGCGGCTTTCGAATTAGCGGCACGGCGCGATGGCATTGCCGATTTCCATATCCGCGATGCCGGCCCGGATAACAGTCTGGTCGTTGCGCCGGAACGCGATGAATATTTGCCGATCTATTATTCGACCAAAGAAAAGTCCGGCTCGAGACTCTATGGATTCGATCTTCGCGACGGCGGCTTGCGCCAACACACGTTCGAGACGGCCCGCGATGAAAACCGCATCGTCGCGTCGCGTGGATTTCTGCTGCGCAGCGGGGCCGGAGACCGTCATGGCTTTATAGTCGCGTTGCCGATCTATCTGCGTGGACAACCGACAGCGACGCTCGATGATCGGCGCAAGAATATCGAGGGATACGTGCTCGCCGCCTTTCAAATCGGCCAAATGGTCGACACCATTCTCACCAATCTCGCCCCGCCTCTGGACATTTATCTTTTTGAAGAAAATGCCGGCCCGAATGACATGCCGGTTTACGTCAGATCCTCCAGGCTACGCGCCGCCCCGGCCCTGCCGAAGTCATTTGCAGCCCTAAATTCCGGCCCGCATTGGTCCGGTGACGTCAGCACCAGCGGCAAGCACTGGACGCTGGTTGCGCCTGTTCCTGAAGAATTGATAGCCCGCAGCCACGATAGAGCGTGGCTCATATTCGCGGCCAGTCTGATGGTGACCGGAATTGTTCTGATATTTCTGCGGCAATCGGCTCTGACCGCGCTTCGGCTCGATCGCCTTGCGCGCACAGATACCCTGACGGGAATCGCCAACCGGCTTGTCTTTAACGAGGAACTCGCTGCGGCGTTTGCGGCCAGCCGGCGCGGGTCCAGCCAGTTTGCGGTCCACGTTATCGACATCGACGGTTTTAAGGACGTCAACGACTCGCTCGGGCATTCCGTCGGCGATCTATTGCTGCAGGCGGCCGTGCTGCGCCTGCGGAACGCGATTCGAAAAACCGATTTATTGGCACGCTTTGGCGGCGACGAATTTACTATCCTGCAGACCGGCTCCTCCGATCCTGCCGCGGCCGCGGCGCTCGCCGCGAACATCATACGTGCGCTGGCCGCGCCTTTCGAGATCGAAGGCAGCGAAATCATGGTGAGCGCCAGCGTCGGAATAGCGATGTATTCGGCGGAGACGGCCAGTCCCAGTGCGATGATGATTCAGGCGGATCTTGCGCTTTATCGCGCGAAAGATGATGGACGAGACTGCTTCCGCTTTCATAGCAGCGATCAAATTATGCAAGCGCATTCGCGAATTGCGCTCGCGGAGGAATTGCGAGCAGGCATCGCGCGCGGCGAGCTCGAGCTTTACTATCAGCCGCAGGTGGAGATCGCATCGGGTAACATTCTCGGTCTCGAGGCGCTGGTGCGCTGGAATCATCCACGGCGCGGCATGATCATGCCTTCGGTCTTCGTCCCGATCGCGGAGAAATCGTCAATTATTCAGCAGCTCGGCAGCTGGGTCTTCGCGGCGGCATGCGCGCAATTACGAACTTGGCAGGATGAAGGAATTGCGCCGAAGACAATGGCGGTAAACGTCTCCGCAATGCAGATCAAGAGATTGGATGAGTTGGTGCGCGATATCGGCCGGAATCTCAGGTACTATAATATCGATCCGAGCGCGATCGAACTCGAGCTTACCGAAACCGTGCTCATGGAGGCGTCGGAAAAACACGCCGAAACATTCGACCGCCTTAGGAAGACCGGATTGCGCATTGCGATAGACGATTTCGGAACGGGCTATTCGTCGTTGAAATATTTGACCGTGTTTCCGGTCAACCGATTAAAGATCGCGCAAGAGCTCGTGTTTCGCGTGACTGACGATTTGCGCAATGCGACTGTCGTCAAAGCGGCCATTCGTCTGGCGCAGGAGTTGGATATCGCCGTCATCGCCGAAGGCGTCGAGACGGACGCTCAGGCACAATTCCTGTTGGCTGCCGGCTGCGAGAATGCGCAAGGATATCACTATAGCCGCCCCGTCAGTGCCGAGGCTGCCGCCCTATTGCTTCGCCGGGGAACTATCTCTCCCGCCGCGGATGAAATTGTCCGCTTTAAGAATACCACGGCGGCCTGATCTCACTGTCCTCGCAACGGCGCTCTATGTAGTTCTGGAACTTCCTCAGACCGGCTGATCACCATCGCTGCTTCAATTGGGTCAGGAATGCAGCGGTGCAGGCGCCAGCAGCGAGCCGAGCGACGGATCGCCGAGACGAAGATAGACGTGTCCGATGCCGGCATTGCCGAGCATCAGGCCGTCGATCTCCTCACGGGTGACTAATCCGGAGGGCCAAGGGCGCTCGCCGCGATGAAAATGCTCGGTCGCGTAGGAGACGACGGAGGAAAGCGTAGCCGCATAACCCGTGCGACCCGAACGCACCCCATCGAGCAGGGTATCGGCGAGACCGAACATGCCATGGCAGGCCGTGCAGTCCATGTTGGGAGCGCGAAGCCACATCTCGGCGTAGCGCGCCGTAATGCCGAGCCCGGCGCCGATTTCGGCCGCGGTATCGACCTCGGCAAACGAGCCTTGGCCCTCGGCAAACAGCCGGCTGCGAACAATCCCCGGTGCGCCGTGGCACCAGGCGACCATGAACTGGGGCGGACCGGGCGGCTGCTCCGGAAACGTCCGATAATCGGGCCAATTTCCCTCCGCCGGGTCGAAACTCGCCGCCTCGTACGCAAAGGCGGCGGCGGCAGCATCGCGCAGGGCGGGTTCCGCCGTGAGCGCGTTCAAAAGCAGCAGCGCATGGGCGATGCCCGCAGCGCCATGCCCAAAGCCGGTGAGGTTGGCGCGCTGATCGTCCATCGTATGCCAAGAGATGGTGCCGCGCGGGTCACGTTCGCCGCGCGCGATCAGTCGTTCGGCGAATTCGCCGGCGCGGGCCAAGAGCGCAGCGTCGCGGTCAAGTGCCGAGGCCGCGACAGCCAGCGCCATGACGGTGCCCGCAAGGCCGCCGATGACATCGCTCACGTCGGCGATGGCCGGGTCCGTCGGCAGGTCGAGCAAGAGCGCACGACCCGCCGCGATGGCTTCGTCGTCTTGCAGTTCGCTGCCGCCGAGCACCAGCGCCGCGCCGACGCCTGCAGCGCCGCCATAAAATCCGTGCGGCGCCACGCCGACATGGTCTTGGGCGCGCGCCGCGGATTGGCGCAATGCCGCGCACGCCGTCCGTCGCAACAGCTGATCGCCGGTGCGCGCGGCCGCCTGCGCCAGGAACCAGCCGATCCCGGAGGTTCCGCCATAAACGTCCGGGCCCGCCATCGCACTCGTCGCCGGATTTTGCGTCGGCAAAGTCGGGATCGCGTCAAACCAAGTGCAGCGCTCGCCGCTCCATAGCGCGCGCCGGGCGATGCCAAATCCGATCGTTGCCGCGATCTCGGTGCCGTCCCGCAGCGTAAAATCCGCCGGCGTCATGCGGCGTCCGCGTTCAACACGTCGAGCCGGTAGGGATAGCGCGAGGTGGGATTGCGCTCGAGATTGTCGAGATCGAGCCCGTAGGCGGTGAGGCGTTCGCGCAGCACGACAAGTCGCGCTTCCGGATCGTGAGCGCCGCGCTGCTGCCCCAACACCAGGCCTTCGGCGACGAGACCGCAGCGATGCTGGCCAAAACTCTCTCGCGTCGGTGGGCTCTCCGCGAAAGCGAGACCCGGGGCGAGTTCACGCGTGAACAGCGGCACCGATGGCCGCAATTGATCGCGGATCGCCCGATAGGTGGCCGCAATGGCGTCACGCGCCGCCTCGACGTCCTCGTCGTTCAGATAGAGCACGCCGGCATCGGTCCTTGCGTAATAGGCTGGATCGACCGGGACCTTGGCCTGAAACGGAATACGCCTGTGCTCGAGGCGGATGCCGATCTCGTGCAGAAACCCGGCGGCGCCATCCGCCGCGACGTTCCAATAGAAACGCACCTGACGGCCGGTTTGTGGATCGAACAAGTGCCGTCCCAAAATAACATAATGACCGATCGGGGCGGTCACCATGTCGCGCGCCGGCACAAGACGAACCGGCATGCCTGGCGCAAGCGCGCCCGCGAGCGGGATGATTTCGGTCAAGGCCGCGAAGCGCTGGCGTTGCGCGGCGTCGACGATCCACACGCCGCTCGGGTCGGCGCGCACCACCGTCCAGCCATCCTCCCGGCGTGGCGCGATTGGGTTCGCCGACCGCAATGCCGCCAGAAAACCGGCGCTGTTCATCGCTGCCGGCGTTGGCTCCGATGGCAGCAGGCTGTAGTGATCGCCATACAGCGCGACAGCGAGGCCGCCGAACGCGTCGCGCTCGCCGGCGACAATGATGTCGCGCTGCGCGCCGCGCAGATTCGTTACCCGCGCGCTACCGGGCGCCGTGAAGGAGACGGCGGCGACGATCGCGCGTAATTGTTGCGCGAACGGGATCATGCCGCGCGCGCCCAGCGTTCACGCGACGCTTCCGGATGGGTGAGGAGTTCGAGCCCCATCTGCAAAACTCCCGGCGTTTGCGGATAAATCTGGTTGGCAAGCTGAGCCCATTCGAGGCACGTCTGCACCATCCGCGCCCCGGTCAGCCGCAGCAGCGTGACGCGCGGGTCGGCGAGATGCGCCGGCGGCGGCGACGCTGTTACATAACCCTCCCACAAGGCATCGATGAGCGGCTGCGCGCGTGGCTGCGCAATAGCGAGCGGCGCCGGAGCGGTTGACGGATTGGGGATCAGGAGCGATTGCACCAGACTGGCGATGTCCCAAAGCCCGTCGCCGAGCGCCGCGATCTCCCAGTCGATTATGCGCACCGAGCCGTCCTCGAGCACGAGCACATTCGCCGCCTTGGCGTCGCCGTGCATGATGTGCGCGTCGCGCCATTCGGCGCGCGCTTGCGCGAACGCCGCCACCGCGTCGGCGCGTTGCAACACCGCGGCGACGATGGATCGCGCGGCGGGGGTTTCCGGAGCGAAGGGTGACGTCGGCATGCCGAGTGTCAGAACCCAGGCGATGCCGGGATGAAACAGGCGACGGCTGCGCTCCTCGCGCAACACGGCCG
Organism: Xanthobacteraceae bacterium; assembly: GCA_049282655.1. Classification (GTDB taxonomy): domain Bacteria; phylum Pseudomonadota; class Alphaproteobacteria; order Rhizobiales; family Xanthobacteraceae; genus BOG-931. Next base: position 12,405 of record JBAPUM010000141.1, read on the forward strand.
AGGCTTCCCCGTGCAGCGCGGCGAAGCCGCGGCCGACATCGCCCAGCAAGCGCGGCTCGATCGCCGCGCCCGCCAACTGCTTGGCCATCAGCGAGTCGGAGCCGGCGAAAAGCTCGATGGTGAGCAGCTTGTTGGGCTCGTCGTAATGATAATATTTGGGCAGCCAGGGCGCGAGCGCGGCGAAGGCCGGTTCGTTGACCGAAAGCCAGAACATCGCCGCTTCGGTCCACATCGTCGCCGCGTCCGGCGCGTTGGCGTCGCGCGGCTGTTTGACGATGTAACACGGCGCGCCGGAGCGCTCGACGCGGACCAGATGATTGCGCCCGATATATTCCGTGGCCCAGATGTTTTGCGTCAGGAGGTCGTGCGGGGTCAGCAGGCCGAGCCGAAGCAAATGCTGCATGGCGTCTCGACGCGTCAACATCGCGCGCCGTCCCCGAACGGGGCTGCCCGGGCGATAGCACAAGGTCCGCTGCCGTAGCCGCGCATGGGAGCCCCGTCTGATTTACGCCACAACTATATGTTGAGTTATGCCGCCGTTAGGTGTAAGTTGTTACCACTAGCGCAGTAATTGTGCAGCTTATTTCTTGCGTTCCCGCAACGCCACACAGGGTGATGCCATGGCAGAGAATGAGCCGTCGAAAATCCGCTACGACGATTTTGTCGCCACCATCCACCCCGATCCGGCAAAGGCCGAAGCCACGATCATGTTGTCGGGCTTCATCGGCCACGGCGCCGAGGGCCAGGTCCGCATCTATCCTGATGCGTCGCTCGGCACCTGGTATGACGTGCCGGAACTCGACGTGGTCCACAGCATTCCGATTCCCGATGCCAAGCTCGGCGGGTCTCATGTGTGGGTGCGGGCAACGGCCGAGATAAAGCCCGGCGCTGCGGGAGCGGGTGACACCGCAACCGGCGGCGGGGCGGCGGCGCCCGACATGAGCCGCAGTATAATTTGTTCGCCGTTCTGCACTGTTCCTCCGAACGGGTGTGCTGGCGCAGGGGCGCCGCATCCGGAAGCCCTCCAACCAACGCCGACCGCGCATGCCACGATAGCGACGGCGTGCACGCAGGGCTGCACTCATCTGGTCAATTGCTATCATCCCACGCTGGCATGTCCCCAGCACACCCAAGGCATCGCGTGCACCCAGGTTGCGTGCGGCGGCCCCGGCGCCGGGCCGCAATTCATGGCGGCAGCGCAACCGACGCCCACCGCGCATGTCACCGCGGCGACGCTCTGTACGCAGGGCTGCACCCACCCGGTCAATTGCTATCACCCCACGCTGGCGTGCCCGCAACACAGCCAGTTCCCCGTCTGTACCCAGGTCGCCTGCGGCGGCCCAGGCGCCGGGCCGCAAGCCATGGCGGAGGCAGTACAGCAGAGCGTCTTTGCCACATGCTCGCTGTACCCCAACTGCGCCACGTGGAGGGCCACGAACTGCCTACCGCAGCCGGCTCCGGCCGCCGATGCGACCGCGGGGACGTTCTTCACGATGAGATTGGGAACGATCGAGTGCTGTCCTACCCATATCAATTGCTATCAGCAGCCGGCTGCGGCCGGCCCTCCGCAGACTGCAGGCACCTGGTCGGCGCATTGGACCGGGGCGTGCTGCCATCCGCAGGCACCCGCGGCGGACGCCACCGTGGGGACGGTGTTCACGCCGCTCTGCACCCGGATCAATTGCTATCAGGATGCCACGCTGGGCACGGGCTTCACGCCGCTGTGCACCCGGATCAATTGTTATCCGGGTTACGGTCAGGGCCGGGCCGGCGTTTTCACGCCCTATGGCGGCTAACGGACACCGGCGGCACCGCGCGGTGCCGCCGCAGTTTCGTCGGGTAAGTGCCTCACTTCACGGCTGCCGCAATTGCGCTTCGATCGCGGCGTGCGCCGCCTTTGGCGCGACCCATTCGAACTCCGGCAACTGATTGCGGAACCATGTCGCCTGCCGCTTGGTGTATTGGCGCGTCTCCAATTTGGCATGCGCGACGGCCTCATCGAGCGCGATCTCGCCATTGAGGTGACGGATCAGCCAGGGCACGCCGTGCGCCTTCATGGCCGGCAGGCTGGGGTTGAGCTCGCGCGCCGCGAGGGCACGAACCTCATCGAGCGCGCCGGCCGCCATCATGGCGTCGAAGCGCGCGTCGATGCGGCGCAAGAGTTCGTCGCGCTCCGGCATGAGGAAAACTTTTGCGGCCCCGGCGAGATCGACGATCGCCGGCTTGTTGGTGGCGTGCCAATCCCCCAATGAGCGGCCGGTCGCCAAGACCACTTCGAGCGCGCGCGTGACACGGGCGCGATCATTGGGACGCAGTCGCGCCGCCGCGGCCGGATCGCGTAGGGCAAGTTCGGCATGGAGCGCGGCGACGCCTTCGCTCGTGAGGCGAGCGCGTACGTCGTCGCGAATGGCGGCCGGGATCGGCGGTACGGCAGCAAGCCCCTGGGTGAGTGCCTTGAAGTAGAGCCCAGTCCCGCCGACGATGATGGCCGCGCGATTGTCGCGCGCTGCCTCCGCGAGTACGGCGGCAGCTTCATTGCACCAGCGGCCTACCGAATAATTCTCCGATGCGTCGACGTGTCCATAGAGTCGATGCGGCGCCCGCTGTTCCTCCGCCAGAGTCGGCCGCGCGGTGATGATGCGCAGGTCGCCATAGACCTGCATCGAATCGGCGTTGACGACCGTGCCGCCGTGGGCTTCGGCAATTTCGAGCGCCAGCGCCGACTTGCCGCTCGCGGTCGGACCTGCAATGAGGATCGTCTTCTGCATGTCTTTTCAGAATCCTGCTGCTCAGGTCGCACGGCATGTTCTATGTGGCAACGCTGATTTCGCATCCGGACCGGCCGGCGGTGACCGACGGTATGGCGCGGCAGGCGGCGCGCTACCTGCCGCACGGCCGGCCGATCGACTGGCTCGACCCGGGTGCCGCGGTGGACATCGCGTTTCTGCTCGAGGATGTCGAGGCCGATACCGAGCCGGCGTTGTTGAAAGATCTTGCCAAGGACTTGCGCGATATCGTCGGCAACGAAGCCATTGACGTCGTCATTCAGAAAGATGGCGACAGCCGGCGCAAGAAGCTCCTCGTCGCCGATATGGACTCCACCATGATCGGCCAGGAATGCATCGATGAACTTGCCGATTTTGCCGGCCTCAAGAGCCGGGTCGCCGCGATCACCGAGCGCGCCATGCGCGGCGAGATCGCCTTCGAGCCGGCCTTGCGCGAGCGCGTGGCGCTGCTCAAGGGCCTTCCCGCCGCGGTGATCGACACCGTGATCGCCGAGCGCATCCATTTGACGCCGGGCGGGCCGACGCTGCTCGCCACCATGCGGAAGGATGGCGCCTATAGTTGTCTGGTATCCGGCGGCTTCACCGCCTTCACGACGAAGCTCGCCGCCAGGATCGGCTTCGACGAGGATCATGCCAACACATTGCTGGTCGACGGCGACGGCAAGCTCACCGGCGAAGTCGCCGAGCCGATCCTCGGCCGCGCCGCCAAGCTCGACACGCTCAACGCGCTACGCGGACGTTTGCACCTGCGCGCCGAAGACACGCTCGCCGTCGGTGACGGCGCCAACGATATTCCGATGGTCGAAGCAGCGGGACTAGGCTTTGCCTTCCACGCCAAGCCGGCGCTCAAGGAAGTCGCCGCCGCCTGGATCGAACACGGCGATCTCACCGCGCTTTTGTACGCGCAAGGCTATCGGCGCGAGGAGTTTGTCGGAGCGGATAGCGAATAGCGAGCAAGAACCTACCCGCCATTCGCGATTTCGCTATTCGCGCTGTCGGCTACTGCAGATTCAACGCGACAAACCGCGTCTCGCCGAGCGCGTTGGAAACCAGCATCACGGCGATTTTCTTGCCCTGCGATTTGAGCTGATCGACGCGTTTCTGCACGTCGGCGGGATTGCCGACGCCCTGATATTGCACCTCGACGATGATGTCGCCGGCGGCAAGGCGCTTGTCGGGATCGGCCATCGCCACGCTCGGGTCGACATTCGTTACCAGCACGCCCTTGATGTCGTCGCGGATCTTGAACTTCTTGCGCAGGTCGTCGTTGAGGCTCGACAGTTCGAGCCCCAGTGTTTTCTGCACCACCGATTTTTCCGCTGGCGCGTCGTCTTTCTTGGTGTCGGCGAGCGCCACCTTGTCGGTGTCCTGCAGCCGGCCGACCGTGACCTTGTGGGTCTCCTGCTTGCCCTGATGAATGACGACGACGTCGACCGTCTTGCCGACCGGCGTATCGGCGACGATCCGCGGCAGATCGTGCATTTCCTTCACATCGTGGCCGTCGAAGGTGACGACCACGTCGCCCGCCGTGATGCCGGCGGGCTTCGCCGGGCCCTTGTCGTCGATGCCGGCAATGAGCGCGCCGTGCGGCGGCTTGATGCCGAGGCTGTCGGCGATGTCGTCGGTGACCTGCTGGATGCGCACGCCGAGCCAGCCGCGGCGCGTCTCGCCGAATTGGCGCAGCTGATCGAGCACCGGGACCGCGCTGTCGGACGGCACCGCAAAGCCGATGCCGATCGAGCCGCCGGACGGCGAGATGATCGCGGTATTGATGCCGATGACTTCGCCGTCGAGATTGAACAGCGGTCCGCCGGAATTGCCGCGATTGATGGCGGCGTCGGTCTGAATGTAATTGTCGTAGGGGCCGGATTGGATATCGCGATTGCGCGCCGAGACGATGCCGGCCGTCACCGTGCCGCCGAGGCTGAACGGATTGCCGATGGCGATCACCCACTCGCCGAGCCGCAGTTTGCCGCTATTGCCGAACTTCACCGCCTTCAGTGGCTTGTCGGAATGCACGCGCAACAGCGCCAGATCGCTTTTCGAATCCTTGCCGACAAGCTCGGCCACAAGCTTGGTGCCGTCGTTGAGGATGACGTTGATCTCGTCGGCGTCCGCGATCACGTGATTGTTGGTGACGACGAAGCCGGCCGGATCGATGATGAAGCCGGAACCGAGCGAGTTGATGCGGTGCGGCGTCTGATCCGAATTGTCACCACCCTGGCCATGGTGATTTTTGAAAAACTGATTGAAGAACTCCTCCATCGGCGAGCCGGGCGGCAGGTCGGGCATGTCGGCGACGTGCGGATCGACCTTCTGCGACGTCGAGACATTGACGACCGCGTCGATGACTTGCTCGGCAACGTCGGCGATGCCGTCGGGACCCCGCGCCGCCGCCGGCTGCGCCGGCAGGACGATGATCGCCGTCATCAAGGCGGCGATCGCAGCGCCGTGCCGCAACAGGTGCGAAAGGCGGCGAACGGAGGAATAGCAAAGCATGGAGGTCGGTGCTCCTGGCATTCGGATCAGCTTCCACTCATGGCAGGAAGCTCATGGGGGAGAGCTCTTGGGCCGGGGAAAAGCTCTTGGCCAAACTGCCTGCGTCCCGCCCGGGAGGCAAGCTCAAACCCGGCTAATTTGGCTATAAGCGGCCGGATTGGGGCGGAAAAGCGGCTGGGTTTTTGGAGCATGATCTTACGCGAAAACCGGTTTCCGCTGTTCGGGATCATGCTCTAGCCGCGCACCAGCCAGACGATGATGACGCCGACCAATGCCGAGACGATGCCGGTGATGCGCAGCAAGCCGTCGGGCGATTCCACCACCGTCGCCATGGTGCGTTTCGCGCCGGCCGGAAACGCCGCGAGCAGAATGCCTTCGATGGCAAAAAAAAGCCCGAGCGCCGCCAAAAAATCCTTCATGCCGGCTGGACTATTTTGGCGCGCCGCTGGCGTTTGCGGCATTGCCCGGTGCTGACGTTGCCGCGGCGGTCGCCGGCGCCGCCTTTCCGGTCGGATTGCCGAAATAGCGGAAGAAATCCGAATCCGGCCGCAGCACGAAATGCGTATCGGAATGCTGCATGCTTCTCTCATAGGCCTGCATCGAGCGATAGAAGGCGAAGAAATCCGGATCCTGGCCGTAGGCATCGGCGAAGATCTGGTTGCGGGTGGCGTCGCCTTCGCCGCGCACCGTCTCGGATTGCGAGGTGGCGTCCGCCAGCAACACGGTGACGTCGCGGTCGGCGCGGGCGCGAATCTCCTGGGCCTTCTGACTGCCCTGGGCGCGGAACTCGGCGGCTTCGCGCTGCCGTTCGGTCTGCATCCGCTGATAGACCGCCTGGCTGTTCTGCTCCGGCAGATCGACGCGGCGGATGCGGACGTCGACGATGTGGATACCGAACGGCTGCGCGTCGCGATCGAGTTGCTCGCGCATCTGCCCCATCAGCGCCTCGCGCTTGTTGCGCACCGCGTCGGCGAGCGTCGCTGCGCCGAGCACGCGCCGCAGCGACGAGTTCAGCAAGATGGACAGCCGCGAATTGGCGTCTTCGATGCCGATCGTCTGGTAGAATTTCAACGGGTCGGTGATGCGGTAACGCGCAAAGGCATCGACCACGAGCCGCTCGCCTGCCTCGGCAACGCCGGCCACGGACTTGTCCTGGCTCGACGCGATCACTTCCTGCGCCGGCGATTCGACGTTGAGGATGCGCTTGTCGATATAGATGACGCTGTCGATGAACGGAATTTTCGCGTTCAGCCCCGGCTCGGTGATGACACGCACCGGTTGCCCGAGCCGCACCACCAGCGCCTGCCGGGTCTGATAGACCGTGAAGAAAGTGCTGTAGGCCAAAACGACGGCGATCAGCAGCACGACGGCTGCGGCGCCGCCAACGAGACTGGGCTTCATGGATTGCCTCCCGACGGCGGCGCGGCCGCTGGCGCCGGCGCCGCGCGCCGCGCGAGATCGCCGAGCGGCAGATAGGGCACGACGCCCGCCCCGCTTTGCGGCCCGGTATCGATGATGGTCTTGTCGGTGCCGCCGAGAACGCGCTCCATGGTTTCCAGATACATGCGCTGGCGGGTCACGTCGGGCGCCTTTTTGTATTGCTCATAGACCTGGGTGAAGCGCGAGGTCTGGCCCTTGGCCTCGGCGACGGTCTGCTCGCGATAGGCTTCGGCGTCCTGGATGGTCTTGGCGGCGCGGCCGCGCGCTTCCGGCACCACGCGATTGGCGTAAGTCTGCGCCTCGTTCTGCGCGCGCTCGAGATCGGAGCGCGCCGCCTGCACGTCGCGGAAGGCGTCGAGCACCTGGGTCGGCGGATCGACTTTCTGCAGCTGCACCTGCTGCACCAAGACGCCGGCGCCGTAATCGTCGAGCGTCTTCTGCATCAATTCCTGGACCGCGGTCTCGATGGTCTGCCGCGCGCCGGTGAGAATCGACTGGATGTTGGAGTGTCCGATCACCGCCCGCATGGCGCTTTCGCCCACCGCTTTGACGGTCGACTCCGGGCTCTGCACGTTGAACAGATAGTCGCCGACCTGACTGGGCTTGACCAGCCAGAACACCGAGAAGTCGACATCGACGATGTTTTCGTCGCCGGTGAGCATCAGGCTCTCTTCCGGCACGTCGCGCATCACCGAGCCGCGGCGCTTGTCGAAGCCGATGTCGATCTGATTGACCCGCAGCGCCTGCGGCGTGAGCGCGGTCTCGATCGGGTAGGGCAGGTGATAATTCAGTCCCGGCTGGACCTCGCGGACGAATTGGCCGAACCGCAGCACGACGCCGAGCTCATCGGGCTCGACGCGGAAGAAGCCCGAGAAACCCCACAGCGCGATGGCGGCAAGCGCGATCAGCGCGATACCGCGGCCGCCGAGATTGCCGGGCAACATGCCGCGCAGCCGATCCTGGCTGCGGCGCAGAAACTCCTCGAGATCGGGTGGTTTCGGCCCCTGCGATTGCGGCCCCGAGCCCCACGGTCCTCGCGATCCCGAACCCCAGGGACCGCCGGGTTGGTTGCTCCACGGCATTTATTCGTCTCCTCGACGCGCCTTTAGACCCCCGAGCCGATTCGATGAGCGCGGATCAGGGTCCAAATTCTTCGTTTGAGCATGGTCTTATCCGAAAACCGGTTTCCACCCTCCGATCAAGTCCGAGGGCAGGCTTTTCGGGATCATGCTCCGGTTGCGGGGGGTTATAGGGTAGCGCCGGGTCGCTTACAACGCGCAGTTAAGCCGCGTTGATGGGGCTTACTCCCGCCGCATTGCCGCGCGCGTAGGTCACCAGCGCAAAAGCGACCTCGTCCCCGTCGGCAGGCTGATGCTCCTCGCGGGCGGCCTCGCGCCAGATCGCCGGATCGATGGCGGGGAAATACGCGTCGCCGTCGACACGCTTGTGCACCTCGGTCATGACAAGACGGTCGGCCAAGCCCATGGCCTGGGCATAGATTTCGCCGCCGCCGGCGAACACGATGGTATCGGCGCCGCGCCGCAAGGCGTCGCCGCGCGCCGCGGCCATACCCGCTTCGAGGCTCGGCGCGACGACGATGCCGGGCGCCGCGAAGGCGGGATCGCGGCTGACCACGATGGTGGTGCGGCCCTTCAGCGGCTTGCCGATCGAAACAAAAGTTTTGCGGCCCATCACCACGGGACGGCCCATGGTGATGGCGCGGAAATGTTGCATGTCCGATTTGAGCCGCCACGGCAAAGCATTGTGGCGGCCGATGACGCCGTTCTCGGCCATGGCGGCGAGGAGGATGACGGAGAGGCTCACACCGCGACCGCGGCCTTGATGTGCGGATGCGGGTCGTAGCCTGCGAGCGCAAAATCCTCGTAGCGCAGCGCGAACAGATCTTTGGCTTCGGGATTCATTGTCAGCGTCGGCAACGGCCGCGGCTGCCGCGTCAACTGCAGCCGCGCCTGCTCGAGATGATTGAGATAAAGGTGGGTGTCGCCGAGGCTGTGGATGAAGGTGCCGGGTTTCAGCCCGCAGACCTGCGCCACAGCGACCGTGAGGAGTGCATAGGACGCAATATTGAACGGCACGCCGAGGAAGACATCGGCCGAGCGCTGATAGAGCTGGCACGACAGCGCGCCGTCCGCGACATTGAATTGAAACAGGCAGTGGCAGGGCGGCAGCGCCATGCCCTCGATCTCCGCCGGATTCCAGGCGGTGACGATGAGCCGGCGCGAATTCGGATTGCGCCTTATCTCGGCGAGCACATTGGCGATCTGGTCGATGCTGCCGCCGTCCGGCGTCGGCCAGGAGCGCCATTGCTTGCCGTAGACCGGACCGAGATCGCCGTTCTCGTCGGCCCAGTCGTTCCAGATCGAGACGCCGTGATCGTTGAGATATTTGACATTGGTGTCGCCGCGCAGAAACCAAAGCAATTCATAGACGATCGATTTGACGTGCAGCTTCTTGGTGGTGACGAGCGGAAACCCCTGCGCGAGGTCAAAGCGCATCTGATGGCCGAAGATCGAACGGGTGCCGATGCCGGTGCGGTCGCGCTTGTCGACGCCTTCGGAGAGTACGCGTTCCATCAGATCGAGATATTGGCGCATCGGGCGTTCAGCTTCTGGGCGACTCGGTGCGGAGTCTAGCGGCAAATAAGAACTGTAGCTGCAAATAAGCTGTGGGCGGGAACCGTGCCAGACCGGGCTGTGCGTTGCGCGGGATGACGGCGCCAACGCTTTAACCCGCCGCGCTAATTCCGTCCCGGGGCCGCGGCGCCGGCGGCAAGCTTGCGCTGCATGTCGGGGACCTCGTCCTGCGGCACCAGCACGTAGCCCTTGTCCGCCATGCATTCGTCGCCGACCTCATTGACCTCCGCGCCGCGCGTCTGCGAGCCGTTGCCGTGATCGCCGCCCTGGACCGATCTCGCCCGCTCGTCGTTGCACACCGCAACGTCGCCGGCGAGTTGCCGGCTGAGTACCGGATCCGAGGCCGCCACGCGGCCGTCCGGCAGCAGATAGACCATCGGCTTGGCGCAGCCGGCGAGCGCCAGCACGGCGCCAGCCAGCATCGCGCAATTTATCGGCAGCTTCCCCATCCTCATTCTCTAGACCAACCCGCCGAGGCCCAGCAGCGCCGCGACCGCAAAGGCCAACAGCGGGTGCACGCGCACGAAGAAGGCGGTCATGGCGGTGCCGAGCGTGATCGCGAGCGCGATCCAGTTATAGCCCGAGCTGGTGGCGACCACGGCCGCGCTCGCCGCCGTCAGGCCGAGCGTCACCGGCACGAGCCCGCGGCTCAAAATAGCGTACCAGGCCGATTCCCGGAAATGGTCCGACGCGCGGGCCGCAAAAAAAGCAAACACCGCGGTAGGTCCGCACATGGCGGCCGTGGTCACGAGCGCGCCGGGCAAGCCCGCGACGTGATAGCCGATCAAGGTCACGATGATCAGGTTCGGTCCGGGCGTGAGCTGCGCCAGCGCGAAAGTGTCGCCGAATTCGCGCTCGGTCAGCCAGTGCTGCACGTCGACGGCGAAGCGGTGCATTTCCGGCACCGCGGAATTGCCGCCGCCGATCGCGAACAATGACAGCAAGGCGAAATAGCCCGCGAGCGTCAGCAGCGTGGTGCCGAGATCGTCCTTCATGCCGCACCGCTCGGCGGATGGAGCCACGCCAGCGCGATGCTCAGCGGGATGATGACCAGAAGCACGGCGGGCAGCGGCCAGTGCAAGAGACCGATCGCCGCGAAAGTCACAAGCGCCACCACCGGCCCGACCACGGCGCGATTGTGGAACAACGGCCGCGCCATCTTGGCGACGGTCGCCAGCATCAGTCCGGCGGCGGCGGCAGCGACGCCGCCCAGCATGCGGCGCAGCGCCGGCAGATCGCCGTAATGGGCGTAGATCGCGCCGATGATGAGGACCAAGAGCACCGGCGGGCCCATCAGGCCGGCGAAGGCGACAAGACTGCCGAGCGGGCCGCGAAAGCGCGACCCGACGACCACCGAGAAGTTCAGAACGTTGCCGCCCGGCAGAAACGAACACAGCGCGTAAGTCTCGTTGAACTGCTCGGGCGTCAGCCATTGGCGCTCTTCGACCATCATGCGCCGCGACCACGCCAAGACACCGCCGAAGCCCGACAGCGAGATTTTGGCGAAGGCGATGAAAATCTCGCCGAGTGTCGGCTGCGCCTGGTGCGGCGGCGCGGTTACCGGGCTGGTTTCCGTTCCGATGGGGCTTTGGATCGGTGCGGGCGAGTTCATGGGCTCCGACGAGGTCATGGGCTCCGACGAGGTCATGGGCTCCGACGAGTTCATGGGCTCCGACGAGGTCATGGGCTTCGTTTACCGCCCATCGCCGCCCTCAGCCAGACGCTTTTGCGTAAACAAGCGATGCGCGCCGTAGGGTGGGTGCCGCGCCGCGAGAGTCAGGCCGCGTGGGCAAAATCGTGCGAGCGCGGTGCCCACCGGTTACGCCGAGCAGACGATTTTTCCCACCCTACGAGCCGAGCAAGCTTCTCAGGAACTCCGCGGCGCGGCCGTAAATCCCCGGCGCCTCGCTTTCGCGCGGCCCGCCGATGGCGAGCTTGAGATTCTCGCCGTGCCGCGATTTCTGCACCCGCAGCCACAGCCCGGCGCGGTGCAGCCTCTCGGCCTCGGCGAGGTTCACGACGAGAAGCGGCCGGCGGAAGCGATGCGCAAGCTCCTCCGCGAGCGCGGTGCCCGCGGAAGCCGCCAAGCCTTTCGCGTCCAAGTCCTCGGCGTCGAGCAGGATCACGCAGGCGTCGGCGTCGCGCACATTCCATTCGGTGCGCTGCGCCGGATCGGCAAGCGGCGTTTCCTGCAGGAGCGGATATTTCGCCAACAGCCCGGGCGGCCCCGGCAGATCCTCGGCCCAGCCGCCCCGCGGGCACCAGCCGCCATAAGAGATGCCGCGCTCGATCGCCACATCGAGCACGGCGCGGTCGACGCCCGTCTGGCCGCCGGAGAGGAGGATCATGGCTGTTCAGACCGTAGCCTGGGTTGAGCGGCCGCGAAACCCGGGAGAAAAATACGCCGCCGCAGGCGTCGCCCGGTTATCCCGAAGGAGCACCGTCGTCATAGTCGGTCTTCGGCGCAATCAGCGGGCGCAACATCGCGATGAGGCGGGGCAATGTTTCCCTCACCACCCGCCACACGATATCGAGCCGCACGTCGCCATAACCGTGAATGAGCCGATGGCGCAGCCCCGTCATCTGCTTCCAATGGATTTCCGGATGCGCAGCGCAAAACGCCATCGAGACTTTTCCCGCAGCGTCGCCCATGACTTCAAGCTTGCGGATGACGGCGCTCTGATGAAGGTCGCTTGCTAGAAACGCCCGTTCATCGAGATCCGCGACGAAGGACAGCGCATCCTCGGCAGCCAGCATGATATCGAGAAGCAGCGCCGCATCGCGCCCGCTATCGTCGGAACGGTCAGGCGGCATAGACAGGCTCCGCGCCCGTCAAGATATGCCGCTTTCGGATGTAGTTGCGGCTGTCCTGGACGGCCTTGCGGTCGACGAGATCGACGGGGCGGGCGAGCAAAGTTTCCAGCGCCTCCTTGAAATCGAGAAACTGCCCGAGATCGTCCTCTCGCGCTGCGAACTCGACCAGGAAATCGATATCGCTGCGTGCCGGGTCGAAATCACCCCGCGCCGCCGAGCCGAACATGTCGAGCCGCCGCACCTGGAAACGCCGGCACAGCGCGTCGATCTCGGACCGGCGTTCCGCGATCAGGGGCAGCATGGTGGTCTCCGTCTCGACATGGGAGAGATTATGCGTGCGCCTCAGTTTAGCACATACATTATCGCCGCGGTGCACACGAACACGATCGAGGGCTTCTAGTCGATCTTCAAACGCGGTGTGGTCGGCACGTTCTACAAAGTCAATGCAAAGTACCTGGCGTTGTCTGTTGCGGAGTTTCAATTACGCTATAATAACTGCTTCAAAGCTGACATTTTCGGAACGGCAATAGGTGGATGTTGAGCTACGCGCAAAAAAGAGTAATCGTGGCATTCGCTTGCCTCGTTGTGATGCTTGGTTGGATTGATCGGCGCACATCAAAGACATCGTACCACCAATACAGTCAGACACATGGCGGCAACAAAACCGAACAAAAATCCCTCGAAACCCCTGCTGAAGATTTGATTTTCGGCTATCCCGCGATTGACGTTTTTACTGGAATTTTGGCTATTGCTACTCTCGTTCTAGCATGGATGGCCATCCGAAATGTCAAAGATACACGCGCTATCCAACGCGCTCATGTGTTTCCCCTCAGGCCACAACATAGTTTTTTGACTACTCAAGATGGCGACATTTGGGGGCTGAGATTGTGGGTGCCATGGAAAAACTCCGGTACAACACCCGCCCCATCTGTTAATTCTTTCATCGGAATTACTTGGGTTCAAAACATCCAAGATTTTCAATTTGGTGCGGCTGGTCCTCAAGATCGTCATCAACCGTTCGTTCTCGGACCAGGAGGTGAAATTCCAAGCGGAACCGTTGATATTACTCACGGTCCACTCAACGATCTTTTGATTCACCGTACTGGAGCACAATTTTTGTGGGGTTGGGCGCGATACCAAGACATTTTCTCCAGTACCGTTCACGTCGTCGAATTTTGTTTCCGGGTAACTGTCGAAGGACAACTCGGGCCACCGCCCTTCACCGGTATTGTTGGCTTTGCCTTCTACGGGCCGCACAACCGCTATTACGACATTCAACAAGATGAGGATAATTCCGGCAACATAGGCGGGGAGCCAACACCAATGGTGGAGCGCGAAACAAACGGACGCCAACACGCCGAGAATAACGCCGAAAACCAACAGAAAACCGGCAATCCCGCAGGGGAGAGTCGCCTGTTTCAAGGTCTATTGTGTCTTTTCACTTTCTTTCTGGTCGGCGTAGGCGCGCTCCAATGGCGCACTCTTGAAAAAACCAATCAAACATTGAAAACCGACCAAAGAGCATGGCTCGCCCCCAAGCCCATCGATTATCAACCCGAATTTTTCATGCACCCCAATCCACCGTATAGCCCCGCCGTGATCAAATTCAATTTCAAAAATACCGGCAAAGAACCGGCTCGGCTGATAACGCGGGCAATCAATTACAGATTTCTCGATAACGCATGGGATGTCCCGCAAATAAATCAAAGAATGAACGAAATCCTCGGCAATAAAACTTGCGATCAGATTTTGACCGATGACAATGGGTCTAGTATCTTTCCAGACGATGGACAGAGCATGTCCTTCAGCCTCACTGAAAAGGATTCCCAAGTCGTATTGCAAGGAGGACATTACCTGATGATTGGGGGATGCTTGGTGTATCGGACCATATCCGAAACCCATTGGACCGAAGTTTGCCAATTTCTCGATCCTATCGATCCCAATCTCGTTCCCGGTAAAATTGGCTTTAACTCGGGTGTTTGCCCCGTTCACAATCAGGCAGACTAATGCCAGTGCGATTGAGCAAGCATGTTTAAAAAGGTGGCCAAGTCGCTAGCCCGGACGAGCGTAGTGATATCCGGGGTCCGCGTCCCCGACCAAGGTCCCGCATATAGCTGCACTCATGCGGGCTACTTGCGCCGCGTTCCCCCAATCAGCCCATAAACCTCGAGCCAAAAGCGCGCGTCGGGGGTGTCGCGGTGGTGCTCGGCCAGGAAGGCGCGCAGCAGCGCTTCGGCCCTTGCCGCGTCGCCATAGAACTTGACCAGGATTGCGCTCGTCCTTTGCGCGTCGGGGCGTTCACTGGCCGGGGACACAGGCGCCGATTCCCGAATCACGCTATGGTCTTTGCTTCGTCGCCTCATGGGCCGCCTCCGGGTCGTCCCATTATCTGTTTTTAAGATAATCTAGAATCTAGATTAGTGCCAGACCCCGCTGTTTGGCGGGGTTCGCATTGGCAAAGACGCTCGGATCGAAACGCCATAAGGCGCTGATTGATTTTCTCATCGCCAAGCGCGAAGCCGCGCGCATGACGCAGGCCGAGCTTGCCGATCGGCTCGGCGAATACCAATCCTTCGTCGCGCGGCTCGAAAGCGGCCAACGCCGGGTCGATGTCGTGGAGTTTTTAAGCCTCGCGGAAACGCTCGGATTCGATCCGGCCAAGGCCATTTCGAGCCTAAAGACCGTCAAATAGCCCTTCGTGACGCCTGAGAGAGCCGTCTTGCAGCATGGATACGCGGGTCAAGCCCGCGTATGACGGCTGGAGGATCGTCTCGGAATAAGAGACCGGCTTTGGGCTCGGCCATCCCTCATAGGTGCAATGCAGGTTTGGGATAGCGGCCACACTTCCGATTCATCGCGTCTTTATCTATGACGCGCAGTAACAGCCGGCCCGAACACCCGCGGCAGCGCGCCCGTCGTGGACCGAATGTTTCATCGGGCGAAGTAGGCCGGGCAAAGTAAGGACTTCCGTGACCGAGGCCATCATTGGCCGGCAAAAGGCCGGCGCGACCGCATTTACGGTTCTTGCCGCGATCAGCTTCTGTCATTTGCTGAATGACCTCGCGTCGTCGCTGCTGCCGGCGATCTATCCCATTCTCAAGAATAGCCTCGATCTTACGTTCGGGCAGATCGGCCTTATCACGCTCGTTTATCAGGGCATCGCTTCGCTGCTGCAGCCCGTGGTCGGCCTCTATACCGATCATCGGCCGCAAGCCTATTCGCTGTCGTTCGGCATGGCGTGCACGCTCATTGGGCTCACCGTAGCGGCCTTCGCCCCGGGGTTCCTCGTGCTCCTTGCAGGCGCAGCGCTGCTCGGCCTCGGCTCGTCGATCTTCCATCCGGAATCATCGCGCCTCGCCCGCGCGGCGTCGGGCGGTGCTCATGGTTTTGCGCAGTCGCTGTTTCAGGTCGGCGGCAATTTCGGCAATGCGCTCGGCCCGCTCGCGGCGGCATTCTTCATTCTGCCGCGCGGACAGACGAGCCTCGCGTGGTTTGCGCTGGCAGCACTTGCCGGCATGGTGATCCTGGCGGTGCTGGGGCGCTGGCACAAAAATTCCGGCCATGTCCGCAAGGCCAAGGGAAAGTCCGCCGCCGTCGCGGTCGCCGCTCTGCCGATGCCGCAGGTGCGGCGCGCGATCGCGGTGCTGATCGTGCTCATCTTCTCGAAATTTTTTTATCTGTCGAGCATCACCAGCTATTATATCTTTTATCTGATGCACCGCTTCGACCTGCCGACCCAGACGGCGCAAATTCTCTTGTTCGTCTTCCTGGCCGCGTCCGCGGCCGGCACCTTTCTCGGCGGTCCGATCGGCGACAGATTTGGCCGCAAGAAGGTCATTTGGGGCTCGATCCTGGGCGTTCTGCCGTTCACGCTGGCGCTGCCTTATGCGGGCCTGACAGCGACCATCGCGCTCAGCGTGGTGATCGGGCTCGTTATCTCCTCGGCGTTCTCGGCGATTGTGGTTTACGCCCAGGAGCTGACGCCGGGCCGCGTCGGCATGGTCTCGGGCCTGTTCTTCGGCTTGGCGTTCGGCATGGCCGGCATCGGCGCCGCGGTTTTGGGCGAACTCATCGATGTCACCAGCATCGATTTTGTCTACCGCGTCTGTTCTTTCCTGCCGGCCATCGGCCTGTTTGCGGCATTCCTTCCCAACGTCACGCCGGTTGGCCAGCCGGTTAGCCAGGTCAAGCTGCGCCGGAATTGAGGGAAACGCGGGATCGCGTGTGCGGCCATGACGGCTCAGCCTCCGTCACCCTGAGGTGCGAGCGTTTGCGAGCCTCGAAGGGTGCGGCCGAGGCGCCGGGGGCCGATCTCCTTCGAGGCTCGGCCTGCGGCCGAGCAACTCAGGATGACGGGAAACTTGTTGTCGCATTTACAGAGACAGCGGCTTGACAGCCGTCCCCGTATCAGTTACATACCCCTCCGAATCTCGCTCACCAAGGACGCCGCCGGGGAGGGTACTCTCCGGCGGTTGGGGCGAGTGCGGTGCCTGCGGGCGGGGCCATACACGTCGCCCTCGGGCAGCTTCGGGCATCAGTCCCCCGGCACTATGACCGGGGCGGGGAGTGTCCCCTGGGCTGGGACAGGCGAAGGTAGGTAACACCTACTCAGACCGCGTCCCAGGAAGC
>JBAPUM010000142.1:0-17582 GCA_049282655.1 Xanthobacteraceae bacterium
CATGTACATCGGTCGGCAGATAACTGACGCCGGGTTGGGAGAGCTCCGCGAGCAGAAGCCAAATGCATTGGAGACCAAGAACGGCGGCCAGGAGAAAGGTCGCAACCCGGAAGCCGAAGGATGATGGTTGGTCCATTGGCTCGAGGTTTCAATCCCGCTTATTGCGATTGCGACGATAACGTAGGGGAGGGGATGTCCGCAGTCCCAACCAACGCTTCCCAACCATCACATGATAGCCACTTGGTCACCCTGTAACACAAGGCACGTCAGTCGTCCCGTCGCATAGGCGCCGGTGTCGATATTGATCCGGTTCGGACGTATGTCCGGCTCCTTCGAAGGGGTATGGCCGTGGACGATGATTTTTCCAAAATCCTCCTCGTGCAACAGAAAATCTTCGCGGATCCAGAGCAAGTCCTGCTCGCGCTGTTTATTGAGCGGGATGCCCGGCTGCACGCCGGCGTGGACGAAGAAGTAGTCGCCGCAGGTGAAAGATAGCGCAAGACTTTGCAAGAACTGAAGATGGTCTTCAGGCAGCGCCTCACGAAAGGCCCGCGCCACATCCTCCGCCGGTCGCGGGTTGTCGCGGCTAGGGGGCGTGACGCCATAGGACAAAAGCGTGTTGAGGCCTCCCACTGAGGTCCACTCCGGCAACACGGCTGGGTCCTCTAGAAACTGCGCCGCGTAGCTCTCGTGATTACCTTTGAGAAAGATCATCGCGTGTTCTGACTTGCGCGCAATTAACGCGTCGATAACCTCGTAAGAATTCGGGCCACGATCGATATAGTCACCCAAAAAGACATGCAGTGCGTGTTTGATGGGATTGGCCTTCACATTGGCATCGATGCGCTGGAACAGCGCGTTGAGCAGATCCACCCGCCCGTGGATGTCGCCAATGGCATAGATACGGATGTCACGGGGGACCCGCGGCCTGCCTTTCTCCGTCGGCGCTATCTGTGTCTTCCGCGGCAAAGCATCATCTCCTCGGGCGCTGCCGTAGCATCTGGACCGTCCGTTTTGCGTTAACAAACCCCTGATCGGAACCCACGATTTTGAATTGGATTGTGCCGATACTACGGACAAAATCGTAGAAGTTCCCTCGTATTTGTTTCTACCAACAGATTGGTTTGGAACAAGTACCATGCGTCACACAGCAAAAGCACTGGCGGTTGCCGCGATGATCGCTGCCTGCTGGACTACGACCTCGCAAGCCGCCTTCTTCAGTTATCCGCGCGCGCTGATGTTGCAGTTCGACCGGATCAGCTTCGCGGAACCCACGCTCGCGCCAATGGCGCACGTTATGTTCTGCATGCGTTATCGGGCGGACTGCGTCGTCCACGGCACCGATTTTCGGAAGCGCAGCGTCGCGATGACGGTCGACCGGTTGAACGAGCTCAATAGCGTCAACCGCGACGTTAATCGCGATATTACCCCGCAGCCCAATCTTGGCGGTCTTGCTACCGAACAGTGGCTGGTGTCGCCGACTGCAGGTGACTGCAACGACTATGCGGTGACCAAGCGCCATGAATTGCTCGAGCGCGGCTGGCCGTCGCGGGCGCTCCTGCTGTCCGAGGTCGTCGTGCCGGATGGCGAGCATCATCTGGTACTGGTCGTCCGCATGAAGGACCGCGATAGCGCGCAAACTGCCGACATCGTCCTCGACAATCTCAGCGCCAATCTGCGTCCGGTCGGATTGACGCCTTATAAATGGGTGCGCGTCGAATCTCCGAGCAACCCGAAATACTGGTCGACCGTGATCGTGCCGTCCGGGCTGCATACGGCCGGCCTGGTTGCACGGCCTGCAGTTGCGCGATGGGCTCTCGCTGATAACGCGATCAAGCGCCGAATTCGCGGCCGGCTGTTATTGCTGCACGGTACGGCTTCGGGCCTGAGCGAAGGCTAGTCCAAGCGTCGCCGCGATAATCATGGCGGGGGCCATTCCCAAGCTTCCCGGGTTCATAAAGATCAGAAACAACAGCGCGATCAGGCAGCCTGCACCCGCCATCGGGTAGAAGGAATCGCGCCCGCGTCTCAGCGACGCGCGAAGCAGCATGTAGGTCGAGATCACCATCGCCGCGACGATGAGCCAGAGCGTCGGCCGGCCCAGTTCGATGGCGATTTCGGAGGCCGCTGTGGGTGCGGTGGAAAGCGGGCTTTGATCATCGACATCGCGGTAGATCGGCGCGATCGCCCCGTAGGTTCCAGCACCAGTGCCGACCAAGGGCGCATCATCGAGGATTCGCTGAGTCATCGTTGCCAGTGACGCCGGCGCACCCGTTGTGAAGGCGAGAGCAGGGCTACCGGTGCGCAGGGCCGGATTTGTGACAACGAGGAAAACGGCGATCCCGATGATGGGAACCGCAAAGGCAAGAACACCCCAAGGGCCAAGGCCGAGGCGACGGATACAAACTACAGCAACGAGCGTGACCGCACCATAGGCCGCCCCAATCAGCATGGCGCCGTGTCCAAGAAGTATGAGGGCCGTAGCACATAGGACAAGCGCCGTGGCGCAGGCCGCGAAGGTTCGCAACAACGCCGCAACGGACCGGTAAGGACTGGCGTGACGGGTCTCATAGCGCTCGAGTGTTCTGATGCCGGCGGCGAGAGCGATGACGATGCCCAGGGCCACGCAGTCAATGGCCTGCATCTGGGCGAACAGCGGATCGCCGAAGGACCTCAGCCCAAAGGCGATATTCGCGATTGCGAGCATCGCAATCAGCGCGGTCCCGCCCATCAGCGCAAATAAGATCCATTCGGCGCGCTGCCGATCGACCGCCACGGCCGCGGACCAGAACCCAATGGCCGCGATGGTGAGATACTGCCCGAGCGCCATGACGCTCTCACCAGTATCAATGCTGATGGAGCCGGCGAGCGGATAGCCAATAGCGGCTTCGGCGCTCGCCCACATGGGGTTCGCCAGCGGCCGGATCGGTAATACCTGGATCAGTATCCAAAGCGCTGGGATGGCGGCGAACAATGCAGCGCGCCGAGCAAACGAGAGAAAGAACTCCGTCTCTCCGGGCCTCATGGTCCGAGAAACGACGATTAGCCCAACCGCTGCCACGCCGGCGACAAGTCCATGCACGATCGGCCCGTCGAACAGCCAGACGGCGGGCAGGGCGCTAAGCAGGACGACAAGGATGAGGCGAGCGTTCGACACTTCAGGGCTGACCGTGATGAGTTTCGGCGCGAACTTGCACGGCTGCTAAGTGTCGCACAAGCGCCCCCATGCGCGCCCCTTGTACGGCCGAGTGTTAATTCGAGGCCGATCGCATTGGTCTGCGATACGTCGCGCATGTTACGAGGATAGCCGACGTACACCCTTGGCCGAGCTTTTCAGCGCTTGGAACGTCAGCGATGAGGGACTTATAGCGCCGGCGACTGGGCGCTGCGGCCGACCGGTCGGGAGCCCACGTTCACGGTCAGGCGTTTGCCAGAGCGAGTGCCCGCGAGCAGGTATCGGACACTGACGCCTGCCAAATAACCAACCTGCAGGCTCGCCAGGGCTCCGACTGTCATGAGCGCCGTCGGCCACGGGCCCTGCGCACCCGCCATCCCAGCACCGATCGCCACCAATAAAAGGAAGGCCATGGCGGGCAGCAGAGCCAGCACCTTGAAGCGCTGGCCTAGCACCATCCCCAACAACAAGCTGATCAGCAGCAAAGCCATGATGTTCAATCCGGTTCTTGGTGAGCAGGTTCCACCGCAAACCGTTAATTCCCTGTTAACGAGCAACTATCTGGAGACGAATGTGATTCACGGCAACCGAAATTCCGAGTTGGGCGAGAAAATCGTCGCCGCATTGCAATAAATTCACGAAAATTTCGCTGCACTGCAGGGCTACTGCGGCGTGCAATTCGCCGTCAAATTAGGCAGTGCAGCGTCGAGGCCTGCGAGCGGAACGACGCCGTTGACCCGATCGGACTCGCTTTCGATTCGCACCGCGAGTTCGGGCCTAGCTTTCCAGGCCCCGGACACGAGCAAACTCGCTTCCGTGGGCAGCAAGACCTCCGCGCCGGGTGGAACGATCGTTCCGGTAAATTCGCTGCTGGTGCCTCCCGCGCTCATCGTAATTTTTGGACGTGCGCGGGGGGGCAGCGGAGTTACCAACACAACGAGCGTTTCCAGATTTGTTTCCCCGCAGCGGATCATCAGCCCGGCAAGATCGATATCCGACTTTGCGATGTCGGCCGTTTGCATGATGGAAACTGCATCGCGACCTCCCGCGGGATTCGGCGTCCGGACAAGGCGCCACGAGCCCGCGGCCGGCGTCGGCACCGGCACCGAGGTTGGCGCCGGCGGCGCCGGGACAGTCGAGGATGCAGACGTCGCCGCCTCGTAACATCGCAGCCGAGCCGCATCGTCCGCGATGGCGCGGCAGGCCGCAATCTTGCTGTCGAGGTCCGTGCCCGCTGACGTCTGCGCGACTGCTGCGGCAACAGCCAGCAAAGCGCCTGCGCCCGCCAGAAGAATGCGGCGACGTAATCTATTGAATCTGCGAAAGCCCGGCATCGCGTTGACCATAAGTTTGGCAGGCCGTTGACGACAATGGGCAATGTTTGCGCATGTGAATATCATACGCAATGTTATGTTGGCGCGTCGGCACTTCCGCGCGTCCGAAGTTTTTTGGGGATTGCCATGCGCATCGCAATGATCGGTACTGGCTATGTTGGCCTCGTGTCCGGGGCGTGTATCGCCGATTTCGGCCACCATGTGGTCTGCGTCGACAAGGACGCCGCCAAGATCGAGGCGCTCGATCGAGGCGAAATCCCGATTTACGAGCCCGGCCTACAGGACCTGGTGCGGGCCAATGTCAAAGAGGGACGGCTGACCTTTGCCACCGCCCTCGCAGGGCCGGTCCGTGATGCGGACGCGGTGTTCATCGCGGTCGGTACGCCGTCGCGGCGGGGTGACGGCCACGCGGATCTCTCCTATGTGTACGAAGCCGCCCGCGAGATCGCGGGTTCGCTCGATGGCTTCACTGTGGTCATTACAAAATCGACAGTGCCGGTCGGCACTGGCGATGAGGTCGAACGTATCATCCGGGAGGCCAGGCGAGATGTCGATTTCGCCGTCGTCTCCAATCCGGAATTTCTCCGCGAAGGCGCGGCTATCCATGATTTCAAGCATCCCGATCGCGTCGTAGTCGGCACCGACGATGAGCGCGCCAAGAAGGTCGTAGCCGAGATCTATCGGCCCTTGAGTCTCAATCAGGCGCCGCTCCTGTATACGTCGCGGCGAACCGCCGAGCTCATCAAATATGCCGCCAACGCCTTTCTGGCGACAAAGATCACCTTCATCAACGAAATCGCCGATCTCTGTGAGAAGGTCGGCGCCGATGTTCAGGAAGTCGCGCGCGGCATCGGCCTCGACAACCGCATCGGCGGCAAATTCCTGCATGCCGGACCGGGTTTTGGCGGATCGTGTTTCCCGAAAGACGTTCGTGCACTGATCAAGACTGCGCAGGACCACGAGGTGCCCTTGCGCATTCTCGAAGCCGTTGCCTCTGTAAACGATACCAGGAAGCGCGCGATGGCCCGCAAGGTCTCGGGCATGTTTGCCGGTACGCTGCGCGGTAAGACCGTCGCGGTGCTCGGTTTAACCTTTAAGCCGAATACCGATGATATGCGCGAAGCGCCGTCGCTGGCGCTGATCACCGCTTTGCAAGACATGGGTGCGCATATCCGGGTGTTCGATCCGGCCGGGATGGATCAAGCGCAGGGCCTGCTGAAGGATGTCGTCTATAGTGAGAACGCCTATGCTTGCGCGGAAGAAGCCGATGCACTCGTTATCGCTACCGAATGGGAGCAGTTCCGCGCGCTGGAGCTGCCGCGCCTGCGCGATCTGATGGCCTGCCCGGTTGTCGTCGACTTGCGAAACGTCTATCGGCCCGAGGAGATGTATCGGCACGGCTTTGCCTACGCATCGGTCGGTAGGCCATTGGTTGCGCCGGCGCTCACCGACGATGCGACGTTGGACCCGCTCATGTCGCTCGTAACCGTTAGAGCGCGCGCGCCAAGCTTATAGGCTTGTCGCCGAGACTAACGCGCCGCTGAGCTCGTGCCGAATTCGGTGAAAGCGTGACGGACATCTGGCTAGGGCGATTCTAGCCGTGAGCACGCAAGCCAACGCCGGACGGCTCGTCCTCTAGTCTCATCCTTTCCAACAAGAGATCGGTCACGAGCCTCCGTAAGCGCGTGTTCTCGAGTTGGAGTTCTGCGATGCGGACTTGTCCGTGCGGCTCTGGATGGTCTGCACCGGGCGCTGGGGGCGTTGTCTCAGCGATGCTGGCGAGTCTTGGCTGTTGCTGTTGCGCCATCGCCTTCCGCCAGCGATGAAACGTCATAACGCTGATGCCCAAGGCTTCCGCGATATCGCTTTGATTGTGGCCGTGCGCTGCAAGCGCGCTAGCTTCCTGCATTTTGCTTATAATCTCGGCATCGGTGTGCCGCTTTTTCTTTCGTGCCATTTTGCTTCCCCCTCCCACCCAGGCGGCGCCCGCTCAGTGAACCGCGGTAGACCATCCAGGCGCTGCGGCAGGTCACACGGGCGACACCACTGTGATGCCATCCTAATTGAAGCCGCAAGCAAAGGAACTATGACAGAATTAATGCGATGTACATAGACAATATTGTGTCGATATGTTGCACCACAGTACTCGGTTACGATGGTATAGTAATATTAAATCCACCCAGGGTGGTAGTCAGGCTATAAGTTAAGCTGCACGAACAGTGAACGTGGGGCGCTACCCAATTACCTCGCTATATTACGTTGGTGTCTCGGATGGCACGGGTTTTTCTGATAACTATACAATCGATTGGAAGACTATTTGTCAGATAGTCTTGTCGGTTATATTTCGTTCATCTCATACGTGTTTGCCGCCGAAAAAATCAGCAATGGGAGCACCTTCAGATCAATTAGGCCAACCCGAAAGTCTAGCCTTCGTTGGTCAAAGGTGCGAAACTTGCATCGGGAAGTTCTGGGGATGCGCGGCGCCTGACACCGGAGTAAGGCTCATGCATAAGGAAGCAAGATTCGCTGCTACCGCATTCAATACGTTAGACTATCGACGTCCCGAGACCAATCTGCGGCTGGTAATGCTGAGCGAAGACGCTCACAGACCGCCCGGCATCGTTATACCCTATGCGCAGAATCTAGGCGCGTTGCATCGCGCGCGCGCCGGACATCGGCAGGTTCTGGCGGAGCTCGAAACTGAAAATGCCGAATTGCGCAACCAAGTGGTCGATCTTGCTCTTTCGGTAATGGACCTGAAGGAAATGAGGCGGCGCTAGCTTCACCGAGGCGGCGGCCGCGGGCAGGTACGAGCTGAGCGCTCTATGAATGAAATCCGGTTGCGCTCCGCCCCCACCGAGGCAGAGCTAAATTTTCAGGCGGTGCTCGCCCGCATGCTTGCCGCGGTCAGCCAGGATCACGCGCAGTTGCGGGCCTTGGTTTACGAATTTGCTCGCACAAAGTTACGCAAAGATCTTTACAGGCAATTCGACGAGCTAGGCTGGTCAGGAATAGCGGCGCAAGTCTTGGCGCTCGAAGCTGCTATCGATCGAGTTGAGGCGGGTTGCGCGAATAACACTGGGCTCCCCTCCCCAAACCCTGTCACAGATTTGAACCGCGAGGGACAATCTCCGCACACCGGTTCCCCCTCGCACACCGATCAAGCTTCTCATACCCGTTTGGCGCCGAGCACCGAGCTTATTCCGAGCGCGGAAGCAAACAACACGTCAATGGTTTTGGACGACCATCTCTCCTACGACCCGCCGCTCTTCCTCGAACCAACCATGAAAACGGTTACCTACGCCTGGCCGAAGTCGGTGGAGGCCGAGCGTCAAGATCGCTCGACGTTTCCCGAGAGACGCTCCGGCTTCACTTTCTGGTGGAACATCCAGCTTCTGGCCGCCGTCCTCGTTGGGTTACTCATCTTCGCGGCTCTCGATGGCCAATCCGGCTTGGCCCTGTTGGGGCTGGACCGGCTCGATGGCCCGCCTAACACGAGCGCTGCAAGTGTAGGCAAGCGCGACGCCAATCCTTCCGCGAATGACAAAACGCCGGCTGCGCGGCCAAAGACGGTTTCCTTGCCGGGCATTCCCAATATGCCTCTTCCAAGTGCCTACGGGGTCTATGCCGTCAGCGGCGGTAAGTTGACCGAAATCGACTTGCTGCCAATCAAGGTTCCCGACCCGCGCGTTGCGATCTCGACTCTGATTTCCACGCCGAGCCGGGCGCAGTTACCGATTGGCCAACTGCAATTCGTGGTGTTTCGGCGCGACATCGCCAACGAGGCCCCTGACCGGGTGGCAGTGCGCGTCGTGGCGCAGGTCAAGCGGGCGCTGACATTCGATGCCCAAGGCAAGCCGACGGTGACGAATCTCGAAGCGTCATGGGTGGTGCGCAGCAACTCCTACCAGATGAGTGTGGCGCCGGTGCCTGACAATCCTGAGATGATTGTTATTCGGCCCGATCATCCTGTGGTCTTCCCAGCGGGGCGGTACGCTTTGGTTCTCAAGGGCGTCGCCTATGATTTCACACTCGATGGGCCGATTACCGACACGGCGCATTGTCTCGAGCGCACCGACGCACTGAATGCGCCGATTTATACGGAATGTCGGAATCTCTAGAGTTCTGAATTAAACTTCCCGCGCCGAAGGCCGCGTCCGCCCTCTGCGGATGCTGCGCACTTTTCAATAATCCTCGTATTTGGGCCCAGTTATCGCCAGTGCTGCGCGCGGGTGCGGAGCCATCATCGTTGCGCATTGCGGGATGCACATATGCGTTACTTGTCGGCCTCGGCACACATTTCTACCGCAATGCAGCATTCTAGATGCGAAGTGCAGGGGCCGTCGAATCCGGACGGGAGCGATGAAAATATCGCTAGCTCGCAACTATCGGACTTGGATGTTCGCCTTATTGCCGTCAACCCTCGGACTGGGAAGCGCGTTGCTTTGGCTGCATAGCATGTATTGGCCACTTGAGATCGATGAGGCTGGCATCACACTTCGCAATTACCGACGCGTCGGCTGGCATTCGATCAGAAGGATAGGCGTGTCGCGCAGTTACCTGGACGGCCATGTCTCTGCGATTCGCATTCACTACGACCGCGGCGTCAGCAAAATACCGATCCGCGCGCTTGCGGACGGTGACAGGGTCGCTCGGGTCATCCTCGGGATGTTTGCCCTGACTAATCGGAATCGCGCGGCGGACGCACGCTCGGCGAGGGCTGCTGGGCCAGATTTTCGACGGGGTAATGCGAGAACGCAGCGACAGGAATTCGTTGGACCGCGCAACGCCCAACGACGGGAGTTCGCAGACCTACGAATGTCGGCCGGACATTAGGAGAAACGGAAAATGGCAGCGCAGGTCGAGACACCGAATGGGACCGAGGCTGTGTTACCTTCTGCCGCCATTGCGATTACGGCAACGAACGCACGCAGCCTGGCCAACTTGTGGCCCCCGGCAATAATAGCTTTGGGTCTCGTCCTCACGATGGGCTGGAACGTTGGTCTGTTGTTGCTGTTGTGGCGCGTCATTTGACGTCGCTAAATGCGTGAGCAAACTAATGGACACCTTCACCAAAACTGGCCCGAAGCTCGCTTAGAAATTATAATGCGCTGGCGCGAGAGCCGGCCCCGGGAATCTGCACAGGGCGCTAAGTGGAGTTTCTGCCTGACGGCGGGCACGATGGGCCCGCGAATCAGGAGAGAGCATGAGCAGACGAGCGCGCCGGATGCACACACCGGCCTTCAAGATCCCATGGGGAGATGGATAGCGACCGGCACTCTGACAGAGTGAGGCTGCTACCACCCACTCTGGAGGCGACCATGCAAACCGTAGCTGACCGAACCGAAGCAGCGACTGCTATCCGTACTGATCTTGGCGCGTTTTTTGTCTCATTAGAACTCAGTCGATCGACATGGCTGATCACATCGCTGTCGCCAGGCGGCGGAGAGAAGATGTCGAAGCAAGTGGTGCGTGGTGGCGATGTGGCCGGGCTACTGGAGCGTTTTGCGCGACTTCGGGAGAAAACGCGGGCCAGGACGGGGAAGGTCTTCCCGTTCGTCGTCATTCAGGAGGCTGGCCTTGACGGTTTCTGGATCGATCGCGCCCTGCACAATGAAGGGATCGAAAGTCACGTCGTTGATCCGGCCTCGATTGCGACATCACGTCGGCGCCGTCGGGCGAAGACTGACCGGATCGACGGCGAGGCGCTGGTTCGCGCGCTGCTGGCGTACAAGCGGGGCGAACCTCGGGTGTGCGCGATGGTCAAGGCACCGACTCCCGAGGAAGAGGACCGTCGCCGCCTCTGCCGCGAGCGCAAGGTGCTGATCGTCGAGCGGGTTCGGCATATCAATCGCGTCAAGGGGCTGCTGTTCTCACAGGGGATATCTGGCTACGAGCCGCTACGCCGCGACCGGCGGGAGCGGCTGGATACGCTCCAGACCGGCGATGGTCGCCGGCTGCCGGATCACCTGAAGGCTCAGGTTCGCCGTGAACTCGATCGGCTGGAACTGTTGCTCGAGCAGATCAAGGCGGTGGAGGCCGAGCGGGACGTGCTGCTTGCCGCGCAACGAGACGCAGCGCCGGCGGCGATGTTGCTCGACATCAAGGGCATCGGGCCGGAGTTCGCCGCCATCCTCTGGTCGGAAGGGTTCTTCCGACACTTCGACAATCGACGCCAAGTCGCTTCTTATGCTGGCTTGGCGCCAACACCGTGGCAGAGCGGATCAATTGATCGCGAACAGGGCGTGTCTAAAGCAGGCAATTCGCGATTGCGAACAACGCTCATCCAGCTTGCCTGGCTATGGCTGCGCCATCAGCCGCAATCGGCGCTGGCCCAGTGGTTTGAAGAACGGGTCAAGCGCAATGGCGGCCGTCTTAAGAAGAGGACAATCGTGGCACTGGCGCGAAAGCTGCTGGTAGCACTCTGGAAATATGTGACCGCCGGTGTCGTTATCGAGGGAGTCGTGATGAAACGCGCCTGACGATAAACGCTGACCGAACCTTAAATCTTCCAGGACCTGATCAGTCCTGGCGGATCCAGGTGGACGAACCGCACCTTTGCATGGCCTAAAAAGCCCGTCTTCAAGAATGGTCTCGTCTTCCTGAGCCCCGACCGCAGCAAGCGGGATGTTGGTGCAGCCGCGATGCGCGGCGACCGAATGTGAGGTTGATCGTGCTCGGAAATGGGCCGCGTCATGCAATCGGGCTCAGACCTCGGATACGGAACAGATGCTGGAGATCTACTGATGTCACCCTGATACGACCCCCTTGACCTGAACCTCCCCATGTGAGGCAAAGGTGGCGCTTGCGGCCATCAAGGGCGAGCTGACGCTGGCTCAGCTGGCTGAACATTTTGACGTCCACCCGAACCAGATCACGCAATGGAAGGCGCAGCTTTCGGAATCGGCGGCCAATGTGTTCGGTCCAGGCGGCAACGGGACCCCGCCGCCGAGCGTCGATGTGAAGGGGCTGCACGCCAAGATCGGCGAGCTGACGCTCGAAAATGATTTTTTAGAAGGAGCGCTCACCAAGGCCGGGCTGTTGAGCGCAAGGCGATGATCGACCGTGCACACGACCTGCCGATCGGCAAGCAGGCGGAAGCTCTGAACATCAGCCGTGGCAGCGCTTATTACCTGCCGCGGCCGGTGTCGGCCGCCGATCTCGCGATCATGCGGCGTCTGGACCGACTGCATCTGGAGTTCCCCTTCGCCGGCTCGCGGATGTTGCGCGGCCTGCTGGTGGCCGAGGGGTGCAAGATCGGCCGCCGTCACGTCAAGACGCTGATGCGGCGGATGGGGATAGAGGCGCTTTATCGCCGTCCGCGCACCACGAAGCCGGAGCCCGGGCACAAGATCTACCCGTATCTGCTGCGCGGGCTTTCGATCGAGCGGCCGAACCAGGTGTGGGCGATGGACATCACCTACATCCCGATGGCGCGTGGCTTCGTCTATCTGGCTGTCGTGCTCGACCGGGCGAGCCGCCGCGTGCTGTCGTGGCGGCTGTCGATCACGATGGAGGCTGAGTTCTGCGTCGCGACGCTGGAGGATGCGCTGGCGCGTCACGGCAAGCCGGACATCTTCAATACCGACCAGGGCTCGCAGTTCACGAGCGCGGCCTTCACCGGTGTGCTCGCGGACAACGGCATTGCGATCAGCATGGACGGCAAGGGCGCTTGGCGCGATAACGTTTTTGTCGAGCGGCTGTGGCGCAGCATCAAGTACGAGGAGGTTTATCTGCGAGCTTACGACAGCGTCAGCGAGGCCCGTGCGTCGATCGGTCGTTATCTGGACTTCTACAATGGCCGACGACCACACTCGAGCCTTGACGGCACGACACCCGATCACGCCTACTTCACCCCGCTGCCTCGCCGCTTGGCAGCCTAACCGAGGCAGACGCTCCACTTATCGACGCGGAAAAGCTGTTCAGACAACCGGGGCCACCTCACACCGGGCATGCTGACTAAGATTGGCTGCATGTTATGGCTTCGTAACATTAAAAGCTCCACGGTCGAAGTGAGCCTCTGCGGTCACATTAAGTGCTAAAGGCCGCAAGACACCCCGCCGCAAGGAGCGCATCATCGTGCGGTTGTGTTTCCACCGATTGTTCTTCTTCCGGCGCAATCGCGGGTGCCGTGTAACGATCCCTCGTTATCAGGGATGGGTGTAGCGCAGCGCTGGCCCTGCAACCGCCTCTTACAATGTTTTAAGCATAGTGTGCTGAATCGAAACCGTTGCATTTGTACAACCTAACGTTTGGATCTTATTAATGTTTTATTGTCCACTATGGCACGGACACACGAGATAATTGCGGCAAGCCGAGCCACACTAAAGCAGCACTCGATGATTGGGGCAGTCATTACGATGCTCTTTCGGTTCCGTCTGCTCAGCGGCCGTTTCGTTTTTAGCGCAGCCGACAAATAATCCTGAAACATTACTGGAAGCCGTCCGAGGTTTTGCTCTGTATGTTGCCGGTCGAAGTAAGTCCCGATCTATCCTTCGGCCCCAATAGTCGGGCTGGCCACGACGGTATGCCGACTTGCTACATCGTCGACGACGATCTGCAGACGTGCCATTTCCTTTCGGTGATATTGTACGGCCACGGTATTCGGACTGCAGAATTTTCCGATGCACCGGCATTTCTCCAGGCGGTCGGCCGCCATTCTCCCGATCTGGTCTTTTTGAATGTTGGCCGCGACGCCAGGGAAACGATCGGACTGACCGATGCGCTAGCGCAACAAGGCTATTTCGGATTTATACAATTGATGAGCACCCGAGGCGCGGCTGTGCTCGAGCACGTAAAAAAAATTGTCGAGCAACAGAAGCTAGTTGCGCTTGCTGGGTTGACCAAGCCTTTTCAGGGCCGTGAGATAGTCAATATCATTCACTCACTCGGGCTGGGCGACGCCGCCCCGGCCGCGTGCCGCTTTGGATTGGACGAGGCCCTCGAGAACAACTGGATCGAGTACTGGTATCAGCCGAAAATAGACCTGCGGCGAAAGCAACTCGTCGGCGCGGAAGCCTTTGTCCGTGCCTGCCACCCGGAATATGGGCGTGTCCTACCCATTGCATTTCTGCCCGGCGCCTCCGACGACGATCTTTTGTCGCTGGCGCGGCACACAGTGACCAGCGTGCTCGAAGCCGAAGCGAAATTTTCCGAATTGGGAGTGAGGTTGCGGCTTTCCGTCAACTTACCGCTCAGAGCACTCAAGGAGCTGCCGCTCCTTGACATCATCGGTTCCAAATCGAGTCAGTGGCCCGGCCTCATCATCGATATTCCGGAAAAACAGATTGTGAGCGAGCTGGGAACGGCGACCGATATTGCCACGAAATTGATGCCCGCCAACGTCGGAATCGCAGTCGACGATTTTGGCGACAGTTATTCGGCGCTGGCGAAGCTCGGGAAAGTGCCGTTCGAAGAGTTAAAGCTCGGCCGCGCATTTGTTGCGAATTGCGGGTCGGATAGAATGCACGCTCAGAAGTGCCGCAAGCTCATCGAACTTGCTCACAATTTCGAGATTAGCGCCGTCGCCGTCGGACTAGAAAAAGCTTCCGAAGTGGCTGCCCTTCTCAGCATGGGCTGCGACTATGCCCAAGGCTTCCTCCTCGGTCAGCCCATGTCATTCGATCGGCTGATGGCGCTACTGCGCATGCGCGCGACCAAGACCGCTACCCTTGCGGAGCCCAAACAACGCCTGTGAAGGGACTCGAAAAACCCAGCAGGTTTCGAGGAGCATAGTGTTTATGTCTGGAGCGAGTGGCATGTCGCCGGAGGAGGAGTTGAATTCGGGTGACGTCGTCTTCGTCGAGCCCCCGCCGGAGGTTCGCGTCATCGTCCGCATTCCAGGACGCTATTCGCTCGCCGACCTGCGCGATGCGCGCGGCGAGCGGCGGGTATTCCCGTGCCGTGCGGTCTATCTCTCACCCGACGAGATCGGTCTCGCGGGTCCAGTCAGCGGAAAAATAGGCGAGCGGGTGATCGCCCATGTTGATCATCTGGGGAAGCTGGAAGGCCCCATTACCCGTCTGATCAAAGGCGGCTTCATGATGAGCGTTACCGCGAATCGGGAAAAACGCGGCGAGCTCGTCGCCAAGATCGAGTGGCTGGAAAACTTTAAAAATCACGATACGCCCAACCGACGGGCTGCCAGCCGCATCGTGCCGGCAAATGCCTATTCACGGCTGACCTTTGCCGACGGCAGCGTCGAAACTTGCCTGGTGCGCGATTTCTCCGTAACGGGCGCGGCGATATCGGCCGACACGTTACCCGCCATTAAATCGGTGCTGGCTGTCGGCAGCGTGATAGGGCGGGTCGTCCGTCATTTTGACGGCGGCTTTGCCATCCAATTTATCGAACACCAGGACCCCGAAACCGTCGAGGCCGCGGTGCTGGGTGAGTGACAATTCCGCACGCTTGGCTTGCGAGGTTTGAAGCGGGAATCGCGTGACGAGGCCGGCGCATCGCCACGAACATCGCCAGTTGCCGGAGCTATTGCTCGGTGGGTCTAAATCGTGACGGAGGGCAGGGACGAGCCAACGCGTCAGAACTGCCTTGGACCGAAGCTCGGCTTTCACGCCTTCCGGGTGCCCAACCTCGGCACGCACATAAATTGAGAATGTCAAATCCCTCGATGAAGAGCATGTTGTCGTCATCGTGCGCGGCGGCAACGGGTGGCTCATTCTAGATAACCGTGCCATGTTGCTGATCAATAGCGAGGCGGAGCCGGGCTATCAGCCGCTTTTAGAGATGGATGAAAACGGTGCAAGGGAATTTATTTCATCGGCCGCACGCGTTGGCGGCCTCCCTTGCACTAATGCGGCCACGTTCGCCGAGGGCGCGCCATAACGGCGCCTGTCGTGCGACCACTTCCATTTCACTGGTTCCATTTCCCGACGCGGCGCGACTGTCGCGCCATCTATCCGGGGAGAGCGTCGTGACGGCTAGTACGTCCCGCCGCGATGTAGGAGTTTATCGGCCGGGCTCAGCGCGGACTGGAAGTCTGCCCCTTTTCTTTATCGCTGCCCGGGGCTTCGCCATTCTTGGCGACGCAATTGCTGAAGAAGTCGCGTTCCAATTGCGCGTAGGGGCTCGTGCCGACCGGCTCTGGCGGATGAGCCTTTATCGCCATCTCACGGCACTTTTTTGCGAGATCCGCGCTGATCGCAGCGGCCGGGGAGACGACAGCCTGTGTGGCAATTTGAATCGACACGAAGATTGCGGCCATGCCTGTCAAGTTACGGCTCATGATACACCTCCCTTGATACACCCCGCTTGGCGCGATACCGGCCGGGGGCAGCTACTCGATCGGACGGACGAAAATCACTGGGCATGTTGGCTTAAGTCTAATCGGCGATCGGCGAGGATGCCACATGCGCGAGCGGGCCTGCTTTGATGGGGTGGAAGCGGCTCTCGGGGCATATTCCCGCTGCGTTTTTGTAGCATCGAGGATTTGTTGAAACACTGGGGAGAGTGCCGGCGCGGCCCAGCTGCCTAAATCTGATTGTACTCGTGAACCTCGTCCGGAGAGACCTTGTTGATATGAGACTCGGCACTCGCGGCCTGCACTAACTCTGCCAGATCGCCCCCCGCACTTATGGACCCGGCCGCAGTTTGGAGTCCGGCGGATAGAAATTGCCGTCCGAAGCCGGTGATTCGTGCAGAAAGGGATGGCAGCCGTGGATTTCAGGTTCAACCGGCTCGTCGTTTGATTTATGTTTGGCATAAAGCCACCGCAAAAGCTCAAGATCGTTTTGGTCTTTGTGGGAAAGCGGTGGCGGGTAGAAATATCCCCTGTCCCCGCGGTTATAAGAGCGCCGTTCCGCGTCCTGTAGTTCTTGGCGCCGCCTTTGCGCTACTGACTCCGGACTTGTCGCGAACACATCGAAGCGCACTTTCCGATGCGCTTCTTCGGCCGCCCATTCCTCGGTAAGAGCGATCTTCTCATCGCGGAGCCCGGTAAAATCCAACAGTCTGAAGTAGTCATTAGCGACTTGTTTGTAGCCGTATTTTGTGGGGCACGGAACCTGTAGCCGCCGGCGGATCGCATCCGCGCGAGCCTTCAATTTCCTGAGCTTTTCCGCATTGGCAGGGATAATGCGGCTCGGTTGATTTTCTAGCGACCGCACTTGAAGTTCAATGTCGCGATAATGAGCGGCGAGATGGGGGTTGACGGTGAAGCCGTACTCGTCAGGCAGGGCTTTCGCCTTCTTGGCGGTTTTGGGCAGAAGAAATTCTGCGATTTTCAGCGCCGCTCTTCTTCGCGCTTTGGGAGCCGCAGTAATCTCCTGGACGATGCCAAACAGGGCATCGAGCACCTGAGGGCGGGCGTTCGGGCTAGCTCCATCTGCGCCCTCGGACTTTTCCGCAGCGCCTGCCTTGGCCTCGGGCTGCTCCGTGGTCCGCACGCCGGCCAAAATTCGCTGCCGGCCGGTTCGACGGGATTGCGCTGGTTTCGCCGGGAAGCATTTAGGCGCTACCGCCATCCGTATATCGGCCGGCAGCGTACGGTCCTTGGCCAATTTGCGGAGCAGTGCCCGCCGCGACGCCGTTGGGTGGTCTAATCCGATCGTCAGGATTCGATCCGCCAGAATAGTTCGTCTGTTCGGCGTATCCCGCTTTCGACCGCCGCGGCGTTCACCGGGCCTTGAGCCTCTGAGCATGGTCCACTCTTCGAAACCGGGAATCTGCCGCTGCAGCGAGCCATGACTTAGTCACCTCGTCACGGTCTCATTGGCCCGGCGCGGCCGCGAGGCAATTTCCGCAACGCAACGCGCTTGGGCCTATCAGGACCTACGCCGTGGGGAGCGCACCACGAGTCACAGAGCTTGCCGACGGTTAAATTCACCGTCTGATTTATTTGCCCCAAACCGCTAATATTTCACTACTGCCACGACTATCCATTCGCTATTCGATTGCTACTCGATCACCCCTTTGGGCACCAAAAAGTGACATTGTCGGCCCTGCGTGAAATTCTCATTCTCGAAATACCCTGATTATATTGGGTGTAGAGACAAAATTTATAGGGGACCTCCACTGTCATTTATGGTGCCCCTTCCGTAGCGATATCGGTCCGGCCC
>JBAPUM010000143.1:0-72325 GCA_049282655.1 Xanthobacteraceae bacterium
CGAACGGGAAAGCAGAGAATCCACCGCTCTGTTTTGGCTCGCAGCCCA
Organism: Xanthobacteraceae bacterium; assembly: GCA_049282655.1. Lineage (GTDB taxonomy): Bacteria > Pseudomonadota > Alphaproteobacteria > Rhizobiales > Xanthobacteraceae > BOG-931. Next base: position 49 of record JBAPUM010000143.1, read on the forward strand.
AGGTTCGCGCTTCACGTGGCTGGCGACTGCAAAACTCGGGCGCGCATGCGCTGCGAGAACGATTTTCCCTGTCCTCCCCCGCTTGCGGGGGAGGAGGCGAGCGTAGCGATGCCAGAGGGGGCAAGTGTTCGTGGCTTGCACGAGCGTTGCGGCCGCAGGCCCCCTCCCGACCTTCCCCGCAAGCGGGCGAGGGGAAGGTTGCCGTTGTGCAACGATCGCGAGGATTGGGCTTGCGAAACGCGTTTGTAGGGCAGGGGGAAAGCGGCATGCGGACGTTGTTCGGGCGTTGCACCTTGGGGCCATATTGTGCAATCTCCGCGCCGATTTGCGCCACCCGCCAGTCCATTGTAATGCGAGGCGCCATTCCTTTCGGGCCGGCCTGAACGTCCGGCTCTCCAATAGACCGGGGACTTTCCATGCAGACTTTATGGCTCATCGTTTTTTGCGGCGTGCTGGCGATTGCCTACGCGATTTGGGCCACGATTTCGGTCATGTCGGCCGACGCCGGCAGCGAAAAAATGCAGGAGATTGCCGCGGCAATCCGCGAGGGCGCGCAGGCCTATCTGAAGCGGCAATATAGTACCATTGCGGCCGTCGGCGCGGTGATCTTCCTGATTGTCGGCTATTTCCTCGGCTGGCTCGTCGCCATCGGCTTTCTTGTCGGCGCCATCCTGTCCGGCTCGGCGGGCTTCATCGGCATGAACGTGTCGGTGCGCGCCAATGTGCGCACCGCGCAAGCCGCGACTAAATCGCTCGCCGGCGGCCTCGAGATCGCGTTCCGCGCCGGCGCCATTACCGGCCTTCTGGTTGCGGGCCTGGCGCTGCTCGGCGTCACGCTCTATTTCGGCTTCCTCACCGGCACTCTGCACATGGCGCCAAACGACCGCGAGGTGATCGATTCGCTGGTGGCGCTCGGCTTCGGCGCGTCGCTGATCTCGATCTTCGCCCGGCTCGGCGGCGGCATCTTCACCAAGGGCGCCGACGTCGGCGGCGATCTGGTCGGCAAAGTCGAGGCCGGCATTCCGGAAGACGATCCGCGCAATCCCGCAACCATCGCCGACAATGTGGGCGACAATGTCGGCGACTGCGCCGGCATGGCGGCCGACTTGTTCGAGACCTATGCGGTGACCACCGTCGCCACCATGGTGCTCGCCGCGATCTTCTTCGCCAGCACCGGCTCGGTGATGACCATGATGACCTATCCGCTCGCCATCGGCGGCGTCTGCATCATCGCGTCCATCATCGGCACCTTCTTCGTCAAGCTCGGTCCAAGTCAGTCGATCATGGGCGCGCTCTATAAGGGCATGCTCGCGACCGCCGTGCTGTCGCTGATCGGTATCGCCGGCGTGACCCATCAGCTCATCGGCTTCGGCAAGCTGCCGGGCGTCGCCTATTCGGGACAGACGCTGTTCATCTGCGGCATCGTCGGCCTCGTGGTCACCGGCCTGATCATCGTGATCACCGAATATTACACCGGCACCAATTTCCGGCCGGTGCAGTCGATCGCCAAAGCCTCGGTGACCGGCCATGGCACCAACGTCATCCAGGGTCTTGCGATTTCGCTCGAAGCGACTGCCTTGCCGGCGCTGGTCATCATCGCCGGCATCCTGGTCAGCTATAATCTCGCGGGGCTGTTCGGCATCGCCATCGCGGTGACCACCATGCTGGCGCTTGCCGGCATCGTGGTGGCGCTCGACGCCTTCGGGCCGGTGACCGACAATGCCGGCGGCATTGCCGAAATGGCGGGCTTGCCCAAGGAAGTGCGCAAATCGACCGACGCGCTCGACGCCGTCGGCAATACCACCAAGGCCGTGACCAAGGGCTATGCGATCGGCTCGGCGGGCCTCGGCGCGCTGGTGCTGTTTGCCGCCTACAACGAAGATCTGAAATTCTTCGTCGCCGGCGCCAAGGATCATCCGTATTTTCAAGGCGTTGCGCCGGACTTCTCGCTCAATAATCCCTACGTCGTCGCGGGCCTGCTGTTCGGCGGCTTGTTGCCCTACCTGTTCGGAGCCATGGGCATGACCGCGGTCGGCCGTGCCGCATCCGCGATCGTCGAGGAAGTGCGGCGGCAATTCCGCGAGCGGCCCGGCATCATGGAAGGCCGCGACAAGCCGGACTACGGCCGCGCCGTCGACATGCTGACCAAGGCCGCGATCAAGGAAATGATCATCCCGTCGCTGTTGCCGGTGCTGTCGCCGATCGTGGTTTATTTCTTGATCTACTTCGTGGCCGGAGGCGGTGCGCAGGGCAAATCGGCGGCGTTCTCGGCGCTCGGTGCAATGTTGCTCGGCGTCATCGTGACCGGTCTGTTCGTCGCCATCTCGATGACGTCAGGCGGCGGCGCTTGGGACAATGCCAAGAAGTATATCGAGGACGGCCATTACGGCGGCAAGGGCTCCGACGCCCACAAGGCGGCGGTGACCGGCGATACCGTCGGCGATCCGTACAAGGACACCGCCGGCCCCGCGGTCAATCCGATGATCAAGATCACCAATATCGTGGCGCTGTTGCTGCTCGCGGTGCTGGCGCACTAGTCCGCGGCTTTTTCCGATCAACGAGACGACAGGGCAGGGGTTTAGGAGCCCCTGCCTTGGAGATTGTGAATGAGCGTCGTGATCACGTTCAGGTCGTTGCCGGTGGTCGGCGTGGTGCGAGCGACGAAGTCGAATACCTTGCCGTCCTTCATGCCGTATTCGGCGAGCCGCTGAACTTTGCGCTGCTTGTCGAAATAAACGGCGATGACGCGCTGATCGGTCACTTTGGCTTGCATGAAGGAGATCGGGCGGTCGGCCTTTTGCGAGATGTAATAGAAGGCTTCGCCGCTCACGGTCGCGACCGTCGACGGCGTGCCGAGAACGAGCAGCACCTGTTCCTGCGATGCGCCGAGCGGGATCTGCTCAAGCGCTCCGTCCGGCAGCACATAGCCGCGCTGAAAAGTCTCGCCGGTGCCGCAGCCGGCTAGCGCGAGCGAAAGTGCGAGGAACGCGCCGCGCGCCGCCAGTCCGGTTCGACGCACGCTTTGCCTAGAACAGCCCCACATCGTCGTCCCTAACTTGCACCAAGCCGCCGCGTGCCGTAACCCCAAAGTCGGACCTTGGCAATCGGGCTGCCCCTCCGGCGCTTCCCAAACGATCGCAACGACCCGGATTAACCTTATGATCTTGAGACGCTTTCGGCTCGGCTCCCAGGGCCGCAACATTGCCGCGCTCTATGGCGCCATCGTGGCGCAAGCGCGCGTGCCTGCTTTCTATACGAGCTATAAGGTTGCGGACACCGTCGAGGGCCGTTTCGATCTGATCGTGCTGCATCTCGTGCTGCTGTTGGCCCGGCTTGAGCGCGGCGAGGGCGCTGAGCGGGGCGTCGGGCAGGAGCTTTTCGACGTGTTCTGCCGCGATCTCGACGCCAATCTTCGTGAAATGGGCGTCGGCGACCTTGCCGTGCCGAAACGGATGCGCCGTTTCGGTGAGGCCTTTTACGGCCGGCAAGCGGCCTACCTGGCGGCTCTTGGCGCGCCGGACCAGCGGGAGCTTGAGATGGCGCTGGCGCGTAATATCTTTGCAGATGCCGAGCCTGGCCAAGGGGCTATTCGGCTGGCGCGTTATGCGCGAACCGCGTTGCGGCAGTTTGAGGCTCAGGAGGAGGACGCCTTGCTGCGCGGCGACGTTGTGTTTCCCGAACCTGAGGCGATCGCCGATGTCTAAGCAGAAAGCTCCGCGGAAATCCCCGCAAAAATCTCCAAACGGCGCTGCACCGCCGTGGCGGTTTCCGCTTGCGGTCGAGACGGTCGCCGCGACCGGCCAGCGGGTCGAGCTCGTCGCCGACGCTGCCGTGCGTGCCGCGGTCGCCGAGATCGCTGGGTTGCGCGATCTGCCGCGCTTGCAAGCGCAGTTTGAGCTCAAGCGCCGTGGCGAAGCCGGCCTGCACGTCACCGGCCTAGTCTCGGCGACCGTCGGGCAGACCTGCGTCGTTACCCTCGAGCCGCTGGTCGGCGAAATCGAGGAAACGGTCGACCTCGTCTTTATGCCGCCGCAGCCTGTGGCAGATGGGCAGAGGGAGGACGACGACGATAGCGACGACAAATCGCGGGAGGTAAAGCTGGACGGTCCGGAGCCATTGATCGGCGGCCTAGTCGATCTGGGTGCGCTCGCCACCGAATTCCTGATTCTGGGGCTGGATCCTTATCCCCGGAAGCCCGGGGCGAGTTTTGAACCGCCGGCGGAGCCCAAGCCCGAGGAAAGTCCGTTTGCCGCGCTTGCGAAGCTGAAGGGCTAGTGCGGCCGGCCCGAAATTCCTATAATCCTCGCCCGCGCCCCGATCGGAACTGCAAATTCTAAAAATCCGCACAAAAATCATAAATTTACTGGCGACCCGTGATTCCGAAATCCGCATGAAACGAGGCTCTGACCGCATGCGAATTTCGGAATCGGGGTCCTAGCGACCGCAAGGCCGGCCAATGTCAGACAAGGTCCGCATTGCCCTCGATGCGATGGGGGGTGACCACGGCCCCGCCGTGGTCGTGGCCGGGGCGGAACTGGCGCGCCAGCGCCATCCCGAAAATGCATTCGCTTTTTTCGGCGATGCTGCGCTCATTGGGCCGCTCCTCGAAGCCCGGCCGGAGCTGAAAAAAGTCTCGCGCGTCGTCCATACCGACGTCGCGGTGCGGATGGAGGACAAACCCAGCCAGGCCCTGCGCTATGGCCGCTGGAAGTCGTCGATGTGGCTCGCGATCGACGCGGTCAAGAAAGCCGAGGCCGATATGGTGCTGTCCGCCGGCAATACCGGCGCCCTGATGGCGATGGCGAAATTCAATCTGAAGACTTTGCCCGGCATCGATCGCCCGGCGATCGCGGCGCTGTGGCCGACTTTGCGCGGTGAATCGATCGTGCTCGATGTCGGCGCCTCGATCGGCGCGGATGCCGAGCACCTGGTCGACCTTGCGGTCATGGGAGCCGCCACAGCCCGGATTCTGTTCGGCCTCGCGCGACCGACGGTAGGTCTCCTCAATATAGGGGTCGAGGAAGTGAAGGGCCTGGAAGAAGTTCGCGACGCCGGCCGTATGCTCCGGGAGGAAGATTTTCCGGATCTCGATTATCGCGGCTTTGTCGAGGGCGACGACATTGGCCGGGGCAAAGTCGACGTCGTCGTGACCGAAGGATTTGCCGGCAATATCGCGCTCAAAGCCGCGGAAGGAACCGCGCGGCAGATCGGCGAATATCTCAAAGGCGCCATGAGCCGGTCGCTGAGCGCGAAGATCGGCTATCTGTTTGCGCGTTCGGCGTTTCGCCATTTGCGCGAACGCATGGACCCACGCCGCGCCAATGGCGGCGTGTTTCTCGGCCTCAATGGTATCGTCATCAAAAGTCATGGCGGCACCGACGCGGAAGGATTCGCAGCCGCCATCGAGCTTGGTCACGGCGTGGTGCAGGACGAACTCTTGGCGAAGATCAGAACCGCGCTTGGGCGTCCCGGCAAGCCGCCGCGCCGCGCGATCGGCGGAGCAGCCTCGTGACGCAATTGCGCTCTGTTATCCTCGGCTGCGGTAGTTACCTGCCGAGCCAGGTCCTCACCAATGAAGACCTCGCCAAGAAGGTCGACACGTCGGACGATTGGATCGTTCAGCGCACCGGGATTCACGAGCGCCGGATCGCCGCGCCCGGCGAATTCACATCGCATATGGCGGTGCGGGCGGCGCAGGCCGCGCTTACCCATGCGCATGTCGATGCCCAGTCGATCGACCTCATCGTGCTGGCAACCTCGACGCCCGACAACACGTTTCCCGCCAGTGCCGTCGCGGTGCAGGCCGACCTCGGCATCACTCGCGGCGCCGCCTTCGATCTGCAGGCGGTCTGTTCCGGCTTTGTCTATGCGCTGGCAACGGCCGACGCGCTCTTGCGATCGGGGTCGTTCAAGCGCGCCTTGGTGATCGGCTCGGAGACCTTTTCGCGGCTGCTCGACTGGACCGATCGCGGGACCTGCGTGCTGTTCGGCGACGGCGCAGGCGCCGTGGTGCTCGATGCGCAACAGCAACCGGGAACCCGCGACGACCGTGGCATTCTGACGACGCAGTTGCGCTCCGACGGCCGGCACAAGTCGAAGCTTTATGTCGACGGCGGACCCTCGTCGACAGGCACCGTCGGCCATTTGCGCATGGAGGGGAAAGAGGTGTTCCGCCACGCTGTGGCTATGATCACGGACGTGGTCGAGCACGCCTTCGAGGCTACCGGCTACAGCGCCGCCGATATCGACTGGTTCATCCCGCATCAGGCAAACAAGCGGATTATCGACGGTTCGGCTCACAAGCTCGGGATCCCACCCGGGAAGATCGTCACCACCGTCGACCGTCACGGCAATACTTCGGCCGCATCCATCCCGCTGGCGCTCGCCGATGCGGTGGCCGACCGCCGCATCAAGCGCGGCGACCTGCTATTGTTCGAAGCCATGGGCGGCGGCTTCACCTGGGGCGCGGCACTGGTGCGCTGGTAACGCCTCGACGGAATGCCGAGGAAGCCCGTTGACCGGTCGCCGACAAGCTAATATCCTTGATAATTCAGCACGATATCTTGATCGATGATCGATCGATCGCCGTGCTCGGGGCTGGCGATGGCGGGAAAGACGGTCACACGTGCGGATTTGTGTGAGGCGGTCTATCAAAAAGTTGGACTGTCGCGCACCGAATCCGCAACACTCGTAGAACTGGTACTCAAAGAGATTACGGATTGCCTGGAGCGTGGCGAGACCGTGAAGCTGTCTTCGTTTGGTTCGTTCGTGGTGCGCAAGAAAGGCCAGCGCATCGGCCGTAACCCCAAGACCGGCAAGGAAGTACCGATTTCGCCGCGCCGGGTCATGGTGTTCAAGCCGTCGGCGATCCTCAAGCAGCGGATCAATTCCGATTCAAGTAGCCCGCCGGCGGCATGACGCCGGAAGCGAATGGCGTGCCGGGGCATAAGTCTTTCGGCCGCGCTCTCTCAGTCATTTCTGTCTGCGTGAGATAAGGCAAAGCGCTACCGCGAGGATCGGTCCAGTGGACAAGGCGCCAGACGCATTCCGCACCATCAGCGAAGTCGCTGACGAGATCGACGTACCGCAACACGTCTTGCGGTTCTGGGAAACCCGCTTCCAGCAAATCCGGCCGATGAAGCGCGGCGGCGGGCGACGCTACTACCGTCCCGACGACGTCGATCTGCTGCGCGGCGTCCGCCATCTGCTCTACGGCGAAGGCTATACCATCCGCGGCGTGCAGCGGATCATGCGCGAACAAGGCGCGGCTTTCGTGCAGGACGTGTGGCGCGCGGGCGCAGAGCCGCCGCCTCCGGAGCACAACGACGATAAAGCCGAGACAGAACGCCTCGACGAAACCGAAGATGTTGCGGCAGCACGGCCGGAGCCGAATTTGTTTGCGCTCGCGCCATCGTCCGCCGCCGAACGTATTCCCGAGCCTCCGCACGGCCGGCCCGAGCCGACACTGGAGCCGCGGGCTGCGTCGGTGCAGCCTCGTTCGCTTGGTGTCGAGGGGCGCCGCAAGCTTCAGGACGCCCTCGACGAACTTGCCGCCGCCCGCCAGATCATCGAAACCGCATTGGCAAGCTGAGATCAGCCTGGCGTGCGATGTTTACAGGCCGCCTTTGATCGCGTTGCGCAACAGTTCGCGATAGCGGTAGCCCTCGTAGGAACCGATCGCTGTGTCCGTCCGTGCAAGTCGGTCGAGCGCGGTCATGAAGTCTGCCGCGTCCTTGTAAAGATGGACCTCGGTGTCGCGCAGTTCGGCAAATTCGGGGATATCCGTGCAGATGACGCGGCTGCCGGCGAGCCTTCCCTCGACGACGCAGCGGCCGAAGCCTTCGCGCAGCGAATGCACCCACACGATTTCGTGGGCCTGATATTCGGCCGCGACGTCGCGGTCGGACAACTGGCCGCAAACCCGCAACTGGCCGCTTTGCAAGTATGTGGCGAGCGAGGCGAAGCGCTGCGTATCTGCCGTTTTGTGCAGACCGAGAACTGAGACGCGATAGCCGCCAGCGAGCGCTTTCGGCAAAAAGTCGGCGATAACGGATTCGAGGTCTTTGTTCGCGGTCGAACCGCTGCACAACAGAATAGATGTCTTCGCTTTGCGCTGTGGCGCCGCAGCACTGAGAAATCCCTCGAATGCATAGAAGGTGTTCGGCAGGATCGTGACTGCGCCGCTACCGAACAGGCCGCTCGCGATTATCCTTTGGCGCGATAGCGTGGAGATCGTAAACAACGGGCGATTGAGCCATTTGATGGCCCGGTAGCAGGCAAGAAAATACGCCTTGGACGGCGACATGCCGCGATTCAGCTGCTCGAGATCGTGCACCACGATCCGCCCGCGCCGTGTCAGGAGATCGATGACGCTGACCGAGTTGTACGGGTAAAGCGTGACATCGGCGCCCGACCACCACCCGATCAGCGGCAGCGTAGTCTGCTCGACGAAGACCGCGATCATATAGAATATGCCCCGCGGCAGCTTGCGGCAGATGGCGGGCGCGCGGACAATGCTGACGCCGAAACCCTCTTGCCGCAGCCCGTCGGCCAAATTGCGTACATAGAGCGGGATGCCGCGATCGAGGACGCCGCCGATAAAGTCGTTGATGAGGATATGCAAGCGTGGTCCTACGGTTCAGGGGGCTTTCGTCAGCCTACCGCAATTTTCCACCTTACTTCTTAATGGCAGCCTTCCGTCCGGCGCGCTTGCCTCTAGTATGGCCGACGCAGGAATAGAATAATATCGAATGAGCCGCCAACGCGCCGCCTACGATGATGTCGTCGTCACCGTCCCTGTGACGGTGCCCTATGCGCGTTACTCGATCCGTGGCGCGCACTGGTTTCTCGCCAGCGCGCTTGCCGAGCTGTTGAAGCGGTCGGGTCTCGGCAAGGACAGGCTCGATGGCCTGTGCGTATCGAGCTTCACGCTTGCGCCGGACACGGCGGTCGGCCTGACGCAACACCTCGGTCTCACTTTGCGGTGGCTCGACCACATTCCGATGGGCGGCGCTTGCGGCGTTGTTGCGCTGCGCCGCGCGGCGCGGGCCGTGCAATCCGGCGATGCGGAAGCCGTTGCCTGCCTGGCGGGCGACACCAACCATACCGATTCGTTCCGCCTGAACGTTGCGACCTTCAGCCAGTTTGCCCGCGACGCGGTGTATCCCTATGGCTCGGGCGGCCCGAATGCCAGCTTTGCCTTCCTGACCGACTATTACATGCGGACGTATGGCGCGACCCGTGAGGATTTCGGCAAACTGTGTGTGGCGCAGCGCGCCAACGGCGTGAAATTCCCTCATGCCTTGATGAAGAAGCCGCTTACGCTCGAAGCCTATCTGAACGCGCGGCTTATCGCCGATCCGCTTCGCCTGTTCGACTGCGTCATGCCCTGCGCCGGCGCGGAGGCCTTCCTGGTCTTGCGCCGCGAACGCGCGGAGAAGCTCGGCCTGCCCTATGCCCGTATCCTGTCGACCATCGAGCGCCACAACGCATTTCCCGATGATCCGATTCAGTATCGCGGTGGCTGGGCGCTTGATCGCGATGAGCTTTACGCGGAGGCCGGTGTTGGGCCGCAAGACGTTGACGTCATGTCGAGCTACGACGACTATCCGGTGATCTGCATGATGCAATTGGAAGATCTCGGATTCTGCGAGAAGGGCGAAGGGCCTGACTTCGTGCGTCGCAACAGCTTTACGATCGACGGGACGTTTCCGGTCAACACATCAGGCGGCCAATTGTCGCTCGGCCAAGCCGGCGCGGCCGGTGGCTTCCTCGGCTTGGTGGAGATTGTTCGGCAATTGATCGGCGAGCCGCTCGGCGGCGCCGTTGCGGATGCTCGGGTCGGTCTCGCCAGCGGCTTTGGCATGATCAATTACGATCGCGGATTATGCAGCGGCGCGGCGATCCTTGCCGGCGAAAGGGGGCCGTCGTGACCCGTCCTTTGGTGCGGCCACCGCGCAAGAACCCGATTTTGCGGACGCGGCAGCCGATGTTGCCGCCGGGTAATCGCAGCCGCGTTGCGCTCGGACTTACGGCGGCGGCGGCGCGCGGCAAGTTCGAACTGCAAGTCTGCCGCGACTGCGGAACGGTGCAGTACCCACCGCGGGAAGCGTGCCGCGCCTGCCTGTCGCATCGACTCGACTGGCGCGCGCAGGACGGTGCTGGAGAGCTTGTGTCGGAAACGCTACTGCGCCACAGCAACGAGCTGTTCTATCGCGAGCGCGTGCCGTGGCGGCTTGGCATGATCAAGCTCGATTGCGGGCCGATCCTGGTTGCCCATTTGCACGGCGACTGCGCGCCGTCGCCGTCACGTGTCCGCGTCGTCGCCAATCTCGACCGGGCAGGCCAGGCGGCGCTTGTCGCCATTCCCGAAAAGGATACCCCAAACATGGCTGACGATCGCCAGCTTCGCGAGATGACTTGCGATCCGAAATTCCGCAAGGTTTTGATTACCGATGCCAAGACCGCGCTCGGCCAAGCGCTGGTCGAAACGATTGTCGCGGCGGGCGCCGATCTCGTTTGGGCAGGCTACGCCGAGCCTTGGAAAAAACCACCGGGCTTCGATCGGCTTGCCTCGATCAAGCAGGTTTCGCTGCTGCCGCTCGATTTGACCGATTCGCGCGGGGTAAAAGACATCGCCGGCGAGATCGGCGGACGGGTCGATATCCTGATAAACACCGCCGATCATCACCGCAATTTCGGCATAGCGGGCCGCGAGGGCATCGAAGTGGCGCGTGCCGAAATGGATATCAATTATTTCGGCCTACTGCGGCTTGCCCAGGAATTTGCGCCGGCGATGCGGGCGCGCGGCGCCGACGGGCAGTCAAGCGCGGTTGCCTGGGTCAATGTCCTCTCCGTTTTCGCGCTGTCCAACTTCCCGGCGCACGGCACTTACTCGGCATCGAAAGCGGCTGCGCTGTCGCTCGCACAATGTTTGCGCGCCGAGCTTGCGCCGGCCGGCGTGCGCGTCATCAATGTGTTTCCCGGACCGATCGAGGACGAGTGGAACCAGGCCTTGCCGCCACCGAAGATCGCTCCGGCACGGCTCGCCGCCGACATCGTGGAAGCGTTGCGCGGCGGCGCCGAGGATGTCTTTCCGGGCGATATTGCCCAGGACTGGCTCGAGCGCTGGCGCGACAATCCAAAGGCGCTCGAGCGCGAGCTTGCCGCGCTGCCGAGGTGACCGATGAGTGACGTGCTCTTGCAATTGGCCGCCGATCTCGTCGCCGGGCGCATCCGTGTCGTCGACCTAACGCAGACACTGTCGCCGGAATTTCCGCAAATCGTGCTGCCGCCGGAAATGGGCCAAGCGTGGCCGTTCCGCGTCGAGGAAGCGTCCCGTTACGACGCGCGCGGGCCCGGCTGGTATTGGAATAACTTCTCCTGCAGCGAGCATACCGGCACGCATTTCGATGCCCCGATCCATTGGATTTCCGGCCGGCATTTGCCTGATAACAGCACCGATACGATCCCGGCCGCGCGTTTCATTGCGCCGGCCTGCGTGATCGATTGCTCCGCCGAAGCCGCCGCCGATGCCGATTTTCTGCTGACGGTGGAATACTTGCGCAAATGGGAGCGCCGGCACGGGCGTATTCCGGCGGGCTCCTGGGTCCTGATGCGGACCGACTGGTCGAAGCGGACCGATCCGGTCGCCTACCAAAATATCGATGAGACCGGTCAGCACACGCCGGGACCCGACACCGATGCGGTGCAATTCCTTGTCGACGAGCGTCAGGTTTTGGGGTTTGGGTCGGAGGCGATCGGGACCGACGCAGGCCAGGCGTTTCATCTCAAGCCGCCCTATCCTTGTCACTACTACATGCACGGCTCTGGCCGTTTCGGCCTGCAGTGCTTGACCAATCTCGACCTCCTGCCGCCCACAGGTTCGATCGTCATCGCGGCGCCGCTGAAGATCAAAGAGGGCAGCGGCAGTCCCTTGCGCGTCCTTGCGCTGGTGCCGTCGCTTACTCCCAAGTCCGCGCGCGCGCCGGCCAAAAGGCCCGCGAAAACAAAAAGAAGTAGCGCCAGGAAGAAGCGCCGATGAACGTCGCCGATGTGCTTGCCGCCTTCCCGCCGGCGGAGCGGGCAATTCCGGCCATCCTGCAACGGCAGGCGCGCCGCTATGGCGGCCAGCGGGCGTTTGCGGCGGGAGGCGTGAGTTTTGCCTTTGAGGAATTGCCCGGCCTTGCGGCGCGCTTTGCCGGAACGCTCGCCGCGGCGGGCATTCGGCCGGGCGATCGCGTGGCGCTGATGTGCTCCAACCGCGCCGAATATATCGAAAGCTTTCTCGGCTGCGCCTGGCTCGGCGCCATTGCGGTGCCGATCAACATCGCCGCGCGGGGACCGCAGCTCCAGCACATTCTGAGCAATTCCGGCGCCCGGCTCATGATCATCGAGACAGACCTCCTCGGCGCGCTCGATCATGTCGATCTGAAAGGGCTTGCATTGGAGCGGCTCTGGCTGATCGGCGAGAGCCCTTCGGCGGTCTTCGACCGACTCGCGATGATGAGCGTACCGCCGCGCGCCTCTGCCGTGGCGGCCGGCGGCATCGATCCCGCGCAACTTTTGGCGATCCTCTACACTTCGGGAACGACCGGGCCGTCGAAGGGCGTCTGCTGCCCGCAGGCGCAGTATTTCTGGTGGGGCCTCAACGGCATTCGCAATCTGGAAATCCGTGAAGGCGATGTGCTGTGCACGACGCTGCCGCTGTTCCACAGTAATGCGCTCGGTGCCTTCTATCAGGCGTTGCTGGCTGGAGCGACGCTCGTCGCCGAACAGCGCTTCTCGGCGTCGCGGTTCTGGCAAAGTCTGATCGACCATCGCGCCACGGCGACCTTTGTGCTCGGCGCGATGGTGCCGATCCTGCTGTCCCGAGAACCGTCGCCGCTGGAGCAAAATCATCGAGTGCGTTGCGGCCTCGGGCCCGGCGTGCCGGCTAATCTTCACGTCGCATTCAAACAACGCTCGGGCATCCATTTGATCGACGGGTATGGCTCGACCGAAACCAATTTCGTCATCGGGACGACCACCGCAACCCAACGTCCGGGCAGCATGGGCACGGTGGTCGAGGGTTATCACGCGCGGGTACTCGACTCGAGCGGCAATGACGCCAAGCCCGGGGAGGCGGGCGAATTGATCTTGAGTTCGGACGACAAACTCGCCTTCGCTACCGGCTATTTCGCGATGCCCGAAAAGACCGCGGAGGCCTTCCGCGACGGCTGGTTCCACACCGGCGATCGCGTGGTGCGCGAGGAGGACGGCTCGTTCCGTTTCGTTGACCGCTTGAAAGACGCGATCCGCCGCCGTGGCGAGAACATCTCCTCTTTCGAGGTGGAGCAGGTGCTGCTCAGTCACCCGGACGTCGGGACGGCCGCTGTCTTTCCGGTGCCATCGGAACTCGCCGAAGAGGAAGTCATGGCCGCCATCGTGCGCCGGCCGGGAAGCGCGCTCAGCGAAAACACCCTGATCGAGTTTTGCCGGCCGCGCCTCGCTGCGTTTGCCATGCCGCGTTTCATCGAATTCGTCGATACGCTGCCCACAACCGAAAACGGCAAGGTACAAAAATACAAGTTGCGCGACCGCGGCGTGACTGGCCAGACCTGGGATTCGCAGTCCGAGAATTCGCAACGAACCGGCCAGCGCCGCTGAAAATGCCGCGCATGGGCGCAGCGGACAGCGCGGAGATTTACGGTATAGTATGGCTTCCGGGTTTCAGGCGAGGTGAGGGTAGATCATGGTGTTGAAACTCCCGCGACGGTCGTTCCTGCAATTAGCCTTGGGGACTGCCGCGACTGTCGGTACGTCCGCGCGGATCGCATCCGCCGCCACCAACGATGCGGTGACGATCGGCTGGCCCAATGACGTGCCCTCATGGGATCCCAACCAGCGCTTCACGCCCGATGCACAGCCGGTTTTCAAAGCTGTCTTCGATCAGCCCCTCGACCAGGACCCAAAACTCAAACTGATCCCGCATCTAATCAAGAGCTGGAATCTCGCGCCGGACGGCCTGAGCATGGCGGTCGAGTTGCGCGACGACGTGACGTTCCACAACGGCGACCCGATGACGACGGAGGATTTCCGCTACACCTTCCTTGAGCGTATCAAGTCCGGAATCAAGCTCGATACCGCGAATTCCTGGAAGAAGGTCGATGACATCGTCATCGAATCGCCCACCAAGGCGACGATGAAGTTCAATTCGCCGGCGCCGACCGCTCCGCAGTGGATGGCTTTCCTCGGCAGCTATGTGGTGCCGAAAAAGTACATCGAAGGCCAGGGCTACGATAACTTCCTCAAAAATCCGATCGGCACCGGCCCCTATAAGCTCGCCGAATACGAGTTGAACTCACGCATCGTGCTTGAGCGCAACGACAAATATTGGGGCCCGAAGGCGAAGATCGCCCGGGTCACCATCCAGATCATCAAAGATCCATCCGCCCGGGTCGCGGCGATCCAATCCGGCCAGGTCGACTGCACCCTGAACGTTCCGGTCCGGGAGGTCGAACGTTTCAACAAAGAGGGCGGGTTTGCCGCCGAGATCAATCCGATCACGCGAGTGATCCTGCTCAATGTGCGCGCCGATCTGGCGTTTGCCGACAAGAATGTTCGGCTTGCCGCGCACCACGCCATCGACAAGGCGGCGCTGTCGAAAGCGTTTTACGGCGGCGCCGCGGTGCCGCTCTCGGTGCTGGCGACCCCGGGGACGCCCGGCTATCTCGCCGACTTCTCGTTCAAATACGATCCGGCGCTTGCCAAAGAACTGCTCGCCAAGTCGAACTTCAGCGCAGCCAATCCGGTGAAGATCGGTCTTGCCGCCACCAACGGCCAATTTCCGAGCGATTACGACATCGCCCGCGCCATCGTGCAGATGTGGAAGAACGTCGGGATCGACGCCGATCTCCAGGTCATCGAATACGCCAAATATTTCGAGCTCAACCGCGGCGGAAAACTGCCCGAGGCGACGCTCTACAGTTGGGACAACGCGACCGGCGATCCGGAGATCTTCAGCGGCTATCAGCTCAATCCGAAAATGCCGTTCTCGCCGTGGAAGGACGAGGACATCGGACAGAAGGTCCTCACTCTGTTCGGCGTCGCCGACTATGACAAGAGAATTGCCGGCTACAAGGATCTCGAGCGCTATGCGGTCGAGAACGGCGCCACCATGCCATTGTTGCAAAGCGTGCTCACGGTCGTGCGCAAGAAAAATCTGAATTACGTAAAATATGACAACGGCTGGGTGCTACCGCAGACCCTGCAGTGGACGTGACGTGTCGTCCGGCTGCACTGTCGGCCCGTCAACCCCAGCCAAATGATTGCAATTGTCGCCAAACTGATCGCGCGCCGCCTGCTGGCAGCCATTCCGATCCTCTTGGTGGTCTCCGCGCTGTTGTTCTGCATCCTGCGGCTCCTTCCGGTCGATCCGGCAGCGATGTCACTGCCGCCGAACGCGACGATTGAAGAAATCGAAACAAAGCGCCACGAAATGGGGCTCGACCGCCCGCTGCCGGAGCAATATTTGATCTGGCTTGACGACGCACTGCATGGTGATTTCGGCCGCTCCATTCAATTCCGCCGCGAGGCCGGTTCGCTCGTGGCTGCGACACTGCCGGTAACGATCGAGCTCGCAGCCGCAGCGATGGTGCTCGCCGGGATTTTCGGTGTCGGCGGCGGTCTCCTCTTGTTCCATCTGCGCGGCACTTTATGGGAGCCGGCCGCCGATCTGGTCTCGATCTTGCTGCTGTCGATCCCGGAATTTCTCTGGGGCCTGATTTTGCTCTTTGTCTTCGGCGTGCTGCTGCAAGTGCTGCCATTCACCGGGCAAGTCGCGCCGGGCCTGCCGCTGCCGCATATCACCGGATTTCTGCTGCTCGACGCGCTCCTGGTCGGCCGTTTCGACGTCTTTTTGAGCGCGTGTCAGCATCTGATCTTGCCGGCATTTGCGCTTGGGCTCGCGTTCTCGCCGACCATCATGCGGGTGCTGCGCTCGAGCCTGTTCGATATTTATCACGAGGACTACATCCAACAGGCGCGGCTCCGCGGCCTCTCGGAGGAGCGGATATTGCTCAAGCATGCGCTTAAAAACGCATCGCTGCCGACGCTGACGCTTGCCGGTGTCCAATTCGGCATTCTGTTCAGCGGCACGCTCTTAATCGAGGTGATCTATTCATTTCCCGGCATGGGCAATCTGATGGTCGACGCGGTACGCAATGCGGACCTGCCGCTGATCCAGGCCATCGGGCTCACTTATTGCATCGTCGTTCTGGTGATCAATACGGTGGTCGACAGCCTCTATGTCGTGCTGAACCCGAAGCTGCGGGTGCGCTGATGGCAGGTCCGGCATCTCGCTCGTTGCGTTCGGCCAGGGTACTGATCGCGCTCGTCATCATCCTTTGTATCGCGATCTGTGCGGTATTTGCGGGATGGATTGCGCCGCACGACCCGGGCGACCAAAATCTGCTTTCGATCCTGACGCCGCCGGCATGGGCCGTGGGCGGCGATCCATCCTATCCGTTGGGGACGGATAGTCTCGGCCGCTGCGTCCTGTCGCGCCTTATCTACGGCGCCCGCACCGCCATGCTGGTCGCGTTTTTTGCTTCCCTGGGCGCCATGATCATCGGCTCGGTCTTGGCGCATATTTCCGGCTATTTCGGCGGCGCCATCGATTGGATCATCGGCCGGATGGTCGACGTTTGGATGTCATTCCCGCCGGTCATTCTCTCGCTGATCCTGATGGTCGGGCTTGGTGTGGGCTTAAGCAAAGTCATCCTCGCCATCATCCTCGTCGACTGGACGCGCTTCTGCCGCGTGCTGCGCAGCGAAGTACTGATCGTGACCCGGCATGACTACGTCGCCGCCGCGCGATTGCTCGGCTTCACCCATTGGCAGACCATCGTCCGGGAGATCGTTCCTGCGACGTTGCCGTTATTGATCACGCTCATCAGCATCGAGATGGCGATTGCGGTCGTAGTCGAGGCTATCCTATCGTTCGTCGGATTGGGCGTCGGCTCCGACCAACCCGCTTGGGGCCAGATGATCGCGGATGCGCGACAATCCGTTTATCAATCGCCGTGGAATCTGCTGCTGCCGATCCTGGCTATCTTCCTTACGGTGACGGCGTTCAATCTTCTGGGCGATGGATTGCGGCGCACGCTCGATGTGCGGCTGTCGGAAGCGGGACGTTAAGCCGTGTTCGCGCTCCAGGCCCAAGAACTTACAGTGGGCGCGGTAATCGACGGCGCCATCGTGCCTGCGATCCGTGCGCTCTCATTCGAGCTCGGGCCCGGGAAAATTCTCGGCCTCGTCGGCGAGTCCGGGGCGGGAAAATCGATGGTCGGGCGCGCCATCGCGCAGCTTCTTCCGTCGGGGTTTCGGGTCACGGCAGGTCGACTGCTGTTCGAGGGCGCGGATCTTGTGCAAATGCCGCCGGCGGAGCGGCGCGCGCTCCTCGGACGCGCGATCGCGTTCATCCCGCAGGCGCCGATGACCGCACTCAATCCGGTGCTCACCATCGGCGCGCAATTCGACGAGCATTTGGCCCGGCTCGGCGAGGATGATCGTACAGGCCGCCGCCAACGGGCGCTGGCAATGCTCGATGCTGCCCGGCTGCCGCACGCCGCAGACCTGCTGGGGCAATATCCGCATCAATTGTCCGGCGGCATGTGCCAGCGCGTGCTGATTGCTTTGGCGTTTTCGAGCAATCCGCGGCTCGTTATTGCCGACGAGCCGACCACTGCGCTCGATGTCACCATGCATCCGCAGATTCTTCGATTGATCGCGGATATGCAACGCGAGCACGGCACCGCGGTCATTTTCATCACCCACGATCTGCGCCTTGCCGCTCAGCTTTGCGACGACGTGATCGTGATGTATGCGGGTCGCGCCGTCGAAAGAGGTCCGGCGCGAGCCGTTCTATCGAGCCCGGCGCACCCCTATACGCGGTGCTTGCAGCTTGCCAATCCGTCGATGCGCGCCGAGCGGCGCACGCTCTACGTCATGCCGGAACAGATGCCGAGCTTACGTCAACTCCGGGACATGTCCGGTTGCCATTTTGCTCCGCGATGTCCGCTTGTGGCGGCGGACTGCCGCCGCGTCGAACCGCCGTCCATCACGACTGCCGACGGCCGCAACGTCGCCTGCATGCACCCCGAGGCAACTGCGGACATTGGGACGGCACAACAAACGACGTCCGCGCCGGCAATTTCCGAGCGGTTCGTCCTGCAGGTTGAGGCGCTTGAAAAGCACTATGCGATCGGCAGCGGATTATTTTCCCGCGGGCGCAGCGTGAGCGCGGTCAAGCATGCGAGCTTCTCGATTGCGGAGAACGAGTTTGTCGCGCTGGTCGGTGAGAGCGGCAGCGGCAAGAGCACGATTGCGAAGGTCTTGGTCGGCCTCGAACCGCCGACGAAGGGACGCATCCTGCTCAATGGCGAGGACCTTACCGAAGCGACCACGCGTAATGCCGCGCTCCGCGCCGTTAGCCTGCAGATCGTATTCCAGGATCCGCATTCGGCGCTCAATCCGCGCCGGCGCGTGGCAAGCATCGTCACCCAGGTGATGGAAGCTGGTAGCCGTCACGCCAGTTGGGAAGCGCGCCGCGCCAGGACCGCGGAGCTTCTGGCCGAGGTCGGGCTGTCGGCCGATCTCGCCAGTCGATTGCCCGGACAACTGTCGGGCGGCCAACGCCAGCGCGTCAACATCGCGCGCGCGCTTTGTACGATCCCAAAGGTCCTCGTCGCCGATGAAATCGTCTCCGGCCTCGACGTTTCGATCCAGGCACAGCTCCTGAATCTCCTGGCCCGGCTGCGTGCCGAACTCGGCTTCGCCATGCTGTTTATTTCCCACGACCTTTCGGTCGTCCGCCATTTGTGCAGCCGGGTGCTGGTCATGTATCGCGGCGAGATCGTCGAGCAGGGGCCGGTCGAGGCGGTCTTCGCTAATCCGCAGCATCCCCATACGCGGGCGCTCTTATCCTCGGTGCCGCCTGATGAGCCCGAGGTTGCGTGGTCGTCGCTCGGAGCGTCGCCGCAGAGTGGGTGAATTAATCTTATGCCGCCGAAGCGGGGACTTCGTTGCTGCGCAACAGGCTGAGAAGCTCAGTCTCGCAAGCCTTGGCGATTTCGACATTGCGCTGTTTGACATGGCCGAAGCCGCGCATCTTCAATGGCACGGCCGGCGACCCGCCTCAACCATGGCTCAGAAATTCTTCAAGCGCCTGGGGCGACGGCAGCGAAAAGCCTGACTGCGGGTGTCGGCTTGCGACCGGATAGCCGAGGCGCTTCAACTTCACCGCCATCTCGGCCGCTTTGATCACCGCGGTGACGCCGTTGAGAATCGGGGCGCCGTCGACATTGGCATCCGGATCGTTGCCGAACAGCATCATCGGAATGCCGCCGGTCGGCACGATGATATCGGCGCCGGCGTCGATCAGGCGTCGCGCCTCCCTGACGAAGAGGGTCCACAGCTCCGCCTTTTTGGCGGGCGCGGCGAAAGCCTCCATGTAGTCCGCGATGCTGGCGTTGACGGCGCGAATTCCGGCGATGCGCTGTTGCAGTCCATAGCGATAGATCTGCTCGGCATGGGTCGGGATGAAGGCCGGGTTGATCGCAAGCAAGCCGAGCTTGCGGGCGAGCGTACAGGCGTGCAGGAGCGTCGCTTCGCCGAGGCCAAGGACGGGGATATTCACCGATGCACGCGCGTCGTAGAGGCCGACGTCCTGAAAATGGTTCATGAAGAAGACATCGTAATTCTCGCGCTCGGCCTGGATCGCGCCGCGGATCACCGCGCGCGAGAAGCGGTGTTCGGAGAGCGCATGCACGGTCGTAACCGAGGGCGTCATCGTCTTGAATTCCAATTCGAAATCGGGATCGGTGCAAGCCTTCATGTGCGGCAGCAGCGCCGCCAGGTAATTGCGGTGGCCGACCTGATCGGTGGCGCCCTGCGCCCAAATGCGAAACGTCTTGGTTACGGTCAATTCGTCCTCCCGAGTCCTTGGCGTTTGGTGGTAGGCAGACACACCAGGGCCTGAATGCAGGAGAGCTAGGGGCGCCATGACCGGAGGGTATATTTGTCCCCCAGTTCCAATTGCGCCAACGCTCCGCCCCGCGATTCCAAACCCGGCGCTCCGTTCCGTTCGTCAAACGATTGTATAGTGTAACCCATGGACACGTGTCTCTTCCTCAGCTTCCGGTTCAGAACCGATCCAACCGAGGCAGAACTGGTTAAGCTCGATGCGGCGCTCGCCGCGGCGCCAGGGTTGCGCAAGGCGCTGATTCATACCGCATCCGCCGCCGAGGATCCTTACGTCAAGGATGGCGCGCCGCCATCGCTGGTTCTGCAGCTCTATTTTGCCGAAATCGCTGATCTCGAAGCGGCGCTCTCGCGCAGCGGCTATCTCGGCGTTCTTACGTCCCGCAGTGAGTTTCCGGCGCTGGCCGGAGCCGACATCACGCAACAGGCGATGCTGGCGCGCGTCTTCGCCGTGCCCGAACCGAAACTGCAAAATGCGCCCGGGGAGCCCTATTGTACCTATCTGGTCTCCTATGAAGGCGAGGCCGACGATCTCAATGCCTGGCACGCTCACTACCTCGAAACGCACACCGTGCACATGGCGATGTTTCCCGGTATCCGCGAACTCGAAGTCTATACCAGGCTCGATTGGGTGAGCGCACAGCCCTTTGCGCGGCTCAATTTCATGCAGCGAAACAAGGTCGCATTCGACAGCCGCGATGCGTTGACTGCGGCGCTCAATTCACCGGTGCGCCATGAGATGCGCGCCGACTTCAAAACCTTTCCGCACTTTACCGGCCCGAACAATCATTATGCGATGGCGACGCGCGTTTTGACCCCATAAATGTGCGCAGCGGCAATGTGTGCCGGTATTGCACGCCAGTAGCGCTTGGTGCGACAACCGCGCGCAGCATTATTCTGGCTGGGGATTTCACATGGCTGAGACGTCGCGTCCGGTCCGGATTTGGTATCAGAGCTTCGTTCATCCGCGAGAACAGGCGCCCTACATCGACCGCTTGCAAACCTTTCTCGACCACGCCGCCAATCCCGGGACGAAGTTCGAAGTTCACGGTCTCGATCCGCCCGATCGGCATTTCCATCCGCTGACCGAATTCCGCTGCGCGGCGCAGACCATCCGCAATGCGCTTGAGGCGGAGCGTGCGGGATATGATGCCTTTGTTATCGGCCACTTTCAGGAGCCCGGCCTCCTGCAAATTCGTGGTGCTTTGGATATCCCGGTGGTCGGCCTCGGCGAGGCAAGCCTCCTCGCTGCGATGAGCATGGGCGGCCGGATCGGCCTTATCACCATCGATGCAGCCTTCATCGATTGGCACGAACGCCAGGTGATCGCGCACGGCTTTACGCAGCGCGTCGCCGGCATTCGCGCAGTCAAAATGGACTTGCCGGGCTACATGCGCGCCTTCACGGACGAGGCGAGTTATGCGGAGGCGCGTGCCGACTTTATCGCGCAGGTGCGGCCGCTGGTTGCCGCTGGTGCCGAAGTGATTATCCCGGCCGGCGGATTGCCGATGCTGCTTTTTTCTCGGGAGGCTCCGTTCATCATCGAAGGCGCGTTGGTGCTCAACGGCGTCGCCGTTGCGGTCAAGGCCGCGGAGATGGCGCTCGCGCTGCGGCAACTGACAGGCGCGGTGGTGAGCCGCCGCGGCACCTACGCCAAGGCTTCGGCGGCTTGTGTCGAAGAATACTTGCGTGCGCATTGGTGAGCCGCAGAGCACTTTCAAATTCCAAACCAATCGATCGTCGCGCGCGACAGCGGGCTTTCGGGATCGGTGAGGATCTCGATCGTCTCGTAATGGTTCAGTCCGGCAAGCGCGATGCGACCAGAGTTTCCGTAGCGGCGCTGCCAGACTGCTTCGAATTCGTTTGCTTGCCGCTTGAACTCGGCGGTGTCGAATTCGCCGTGGCCGATGAGCACAGGTGCGCCGCTTGCCGGCAGATTGCGGCAGGGGCTGTTGCGAATCTCCGCGGCGCGATCGAGCTTGAGCATCTCGTTGCGATAACTGAGCCGCACCGGCTCGAGATCGTAGATGCCGCTGACCAGCACGGCGCTGCGCAGAAGACCGGCGGGGAGGCCGTGTAATTGCGGCCAGTCGGTACAAAGCGCCATGGCGCCGAGATGCGCGCCGGAGGAATGTCCCACGAGATACAGGCGGTTGCGATCGCCGCCGTAATTGTTGATGTTCGCCCACAGCCACGCCAGCGCCGCGCGCACCTGGGCCACCATCTCGTCGAGCGATCCCGCCGCCGGCATGCATGAGAAACCGATCGCGACGTAAAGCGCGCCGCGTGCGGTAAAAGTCTCCGCCGGAAAACTGCTACCGGCGAGATCGAGATTGCGCCAGGCGCCGCCGTGGACGAAGACCACGACCGGTCGTCGGTCGCTATTGGCAGCGCCGGCGGGCCGGAAGATATCGAGCCGCTCGTCGGGCAGGCCCCCATAGGCGATGTCGCTGATATGCGGCACCCGCGCCCGCGCGGCCGCGCTCGCCGTCCCGTACCAATCGAGATAACGCTTCGGGTCGGCGACCTGCGCCTGATTGTTGTACTGGAAATCGAGCGCCGCTTGATCAAGATCTCGATAGACGAAGGTCACCGATTACATCCCCGGGGTCGATCATGCGGGCAGGTGGTCGCTTGCGCGGCCGGGAATCAATCCGGCACGACAGCAGTTGCCTCGATTTCGACTTTGGCCATGTCCTCCACCAAGGCCACGACTTGGACCAGTGTCATGACCGGAAAGTGCTTGCCCATGACGCTGCGGTAGGCCTGCCCCAATTCGCCGAGCCGGGACAAATACTCTTTCTTGTCGATCACGAACCAGGTCAGGCGCGTGATGTGTTCGGGTCTGCCGCCGGCTTCGGTCACCAGCGCGACGATATTCGCAAGCGCTTGGCGGGTCTGCGCGATAAAATCCTCGCTGTCGAATTTCTGCTCGGCGTTCCAGCCGACCTGGCCGGCTAGGAACACGAGCCGGCCGCGGGCAACGATCCCGTTGGCGAAGCCTTTCGGCAGTTTCCAGCTCGCAGGATGAAGAAATTCGTGCGGCGGCGTGATCGGAGCGGTTTCGCTCATGCCTCACCGGACCGCAAGCGAAAGCGCTGGATTTTCCCGGTTTGGGTCTTGGGCAGCGCATCCACGAATTTCACCGAGCGGGGATATTTGAACGGCGCGATGGTCGCCTTGACGTGATCCTGCAGGCGCTTGACCGTATCGACGCCATGGATGACGCCCTCTTTGAGCACGACATGCGCCTCGACGATTTGGCCGCGACCCTCGTCCGGCGCGCCGATCACGGCGCATTCCTTGACATCGGGGTGCGATAACAAGGCTGCCTCCACCTCGGGTCCGGCGATGTTGTACCCGGCGGATATGATCATGTCGTCGCTGCGCGCGGCGAAATGGAAATAACCATTCTCGTCTTGCGAGAACGAGTCGCCGGTCAAATTCCAGCCGTCGCGCACATAGGCGCCCTGCCGCTTATCGGACAGATAACGGCAGCCGGTCGGACCGCGGACCGCCAGCCTGCCGACCTCGCCGCGCGGTTTCTCCTTCATGTCGTCGTCGACGATCTTGGCTTCGTATCCGCCAACCGGTTTTCCGGTCGAGGCGGGAGCCGCATCATCGAGCCGATTGGAAATGAAAATATGTAGCATTTCGGTCGAGCCGATGCCGTCGAGAATGGGCTTTCCGGTCTTTTCGACCCAGTCCTTGAACACCGGCGCCGGCAAAGTCTCGCCGGCCGATACCGCGATACGCAGCGACGACAGATCCGCGCCGGCCTGCATGGCCGCCAGCATCGCCCGATAGGCTGTCGGCGCCGTGAACGAGATCGTCGCCTTATAGGTCTCGATGATCTCGATCATATTGGCGGGCGTGGCGCTTTCCAGAAGTGTCGCCGTCGCGCCGAAGCGGAGCGGAAAGATCGCGAGCCCGCCGAGGCCGAAGGTGAAGGCAAGCGGCGGCGAGCCGACGAAAACGTCGTCCGGCGTCACCTCCAGGATTTCCTTGGCATAGCCGTCGGCGATGATCAGGAGATCGCGGTGAAAATGCATGGTGGCCTTTGGCTCGCCGGTCGTGCCCGAGGTAAAGCCCAACAGCGCGACATCGTCGCGACCGGTTTTTACCGCCTCGAAGGTCACCGATTTGCTCAGCGCGATGCGGTCTAGCTCGGCGTCGTGATTGGCCGTGCCGTCGAAACCGACCACCTGTTTGAGGAACTTGCTGGTCTTGGCGCAGGTGACAAGTTCGTCCATCAACCTGGTGTCGCATAGCGCCAGCGCGACCTGAGCCTTGTCGACGATCTGGCCGAGCTCGCCCGCGCGCAGCATGGGCATGGTATTGATAACGACGGCGCCGGCCTTGGTCGCCGCCAGCCAGCAGGCGACCAGCGCCGGATTGTTGGCTGCCCGGATGAGGATGCGGTTGCCGGGCTTGATGCCGAAATCTTCGACCAGCGCGTGGGCAATCCGGTTGGTCCAGTCCGACAGCTCTTTGTAGGTTCGGCGCCGGCCGTTACCAATCAGCGCGACGTGGTCGCCGAAACCGCGTGCCACCAAGCGGTCGGTCAACTCGACGCCGGCATTGAGCTCCTCGGGATAGTCAAAGGAGCCGAGTGGAATTTCCGGCCACTGCGCCGGCGGCGGAAGATTATCGCGGGCGAACGTGTCGGTATGGGCCGTGCGACCAAGCGATAGCGTAGCCATGTTCATGCTCCTGCAAGCATTTGTCGTGCGATCACGACCTTCTGGACCTCGGAGGCGCCCTCGTAGATGCGCAGCGCTCGAATTTCGCGGTAAAGCTTTTCGACGACGTGGCCGTGGCGGACGCCGTCGCCGCCGTGGAGTTGCACCGCTTTGTCGATGACGCTTTGAGCTCGCTCGGTTGCAAAAAGCTTTGCCATCGAGGCTTCGCGGGTGACGCGAGGGGCGCCGTTGTCCTTCGTCCAGGCAGCGCGATAGACCAAGAGCGCTGCCGCATCGACATCGAGCGCCATCTCGGCGATGTAGCCCTGCACCATTTGCAGATCGGCGAGCGGACCGCCGAACAGTTTGCGCTCGCGCACGCGTTTGACTGTTTCGTCGAGCGCGCGACGTGCCAGCCCGAGAGCCGCGGCGCCGACGGTCGAGCGAAAGATGTCGAGCGTCGCCATGGCAATCTTAAAACCTTCACCGGGCCGGCCGATCATGGCCGATGCCGGAACGCGCGCGCGATCGAACCGCAGCCGCGCCAGCGGATGCGGCGCAATGACATCGATGCGCTCGGCTATCGAGAGGCCCGGCAGATCGGCCGGAACGACAAAAGCAGAGAGCCCCTTGGCGCCGGCGGCTTCGCCGGTCCGCGCAAAGACGACATAGATATCGGCGATGCCGCCATTGGAGATCCAGGTTTTCTCGCCGTAGAGCAGATAAGCGTCGCCGTCGCGGATGGCGGTCATGGCGATGTCGGCGACGTCGGAGCCGGATTTTTGCTCGGTCAGCGCGAACGCGGCGATGGCTTGGCCCGCTCGGGTGCGCGTGAGCCAGCGGCGTTGTTCGGGATTGCCGAACAGGCTGATCGGGCCGGCGCCGAGCCCCTGCATGGCAAAAGCAAAATCGGCGAGACCGTCGTGGCGCGCCAGCGTTTCGCGGATGAGACAAAGGGTGCGCACGTCGAGCGGTGAGGGCGCGTCGGGATCGGGCGCGCTGTGGGCAAGCCAGCCGTCACGGCCGAGGATAGCCACCAGATCACGGCAGGCCGCATCCACGTCAGCGTGGTGAGCGGGGAGGTTGGCGGCGCTCCAACCGTCGATCGCCTCCGCAAGCGCACGGTGGCGATCGGTGAAGAACGGCCAGCTGAGGAAAGTCTTGTCCGCCACTAATTGCCCTCGAATACCGGCTTCTCTTTGGCGACAAAGGCGCGATAGGCGCGCTCGAAATCCTTGGTCTGCATGCACAGCGCCTGCGCCTGCGCCTCGGCCTCGATGGCCTGGTCGAGGCTCATCGACCATTCCTGATTGAGCTGCGTCTTGGTGATGCCGTTAGCGAATGTCGGGCCCGACGCGATCCGGCGCGCCAGCGCCAGCGCTTCTTGCTCAAGCACATCGGCAGCAACGAGCTTGCTGAAAAAACCCCATCGCTCGCCTTCCTGCGCCGTCATGGCGCGCCCGGTGTAGAGAAGCTCTGCGGCGCGGCCTTGGCCGATGATGCGCGGCAGCATGGCGCAGGCGCCCATGTCGCAACCCGCAAGCCCGACGCGGTTGAACAGGAACGCAACCTGAGCCTGCGGCGTGGCAATACGCAAATCCGACGCCATGGCGATAATGGCGCCGGCGCCGGCCGCGATCCCGTCAACCGCGGAGATGATCGGCTTGCCACAATGGAGCATGGCTTTGACGAGATCGCCGGTCATGCGCGTAAAAGCGAGCAATTCCTTCATCGCCATGGCGACCAGCGGGCCGATAATCTCGTGCACGTCACCGCCGGAACAAAAATTACCGCCGTTGGGAAGGAAGACAACAGCGTGGACGTCGTCGGCGTAGACAAGATCGCGAAACGTGTCGCGAAGCTCGGCATAGGACTCGAAGGTCAGCGGGTTCTTGCGCTCCGGCCGGTTCAGCTGGATGACGGCGACGCTACCGTCCATGCGCCAGAGAAAATGAGCAGGTTTTAAGCCCGACATGGTGGTCATGCTTCGCCTTCCCAGTCGCTCCCGAACGATTTCAGCTTGACGGATAATTGCTCGGCGTCGCGCACGGAGATGCCGCCGAGCAGTTCGTCGACCCAGCGCTCATGCGCCGCGGCCATGTCGGAAAACGCGGCGCGGCCCTTGCGGGTCAGGCTGATGAACGATGTGCGGCGGTCGCCATTGCGCTGCGCGCGGGCGACAAAGCCGTCGGACACGAGCCGGTCGACAATGCCGGTGACATTGCCGTTCGAGACCATGAGAAACCGCGAGATCTCGCTCATCAGCATGCCTTCGGGCTTGCGGTAGAGCGCCGCCATCACGTCGAAGCGCGGCAGCGTGGCGTTGAATTGCGATTTCAGCCGCTCACGCGCCACGCCCTCGATCAATCGGCTGGCGCGCAAGAGCCTGATCCACAGGCGAAGCCGCGTCTTGCTGTCGCTGTCTTGCCGTGCAGTCGCGGCGGGCAGTGTGGCGCTCACCATGTCTCGCCTCCCGACACCGAGATCGCTTGGCCGGTGATGGCGGCGCTCTCCTTACCGCATAGCCACAGCACCACGTCGGCAACCTCTTGCGGTTGGATGAAGCGCCCCTGCGGATTGTTGGCTTCGAGCGCCTTGCGCGCATCCGCCTCGCCGAGTTTCGCCGTCGTAACAATGCGATCGACCGCGCGGTCGAGGAGCGGTGTTTCGGTAAATCCCGGGCAGACGGCATTCACGGTGATGCCCGCCTTGGCCGTTTCGGCCGCAAGCGCCCGCGCAAGCCCAACGACGCCGTGCTTGGCGGCGACATAGGGGGCCACATAGGCATAGCCTTTCAGCCCCGCGGTCGAAGCAATGAAGATGATGCGTCCCCATTTTTGCTCGCGCATTTCGGCAAGAGCCGGCTTCACCGAGAGGAACGCGCCGGTGAGATTGACATCGAGGATTTTGCTCCAAAGCTCACGAGAGACTTTTTCGGCCGGCGCGCTCTCGGCCATGCCGGCATTGGCGACGACGATGTCGAACGTTCCGCGCGCTGCTGTAGCCTGCTGATAGAGCTGCGCAACCGAGCTCTCGTCGGTCACGTCAGCCCGCACCGAATGAATGTTGTCATGACGCTCGGCGGTGAATTCGAGCTCCGGGAGGCGGCGCCCGCAAATCGTCACCGTCGCTCCGGCTTGGGCCAATGCGAACGCGATTGCCGCACCGATTCCAGTGCCGCCGCCAGTCACCAGCGCATGTTTGTCTGCGAGGGTCATGGTCATACCGCCGTCGCCACGGGCTCGCCGCTGCCGGCGAGCCGATAAAGCTGATCACGGCCAGGGTAATAGGGGGCCGGCCATGTCTCGCCTCGATCGCCGAGCCGGGCTGCTGCGTGCAGCGTCCAATACGGGTCGGCGAGATGCGGCCGCGCCAGGCATACGAGATCGGCACGGCCGGCCATGAGGATGGAATTGACGTGGTCCGGCTCGAAGATATTTCCCACCGCCATGGTCGCCATTCCGGTCTCGTTGCGAATGCGGTCGGAGAACGGCGTCTGAAACATCCGGCCATAGACCGGCCGCGCCTTTATTGAGGTCTGGCCAGCCGACACGTCGCAGATATCGACGCGAGCCTGTTGCAGGAGGCGGCTGATTGCGACCGCATCCTGTGGCTCGATGCCATTCGCGCCGACCCAGTCATTGGCCGAAATGCGCACCGAAATCGGCTTTCCCGCTGGCCATACCGCACGGACCGCGTAGAAGATTTCCAGCGGATAGCGCATGCGGTTTTCGAGCGAGCCGCCGTATTCGTCAGTTCGGCAGTTAGTCAGCGGCGTGATGAACGAGGAGAGGAGATAACCGTGCGCGCAGTGGATCTCCAGCATGTCGAAATCGGCGCGTGCCGCCATTTCGGCGGCGGCAACGAACTGAGCGCGTACGCGATCCAAGTCGGCGCGATCCATCGCGCGGGCGCGCGGGTTGCGTTCCGACCAGGCGGTGGCCGACGCCGACATGACCGGCCAATTTCCCTCTTTCAGCGGCGCATCCATCTCCTCCCAGCCGAGCTGGGTCGAACCCTTGGCGCCGGAATGGCCGATCTGGCAGCAAATTTTCGCGTCGGTTTCGGCATGGACGAAATCGACGATGCGCTTCCAGGCGGCTTCGTGTTCCGGCGCATATAGGCCGGTACAACCCGGTGTGATGCGCCCCTCCGCACTGACGCAAGTCATCTCGATGCAAACGAGGCCGGCACCGCCTTTGGCGCGCTCGCCGTAATGCACGAGATGCCAATCGGTCGGACAGCCATCGACCGCCTTGTATTGCGCCATCGGCGAGACGACGACGCGGTTCTTGAGCCGCATCTCGCGCAGCTTGAACGGCGCGAACATCGGCCGCCGCACGGTATTGTCGCCGGCGCCGGCGAGCCGCTGAAACCAGGCCTCCGCCCCTTCGAGCCAGGCCTTGTCGCGTACCCGCAGATTCTCGTGGCTGATCCGCTGCGAGCGCGTCAGCAGCGAATAGTTGAACTGCACCGGATCGAGATGCAGATAGCGCTCGACGTCCTCGAACCATTCCAGCGAATTGCGCGCCGCCGATTGCAGCCGCAAGACTTCGGTGCGCCGCGCATCCTCGTATTTAGCGAAAGCCGCCTGCATCGTCGGTTCGCTGTGCAGGTAGTTCGCCATCGATACCGCGCTTTCCATGGCGAGCTTCGTTCCGGACCCGATGGAGAAGTGCGCGGTCGCGGCGGCGTCGCCCATCAGCACGATATTGTCGTGCGACCATGCCTCGCAGAGCACGCGCGGAAAGTTCAGCCACGCCGAACCGCGCAGATGCGCCGCATTCGACATCAGGCTCTGGCCGCCGAGATATTTGGCAAATACGCGCTCGCAGGTCCGGCGGGATTCGTCCTGGCTCATCGTGCCGAAGCCGAACTTATGCCAAGTTGTCTCCGAGCATTCGACGATGAAGGTCGCCGTGTCGGCGTCGAACTGATAGGCGTGCGCCCAGATCCAGCCATGCTCGGTTTCTTCGAAGATGAAGGTAAACGCATCATCGAATTTCTGATGCGTGCCGAGCCATACGAATTTGTTCTTGCGGGTATCGATGGCGGGCTTGAAATGGGCGGCGAATTCGCTGCGGGTCCTCGAGTTCAAGCCGTCGGCCGCGACCACGAGGTCGTAGCTTTTCGCCAGCTCGCCGGCGCTGGCGATGTCGGTCTGGAAGCACAGATCGACGCCGAGCTCTCGCGCCCGCTGCTGGAGCAGCATCAGTAGCTTCTTGCGTGCAATGCCGCTGAAACCGTGGCCGCCCGACACCACGTGCTGTCCGCGGTAGTGAACCGCGATGTCGTCCCAGTAGGCGAAATTGGCGCGGATGGTTTCGGCGCTGACCGGATCGTTGGCGGTGATGTTGTCGAAGGTTTCTTCGGAGAACACCACGCCCCAGCCGAAGGTGTCGTCGGCCCGGTTGCGCTCGAACACTGTGATGTCGTGCGCGGCGTCGCGCAGCTTCATGCTGATCGCGAAATAAAGGCCCGCGGGGCCGCCGCCGAGGCAAGCGATCTTCATCCGATGCCACCGTCCTGCGCAACGGCAACCATGATGCCCGGGACGGGCAAATATTTCAAGCTTAAATGTTTAGGTATAAAGCTTTATGCTCCATGTTATTTCTGCCAGGGGCCCATTCCGTGCCGCGGTCTTCCGGCGCGGCACGCGGCGTGTATTGTGGCCTTGAATCGCTCAGCTTTTCGGGCAGAAAGCGGGAAGGAAGACGGCATGACGGGCACTCCAACGGTGGCGCAGGTGATCGCCGGCGACCTCGCCAGATACGGCGCTCGCCGCTGTTTCGGCCTTCTCGGCACCGCCAACTTTAAAGTGTCCCACGCGCTGGTCGAAGCCGGCGTCGAGCTCATTTCTGCGCGGCACGAAGGCAACGCCGCGAGCATGGGCGACGCCTATGCGAAGGCGACCGGCGAACTCACTCTGGTCAGCGTTCATTCCGGTCCGGGACTGACCAATGCGCTCACCGGCATCGCCGAAGCGGCGAAGAGCCGTACGCCGCTCGTGGTGCTGGCGGGCGACGTGCCGACCGGCGCCGTGCGGAACAATTTCTATATCGAACAGGCCGAGATGGTGCGCGCAGTCGGCGCGGTGTCGGAACGTCTGCATACCGTGAACTCCGCGCGAGAAGACACCCTGCGTGCGGTAACCCGCGCGCTCCGCGATCGCCAGACCGTGGTGCTGAGCATGCCGCTCGACGTGCAGCACGCGCCCTATATCTCCAACCTGCCGCCGCTCGAATTGCCGTCGGCGCCGGGGCGCCTTTATCCCGACCCGCAAGCGGTCGAACGCCTCGTCGACGCTTTGGAACGGTCGGAGCGTCCGCTCGTTCTCGGCGGTCGCGGGGCCGTGATCTCAGGCGCCGAGCCGGCGCTGGTCGCGCTCGCCGATCGCCTCGGCGCGCTGTTTGCGACATCGGTCTGCGGCCACGGCCTTTTTTCAGGAAATCCCTGGTCGGTCGGTATCAGCGGCGGCTTTTCGTCGCCGGCCGCCGACGAGCTAATTTCCGAGAGCGATCTTATCCTTGGCTTCGGCGCGAGCTTTACGCAGTGGACCACCAAGAAGGGCAAGCTGATCGCGCCCGGCGCCGTCGTGGCACAGGTCGATATCGACATGCCGAAGCTTGGCTATCAAATGCCGGTTCACCACGCGGTTCACGGCGACGCGCTGACGACCGCGGAGGCGCTGTTGGCAGCGCTCGACCGGCGAGGCGTGAAGAGCCCGAGGTCCGGAGGGCGTCGCACCGACGCCATGCGCTCTCGTATCCGCGCTGGCGACAATCATCAATATCCGCATCCGGAGAAATCGACCGAAGACTTCATTGATCCGCGGACCTTGAGCAAGGCGGTCGACGCGATCCTACCGATGGATCGTGTGGTGGCGTCCGACTCCGGCCATTTCTGCGGTTGGGTGCCGCGCTATCTGCGCGTGCCCAATGCGCGCGCTTCGTGTCTGAGTCATTCGTTTCAATCGGTCGGCCTGGGGCTTGCGTCGACGATCGGCCTCGCCGTTGCCAATCCGGGCAAGCTCGCGGTGCTCGGCACCGGCGATGGCGGCTTCTTGATGTCGATTTCGGATCTGGAAACCGCCGTCCGTCTCGGTCTGCGGATGTGCATCCTCGTCTACAACGATAATTCCTATGCGGCCGAAGTCCACTATTTCGGTCGCCAGGGTATTTCCGTCGATATCGTGCGGTTCCCCGAAACCGATTTCGCGGCCATTGCCCGCGGCTATGGCGCGCGAGGCGCCACGGTGCGGACACTGGCCGACCTCGAACCGGTCAAGGCCTGGGTCGCGGAAGGCTCACCAGGCGTCTTCGTCATCGACGGCAGGATCAATCCCAATCTCGAGGCCGACTGGCACGCCGAGCACTTTCCGAAGGACTCGCACTAGAGATTCCCGCCCAGCGAACGCGCCGGCAGGTAATGCAGCACCCGCCGCTCCGCGAGGATGACGGTGAGATAGGCGATGCCGCCGACGGCAGTGAGCATTACGATCGAGACGAATACCAGCGGCGTATCAGCCTGCCCTTCGCCGAAGGTCAAGAGGTAGCCTAGTCCCTGATTGCCGCCGACCAGTTCGCCGACGACGACGCCGACGACGGCGAGCGTTGAGCCGATGCGCAGGCCTGCGAACATCGGCGGCATCGAGGTCGGGAATTCGATCTTCCAGAAAATCTGCGCGCGCGTCGCCTTGAAGGCGCGCGCCAGATTGACGAGGTCGGGATCGACGCCGCGCACCGCCGTCAGCACATTGACCATGACCGGAAAGAATACGATCAGGATGGCGACCAGGATTTTCGGATAGACGGTAAAACCCATCCACAGGATGAATAGCGGCGCAAAGGCAACTTTCGGTGCGATTTGCAGCGCCAGAATGTAGGGCGACAGTGCGAACTCCGCGACCGGCGACATGCCGAGCAGATAGCCGACGACGGCGCCGAGAAGGCTGCCGAGAATAAAGCCGGCCATGACCTCGGCGACGGTGACGCCGGTGTGCAGCAGCAGATGGTCGAATTGCCAGGCGTGCATAAACTCGGCGCCGACCATGGATAGCGGCGGCACGATGAAGGACGGGACTCCGAGCAGGCCCGGTCCCCATTGCCATGCCGCCAGAAATACGACGAACACCGCAAAGCTCGCGATCGCTCCCTTGCGGATGAGAGCGGATTGCGCGCCGTTGCTCACGCGGCGCCTCCCGCCGGCTGCTGATCGAGTGAAGTGTGGCCTATATCGAGGCGATCCATCAGGCGGGCGACGTAATCACCCAATTTGGGATCGTGCCGCCGGGCGATTGGATTATCGCGCTGCGGCATGTCGATAGCAATTTCGTCGATGATGGCGCCCGGCCTGCGGCTCATGACGAGAACCCGGTCCGACAATGTCACGGCTTCCGCGAGATCATGGGTGATAAGGAGCGCGGTCTTGCGCGCCTGTTTGAGCGTGAGAGCAAGGTCGCGCTGCAGCACCATGCGGGTCTGCGCATCGACCGCCGAAAACGGCTCGTCGAGCAGGAGCACATGCGGATCGACCGCCAGCGTTCGCGCCAGCGCTACGCGCTGGCGCATGCCGCCCGACAATTGGTGCGGATAATGAGTGGCAAATTCCGCCAGCTTGAAGTTTTCCAGCAGCGCATGCGCGCGGCGCCTGCGCTCGGCAAGCGGCAGGTTCTGAATTTCCACCCCGAACATGACGTTCTCGGCGACGGTGCGCCAGGGCAACAGCAAGTCCTTTTGCAGCATGAAGGCGACGTGGGAATTGGCGCCTTCCACCCGTTCGCCGTCGACAAAGGCCGCGCCTTCGCTCGGCTGGCTCAGACCCGAGCCGATATTGAGGAGCGTGCTCTTGCCGCAGCCGCTCGGTCCGATGAGCGAGACGACTTCGCCGTCGCGGACCGAAAAGCTCACGCCTTGGACCGCCGTAAGGACGCCCTGACCGCCGGTCTTGGCAAAGCGCATCGTCACGTTGCGGTATTCGAGGCGTACAACGTCGGACATAGGCAGGTCGACCACCAAAGCTGTCTGTTCCGGCCGATTGCTCGCGTATCGCCGCCCAGCAAGGTGAAGTATAGTCGCAAACACCGGGATCGCCGATAGGGCAGGGATGTCGCGGCAGTATTTTGCCGTTTCGGCCTGCGCACAAAGGAGCAATGCATGTTCGTCCATGTGAGCAAAGCGTCATCCCGCCGCGCGCTGCTGGCTGCGGCGGGTGTCGCGCTTTGTCTGGGGATTATGACCGAGACGTCGCCGGCGCGCGCGGATGAGAAGATCACCTATATGTTCCCGGCGCCGCCGTTATTGCCGGCATTCGGGCCGATCCAACTCGCCAAAGGCAAGGGCTATTTCTCGCAGGCCGGTCTCGACGTTAGCTACGCGGTCGGCCGCGGCGGCGTCGATGTGGCCAAGGAAGTCGGCGCCGGCAATGTCCCGATCGGCGGCATCGTCGCGGACGCCCCGATCATCGTCCGGCAGAACGGCGTGCCCGTCAAAATGGTCGCCGTGTTCGGCGGCAAGGGCTTCATGCAGCTCGTCGTGCGGGCGGATTCTGGCATCGAGAAACCGGCCGATCTCAAAGGCAAGACCATCACGGTCATGTCGTATCAGGACACGACCTTCTATGCGCTCCTCGGATTGCTCGCGAGTGCGGGGCTGACCAAGGACGACGTCGATATTCAATCGGCCGGACCGGTTGGGGTGTGGCAGATGGTGGCCACCGGAAAATCGGCGGGCATGGCGGGCGTGCCGGATTGGATACCGCCGGTCGAGGCCGCGGGTGTTGCCATCAAGGTGATACCGACCGACGAGTTTTTTCCGCATATGGCGCAGGCTATCGCTGCCTCCGACCAGATCATCAAGGACAAGCCCGAAATGGTGCACGCCTTCGTCAAGGCGGCGCTGCACGGCATGAAGGACATCATGGACGATCCTGCAGCGGCGGCGGCTGACTTCGTGAAATTCGTGCCGGAGTGGACCGGCAAGGAGGGCCAGGTCAAGGAGGCCTTCGAATATTACGACCGGCTGGTGTATCCCGGCCAAAAGGAACTCGGCGCGATCGATCCCGAACGCCTCGCCAAGCTGCAGGATTTTTATCTCGCCAAGGGCATCATTCAGAAGAAGACGCCGGTCGAGGAGCTCTATACCAATCAGTTCGTGCAGTGACCGCTACTTCTTGCCGTAGCTGTCGGTGCCTTGCCAGCCGTTCTTCGAAATATCGAAGATGACGCCGTCGGGGTCCTTGAACTTGCGTTCGAAATTGCCGTGACGCTCGTCGCCGAGATCGAAGAAGAATTTGCCGCCATTCTCCTCGATTCGTTTCTGCGTTTCGACCAGATCGTCGACCTGAAAGCCGAAGTGGTGGGCGCCGACGAAGGCCTTCGGATCCTTGAGGTCCGAAGCCTGGCTGCCGGCCCCGGTCGAGAAATTGAGCAGCGCGAGATTGATCACGCCGTCGCTCATATAGACGGCCGAGCCGATATCCAAATCCTCACGCGCGATGCGCTTGAGCTCGAATACGGTCTCGTAGAATTTCGCGGCCTTGTCGAGGTCGCTCACACAGACGGCAAAATGGCGCAGGCGGGCCATGATTGTTCCTCCTACCGGGCGGACGCCGCCCTCGGCTGCGACCATCATACGCAAAGAGCGCGAAAGGACCACCCATTTCGCGCCCGTCGTACTGGCGTCACAGCCATAAGTTCGGCAAGACTTCGTCATGAGTAAACGACACGCCGAAATCGTCGGTGCCGGATTTTCCGGCCTTACGGCGGCTTGCGCTTTGGCACAGCGCGGCTGGAGCGTGCGGATGCACGAGCGGGCCGACCGGCTGCGCACGACTGGCGCGGGCATTTACATTTATGAGAACGGGCTGCGTGTGCTCGAAGCGGTTGGCGCCTATGACGCCGCGGTCAAGGGCGCGCCGTTCGCGCATACGCGTGAAGTGCGTGATGGCGACGACCGGCTGATCTCGGTGCACCGCTGGGCGGGAAGCCGTGTGTTCAGTGTCGTACGCCAGAACGTCATCAATGCTCTGGCCGCAACGGCCGCTCGTGCCGGTGTCGAAATCGTTGTGAACTCGGAGGCCGTCAGCGCGACGCCGGACGGAGAACTCGTTCTGGCGGACGGGCGGCGCGGCAAAGCCGACCTGATCGTCGGCGCCGACGGTAGCAATTCGCGGCTGCGCGACTCGCTTGGTCTGTTGTCGAGACGGAAATATCTGGTCGATGGCTGCACGCGGCTTCTTATGGATAAGAATGCCTCGGAGCGGGCGCTGACGGATGGCGCCAAGACCGTCGAATATTGGTCAGGGACGCGCCGCGTCCTCTACACGCCCTGTAGCGAAGCCGACATCTATATCGCGCTGACCATGCTCGATCGCGATGACGCGGCGAAGGCCGTGCCGGTGCGCAAGGACGAATGGAAACGCGCATTTCCGCATCTTGAGGTCTTGATCGATCGCATCGGCGAGCAGGGCCGTTACGACCGCTTCGAACTGATCAAGCTCAAGCGCTGGTCGGCCGGCCGTGTCGCGATCGTGGGCGACGCGGCGCATGCTTTGCCGCCCAATATCGGGCAGGGCGGCGGCTGCGCGATGATGAACGCGTTGTCGCTCGCAGTCTATCTGGAACGCGGCCCCGATGTGACGGCGGCGCTTGAAACCTGGGAGCACGCGGAACGGCCGCTCACCGAGCACACACAGCGCATATCGTATTATCTCGGTCTGCCGACGACGTGGCCGCCGGCGCTACGCGCTGCAGCCCTTGGTATTGCCGGCCGTTCGAAGTGGCTGGTGCGGCAGCGCACGCGCACCGCGCTGCATCGGCCGACGGGGACATGATCTAGAATGGCACGGTGATGCCGTCGAGCGGAGCGTCGCAATTGACGAGGTCGACACGCTTCGAGGCAATCATGATCCGGCTGTCGTTTTGCACCAGGCGATGCAACACTGTGCCGCCGAACAGCCGCTGTTGCTCGCGACGGTACTCGATCATCACGAATTTGGAGCGCGCAATGGCGGAATTCCCGTCGACGTTCTCGATCGTGACATTGCCGATCATTCGGCTGGTGCGGGAGCGCGGCTCCTGCGAATACATGCGCGGGCTCGCGAGCCGGCGCACCCGGGTTTCGAGCAGGCGGCGGTCGTCGTAAATCAGCGACACGGTTTCGAACGGATCGGCTTGGTTGGGTTCGCTCGGCACCCAGTACCACGCGTCGGGCGTGAACAAAGCGAGCCAATTGTCGAACTTGCCGTCGTCCAGAAGCCGCGCTTCCTGCAACAAAAAATCCTCGCAGCGAGACAGGTCGAGCACCTTCCGGGCCGCGAGGCGCGGTGGTCTGGCGCGCGCCGCCGTGGTCGGTCGCCGGGGCGGCGTGGCCGATGTTCGAGCGCGCTTCGGCTTTTTTTTTGTCATCGCCCGGAGTCAGGGTCCCACGTGAACTTCACGTCCCGACCTCTCGCCGTTTGCGTGGGAGGAGGGAGAGGGAGCGGTCATGTAACCAACCCAGGCGTCGAGCATGTTGCGAATATAGACTTCGCTGGTCGAGTTCCGCCCTCGCTTGCCATGATGGGCGTCGGCGATATCGCTCTCTAGCCCGCGACCGATCTCGATCCATTCGGCCCCCTCGCTCGCGAGCCCCATGCCGATGCGATTGTAGATTTCAAGGTCGTCGGTCAGCACGAGCGAGCCGGTGCCATTGACGATATTGGCGAAGCTGATGGTGTTGCGGAACATTTGCTCCGGCGCGCCCTTGAGGCGGAAATTGTAGGTGTGGACGACGGTGCGGTTGACGGCAATCGGATGGACGACGCGTAGTTGCTGAAACTGACTCATGAACGACAGGTTCGGATAGACGTTGCTGTTCCAGCGCCGCACTTCCAAGACGCGCCGCGTCTCCGCCTTGCCCTTCTTTTTCTCCAGCGCCGCGATGTAATCGCGAAACAACGGGTCTTTCAGCGCGGCGACCAATTTGGCGTCGTCGTGATAGTCGCCGAGATAGGAATGGCCGTTCGGGTAAGTCCAAATGCCGACCTGGGATTCCCAAAAACTATAAGGCGCACCGTTTTGCCGCATCTGGCGGATGGCGATCTCGCCGGAGCCGTTTGAATAGACCTCATCCGATTGTTGCTGTGCGGCGTCGATCGAAGAGCGATGCGTAAACAGCGGATGAGCCGCATCGCAGAGATTTTCCAAATAGAGTTTCCAGTTGCCGTCATAAGCGTGCTTGAAGACGCCGCCGGCGACCTCGACTTCGCCGTCCGGCGCGCGATCGACCATGTCGTCGAGCGAGGTCGTCATAAAACCGAGGAAATCTTCGAGGCTCGGCCCATCCGCGGCTTCGCTCGCGAAGACAAAGCCGCGATAGCTTTTGACTCGCGCCACCGGCACCATGGCGGTCTTCGGATTACCGGGATCGAAATCTTGCGGGTAGCCGTGCTGCAGCGGCACTGCCTTGAGCCGGCCGTCGAGATGATAGGTCCAGCCGTGGTAACAGCACTGAAATTCGCTGGTATTGCCGCGGTCATCGGCGACCACAAGCGATCCACGATGAGCGCACTGATTGTGAATGACGCGGATTTCGCCTTCGCCGTCGCGCACCAGCACGACCGGCTTCCGGCCGATGAAGGTGCGAAAATAATCGCCGGGATTTTTCACCTGGCTTTCGTGACCGACATAAATCCAGGCGACCCCGAAGATGCGCTTCAGCTCGAGTTCGAAGATCGCGGGGTCGGTATAGATTTGCCGATGGACGCGGCCCGGCCGAATGAAGCGGGACAAATCATCGGTCATTGCGCGGCACTTCGATAAGCCTCTAGGTTCGATAAGGGTTATCGCAGGTGATGAGCGCAGGCAAGTTATGCGGCTCGCGCAACGATTGGCGATGGCCTGTAGAGGCAAGGCCACGATTGTCTGCCGGAACTTGCTATTCCAATTGGATATTGAGGTTCCGGATAATGGCGCCCCAGCGTGCCGTCTCAGCGGCGGCGAAGGCGCGAAGCTCTTCCGGACTGCTCGTCTTGATTTCGTAGCCGGCGGCCTCGAACCGTTCCACGAAAGAGCGCGCGGCGATGATCTTGACGAGTTCGCGGTTGAGTCTGTCGACGATCGGCTGCGGCGTTCCAGCGTTGGTGTAGAGGGCCGTCCAGATCGAGCTCAAAACCAGTTTTGGATAACCAAGCTCGGCAGTGGTCGGCACGTCGGGCAGCGCCTTCGAGCGGCCTGCGTTCATGACGGCGAAAGGCTTCACCTGTCCGCTCTGTATCGAAGGGAACACGTCGGCCACCAGCGGGAACATCATGTCGAGCCGCCCGCCGAGGAGATCAGTGAGTGCAGGCCCCTGGCCGCGATAGGGCACGTGCACCAAGGCGGACCCGGTCTCGCGATTGAACAGTTCGCCGGCAATATGTGTCGCAGAGCCTATGCCCGACGATCCAAAATTGGCCGCCGCACCGGCCTCCTTCATTTTCCCGATCAGTCCGCCGAAGTCGAGGTTCGCGTATTTAGCTCCCGACACGATGAGTTGCGGGTTGAGCGTGACCAACGTCAGCGGGGCAAAATCCTTCACCGGGTCGAACGGCAGCCCCTTATAAAGGCTCTGATTGCTGGCGTGCGTGCCGGTCGTCGCCATGAAGAGCGTATAGCCGTCGGGCTTGGCATGTGCGGCCTCGGCGGCGCCGATATTGCCGCCGGCGCCGGGCCGGTTGTCGACCACGACCGGCTGCCCGAGCGCCGTCGCAAGTCCCTCGGCAATGACACGCGATTGCACGTCGGCGCTGCCGCCCGCCGGGAACGGGACGATCAAATGGAGGGGATGATCAGGCCATTCTTGCGCGGCGGCTGGACCTGTAAGGACGGAAACGACGGCGAGAAGAAAACCTGCAAGACCCATGTTCAACTGCAATGCCACGCTCCTGTCCGATCTTGCCACGCTTGTTTACACGGAACCCCGGCGGGCGCCGGGTGAGCCGCGTGAGTTTTGCAGCCGAATCTGCCGCAAGAAATTCCGACGCCAGCCGCCTGGGCTTCCGTCGCGGATGCGGGCGCCACAGGGCGCCCGTGATGTTCGATCGGGGACGCCGCGGGCCGTGACGCTATGTTCGTCTCGGACGATGCAGGTCGGGAGGCGGTGCGCTCTTTGGCATCCTCGCAATCGCCATCGCTGTCGAGCTTCTGACCGTGCGGACACGTCTTCGCTATGCACTGGCCATTTGCCAGCGTCTCGGTTCGAGCGCATTCGAGCGGGCAGACGCGGGACGACTGACCACGGATCGCATTGAGGAAATCAAGGTTCGGTTGGTCGGGTATCTTGGCGAGGCTCGCGGATTTAACGAATTTAGCGACAGACAGCTTGATCTGGGACGATGACCAGTTGCCGTCGATCTGCCCCGTATAGCAGCCGACGCGCATCAATTCCATCTCGATCTGCTGGGTCAGGGCCGATCCGGCGAGCGATGCCGTCGCGGCTTGTCCCGCATCGGAGGGCGTCGATAGTGCGATTTGCTGACCGCTCGCTTGCTGCGCCTGCGCCGCAAGTTTCGCGCGTTCCGCTTCCAGCGCTATATTCGCTTCGGCCAATCGCGCGGCGGCTTCCGCTTGCTGCGTGGCTTGGGCTTTCAGGGCTACGTCGGCCTTGGCCGCGGACGCTGCCTTGGCCTTTTCCGCCGCATTGAGCTCGGCGATACGCGCCGACGCATCCTCGCGGAGCGGGCTGGTGGAAAATCGCTCGGTAAATCGCTTGAGCGCCGCAACGTCGGTGGTGTCGCGCAAAAGCATCCAGGCGACCTGATCGGGACTTGGTCCCGTCGGCACAACGGCTGGCGGCGAGGCGTCGCTCGGGATCTTACTTGTTGAAGAAGAAGCCGCGGGTGGCACAAGCGGTGAGGGTGAAACTGCCGACGCCTGCTGGGTGGATGGTGGAAGAAAGGCCTTGATTTCGAACCAGGCGAGCGAGGCGACCGCAACCAACATGAATAAAAGCGCGCTCGCGATGATGAAAACGGTCCGGGGCTTGCCGCCATGCTGCAGTTTGAGAGTGCGCAGCCGTGCGCGCACCTGATCGACGTCGCCGCCCTTCGCATATGTTGCGAGGAATGATCTGAGCAAAGCCGGATCATCGCTCTCCGCGGCACGGCGATAGGCCTCCTTGCGCGCCAGCAGCCCGGCTTTCAGCTTTCGCGCCTCGTCGGCGAGAGGCTCGCCCGGCTTAAGCGCGAGAAACGCGTCCAGTGCCGGAATAGTGCCGGCGAGTTTGGCTAGGGAAAATGCCCGCTTCGCCTCTTCGGCGCGCTCCTCGGCCGCGGCCTCCTGCCGGCGGCGTTCCTCATCCTGACGCTGGCGGTCGATCTCATCGAGGGATTGCCGCAGCGCCTTGACGAGCCCCGCCATGTCGGCGCGGAACCGTTCGTGCGTCAGCCGGACCGCGTTGCGCCGTGCCAGCGGCCGCAGCGGCTCCGGCAGATCTTCCGGGCGCGGCATCTGCGTTTCGCCAACCAGCACCGGGATAACTTGTTTGTTTTGGTTCAGGGCCGACAACAGCTCGATGCGGACAAAATCGTCCGGGTTGTCGAGCCGCCGGGCGCCGGCCGCATCTTGCGCATCAAGCCAGGTTTTCCCGATCACCGAGAGCACGATGTCGCATTCGGCGACACGTTCATTCAGCTCGCGAACGAAGTCGCGGCCGGGCGGGATATTGTCGACGTCGAGAAATAGCTGGTGCGGTTCGAATTCGTCTTGCAAGCGATCGAACAGGCGGCCGGTGTTGCCGGGATCATCGCCGCGCCGATAATTGATGAATATCTTGCCGGTCATCGCCCGCCACGATTTCGCCGGCGAAATTGTTTCCCACTCTAGTGCCGGTTGTCGGCTTCGATCAAGGGACGCCTAGGGTGGCGCGCCCGGCATCATCAGCGCGTCGTGGTCGGCGGTTGCGACACCGGAGCCGCACCTGAAATGATCGCCAGCCTTTGCTCGGCGGCCTTGCTTTCCTCGCTATTTGGAAATGCCTGGATAAATCGGCGTAATTGTTCGGGATCCTGGCTGTCCTTCAGAAGGATCCAGGCCGCCTGCACGGCGGCAAGCGCGGTAATGCGCGCTTCGGCGGCGCGGCGGAGGAAGCTGTCGGGAAATTGCGCGATAAAGCGCCTCAACAAGGCGACGTCGCTTGTGTTCTTAACGATCGCCCAGGCGTCCACGTCGTTGTCCGGCAAGGCAACGAGTGGCTGAGGCGGGGGGATATCGGCGGCGGCGTTTTTCGGCTCCGGCCCGGGGCTCGGAGTCGGCGGCGCGACAGGGGGCTGCTGTACAGGCGGCGCTTCGGTAAGCTTCGGCGGGGCGCTCGCCGGCGTTTGCACGGCGCGTGGTTGCGCCGCTTGCGGGGGCGCTCCGGCGTTTGCGGGAAGCGATGCCTGCTGGGTCGTCGCTCCTGGACGCATCAACCACCAGACGCCGGCAGCGCCGACGACAAGTACAGCAAATGCAGCCAAGCCGATGATGACGAAATTCGGCTGTGGCCGCGCTTGTTCCGGCGCGATCAGTTGCAGCCGCTTTCGGACTTTCTCGACATCGGTGCCGTCCTTATAGCGGTCGCGGAACGACCTGAGCGCTGCGGCATCGTTGCTGGCCATCGCTTCCGCAAAGGCCGCCTCGCGTTTTCGCAATGCCGCTTGCAGCCTTTGGGCTTCGGCGCCGAAATGGCTTTTGGGGTGCTCGGCGAGAAAGGCATCGAAAGCCGCGACGCTATTGGCATTTTTCGCCGCATTGAAACCGCGTTCCTCGCGTTCGCGGAGCTCGGCGGCAGCTTCCAGCCGGCGCCGCTCGTCGTCTTTCGCCTGGCGGGCGGCATCTTCCGCCAATCTGGTCCGTTCGGCCTCTGCGGCGTGGATCTCGGCCTCCCGTTCCCGCCGGCGGCGCTCTTCCTCGGCTCGCCGCGCGGCTTCTTCGGATTCGGCTTTGGACTTTTCGAGTATTTCGATCTCCTCGAAAGCCCGTTGCAACGCCTTGACCAGTCCCTGTGTGTCGGCGCGAAAGCGTTCGTAGGTCAGGCGCAC
The DNA here is from genome assembly GCA_049282655.1 of Xanthobacteraceae bacterium. GTDB lineage: Bacteria > Pseudomonadota > Alphaproteobacteria > Rhizobiales > Xanthobacteraceae > BOG-931. The sequence continues at coordinate 42,792 of JBAPUM010000143.1, forward strand.
GGCGTTGCGCCGGGCCAGCGGGCGGAGCGGCTCGGGCAACTCTTCGGGACGCGGCATCTGGGCGCCGCCGACCAGCACCGGGATCACCCGTTTGTCCCGGCTCAGCGCCGCCGCGATCTCGATGCGGACGAAATCGTCGGGGTCGTCGAGCCGGCGTCCGCCCGCGGCATTGCGGGCATCGATCCAGTCTTTGCCGATGACCGCAAGCAGGACGTCGCATTCGGCGACGCGGTCGTTCAATTCGCGTACGAAGTCGAGTCCGGGCGCGATACTGTCGACGTCCATAAATATCTGCTGCGGCTCAAACTTGTCTTGCAGGCGATCGTAAAGGCGGCCCGCATAGCCGGAATCGTCGCCACGGCGGTAATTGATGAAGATTTTTCCCGCCATCTCCCGCCCTGCCCATCGGCGCGACAGCGCCGTAGTTTATGATGCTTGCGAAGATTCGATCAAGCCAAGGGCAGCCGTCTAGCGGTCTGGCCGAGCGATTCAATATTATGCCACAAGACGGGCGGCGTCGATTTGCGGTGGGCGAGCCGGGCGGGTGCTGGCGCGTGGCCAACTCCGCTGTCGGCCGTGACCGAGCCCACGAGCGTTTTCGACAGGCCCGTCACGCTCGCGCAGCGGACGCTCGGCCGGACGCTGCGCCTTGGATTGTTTAACAGCATGACATTCGTTAAATTCGCACATGCCTAAGTCACTGCGGCGCTGAATGTTCCGATCGGCGGCGGCAGTGCCCTGCACGCCGCGGATGCTGGTGAAAACGAATCGGCCGGAGAGTGCCAAGCATGACCCGATCGGAATCCGCCGACAGCGTGCAGCCAATTGAGTATTGGTCGCAATTGTCTGCGCAGGGGGAGCGGTCGGGCGACTATCTCGGTGCCTGCGACGCGGCATTGCTTGGCCTCGAGCAGTATCCCGAAGCCCGAGAATTGCAGTATCGCGCCATCCTCAACCTGTCGCGGACCGGAGCCAATCGACGCGCACGACAATTGTGGGCGCGGTATCGCTTGCAGGCAAAGCTGGACGCGGATGCCTCGGATGCCAAACTCGAGGAAAACATTGCGGCCCTCGGCGCCCGGCTCGATCGCGAAGAGGCCTATTCCAGCACGGCCGCAGAGCGCCCGGCCAAGCTAAAAAAGGCGGCCGACCATTACGACTCGATCTATCAGCGATCGGGAAGCACGTTTCTCGGGATTAACGCGGCTGTCCTTCATGAGCTGAGCGGCGCGTCGGACCGGGCCAAGGAAATAGCCGAGCGTATCGTGGCGGCTTGCGCCCAAGCGAAACCGGGCACCCAGGAGGATGCCTATCAGTTAGCGGCCGACCGTGCCGCCGCAAGTCTTCTGCTCGACGATTTGCAGGACGCGCGGGCGACGATCGAACGGGCCGCCGATTTGGCGACCAATGCCGCGTCGATTGCATCGACACGCAAGCAACTGGTTCTGATCTGCGATCACAAAGGTATCGATCGCGAAATAATCGCTCCGCTGCGCAATCGCAACGTCATCCATTATACCGGACATATGATTGCTCCCGAGGGCGCGCCGGGCCGGTTTCCCGCGCACGCCGAAGGGGAGGTCGCGGAGAAAATCAAAGCCGAACTTGCCGCGCACAATGTCGGCTACGGTTATGGTTCATTGGCCTCCGGTGCCGACACGCTGATCGTCGAAGCACTGCTCGATCGTAGAGCTGAAGTCGAAACCGTGTTGCCGTTCGCATCCGATGCTTTCCAGAAAGAGTCGGTCGCCAATGGCGGGCCGGACTGGCTCGACCGATATGAAAAGCTCCTTAAACAAGTCGGCCGGGTCGTTTACGCGACCGATGGCGATTATGTCGGTGACTCCGAAGTCTTTGCCTATGCGTCGAGCCTTGCGATGGGTTTGGCGTTGCTGCGGGCGCAGCAATTATCGTCTGAAGTGATGCAGTTAGCGGTTTGGGATGGTCGCGAAACCGGTGAAAAGGCCGGAAGCTTCGCCGATATCCGAGCCTGGCAGAGCCACGGGTTTAAAACCGTAAGGGTCGATAGCGCGGGCAATCTCCGGGGAAACGGCGTCAAGGCCGGTTCGGCCACGTCCGAGCGTCGTGCGCTTAAGTCGCGCAAGGTTCGCGCCATCATGTTCGGCGACTTTCACGGCTTCAGCAAGCTCAGCGACCGTCAGATGCTGCTGTTCTATGATCATGTGATGTCCCGCGTAGCCGCGGTCCTCGATAGATATGCGGGTGAAATCGCGACGCGAAATACGTGGGGCGATGGACTTTTTGTGGTGTTCAGCGAGCTTGGCGCGGCGGCGCGCTGTGCGCTCGAGATACAGTCCGCCCTTGCCGAGCTCGACTACCAATCCCTGGGTATGCCCGTAACGCTCGGATTGCGGCTGGGGCTTGACGCCGGTGCGGTGTTCGAGGTGCAGGACCCGGTGCTCAAATCGCTGTCGTTTACCGGCACGCATATCAGCCGGACGGCGCGGCTCGAGCCGAGCACCCCGCCTGGCGAGGTATACGTCACGCAGGCTTTTGCCGCGCTATTCACATTACTCGAGCACGACGAGCTGATTTGCGAATATGTCGGCATGATGAAAGCCGCGAAGGACTACGGGCGGCTGCGCGTCTATCTGCTACGGCGCCGCGTCTATTCCGACCTCGCTCCGCAGGACGGCGCCTGACGAAGGGTGAAGCGGCCGCCTCGGAAGCGGATTCCTGAATCTCTTCCTTCGAAGGGTTTTGGTCGGAGCGCCGAGATTTGAACTCGGGACCCCCAGTCCCCCAGACTGGTGCGCTAACCGGGCTGCGCTACGCTCCGAAAGCTAGGACCCCACTGAGTCGGCTCTAGCCTGTTATTTGAACATGACGCTTTCGAAAACCAGCGGGCGCCTTTCGGCATCATGCTCCGGGAGGGGCTTTGAAGTGATTGCCATACTGACTTTCCATCGGCGTTGCAATCGAGCCAGCGGGTCACGATAGATCACGGCGTTTATAAGTATAAATCCGTCATATATCTACTTGATACGTATATATGGCGGGAGAACGTGTAGTTTTCGCGTATAGTATATCCCAGTTTTATGTATTAGCGCGCCGCTTTTACAGGTTCGGTCGTATCTTTTCTGTCCTAACCAATCGTAACTTCAAACATCACATCGAAAGGCGTCGCTCGCTCGGCAAGCGCCGAAGCCAGCGGGACGCCGCGTTTGGAGGAAGTGATGAATATGCAAAATTCTCGTCTGCGGATCGCCATCGGAGCCCTTGCTCTCGGCGTTACGCTCGCTGCTTTGCCGGCTTTGGCGCAAACTGCCGGTCCCGGTGGAGCCTATTTTGGAGCCGGTTCGGGTCCGCAGAGCGGCAACCAGCCCTTCAGCGCACCGCAGACCGCGCCAGCCCGCAATGCTGCGGGCCAGAGCAAGAAACTTTACAACTCGACAGCGGCGCAGCAGGAGCCCGGCAGCGGGCCGGCGGGGCCTGCCGGAGCCAATTATGGCGCCGGTACGAATCCGCAAAACGGCCGATGAGCTAGCGACCACCCAACCGGCGGAAACGGGCGGGGCACGCGATGGGTTCGTGCCCTGCGCGGCCTCATATTGCGGCTCGCCGGACAGGCAATTGGAGAGAATCGGTATTTCAGCCCGAAGAGCTACCTGTGCATAGCGCGCCCGGCGCGCTAACCGAATACGCAACATAGGCTCGCGTATTGAAGCAGGGGAACCTAGAGTGGCCGCCTTTCGCCCCGACCCCACTCTCCTGATTGGTTTTTCCCTTGAAGCGGCTCTTCAGCGCTACCGTGAATTCGATCCGCGGAATTGTCGACGGGGTCCGGACCGAGCCGGCGCTGCGTGATGAAATAGTTCTCCTCGCGGCAGCGGTGCCGGTCGGCTTCTTTCTGGCGCCGACCATGGTTTGGTACGTTGCCATGATCGGCGTCATCTTGATCGTGCTCGCGGTTGAATTTCTGAATACGGCGATTGAGAAGCTTGCCGATCACGTGACGCGGGAGCAGCTCACCGCAATCCGTCGCATCAAGGACTTCGGTTCGGCGGCGGTATTTTGCGGCTTGTGCCTGATTGGAATGGTTTGGATCGCGGCAATCGCGGTGCGGCTCGGTCTGATGTGAAGACCGGATCAGGCGCTTTGGAAGTTCGTCGGACGATGTACGCGGGCGAGCAATTCGCGCCTCGCCTGCTGCAATGTCTCCGGTAGACCGATATCGATGAAATAGCCCTCGCAGGGACGGCCGCAGAGGCGGCGCTCCGCCGCCAGCATGGGGAAAATATCGGTTTCCATCGAACAGGGGAGCGCGCCGATGCGGTCGATGATGCTCGAAGGCAGCACATAGATTCCCGCATTGATCATGGCGGCTCCGATCGCCGTATTTTTCTCGAGAAAGCGTACGACACGCTCGCCGTCGAGCACAACGGATCCGTAACGCGAGGCGTCGGCGACCCGATGCAGGGCAATGAGGGCTTCGCAAGCCATGCTGTCGTAAGTCGCGCACAGTTCGCGCAGATCGATGTCGAAGAAGCTATCGCCGTTGAGCATCAGGAAGCGCGCCGCGATCAGGTCGCGCGCCGCGATAAGCGCACCCGCGGTACCACGGGGTTCGGGTTCAACGACGACCCGGACGTGCGCGGGACCGACGCTGCGGCCGTGGTAGCGCTCGCGGACAATGTCGCCCAGGTGGCCGGCGAGAAGTACGATATCGTCGAATGCGTGCCGGACGAGTTGTTCGATCACGACGTCCAGAAACACCACGCCGTCGCCGATTTCGATCAGCGGCTTCGGCATGGCACGCGTCAAGTCGCCAAGCCGCGTCCCCTTGCCCCCGACAAGGATACAGGCCTGACGGATCGGCAGAGGTGTCGTGCCGGCGGACAAAATCCGTTCCCTTGCTTGGAATCAGCGGCTGATGACCCAGGCCTCGGCGCCGCCTTCGGTGAACTGGACCGGAGTAGCCTCGACGCCGCTTTTGTTCAACGCCGTCACCAGACGGTAGCGGTGTTCCGGATCGGTCATGAACATCAGGAAGCCGCCACCGCCGGCGCCTGAGACTTTGCCGGCGACGGCGCCACTCTTCAAGCCGAGCTCGAAAATCTCGTCGACCCGGGCATTAGATACGAGTTTGGAGGTGCGGCGCTTGGCTTGCCAGGACCGATTGAGGACCTCGGCGACGTGCTGGATATTGCCGCCGAGCAGCGCCTGCTTCATGTCGACGGCGTCCGCCTTCAACTGATGCATCGCTTCCATCCCGCCCGGGTCGTTTTGCGTCGCCGCGCGGACCTGATCCTGAATGATGGCGGAGGCGCGCGACTGGCCGGTGAAGCAGACGATCAGCGACGCCTCGAACTCGCACAGATAGGAACTCGATACGCGCAGCGGATTGACGATGACGCGGTCGCCGGGCAGAAACTCCATGAAATTTACGCCGCCAAAGGCCGCCGAATACTGATCCTGCCGTCCTCCCGCGAGCCCCAGATCGACGCGCTCGATCTCAAAAGCAAGCCGCGCCACGTCGTAGCGCCCCAACGGCAGGCTGAACGCCGTGCGATAGGCTTCGACCAGCGCGACGACCAGCGCCGAGGAGGCCCCAAGCCCGGAGCCCGGCGGTGCGTCGACGGTCGTCGTCACGTTGACGGCGTCGATGCGGCCGCGCAGATAGTCGCGCATCATCCGGTTGTGGACGCCGCGGTGCAGCAGCAAGCCACGGTCGATCGGCAACTCAGCCGCGATGGGAACGACGTCGTTTTGGTTGACGTCGTGCGCCGAAAAGCAAAGCCGATTATCGTCGCGGAAGCTTAAATGTGCATAGGCGTAACGCGCTATGGTCGCATTGAGAATGGCGCCGCCATATTGGTCGCAATAGGGCGAGAGATCGGTGCCGCCGCCGGCGAGGCCGAGCCGCAGCGGCGCTCGGGCGCGCACGCTGAAGCCTTCGCGTATGGTGTTTGGTTCATGGGTCCGGCCGTCGATCGCAATCGCGACCTTGCCTTCGAACGCCCCGGGCCGCGGAATTGCAGCTATATCCACCGTGCTACCTGGCTGGAAACGAGCACAAGGCCCCTGATGCAGGGAAACGTAGATTCTTGAACGAACCCTTAATGTGATGCTGGCAGATCATATCCGCAATCCCATGACGCGACCCCGCCAAGTAGCGATGCTCCGCCGAAATTTTCAAACCGATATCCAAATCGTCGATCTTCTCTGGATCAATCCCGCCGCGCTGGGACTTGCCGCCGGCGCTGAGGCGAACATCAAAAATCTCCTCGCCGATTCCGGGACCAATGTGGTGCTGATCCGCGCCGAATCGAATTTCGCTACAACGCTCGCGGATCAAGACCCCGATCGGGTCCGTGTCATCGCCATAGGCGAGCCCGGGCGCCGCATCAAGCGCGAGGCTTGGGTGCTGTGGCTCACGCTCCGCGCCAAGCTGCAGCGCCGTCACATCTTCTACACGTCATGGGTGCCGCGGCTCTGCGCTTCGGTGCTGGTGCTGCCGATCAAGTGCCGGGTCTTCGTCCACGATCTGAATATCTGGCGCGCGCGGATTTATGACGCGCGATTTAGGCAGCCGTCGTTCCCGTCACGTCTGCATCAGTATCTTTCAATCAAGCGCGCGAACGTCGTGCAATGTTTCGCACGCTCCGTTGCGCGCCAGCTCGGCTTGCTGCGCCGTGAGCCGATTCCGGTCGGCGGCCAGACCGTGCGTATCCTTCAGCCGGCGCCCGCCCGGCGGCCCGGCCACGGTGCGGTGATTTTTCTCGACGATCGTAGTTACAAGGGCACGTGGCTCCTCGGCCGCCTCTATTCGTCGACGGCCGGCTTTCAACTGACGGTGATCGGCAAGATCGATCCGGCGAATGAGGCTTTGCTGAAATCGCGCGGCGTTGCGGTACGCGCGCTGCGGCCCTCGAATAAGGACAAGTTCAATCTGCTGAACGAAGCGGATTACGTGATCTTCGCCTCCAAATACGAAGGCTTTGGCTTGCCGCCGCGCGAGGCTGCTGCGGTCGGCACCCCCTCGCTGATCGCGCGGCGCGCGGCGCTGCTCGATATACCGGCGAGCCTGTCGCTTTCGGTCGGCCGGTTCGGGGACCGCATCGACCTCACCGAAGTGTCGACGCTCGCGGCGCAGATCGATGGCGGCGCGCTCAAACAGTGGGCCGCCGAATATCTCGGGCCGGTCTCCACCTGCTGGACCCGGACCGCACCGCTGCAGTGAGGCGCCGGCGTCCCGGCCTTAAACAACCATCAATTCAATGGCTTAAGGGGACGGTCTGGCCAATCTTCGGTTCAGTCAATCTTCACCTCTGCATGGCATGAAGGTGGGGTCAGACCGGCCAGCGATGTCGAACAAGCGTCTCATCTCCTACCCCTACATGGTGCTGCGCGCCTGCACGGCGGGCTCGACGCTCGTCGTCGGCCTGCTGCAGACTTTCGTGTTTGCCCGCGTCTTATCGCCGGAGCGGTTTTCGCTTTTCATCCTTGTCGCCGCCGTCAGTTACTCGCTTTATCTTGCGGACGGTGGCATCGTGAAGGTTCTGTTCGTCAATATGCGGCGCCGTTTTTTGGAAGGCGGGCCCTTTGGCGGACTGGCAAACCACGCCAGTGTAGTCATCGGAATCTATTTTGCACTGGCCTCGAGCGCGACGCTGCTCTGTTTTGTCGTACTCGCCGCGCGCGGCCGCGCCTCGCTCACGGATAGCGCCGAATTGGCGCTGTTCTTCCTGTTCAACGCCGTCAATCTTCCGTGGCTTGCGCTGCGCAATATCAGTATCGCCATCGACGAATTCTTCTATTTCGAGGTGCTCGAGGGCTGCCGCCGCGCTTTGAACATTGTCGCGCTCCTGGCCCTGCTGCTCGGCTTGCCCGTGCTCGGCTTTCTCCTTCTCATCAATGCCGGTTGGGTGGCGGCGATCGGCGCCTCCGTCGTAAAGTTGCGGCAACGGCGCGCCGTCGGCGGCAAGGTCCGTCACAGCATCATTCATCTGCGCGTGTTTCTTCGCAGCAACAAGCGGCAACTCCTAAGCAGCGCCGCGCATGCGATCAGCGAAACCTATATCTATAATTTTTCTTACTTTCTGGTGCCTTGGGTCTACGGCCTCGGCGCGCCGATGATCGTCTTCGATACCGCAAACAAGATCTTTCGTAGCAACTACTTGATCTATTCGGCGATCTGCGACCTGTTCGTGCCGCGGCAAACCCGGGCCTTCAGCGATCGCGACGCGCCGACACTCGTTCGGGCAATATTGCTGGCGCTGGCGATGGGGGCCATTCCGCTGATCTTCGTCGCCGGCTTATTGGTGTTCTTCCACCAATCGTTCTTTGCGCTCTTGCTCGGCCCGGCTGCGGTCATGCCGCCGGAAATCGTGCCGATCCTGGTCATCCTGCTGACGGTCGCGCTGGCCAAGATGGTGGCCTATTCGGTGCTCATCCATTGCGGGTTCTTCAGTCTGGCGGCCCGGCTCGGGCCGATCTTTGTCGTCGCCATGACAGGCGCGAGCTTGGTCGCGATTGGGCTTAAGCTCGATATCACCGGATTTATCGCGCTGAACGCGGCGGGATATACGATCGGGACCATGCTGGCCTTCATCGCCATGATCCGCGGCCCGATCCGATTGGCAGGCCGTGCCGCCGACCCGCCTGTTCCCGACAATGGCGGATTGAGCTATTCGGCCTGATAACTCGATTAGCTGACGGCGGCTTTGGTCCGTAACGCGTTGCGGATGGTTCGCAGCAGCCCATGCGGCGGTTCCGTCCCGCTCCGGCGAGGTGACGTAGCGCGGATCGGCCCCATCACGGCGGCGACGGCTAACACGATAGTCCCGACGGTGAAGGCCGCGGTATAGATCGTAAGGAAGCCGACGATGTCGAGCTTGGCAATGACGGTAAACACCGCCGCGGCGACCATCAGCACGGCTAGGAGCGCGCCGACGTAGGCGAGACTGCGGAAATAGCCGGTGTGCTGCAGTAATGCTTCCGCGACGATCTGCACGATATTGACCAGCAAAAGAACCACGAGGATCGATGCGATCTGCGGCGGAACCGTTGCTGCGGCGTGCAGCAGGAACTTGAAGAGCGGCCCGGCGGCAAAAATCAAAACCGCGCAGCCGAACAGGGCGGGGATGCCGCAAAGGCCGACTGCCAGCCAGGTCGTTTTCACCATGCGGCCGAAATCGCCGTCGGCCAGCGCGCGGGTCTGAGCGGGCAATGTGAGATCGCAAGCGGCGGCGTAGATGACACTCGCGCCGCGAAAAATCCGAAACGTGACCTCCAGGATGATCGGTGCCGCGCCAAGTCCGAACGCCACGGGCACGAAGTAGTAGGGAAAGGTGGCGACGAACACGCCGCTCAGCGCGCCCGTGCCGCTGCGCGCAATGGCGTTCCAGTTCAGGCGGAAAAATCCAATCAGATCGCGCCAGATGCCGCCCACTTGTGGCACCAGCGCGTTGCGGCTGATGAGTTTTGCCGCCGCTGCGAGATGCAATGCGCCCCACAGCGCGTTCACGCCGATCAGGAAAGCCAGGAGCGGCAGCCCTGCCAGCATCGCGAGCATCGAAGCGACGGTGACGATGCGCCGCGCCAGTTCGAGCTTTTCGTAATACACATAGACGTCGACAGCGATGCTGAGACTGCGCAGCGAATACCAGGACAGATTGAGAGTTATGAACAAGAGGAACAGGCCCAACTCGACGGCATCGCGCAGCGTCGCCGAAGGCTGCGAATAGCGCAGTGCGATGCACACGAGTGAAGCGGCCGCACCGAGCAAGACGTAGAACAGAATGACGGCTGTGGCCTGCCGGGCGTCGTCTTCGCGCGGCTTACCGGCCAGATGGCCGGCGCGCAGCTTGACGAACAGGATTTTGGCGAGGCCGAGATCGGTGATCCAGAGCGAATAACCGATGCCGCCGGCGACGATAAAGATTGAAAAGCGGTCGGGCGGCAGCACGCGGGCGAGGACGAAGGTCTGGACAAACCCCATGGCGAAGGCGCCGCCGGCCGTCAGCACGCGCAGCAACAGATAGGGGAGCGAAATAAGCCGCTCCGGCTTTGCGCCCGAAGCGGTCTCTTTCGGCGCTACGTTCTCCGGCAGAGAGCCGATATTGGCGTGCATGACGGCGGATTTTCCGGCCAGGAGCGGTTAACGCGCCGACAATGGCAGGGAGTCCGTAATGCGATCTTAATGGATGGGGCCGTTCCGGCGGCAAGTTGCCGCCGAGTTCCGATCATTTGCGCGCGGCGATATAGGCAAAGCCTGCGAAAATGCGCCAATCCCGGCGTTGGGCCACGCCGGTGAACCATTCATGGATGTCGCGAACGATAGGGAAAGCGCGATAATAGCCGTGGCCGTAGAATGGCTGCACGACGACCTCGCGATAGCCCAGCGCCGAAAGCATATTGCGCAAGCGATCGCCGCCGGCAAAACACCAGGAATAACGCGCCGGGAAAACCGGATCGCCGTCTTCCGTGCGATGACGATAGACTAGTTTCACAATCGCGGCCGCGATTTTGTCCGGCAACAGCCAATTCAAGACGAACGGCAACGCATAGAGCGTCGGAACAAAGGCCAGCGCGACGCCGCCCGGCGCCAGCAGTTCGTGCAGGTTCGCCCAAGCTTGCTCGCCATCGGCAACGTGTTCGAACACCATGCGCGAGAACGCAAGGTCGAAACTGCCGCGCAAATGCGCCACGTCGGTGAGGTCCCCCGCGACATCGAAACAGGCGGTTCGGTAGCCTTGCGGCAGAACTGCAAGTTCGCCCGCCGCTATGTCGTTCACCGTCATTTCGGCGTTAAGCTCTGCAACTTCGTTTCGGTCAAACAGCGGGTCGCGGCCGCCACCGACCTCGATCAGCCGCCGCGTCTTGAATCGCTGGGACAGATCGCGCACCACGCGCTTGTAATTTGCCCAAGCCCACTCGTGATAATTTTCGATATTGAGGGCAGCGAACGCGTCGGTCAGCAAGTTCGGCCCGGTTTGGGGGGCCGACCTACGAACCGTCGCCGTCGGTAGCCCGGTTAGCGAAATCGCCTCGGCGCTCGACATGGCTCAGCCTCTTTCGGTTATTGCGTGTGAGGCTCCATAACAGGCGTACAAATAAGACCACAAGCGCGTCATTTGGACATTGTTAACCCGAACCCGCTCGACAGCTGCGAAAAACGGGCACCAATTCATCGCGCGGCCAAAGTGCTAACGCTATTGCGATGCCGCACGCCCGCGCTAACTAAATTTTGAAGCGTTTTGACGCTCTATTCGGCTCGCGGCTTACGATAAACGCCCATCTCGCGGCGCCCGACGAAGACGGTCCCATGCTGCCAGCCATTACCATTAACGGCCGATTCCTCACTCAGCGCATGGTCGGCGTGCAGCGTTTTGCCGTCGAGGTCGTCAAGGCGATCGACGGACTGCTGGCTGATGGCGAGTACAAATCGCTCAAGGGCAGCATCGAAATCCTTGCGCCCTCGTCGGCGCGCGAATTGCTTCTGCGCCATATTCCTGTAAGACGCCGCGGCATGACGAGCGGCTACTTTTGGGAACAGGTCGAGTTTCCCATTTACGGCTACGGCCGCTTGCTGCTGAGCCTATGCATGCTCGGCCCGGTCGCGGTGCGCCGCCAGATCGTTGTCATCCACGACGCCACAGTGCGCGCCCAACCAGGCAATTTCACGCGACGCTTTCGCGCGGCCTATAATTTCATCATCCCGCGGATTTGCCGGCGGGCATATTGCGCGGTCACGGTGTCGGAGTTCTCGCGACGCGAGATCGGCAAATGGTTCGGTGTCGACGTTTCAAAGATGCCGGTTTGCTTCGAGGGCGGTGAACATATCGCTTCGGTGCCCCCCGACGAGAGCATCATCGACCGGCTCGGGCTCCGAGGCCGTAAATTTTTCCTCAGTGTCGGCGCCGGGAAGAACAAGAACGTCAATACCGTGACAGCGGCCTTCGTCAAGGCGAAGCTCGACGACACTTCGGTGGTGCTGACCGGTTACCGCCAGAGTCGCGTCAACGGATCCTACGAAGAGGTGCTTTCGGACAGAATGACGAACGCCGGATATGTCTCGGACGGAGAATTGCGGGCGCTCTACGAACATGCTTTGGCACTTGTATGCCCCTCGCGTTACGAGGGGTTTGGCCTGCCGCCGATCGAAGCCATGGCGTGCGGCTGTCCGGTCATCATCAGCAACCAGCCGGCGATGCTTGAAGTCTGTGGCGACGCAGCATTGCAATGTGAGGCGGACGATGCCGACGAACTCGCCAGGTTGATGCGGCTCGTGCACGACGATCCGGTACGGCGCGCCGCGCTGATCGCCGCCGGGCGGGAGCGCGCTGCCCTTTTTACCTGGCGTGCCACGGCGCGCAGGCTGCTCGATCTCTGCGTCGCGGCGGCAAGCCGCGGGGCACAAGTGCCGGCCGTTCGCGGCGTGCCGCAAGCCGGCGAAAGCTTTTGACTGCCGCTGTGCGCTACGCTGCGGCTTGCAGCATCGCCGCGCCAGTGTAGCCTTGCCATGACCGGCGACGGCGCCAGTTGATGGTGGCGACCGAAAGTCCCCATACAAGGCCGACGAGGAGAAAGTAGTGGCGCCAGTGGTCGCTGTCGATGATGAAGCTCTCGACCACTTCGCCGATGAAGGCCGCATAGGCGGCGATGAGATAGGTCCGCCACGGCGTCGGCATCAGCATATTGCGAAACCCAATCATCAGCGTCAGCGCGACCATTGCCAGATAGGACGCGCCGCCGAGCCAACCGTAGACCAGAAAGCACTGCATATAGACGTTGTGCTGCTGACCACCGTAGGTGATGCCGAATTGCGCGGGCCCCATGCCGTTGGGATGGTCCAGTATCGCCCCGATCGCGATCTCCTGCAGCCCGAACCGGCCGTTGGCGCCGACATCGTAGGGCTGCACGGCCTTGGCGCGGATAAGAAGCACATCGCGGATCGACTCGTTGGAAGTCAGAGCGACCAAGAGGAGCGCTATCCCCAACATAGTGGCTGCGCTGAGCACAACGATGCGGCCGCGCATTCGCCGATCCGGCGAGGAGATGTAGAGGGCCGTGATCGCGATCACTGCCGAAAGCCCGAAATGGAACCAGGCGCCGCGCGAAAAGCACAGGAATAGGCCGCCCAGCAGGAACCCCACGATTGCGAGCCCGCTCAAGGTGACCCTACGCGTGAAAAAGCCGATCATGAGCAGCAGCAGCGGATAGATCAGGAACGGTCCATAAACGTTGGGGTCCTTGAAGGTTCCACTCAGCCGATTGTAGAGCAGAAAAATATCGTAATGCGCGATGAGATGGAAATATCCGATATAGCCTGCCACGGTCGCGTAAATCGCCGCCAGAATATAGGCGCGCCGCAGGATCGATAGCCGCACTAGATCGCCGTCACTGAACAGGCACGCAAACATCACAGTGGCGATGGCGAGATAGAGGGAGGTGCCGAAATACTGGATGGCCTTCGCGTCGTCCGCCACGTTCAACAGCGACATTGCGCCGCCGATGACCCAAAGAACAAGCAAGAATAAAAGCGGCGCCAGTTTCCGATCGAAGGGCAGGCGCGCCAAGGCGCAAGCCAGCAGCAGGACGAATATCAGAAAATCGTGCGGCGACGGTTCGATGAAAGCAAGTCCGCTGGTCAGAACGGTGATGAAGAGGACTACGTGCAGAATACGTTTGGCAAGTGCCGCGGATCCGCCGCGCGTCGGCGCGTCGGCAGCTGGCAATGCCATCGCGTTCATCAATAGGCGCCTTCGCCGCGAAGCAACGCGAACGGCGTACGGGCGACGATATAAAGGTCGAACAGGATCGACCAGTTCTCAATGTAATAAAGGTCGTGCTCGACGCGATGCAGAATTTTTTCCCGGCTGTCGGTTTCGCCGCGCCAGCCGTTGATCTGGGCCCAGCCGGTGATCCCCGGCTTTACGCGATGACGCGCGAAATAGCCGTCGACCGCTTCGTCGTACAGGTGATTGTCGGCTTTGGCGTGGATCGCGTGCGGCCGCGGCCCGACCAGAGACAGATTGCCGGTGAAGACGACGTTGAGAAGCTGCGGCAATTCATCGAGACTTGTCTTGCGGATGAAACGGCCGACGCGGGTGACGCGAGGGTCGTTGCGCGTGACGAGCTTGGTCGCGGTGGCGTCAGTGTCCTCGACATACATCGAGCGGAACTTGTAGATCTCGACGAGCTCGTTGTTGAAACCGTAACGCCGCTGCTTGAACAGCACCGGCCCTTTGCTGTCGAGCTTGATGGCGAGCGCGATGAGCAGCATGATCGGCGCGGCGCAGATCAGCACCAGCGTGCCGATGATTTTATCGAACAGCCATTTCATCACGACGTCCCAATCGGCGATCGGGCGGTCGAAGATGTCGAGCACCGGCACGCTGCCGATATAGGAATAAGAGCGGGGCCGGAACCGGAGCTTGTTGGCATGCGCGGCAAGCCGGATGTCGAGCGGCAATACCCACAGCTTTTTCAGCATCTGCAAGATACGGCCTTCCGCCGAAATCGGCAGGGAGAAGATAACCAGGTCGACACGGGTGTGGCGCGCGAATTCGACGAGATCGTCGACGGTGCCGAGTTTGGGCACGCCCTCGGATGCAAGCGCGCTGCGGTCGTCGCCGCGGTCGTCGAATGCGCCGATGACGCGGACGTCGGAATCGCGTTGTACTGCGAGCGCGTTAATCAGAGTTTGGCCGCTGCCGCCGCCGCCGACGATGACCGTTCGGCGGTCGAGCCGGCCTTGTCGGGTCCAGTACCGCACCACCAGAAACAAAGCGCGGCGAAACGCGAGCAGCGTGAGCAAGCCGACCACATAAAAGCTGCCGAGCCAAAGACGGGAAAACTGGTCGCCGGCCTTGGCAAAGAACGACGCCGCGATGGCGATCAGAAAGACCACCGACCACGCCGAAGCGAGGCGCATATATTGCTTTTCGTGTCCGCGAAAGGCCTGGATTTGGTAGATGTCGGCGGCTTGGAATGCCAGCATCGCGAGCAGCGAAATGGCTAAAATCGCAATGATGTAATAACGCGCGAAGCCGACGACCGGCACCACATGCCAGAGGTAGAGGACCAATCCCGTGGCTGCGACCAGAAACAGTTCTATCGCGCGCACAAAGCCGGCAACGACGATCGGCGAATAGGCACGCTTGAAGCCCTGAGAGACGACGGCAAGCGCGGCAGGTGTCAAGCCGCGCGACGCCTGCGGCTTCGCGGCGGTGCGCGGCATCGCTTTGACGGCGGACGAAACCGCCGCCGCGGTCTCAAAAATCGTGTCGTGGTCGGAACTTGACATTCTTACCTAGAACCTGCCGTCCGGCATTCGGTTGTTCACCGAATGAGCATGGGGCATCTAGTCGCCAACATAGTAAAGAATCTTCAAAGATTGGTTATGCAGCGGACTGGGCAAGTTGCCGCTCGGCAAGCGCTTCGCGATAAGCGGCCAGATTACACTCCACCATGGTGCTCAATGAAAATTCGCTGCGCACCCGCGCCTTGAGCGCCTGCGCCGCGCCCTGCATTTGCGCCGGATCGTCGAGCGCTGCGGTGATCGCCCCGACGAGCGCGCCGATATCGTCGGGCGGAATAAGCCGCCCCGCTTGCGCCCCGAATATCTCCGACATGCCGCCGACATCGGTGCCGATGATCGGAAGGCCCGCGGCCGCGGCTTCCAGCACCACATAGGGCAGCGACTCGGCGCGCGACGGGATGACCAGCATCCGCCCCATTGCGAACGCCTTTCGTGCCGGGCAATGGCCGATAAACCGGATTTGATCGGCGATACCGAGACGGATGGCATGGACCTGGAGCTTGGCGTCGTCGGGTCCTTCGCCGGCGATCGTCGCGGTCACGCGCCGGCCGGATTGCCGCAGCAGCGACAGAGCCTCGATCAGGACGTCGATGGCCTTGACCGGCCGCAGTTCGCCCACGCACACGATGTCGGTGGCATCGGCCCCGGTCGCGACGGGCTCGAACTCGGATTCGGCGATACCGTTGCGCACCACACGCACCATGCCATGCGGCCGGCCGATCAGCGTGCGGTAGAGTTCGGCGATATAGCCGCTTTCGAATAGAAACAAATCGGTGAGGGGATTGAGGATGCGCTCCAGCGACCGATAGAAGCCGCCGCTGAGCGTGCCGGGGCAATAAACCAACGATCCGCCATGCGGCGTGTAGGCGCGGACCGCATTGGGCGCGGCGAAGGCCAGCCGCGCCAAGGCTGCGCCCTTGGCGCCGTGGCCATGCAGTACGTCGGGCGCCAGCGACTTGATGCGCCGCGAGATGCGCCACAGCGCTTTGGCGTCGCGCCAGTTGATCTCTCGAGTAATCGGCACCCGCTGGATACCGAGCGCAAGGCGCGGCGCGAGCTCCGCCAGCAACGCATCGGCGCGCGCGCCGCCTGTCGTCGAATCGACGATGAGACCGACGCGATGGCCGCGTTCGATTTGACCGTCCGCGACATCGACGACGTGACGAAAGAGACCGCCGAGCGGCGCCCGTAAGATATGCAGAATCTTGAGACTCGTGGGTGCGAACGCCGCTTGCGACCAGTCGCGTGGCGGCGCAACAGCCGGTGCGGCGCCACGGCCAAACGCCAAGCGATCGAAGGTCGAACTGATAGGCCGCGGATCGCCCATGCGAGTGGTCCCGATTGCGTGGGTAAACTTGGCAGCAAAAAATTAAGCCGCAGTGAGGACCCGCGGGAGTTAACAAAGTCTGACGCGCCGGGCGGCGGATGGCGGCCTTAACCGGATGGAAACCATAATGGTCTTTGATCGGGCATGGCTTTGTGGTCAGTCGGTAGATTTGTTCCCAGGGGTTTTTCGATGAGTACGGCGTCGCCGTCGAACGGGCCCGCGCGTTCGCCCGACGCGGAATTGGATCTGCCGGCGCTCGGCGCGACGTTATGGCGCAAGAAGGGTAGCGTCCTGCGGCCGACTATTCTTGTCGGCATCCTCACTTTGATCGCCGTTCAGCTGGTCACGCCGCGCTACGCATCGGAATCGCGAGTCTTCATCGAGGGTCGCGACAATGTCTATCTCCGTCCGGACGCTGATCGGGACACCAACAATCCAGCCGCGGTGGATGAGGAGGCGGTGACGAGTCAGGCGCAGATCATCCTGTCCCGCGATCTCGCCCGCGAAGTGATCGACAAGCTGAAACTGGGCGAATTGCCTGAATTCGATCCGGCGCTGAACGGGGTGTCGCCGATAAAGGCCGTGCTCGGTCTCCTCGGCATCGTCAAAGATCCCTTGAGCATGACGCCGGAAGAGCGCGTGCTGACGGCTTATTACGATCGCCTCACGGTGACGCCGGTGGACAAGTCGCGCGTCATCAACATCGACTTTATTTCGCAGAGTCCCGAGCTCGCCGCGAAGGTCGCCAATGCCATTGCGGACGCCTATCTGGTGCGTCAGCGCCAGGCAAAGCAGGAGCAGGCGCAGAGCGCCGGGCAATGGCTCGCCGGCCAAATCGATTCGATGCGGCAGAAAGTGGAAGACGCCGAGTCGAAGGTCGAGGACTTCCGCGCCAAATCCAATTTGCTGATCGGCGCCAATAATACCACTTTGTCGGCGCAGCAGTTGACTGAGGTCAACACGCAGCTGTCCGCCGCCCGCGCGCAAAAGGCCGATGCCGAGGCCAAAGCCAAGCTGATCCGCGATATGTTGCGCTCCGGCCAGCCGATCGAGGCTTCCGACATTCTCAATTCGGAGCTCGTCCGCCGCCTCGACGAGCAGCGCGTAACGTTGCGGGCGCAGCTTGCAGAGCAGTCGTCCACGTTGCTCGACAATCATCCGCGCATCAAGGAACTGAGAGCGCAGATCGAAGACCTCGACAGTCAGATCCGAGGTGCGGCGGAGCAGGCGGCGCGCTCACTCGAAAACGACGCCAAGCTCGCCGATGCCCGCCTCAATTCGCAGACCGCGACACTCGATCAGCTGAAGACCCAGGCGGCATCGACCAACGGGCAAGACGTGCAACTGCGCGCGCTCGAGCGGGACGCCAAGTCGCAACGCGATCTTCTGGAGTCCTATCTGGCGAAATACCGCGAAGCCACCTCGCGCGATACACTCAATTCGACACCGGCGGATGCCCGGATCATTTCCCGCGCCACGGTGTCCAATGTGCCGTCTTATCCGAAGAAAATGCCGACGGTATTGATCGCCACCTTCGCCACCTTCGTGCTCAGCGTCGGCTTTATCCTGACGCGAGAAATCCTGGCGGCGCCCGGCTTCCTTCCGATGCGGCCGGGCCAGCCGGAATTCGCGCCCGAAGGGATTTCGCCGCGATTTGCCGCCTTCGGCGGCGACGGGCGCGGCCAGCGATTCACGCCGGGAGCGGCCACGAGTTCCGTCGCCGGCATCGCCTCTGCGTTGCGGCACTCGGGCGCTGCCGGGACGCAAGTCGCTGTATTCGGCACCGTCCCCGGCATGAGCACGAGCCAGAGCGCCATCAAGCTCGCGCGCGCCTTGGCGGACGATGCGCGTGTGGTCCTGGTGGGGCTTGCCTCCGGCGACACCGCGATCAGGGGTATTTCGAACGAGCCATCCGCGGACGGTCTCGCTGAACTCGCCCGCGGCACGGCGTCGTTCGGCAACGTGATCACCAAAGATAGGCTGTCACCCTTGCATCTGATCTCGGCCGGTCGTGCTCCGCTCGACCGCATCGAGCTCCTCGCTACTCCAGGCATGGTGACGAAATTCCATGCGCTGGCGCAAAGCTACGATCGTGTCGTGGTCGATGCGGGCGAAGCTGCCGGAGCGGAGATCGAACGCATCGCCGAGGTCGCTCCCCAGGCGGTTCTGGTCACCGATACGGCCGCGAATGCAGCCGCGGCGCGCGAGCGCCTGCTGGCTTGCGGCTTCGGCGAGGTACGGATTCTCGTCAACGCTTATGGCGGCCAGGACGAAGCGGTCGCGGCCTAAAGCGCCCGTGCCGTGCCTGCGGTCACCGAACCCCGGCAAAAGATTGTCAACGCAGGCCAGCGATACTCCGCGTAGAATGGTGGAAGCTTCGACGAGGGAATATCCGTGGCCGGCTTGAAACCGACGATCATCCGCGGCGGGTTGGAATCGCTGTATTTTACCGGCGCGCATCTCCTGCTCCGTCCCATTTTTGGCGGCGTCGGCGCCATCCTGACGATGCACCACGTTCGGCCGCCGCGCCCGGACAGGTTTCAGCCTAACCGTCTCCTCGAAGTGACCCCGCGCTTCCTCGCCGGCGTCGTCAGGGATATTCGCCGCTCCGGGCTCGACATTGTCAGCCTCGACGACATGCACCGGCGGCTTGGTGAAGGCGACTTTTCGCGGCGCTTTGTCTGTCTGACCTTCGACGACGGCTATCGCGATATCCTGCAATGGGCCTACCCGATCCTCAAGGAAGCGGGCGCGCCTTTCGCGGTCTATGTGCCGACGAGCTTTCCCGATCGGCTCGGCGAATTGTGGTGGCTCGTGCTCGAAGCGGTGATCGCGCGCAACGATCGGGTCGGGCTCGTCATCGAGGGCCGCGACCGCATCTTCGACTGCGGCACGGTCGCGCAGAAGCGGGCTCTCTACGAGGAGCTTTATTGGTGGCTGCGCGCGCAACCGTCCGAAACCGAATTGCGCAGCATCGTGCGTAGCCTTGCCGCATTTTATCACGTCGATGTCGCGGCATTCTGCGGCGATTTGTGCATGAGCTGGGCGGAACTGGCCGAACTTGCCGCCGATCCCCTCGTTACCATCGGCGCCCATACGGTCAATCACTTGATGCTGGCGAAATTGCCGGCTGAAGCAGCGCGCGCGGAAATGGAGTTGAGCGCTTCGGTCATCGAGGCGGCGCTCGCAGTCCGACCGCTGCATTTGTCCTATCCCTATGGCGACCCCGGTTCCGCCGGCGCGCGCGAATTCGAGATCGCGGCCGAACTCGGCTTCAAGACGGCGGTCACGACACGGCCGGGCGTGCTGTTTCCAACGCACAGCCGGCACTTGACGGCGCTGCCTCGCATCTCGCTGAACGGCGATTATCAGCGCCGGCGCTATGTTCGCGTGCTGCTGTCGGGTTCCGCGACGGCGATGTGGAACGGCTTCCGCCGCGTCGAGGCGGCGTAGCTTACGGGTCTCGAACTCCTCGTCGACTCATCCACGTGACAATAGGCATCGCCGGCAGCACCCAGCCCAAGCCGGCAATCACATAATAGGCAACTGACAAGATCGAATTGTCGCGGATGGTCGGCGACTGCGCGAGCGCCATGGCGACCAACGCCCAGACGACCACCAGGATGAACAGCGCGATGGCGCCGAAAAATTTTCGCAATCGGATTGGCATGGCGGCTGCAGCGGTTGGATAAGTTTTAGTCGGTTGCGAGGGCAGAGGCAGCACTATATGGTCCGCGCGCTCCGAACAAGCGAGCCAGCATAAACAAGCCACGACCCGCATCGATGATGGTGCCTAGTCTTTCAGACCGGCAAGACCGCGCGATCCGCCTGTGGCTCTATGCTGTGGCCGCATTGGTGCTCGCCATGGTCCTGGTCGGCGGCGCGACGCGGCTCACCGAATCCGGCCTGTCGATCACCGAGTGGAAGCCGGTGATGGGGACGCTGCCGCCGCTCAACGAAGCACAATGGCAGGACGAGTTCCAAAAATACCGAGCCATCCCACAGTACCGAGAGCTCAACAACGGCATGAGCCTCGATGGCTTCAAGAGCATTTATTGGTGGGAATGGACGCACCGCTTGCTCGGCCGCAGCATCGGCCTCGTGTTCCTGCTGCCGTTCCTGTGGTTTTTGTGGCGGGGCTGGATCAGACCGGGACTACGCGGTCGGCTCTGGGTCATCTTCGGGCTTGGCGGGCTGCAGGGCGCGGTCGGCTGGTGGATGGTTGCCTCAGGGCTTGCCGATCGGGTCGAGGTCTCGCAATACCGGCTGGCGACGCATTTGTCGCTCGCTTGCGTGATTTACGTCGCCATTTTGTGGACGGCGCAACGGCTCGACAAGCAAAGCCTCGCGCCGGTGCCGGCATGCATTCGCGCCGGCGCGCTCGGACTTCTCGTCTTGGTGCTGGCGCAGATCTATCTCGGCGCGATCGTCGCCGGCCTGCGCGCCGGTAACCTCTACAATACGTGGCCGCTGATCGACGGCGCCATCGTGCCGGATCCCTCGCGGTTGTTTTTCGATGTGCCGCTGTGGCGGAATTTCTTCGAGAATACGCTCACGGCGCAGTTCGACCACCGCATGCTCGCTTATACGATTTGGATTGTCGCGCTGATCCACGCCCTCGACATGGCGATCACGATGAAAAAAGGGCCTCTCGTCATTGGCGCCTTCGTGCTTGTGGCCGCGGTGACTCTACAAGCGGCGCTCGGCATTCTGACGCTGCTGACGGTGGTGCCGATTTCGCTGGCGATGATGCATCAGGCGATGGCGATGATTGTGCTCACAGTCGCTACGGTTCACGCGGCCCGCGTCATTCCGGGGCCGAACCCAGTGAGGAGCCCGGACTCCATAATCACCGGGCAAGCAGAACAACCACTGAGTATTTAGCTTTGGCGTCTGTGGTTGTGGATTCCGGGCTTGTTCTTTAAGCGCGCCTCGGAGTGACGAGCTAGTCCGCCAGCGCCTGTTCCAGGTCGGCGATGATGTCTTCCTTGTCCTCGATGCCGATCGACAGCCGCACCACGTCGGGTCCGGCGCCGGCCTGGACCTTTTGCGCATCGCTGAGCTGGCGGTGCGTGGTCGATGCCGGATGAATGATCAGCGAGCGGGTGTCGCCGATATTGGCCAGATGCGAGAACAGCTTTACGTTCGACACGAGCTTGACGCCGGCGTCATAGCCGCCCTTGAGTCCGAAGGTGAACACGGCGCCTGAGCCGTTCGGGCAATATTTCTTGGAGAGGTTGTGATAGCGGTCGCCGGGCAGGCCCGGATAGCTCACCCAGGCGACTTGCGGATGGTTGGCGACCCATTCCGCGACCACGAGCGCATTGTCGCAATGCCGCTGCATGCGCAACGGCAATGTCTCGACGCCGGTGAGGATCAGGAAGGCGTTGAAGGGCGACAGCGCCGGCCCGAGGTCGCGCATCGCCAGCACGCGGCAGGCGATGGCGAAAGCGAAGTTGCCAAACGTCTCGTGCAGCACGATGCCGTGATATTCCGGCCGCGGCTCGGATAGCATCGGATAGCGCCGCTCGCGCGACCAGTTGAATGTGCCCCCGTCGACGATCATGCCGCCGATCGAATTGCCGTGGCCGCCCAGAAATTTGGTCAGCGAATGCACCACGATGTCGGCGCCGTGGTCGATCGGTTTGCACAAATAGGGAGTCGCCAGCGTATTGTCGACGATATAGGGCACGCCGGCGCGGCGCGCGATTTGCGCCACCGCCGCTATGTCGGTGACGACGCCGCCCGGATTGGCGATTGATTCGGTGAATATCGCCTTGGTCTTCGGACTAATGGCGCGCTCGAACGAGCCGATATCGTCAGGGTCGGCCCAGACCACGTTCCAGCCGAAATTCTTGAATGCGTGATTGAACTGGTTGATCGAGCCGCCGTAGAGTTTCCTTGACGCCACAAACTCGTCGCCGGGCTGCAGCAGGCAGTGGAAGATCAAAAACTGCGCGGCATGACCCGACGCCACTGCGAGTCCCGCCGTGCCGCCTTCGAGCGCTGCAATGCGCTCCTCCAGCACCGCATTGGTGGGATTGCCGATGCGCGTATAGATATTGCCGAAAGTCTGCAGCCCGAACAGCGACGCAGCGTGGTCGACGCTCTCGAAGACATAGGAGGTGGTCTGATAGATCGGCGTCACGCGGGCGCCGGTCGTGGGATCGGGTTGGGCGCCGGCATGAACGGCAAGCGTGGAGAAGCCCGGGATGCGTTCGCTCATCTGTCGTTCCCTTTGCGCCGACGCCGAGTGATCAGGACGGCTCCGGTTTATAGAACCGGCGAAAGCCGTCAAGGCGCAGGAAAGGCGTTGCGTTAATTGGGGCAAGCGCCAGGGCGGAACGTCTTTAGAAGGCCGGGGTGAAAGAACGCGTTTCGTCGACGCGGAAAGCTCGACGTTCGTGTCGTAAGATAATCGGCGAGATCAGTTATTCGACGCCGTCTTAAAATGCGCCAGCGCGGTGCGGCATGCCGGCGAAACGCTGCTTCGGTGCGAGATGAGGCAGGCCGCGACGCGTTCGCGATCGGGGATGAATTGGCCGCAGATCGAGAAGGCATATTGCATGCAGGCTTGGGAGCCGCCTTGTTCGTCAGCCAACGCGGGAGCCGAGATCACCGCGGCGGCAAGCATGGCAAACGCAAGCGACGTCTGAATTTTCATAGCACCCTCCAAGAGAAGGCGACTAGTCCGATCGGCCGGGACGGCCTTATAGAATTAGACGCGCAAAGCCGAAAAAAGTTCAAGCGCGGACGATGAAAGGCCGAAACCGGATCGATTTAGACTGGATCGTCGTTAATTCCCGCTTTCTTCGCGCTGAGCGCGGTCGGCGGCTGCGGTCGCGCCCCCGGGCGAGCTTGAGCGGTTAAGCGACATGCGCTGCATGCCGCCAATAGTCGCCTTTTTCGAGCTGAGCGTGCGCGTATTGACGCCCATCCAGGCTATCTCCGACGACAAGCGGCCATATTCGATCTTGGGGCAGCGATTCATCACGACCTTCATGCCGTTTGCTTCGGCGAGCGCCGCCGCTTCGTCGCTGCGTACGCCGAGCTGCATCCAGATCACTTGCGGTTGCGGCTTCAACGCCAGCGCCTCCTGGACGATCGGCAGCGCATAGGGCGAGGCGCGGAAAATATCGACCATGTCGATGGGCTCGGGAATGTCGGCAAGTTTTGCATAGATTTTCTGCCCGAGGATGGCGTGGCCGGCCTGTCCCGGATTGACCGGGATCATGTGGTAGCCGCGTTCCAGCAGATATTTGAAGGCGAAGTAGCTCGGCCGGCTTTCCTTCGCCGAGGCGCCGACCATGGCGATCGTCTTCACGGTATTGAGGATGCCGCGGATATAGCTGTCCGGATAGGCGTCGTGGTTCATTGAAAGCGCTCGGGCCGCAATGGGCTTGTTATTTGTCGGCTATTTGTCCTGCCATTTCGGCTCGCGTTTTTCGATGAAGGCGCCGATGCCTTCCTCGGCGTCCCGCGCGAGCATGTTTTCGACCATTACTTCGGAAGCATATTTGTAGGCGTCCGCCAGCGGCATTTCGGCCTGCCGATAAAACGCCGCTTTGCCGATTTTGATCGTCAAGCTCGACTTGCCGGCGATCTTTTCCGCAAGCTTCAGCGCTTCGCCGTGTTCGTGGCCTGCTGCAACGACGCGGTTGACGAGGCCGATACGTTGGGCGTCCTCGGCCGAGATCAAGTCGCCGGTGAGCAGCATTTCCATGGCATGTTTGCGCGATACATTGCGTGATAGAGCAACCATGGGGGTTGAACAGAACAGACCGATATTGACGCCGGGCGTCGCGAACTTCGCGGCACGCGACGCAACCGCCAGATCGCAGCTCGCCACCAGCTGGCAGCCCGCCGCGGTGGCGGTGGTGCTCACCGATGCGATGACCGGCTGCGGCAACGTGACGATCTGCTGCATGACGCCGCTGCAAAGCCCCATGATGTGCTTGAAATAGGAGCGGCCGCGATCGGGGTCGGAGCGGCGCGCATTGAGCTCTTTGAGGTCGTGGCCGGCGGAGAAGGCCGGTCCATTGGCGGCAATAATGACCGCACGCACGGAGCTTTCATGGGCGATGGCAGTCAACGCATCGCTGAGTGCCTCCAACAGGGCTTCGGAGAGGCTGTTGCGCGCCTGCGGTCGGTTCAGCGTCAATATCGCGACGCTGCCCTTGTCCTCGCGCAGCAGGATCAGGGCAGGGGAGGACGCCGCGGCAGCGGCGGTTGCAGTTTTGGCGTTCATCTGTCGGTCCCGGGCTCGTGCAGTTTTGCGATTGCACGGTGTTCATTGTATCGGACTACGCGGCCCAGGGGGAGTTTCCATGCCGGACGGCAAAGAAATGGCGGCGCCGAAGCTGACGCTTCAGGAACTGGTGCGTCTCCTGGAGACGGAATTCCCCGAAGCCGCTCACGCCGTGGGTGACTACCTGATCGAGGAGGTGTGGCACGGCGGTGTCAGGGTGCGCCGGCGGCATCACGAGCAATCGCTTCGTCCCGGCGGCACCGTTTCCGGGCCGATCATGATGGCGCTTGCGGATTTCACCATGTACCTGGCGGTCTTGTCGGCGATCGGCTGGGTGCCGCTCGCCGTGACCACCAATCTCACCATTAATTTCCTCAAGAAGCCGGGGCCGCGGGATCTTCTCGCCGAAGCGCGCCTTTTTAAATTGGGCAGAAGGCTTGCGGTAGGCGAAGTGGCTCTCCGGTCCGACGGCAGCGACGATCTCGTTGCCCACGTCACCTCGACCTATTCGATCCCGGTCTGAGGAAGCCGAGAGGTATAAAAATACCTCCATCCCAAGAGCTTGAAAAACATCCATAATAGCTGTTAGCCGTTGACGCGGGCGGTCGGCCTCGCTAAACACCCGCACGCGGCGCCGGCTGACCGGACGCCTTTCCCAAACGACGTAAAGTCTTTTCAACGGATCCAAAATGGCAACGTTTTCGGCAAAGCCCGCCGAGGTCGAGAAGAAATGGGTGATGATCGACGCCGAAGGCCTCGTCGTCGGCCGCCTCGCCTCGATTATCGCGCTGCGGCTGCGCGGCAAGCATAAACCGACCTTCACCCCCCATGTCGACGACGGCGACAATGTCATCGTCATCAACGCCGCCAAGGTGGTGCTGACCGGTCGCAAGGTACAGCAGAAGATCTATTACAAGCACACTGGCTATATCGGCGGCATCAAGGAGCGCAGTGCCAAAGCGATCCTCGCCGGCCGCTTTCCCGAGCGGATCGTCGAAAAGGCGGTTGAGCGCATGCTGCCGCGGGGGCCGCTGGGCCGCCGGCAGCTCGGCAATCTGCGGGTCTATCCGCGTGGCGACCATCCGCACGAGGCGCAGCAGCCGGAAACGCTCGATATCGGCGCCATGAACCGCAAGAATAAGAGGATCGCCTAATGGCCGAAACGATGCAGACGCTCGAAGAGCTGTCTTCGCTGAAGCCCGCAGCGGCGGCGCAGCCGCCGAAATATGTGCAAAAACTCGACAAGCAGGGCCGCGCCTATGCGACCGGCAAGCGCAAGGACGCGGTCGCGCGGGTGTGGATCAAGATGGGCGCCGGTACGATCATGATCAATGATCGCCCGGTGGAAACCTATTTCGCCCGGCCGGTGCTGCGCATGATGATTCAGCAGCCGCTGGTCGCCTCGAACCGGCAGGGTCAATACGACGTCGTCTGCACGGTATCGGGCGGCGGCCTGTCGGGCCAAGCCGGCGCTGTGCGCCACGGCCTGTCCAAGGCCTTGATGCGGCACGAGCCGGATCTGCGCCCCGTGCTCAAGCGTGGCGGCTTCCTCACCCGCGACAGCCGCGTGGTCGAGCGCAAGAAATACGGCCGCGCCAAAGCGCGTAGAAGCTTCCAGTTCTCGAAGCGCTAATTGTGACTCCGGGGCGCCGCTTTGCGGTGCCCCGGAACGTCAGCCTAGAAAAACGCCAGCGTCCTGATCTCGATGCTTTCGCGCGGCCGCGCGTCGGGCGGCGTGTTCGGAATGTCGAACGCGGTGTGCGCGGTCCAGCGGGCGCGCCCGTCCTTCTCCGAATCGAAGACCTTGAACACCAGCGCCTCTTCGCGCCGCATGTGCGGAAACCAGAACCACTTGTGCGCCGGATTGTATTTGATCGCGTAAGTCTGGCCGATGCGGCCGGGGGCGCGCCGTTCCGATACGATCATGTCGCTCGGCGAGAGCGACTGCGCATCCGCCATGGCGAGCGGATAAGTTTCGACCGGAAAGCGGATCGGTCGCCACACTTGGATCACCGCAAACCGGCGCTTCAATAACTCCTCTGCCTCGTCGGGCACGATATCGCGCACCCGCTGCGGCGCCGACCATTCGGTGTAGTCATTGTGCACGCGGCGCACGACCTCGCGAATTTTCTTCGCTTCGCGCATCTCGTCGTCGGCCGTGCGCAGCGTATGATCGAATACGACGACACGCTTGGCGCCGCTCTCGGCTTTGATCAGCGCCTCCATCTCCGGATAGTAGACGCGCCTGATCTCATCCTCGTCGTAAAAATCGGTGACCTTGGTGTCGTGGCGGACGAAGCGGAAGCCGTTGCGTTCCAGGACGAAGTCCCGCGCCTGGGGGCGGCCGTTGTGGATGATAACGCGATGCGGGTCGGGCGTACCGCCGGAACGCGTGTCGCTACCGCCGGGGGCGGCAACGATGGTGAACACGGGCAAGCCATCGTCGACAATGTAATTGAGCACCGCTTCGATCGTTGCAAGTTCCTTTGCGGCCGGGGCGGCGTCAATTTCTGCGGCGTCAAGCATGGGGCACCTCTGTGGCTCGCACTAATCTAAGTGCGGAAATCTGCCAAGTGAAGCGGCGGAAACAACCGTTTGCCGGCGGCGCTTTGCCGGAAATCGGGTTCCCCGCCGGACGAGTTCCGTAAAATCCAATTCTTAAAGTTCACTCCTGGGCGTCGCCGTCGGGCCTTAGAGCGCGGCTGCCTCGCATTCCAAGCCTCGGAGGTTAAAGCCCGCAATTTTCATTACTCGAATTTTCCACTTTCACGATTCCAACTTTCCACGGTCTTTTGTCGAAAACCCGCGCGATACATCTCACATTCGGCAAAGAAATCGCTGATAGGTGTTTCCAGGTAGGTGGAGTTTCGTAGTGGTGAGGAGCCCTTCGTAGATGTTTGCACCGATTTCCAGGGCGGCGATTTCGCTCGACATCGGGACGTTGTTCGTTATCGCCACCTGCGTGACAGCGCTGCTGGGCTTTCTGTTGCTGTTCGCCTGGCTCCAGGAGCGGACAAAAGCGCTGGCATGGTGGGGATTGGCCTATCTGATCGGCGGCTTCTCCGGCGCGCTGTGGCGTCTCGATGATCTCGTCACCCCATCGCTGCCGTCGGGCCTCGCCGATGTTCTGCTGTTCATCGCGCTCGGCATGATCTGGACCGCCGCGCGCTTATTTCACGGCCGGCCGGTTCGCTGGGGGGCGATGTGCTTCGGCGCCGTCGTCTGGCTCGGCGCCAGTATGTTGCCGTTCGGGCCGGATTCGCCGACCGGCAGGATCATTCTCAGCTCGATCATTGTTGCGACATACACTTTCATGATCGCGGCCGAACTGTCGCGCGAGCGACGTAAATCGCTCATTCGCCGCTGGCCGGCGCTGTTCGTGCCGATGCTGCATGGCGCGATCTTTCTGTTCCCGGGGGCGCTGGCGAGCCTCGGCGTCCGCACTCTCGCAACCGGCTGGACCGCGGTGTTCGCGGTCGAGGTCGTGCTCTATGTCGTCGGCGCGGCCTTCATCGTCCTGGTCCTGGCGAAGGACCGGAGCGTCCATCGCTACAAAATGGCAGCTGAGACCGATCCGTTGACCGCCCTGCTCAATCGCCGCGGATTCTTCGAGGCGGCGGCGGGGCTGAGGACCGCCAACACGCCGCGTCTTGCGCCGGTCAGCGTGCTCGCCTTCGACCTCGACAAATTCAAATCGATCAACGACAGGTTCGGGCACGAGACCGGCGATGCTGTGCTCACGCTCTTCGCCAAAACGGCGAAGAAGACGATGCGCGCGAACGACGTCATCGGCCGCATCGGCGGTGAAGAGTTTGTCGCCGTCATTTCCGGTACGCTGGCCGAGGCCTGTATCGCCGCCGAGCGCGTGCGGGCGGCGTTTCAGGCCGCCGCCGTCGCCCCCGATAGTCCGCAGATTCCGGCGACGGTGAGTATCGGCGTCGCTTCCGGCCTGCCGACAATTCCGATCGAGGCGCTGATCGCGCGAGCCGACGCGATGCTCTATCGCGCCAAGGACAACGGGCGCAATCGCGTGGAGCCTGACCAGGAATTCGTCACGACCGCCACCGCATCCCGTCCAGCCGAAAGTCGCGCCGCCGTCCGCCACCCTGCGCTGCTACGGCCGGTTCCCGCGCTCGCGGTTCCGATCATGTTGCGTTGACTACGCATCACGGCGCGCAGCCGCGCGGCGTGAGAAAAAGAAAAGGGCGCTAAACGGCGCCCTTTAGTTTGCATCGCCTTCGCAATGCAGGGAGGATGCTCACGCAACGCTACGACGAATAATACATCTCGAATTCGACCGGATGCGGGGTGTGTTCGAAACGGATGACTTCGCTCATCTTCAGGTCGACATAGGAGTCGATGAAGTCATCATCGAATACGCCGCCGGCTTTGAGGAAGCCGCGGTCCTTGTTGAGCTCTTCGAGCGCCTGCCGAAGCGAGCCGCAAACCGTCGGGATCTTCTTCAACTCCTTCGGCGGCAGATCGTAGAGATCCTTGTCGATGGCTTCGCCCGGATCGAGCTTGTTCTTGATGCCGTCGAGGCCGGCCATCAGCATCGCCGAGAAGGCGAGATAGGGATTGGCGAGCGGATCGGGGAACCGGACCTCGACGCGCTTGGCCTTGGGATTTGTCGTGTACGGAATGCGGCACGACGCCGAGCGATTGCGCGC
>JBAPUM010000144.1:0-15809 GCA_049282655.1 Xanthobacteraceae bacterium
GGCGATGGCTGCGCTCGCCAAGGCGGACCCGGCGGTGCGGCAGCGCGCCGAGACGGTCTTCGTGCAGCCCTTGCGCACCGCGCTCGACGACCTGCGCGACCTGTTCAAGGCCAAGGAGATCACGCACGACAACATTCCGCAGAGCCTCGCCAGGCAATGGGTGACGCCGGACGGCAAGGCGCGCATCGAAGTAGCGCCCGCGGGCGATGCCAACAACAATGCGACGCTCAGCGCCTTCGCGGCCGCGGTTCAGTCGATCGCGCCGGACGCGACCGAGGGACCGATATCGATCCTCGAGGCCCGCCGCGCCATCGTCTTCGCCTTCATCGAGGCCGGCATTTGCGCGCTGGTCTCGATCGGCATCATTCTGATGATCACGCTGCGCCGGATCACAGACGTGATGTTGACGCTGGTGCCGCTGTTGCTCGCCGGCGTGGTGACGCTCGAGATCTGCGTGCTGGTCGGACTGCCGCTCAACTTCGCCAACATCATCGCGCTGCCGTTGTTGTTGGGCGTCGGCGTCGCCTTCAAGATCTATTACATCATGGCGTGGCGCGAGGGGCAGACCAATCTGTTGCAGTCGGTGCTCACCCGCGCCGTGACGTTCAGCGCCTGCACCACCGCGACCGCCTTCGGCAGCCTGTGGTTTTCCAGCCATCCCGGCACATCGAGCATGGGCAAGCTGTTGGCCATTTCACTGTTGACGACGATGGCGGCGGCGGCCTTGTTCCAGCCGATCCTGATGGGCAAGCCACGCCAGCAGGAACCGGCTGAAGCCGAGAAGGCGTGATTAGCGGCCGAGCGTTGTTTGCTGCATCGCCTTGCGCGCCGGCGGGCGCTTCGCGGCCGGACCGGGGACCGCTGCCACGTTGGGATTGATCGAGGGATCGAGCTGGCTGTAAGCGGCATCCGGCAGCCGGGTCCAATACTGGTTCTGGCCCAGCATTTCGAAGCCGATATAGCCGCGCACGATCAGCGTCTGGCCGTCGGGCGCGACCTTCATGGTCGCGTGATAGACCTTGCCGTCGCGCGGATCGAGAATATTGCCGCCGCCGTATTTGTCCTCGGCTTCCTGCTTCATGCCGCGGATGATTTCCAACCCAAGCCAGGGATGGTTCTGGCGGTCGTCCTTGCATTGATCGCAGACGACGTTGGCGTCCTCGCCGGGCTTGAAAAACATTTTCGCAATGATGCCGTCATAGACGCCATCATGATCGCTGATCAGGAACCAGCCGGTGGGCTCCTGGGTCTTGTCGTCCGTCGCCTGCCACAGGCCAACCGGCGTGAGGTCGGCGCTCGTCGCCGCAGCCGGCGCGATCAGCGGCCACAACGCCGCGACGAGGATCAACACTTTTGCCCGCATCGTCTGAACTCCTCGCTTCTTCCGCCCCGACATAGAGCGCGATTGCGACCGAATTATTAGCCTCGAATCGACAGCGACATGGCCGATCTGTCTTCGCAAATATGCCGGTCGCCGCCGCCATGCAATCCCTGGAACCGGCCCTGCCGCCCCGCTACTATCGCGGTTCGCCGCCGCGGCGGCCAGTGGCCAATTTCGACCGGGAAGGAACGCCGTGAGGATCAAGACGATCGAACCGATTGCGATCAGCCTGCCGATGAAAAAGCCCGTCCAAATGGCGGGCGAGACCGTCACGCGGGCCGACAATATGCTGGTCCGTCTGGAAGCCGAGAATGGCGCCGTGGGTTGGGGGGAGGCCGCTTCCGCCCCGACCATGACGGGCGAGACCGTGGCCAGCATGATGGCGGCGGTCGATCATCTGGCGCCCGGGCTGCGCGGGCGTTCGGCCGACGATTTCGCCGGCGCCTCGGCCGCCATGGCGGCGCGGATGTACGGCAACACCGGCGCCAAGGCCGCGATCGAAATGGCGCTGCACGATCTCGTCGGCCGCGCCACCGGGCGGCCGGTTCATGCGCTGCTCGGCAAGAAGCTGCGCAGCCGGATGCCGCTTTTGGCCATCGTCGGATCGGAAGACACGGCCGCCGATCTGCGCGAGGCCGAGGCGCGCTGGGCCGCAGGCTATCGCGCCTTCAAGATCAAGGTCGGACTTGCTGCGGCGCAGGCCGATGGCGAGCGCACCCGCGTCGTCTGCACGGCGCTGAAGAATATGGGCGAATGCCTGGTGTCGTCCGATGCCAATCAGGGTTTTGGCGTCGACGCGGCGCTCGATTACGTGGGCGCGGTCGGCGACTGCGGCCTCGATTTTTTCGAGCAGCCGGTCGAGGCGCACGATCTCGACGGCATGGCGCGCGTCGCCGCGGCGACGAAGATCGCGATCGGCGCCGACGAGGGGCTTCACTCGCTCGACGATATCGAACGCCACCACGCCAAGCATGCGGCGCGCGGTGGCAGTCTCAAGGCGATCAAGCTCGGTGGCCTGCGCGCGGTGCTGGAGGCGTGCCGGCTGTGCGATCGCCTCGGCATGAGCGTCAACATCTCCTGCAAGACGGGCGAATCGAGCCTCGCTTCGGCGGCCGCGCTCCACGTCGCCGCGGTGGCGCCGGCCCTCGCCTGGGGGCTGACGTTGACGAGTTTTGGCCTTGCCGAGGATATCGCCGTGCAGCCGCTCACCATCGACAACGGTCATGTCGACTTGCTGGAAGGTCCCGGCCTCGGCATCGAAGTCGACGAACGCCGCGTGCGCCGCAGCGCGCAGGAATTCAAAAGAGTAGCGTAGAGTCAGTCGGCGAGCATCGCATGAGCGATCGGCTGGAGCGAATGCGCCGCAATCCGGTCGGCGACTGGACCATCCGCGATGTTGAAGCGGTCTGCCGTGAACATGCGGTGTTGTGCGAGCCGGCCCGGGGCGGCGGCTCCCATTACAAGGTGGCGCACGCGCAGATGGCGGAGAAGCTGACTATCCCCTATAAACGCCCGATTAAACCCGTATATATTCGTAAGCTCGTCGCGTTTATCGATGCGGTGAGGAAGCAGCAATGACCAGACTTGAATATCCGATCGTGGTCGAGCCTCTTCCGGCAGAAGAGGGTGGGGGCTTTTTGGCGACGGTACCGGATCTGCCGGGCTGCATGAGCGATGGGGCGACGCCCGAAGAGGCTGTCGCCAATATCCAGGATGCGATCTCCGCTTGGATCGAGGCCGCCCACGATCTCGGACACGCGGTGCCTAAGCCATCCCGCCGCGCGGCGCTTGCGGTCTGAGCCTGTGCGTTGGGTTAACGCGTCAGCGCGTGACGCGATGGAAGTGATTGTCAGGTTACGGGGTTTGCCCTAAACAAACCTGCGGTCCGAGCGAAACATGTCGCCTCAAACAGCCTCGTTTGTCGTGCCCTTGTCGGGATTCGGTATCTTTTTCGTCGTCGTTTTTTTCAACATTTCTCGCTAAGATAAAGATCCAAGATTGGAAGAAGTACTCGACGTTTTTCTTTCTCAACACGATGGCCACCGTATATCTGAGACATACAGCGTCGCTTTGGATACGGAAGTTTGGATACGACGAAGCAGATGCCTTGCGTTTAGCAACTTATCAAGCGATGGCGATGTGGGAAAGTATCGTCGGTATCTTCATTGCGTTTGCGATCGAGTCGAACTTGTTAATTCGCTAAGTCAGCCGCAGATTAAAGAATTCAAAAGAGTGCTGCGGTCTGTTTCGGCTCTTAAGCAATCCCCAGCAACCGTCGCGCGTTGCCGCTCGCGATCATTTCCTGTTCGGCGCGGCTGAGCGCCGAATGCGCGAAGGCTTTGTTGAGCCGTTCCGGCACGGATTTTTCCACGCTAACCGGCCAATCGGTGCCGACCATCACGTGGTCGGCGCCCAACAAATCAACGGCGGCGCGGACCTCGACGGGGTTCAGTCCCATGGTATCGACATAGACTTGCCGCCGCATAAGCGCCGGCGCATCGCTGCGAATGCGCTGCCCGTCGCCAAAGCCTCCCGCCAGCATCAAGCCGCCGAAGGCGAGCGTGGTGACCACGACCTGCAGTTTCGGATTCTCATCGAAGGCGCCGCCTTCTAAGAGCGAGATCAGCGCGGCACTGTTGATGGTGCCGCGCGCCAGCCGAACGCCGAGCGGCCCGCTCCTGGCGAAGCGCGTGTTCAGCTGCCGGTCAGTCATCGGGTGCACGAAGACCGGCACGCCGAGCGCGGCTGCTGCCGCGAGCGCCGGGCGCGTCTCTTTCGCGCCGAGCACGAGGTCGCCGCGGGCGGCTTCGAGAAAGACGCCGCGCAGGTGCAAGTCGCGCACCGCCCGGGTCAGTTCCTGCGCGGCCGCGTCGCCCGCGAAAGCATTGACGGTGGCGAGCCCGTAGAGCTTGCCGGGAAATTTTGCCACCAGTTCGGCCATCTGGTCGTTGATGCGACGCTCCGAGTCGGCCGGAAAATTGCCGTCGGCGTCTTCCAGGAACGCGGTCGGCGTATTGATGACGCGCGCCGCGATGCCGGCGGTCTCGACCGAACCTAACAGCGAGTCTTGGCTCTGCAGATTGGCGGTGATCCGTTCCCAAGTGGGCCGCGCCGCCGGCGGGACGCTGGCCAGCGTCGTCAGCGTGAAAGACGACCCGGCATAGTGATTGTGGAAATCGATGATCGGCAATGGCGGCGCGCTCTCCTCGGCGGTTGCCGTCGCGGCAGCGAGGGGCCCCGCGGTGACGGCGGCGCCGATGGCGGCGACAAAGTCGCGTCGTGAGGTGTTCGGCTCGTTGGCCATCTCGGTCTCCTCCGGCTGGTTCGCAGCTTGGTGCGATTGGCGATATTCGAGCACATCGGCTGCATTCCTGCCAGTTGATGGGCGCGGGTTTCTGCCGGCGGCGCGCCGTAGTAGGTTGCCGCCGCGCGGCGGCAGCCAAGGTGGGTTCATGGACGACAAGACGAAACTCGGGGAAACCGGCTACCGCTTCATCGGCAAGCCGATGCCGCGCAAGGAGGACGCGCGGCTCACCACCGGCAAAGGCCGCTTCACCGACGATTTCAATCTCGACGGGCAAACCTATGTGGCGATGGTGCGCTCGCCTTATCCGCATGCGCGCATTGTCGCGATCGACACTGCCAAGGCGAAAGCGATGCCGGGCGTGCTCGGCGTGTTCACCGGTGCCGATTGCGCGGCCGATAGTCTGAAACCCATTCCGCACGACCCGCTGCCGAAGACCAAATTCGACATGAAGCTTTCCGCGGCGGGCGGCGCCGCGGTGTTCATCGGCCCGCATCTGCTGTTGCCCGCCGACAAAGCGCGCCATGTCGGCGAGGCGGTCGCCATCGTGGTCGCCGAAACCAAGGCCCAGGCGATGGACGGAGCCGAGGCGGTCGAGGTGGCTTACGAGGAATTACCCTTCGTGCTGCATTCCGAAGACGCGATGCAGCCCGGCGCCGCGGTGCTCTGGGACGAAGTGCCCGACAATGTGCTGGTCGATACGCCGTTCGGCGATGTCGAGGCGACGAACCGGGCCTTTGCGGGCGCCGCCCATGTTGTGGCGCGCGAGTTTCATGTCGGCCGCGTTACCGGCGTGCCGATGGAGCCGCGCGCGGCGCTGGCGAATTACGACGCGGCGACCGGACGCTACACGCTCTATGCCGGCTCGGGCGGCGCGGTGCGGCAGAAGAACGAGCTCTCCACCGTGCTCGGCATTCCGCCCGACAATCTGCGGGTGGTGTCGCCCGATGTCGGCGGCAATTTCGGCACCCGCAATCGCGTCTTCGTCGAATTCGGCCTTGCGCTGTGGGCGTCGAAAAAACTCGGCCGTCCGGTGAAATATCTGGCGACCCGCTCGGAATGTTTTCTCACCGATTATCAGGGCCGCGACCTCGTCACCAAGGTCGAGCTCGCGCTCGACGCCAAGGGCCGCTTCCTTGCCATGCGGGCGACCAATATCAGCAATGTGGGCGCGCGCTGCGTGTCGCTGTCGCCGCTGAGCAAGGGCGCGGGCCTCATTCCCGGCTCCTATGCGATTCCTGTCGCCACGCTGCGCGCCATGGCGGTCTACACCAACACCATGCCGACCCAGGCCTATCGCAGCTCCGGGCGGCCCGAAGTGACCTACGCCATCGAGCGGTTGATCGACGCGGCGGCGCTCGAACTCGGCGTCGATCGCATCGCGCTCCGCCGCAAGAATCTGGTGCGGCCCGACGCCATGCCGTACCGCAACGCGGTCGGCATGCTCTACGACTCCGGGCGCTACGAAGAGAATATGGACTGGGCGATGCAGGTCGCCGACTGGAAAGGCTTTGCGGTGCGGCGCCGCGAGGCGAAGCGGCGCGGCAAATTGCTTGGCCTGGGGCTTGCCAATTACGTCGAGTCCTCGATCGGCGCACCGCGCGAGCAGGCTCGCATCAGGGTCGTGCCGCAGACCGGCGTGGGGCCAGCCCAGATTCCTGCCCATGTCGATGCGGTGATCGGCACGCAGCCGGCCGGGCAGGGTCACGAGACGAGTTTTGCTCAGGTGCTTTCCGATCTGATGGGTGTGCCGGTCGAGAGCGTGCGCATCATCATGGGCGACACCGATGTGGTGCGCGCCGGCGGCGGCACCCATTCGGGCCGCTCGATGCGCCATGCCGCGACGGTGTTTTCCAAGGCCGCGGGCGATCTCATCGCCAAGGGCAAGGAGATCGCCGCCGCTGTCACCGGGGTCACGGCGAAAAATTTTTCCTTCACCGACGGCCGCTTCGTGTCGCGCGACACCAATCTGACGTTCGATTTTCTCGAGCTCGCCAATGAGGCGGCGCGGCACGTTTTGCCCGAGGCTCTGAAAGACGGCATTTCAGTTGTGACCGACAACGAAATGCACGAGCCGGTATTTCCGAACGGCACCGCGATCTGCGAAGTGGAGATCGATCCCGAGACCGGCGCGCTTGCGATCACGAGCTACACCTCGATCGACGATGTCGGCCGCTGCATCAATCCTCTGATCGTGCACGGCCAGACCCACGGCGCCATCGTGCAGGGCGTCGGCCAGGCGATTTGCGAGCAGGTTTTTCTCGATCCGGATTCCGGCCAGCCGCTGACCGGATCGCTGATGGATTACGGCATGCCGCATGCCGACATGGTGCCGTCCTTCAAGGTCGAGATCGCCGAAGTGTTGTCGCCCACCAATCCGCTCGGCATCAAGGCCGGCGGCGAGGGCGGCACTACGGCGGCGCCCGCGGCGGTCGTCAGCGCCGTGCTCGACGCCTTGCGCGATTGCGGCGTGCGCGACATCGCGATGCCGGCGACGCCCTATGCGATCTGGAACGCGATCCAGCAGGCGAAAAAAGCCGCGGCCGCGAGCGGGAATTAAATGCCCGCGCCTATCCTCGCTCTCGACAAAATCTCCAAGCGGTTCGGCGCCATCGTGATCGCCGATGCCGTCGATCTGGAGGTCGCCGAAGGCGAGGCGCTCGGCATCATCGGGCCGAACGGCGCCGGCAAGACGACGTTGTTCGGCATGATCAGCGGCGTTCAGGCGCCCGACCAAGGCCGCGTCCTCTACCGCGGCGCGGACATAACCCGGATGTCGCCGGCGCAACGCTGCGCCATCGGTATCGGGCGCTCGTTCCAGATTCCGCAGCCGTTCGGCGGCATGAGCGTGTTCGAGAATCTGGTCGTCGCGGCGGCGTTCGGCGCCGGCCGGCGCGAGCGCGACGCCTATGAGATCTGCGCCGACATTCTCGGCCGCTGCGGCCTTGCCGACAAAGCCAATCGTCCGGCGGGCAGCCTCGGGCTCCTCGACCGCAAGCGGCT
Source organism: Xanthobacteraceae bacterium (assembly GCA_049282655.1). GTDB lineage: Bacteria > Pseudomonadota > Alphaproteobacteria > Rhizobiales > Xanthobacteraceae > BOG-931. Next base: position 7,689 of record JBAPUM010000144.1, read on the forward strand.
TGAGCTGGCGCGTGCGCTCGCGACCGATCCGAAATTGCTCCTGCTCGACGAAGTGGCCGGCGGGCTTACCGAGCACGAATGTCACGCGCTGATCGAGCTGATCCGCGACGTCAAGAAAAGCGGCGTCTCGATCATCTGGATCGAGCATGTGGTGCACGCCCTGGTCGCCAGCATCGACCGCCTTGTGGTGCTGCACAATGGCGGCTTCATCGCCCAAGGCGATCCCGCGACCGTGCTGCGCAGTCCGGCGGTGGCGGAAATCTATCTCGGGATCGAGGCCGATGCCTGAGGCTGCCAAAGAATCTGCGCCGCTTCTTGCCGTGCGGGCGCTCGATGCGTTCTACGGCGACATCCAGGCGCTGTTCGGCGTGTCGATCGAGGTCGCGCCGGGCGAGGCCGTCGCCGTGATCGGCGCCAACGGCGCCGGCAAGAGTGCGCTGTTAAAGACCATCGCCGGCCTGTTGCGGGCGCGGCCCGATGCGGTCGTCTTCGATGGCGCGCCGATCGGCGGGCTGCCGGCCTATGCCGTCGCGGCACGCGGCATTGCGCTCGTGCCCGAGGGCAGGGGGCTCTTCGCCTCGCTCAGCGTCGAGGAAAATCTTTTGATCGGCGGCCAGCTCGGCCGGCCCGGCCCGTGGAATTTGCCGCGCGTCTATGAGCTCTTTCCGGTGCTTAAGGAGCGCCGCCATTTTCCAAGCACGGCGCTGTCCGGCGGCCAGCAGCAGATGGCGGCGATCGGCCGCGCGCTGATGGCCAATCCGAAACTGCTGTTGTGCGATGAGATCAGTCTCGGCCTGGCGCCGATCGTGGTGCGCGACATCTATGCCCGGCTGCCGGCGATCCTGAGCGAAGGCGCCTCGATCGTTCTGGTCGAGCAGGACATCGTGCAAGCGCTCAAGGCCGCGAACCGCGTCTATTGTTTGCAGGAAGGCCGCGTGGCGCTCGAGGGCGCGGCAAAAAATCTGTCGCGCGAACAGATCGCCGCGGCCTATTTCGGGGTATGAAGTGGCATTCGTTTTATCACGGCCCATTGAAATCCTCCCCCTGAAAGGGGGAGGACGGCGAGCACAGCGAGCCAGGTGGGGGGCCGACCCTGAGGCACTGACCCCCACCCCGGCCCTCCCCCTTGCAGGGGGAGGGAGAAGAAAAGCGTGTCCCTAATGGAGTGGGTCAACGTCATCCTGCAGGGCGTGCTGGTCGGCGGGCTTTACGCCATGTTTGCGGCCGGCCTGTCGCTGATCTTCGGCGTGATGCGGCTCGTCAATATCGCGCATGGCGATCTGATCGTGCTCGCCGCCTATGTGGCGTTGGTGACGACGCAGACGCTCGGCATCGGCCCGCTGACGTCGTTGTTGATCGTCGTGCCGGTGATGGCGCTGATCGGCTATGCGCTGCAATGGTTCGTGCTCAACCGCACGCTCGGCGACGATCTGTTGCCGCCGCTTCTGGTAACCTTCGGGCTTTCGGTCATCATCCAGAACGGCTTGTTGACGCTCTTCACCGCGGACAGTCTGAAGCTGCAGGCCGGCGATATCGAAGTGGCGACCATCCGGCTCACCGAGGGCGTCTATGTGGGCGTGCTGCCGCTTTTGCAATTCGCGGTCGCCGTCGCGGTGATCGCGGGGCTGCAATTCGTATTCTATCGCACGGCGCTGGGGCGCGCCTTTCGGGCTACCGCCGACGATCCCGCGGTGGCGCAGCTGATGGGCCTCGACAATCGCCATGTCTTCGCGCTCGCCATGGCGCTGTCGCTTGCGGTGGTGGCGATTGCCGGCGTATTTTTAGCGGTGCGCGCCAATTTCGATCCGTCGCAGGGACCGGCGCGGCTGATCTTCGGCTTCGAGGCGGTGATCATCGGCGGCCTCGGCAGCCTGTGGGGCACGCTCGCCGGCGGGCTCATTCTCGGCGTCGCGCAGGCGATCGGCGCGCATCTCAATCCGGGCTGGCAGCTTCTCGCCGGCCATATCGCCTTTCTGATCGTGCTCGCGGTGCGGCCGCAGGGCCTGTTTCCCAAGGTGCGCGGATGAGCGTGCGCGTCGTCTTCGGCAGCCGTTCGAGCCATTTCGGCGCCGCTGTCTGCGCCGTGGCGCTCATTGGGCTTGCGGCGGCGCCGCTCTGGGGCGGCCGCGACGATCTGCAATTGCTGTCGCAAATCTATGCCTATGTGGCGCTGGCGAGCCTGTGGAATTTGTTGGCCGGTTACGCCGGCCTCGTCTCGGTCGGCCAGCAGGCCTATGTGGGGCTCGGCGCCTATATGCTGTTCGGGCTTGCGATCCTCGGCGGGATTTCGCCGCTCTGGGCCATCCCGCTCGCGGGCCTCATCTCGGGCGTCATTGCGCTGCCGGTCGCCGCTTTGGTGTTCCGGCTGCGCGGCCATTATTTCGCGATCGGCACCTGGATCGTCGCCGAAGTGTTTCGGCTGTTGGCCTCGCAAGTCTCGCTGCTCGGCGGCGGCTCGGGCACGAGCCTGCCGGCTGCCGCGGTGATCGCCATGGCGCCATCGCGGCAGGCGCGCGATTTTCTGCTCTATTGGATCGCCCTCGCTCTGGTCGTCGCGGTGCTGGCCTTGATCGTTTTGTTGCTGCGCTCGCGTTACGGGCTGGCGCTGAAGGCGATCCGCGACAGCGAGCTTGCGGCGCGCTGCAACGGCATCGACGTCACCCGCACCAAGCTATTGGTCTATGTCGTCACCGCCTGCGGCACCGCGATGGTCGGGGCGCTGATCTTTCTGCAGAAGCTCCGCATCTCGCCCGACGCAGCGTTTAGCGTCAACGACTGGACCGCCTTTGTCATTTTCATCACGGTGATCGGCGGCATCGGCCGCATCGAGGGGCCGATCGTCGGCACGGTGGTATTTTTTGCGCTGCGCCAGACGCTGGCCGATCTCGGCACCATCTATCTGATGATGCTCGGCCTGGTGGCGATCCTGGTCATGCTCGCGGCGCCGAAAGGCATTTGGGGGCTTATCGCCGAGCGCTTCGGCTTTGCGGTTTTTCCGCTTGAACGGCGCGTGCACCTCGACGATGGTAGCGCCGCGCCGGAAAGCCGGTAAAAGGATCGCAGGGAGAAACGACCATGGCCAACAAAATCATCATCAGTTGCGCGATTACCGGCTCGATCCATACGCCGACCATGTCGGACGCGCTGCCGTACACGCCCGATCAGATCGCGACGCAAGCGATCGACGCCGCCAAGGCGGGCGCCGCGATCCTGCACCTGCATGCCCGCGATCCGAAGGACGGCAGGCCGTCCGGCGATGCCGATGTGTTTCGGCAATTCCTGCCGCGCATCAAGCAGGCGACCGACGCGGTGGTGAACATCACCACCGGCGGCGCCGTGACCATGACGGTCGACCAGCGCATTTCGGCGGCGAATGCGCTGTCGCCGGAAATGTGCTCGATGAACATGGGCTCGATGAATTTCGCGCTCTATCCGATGGCGAAGCGCTACAAGAACTGGAAATTCGACTGGGAAGAAAGCTATCTCACCAACTCCGACGGCTATATTTTCCCGAACACGTTCCGCGACATCGAGAAAGTCTACAAGACGCTCGGCGAAGGCCACGGCGTGAAATTCGAGCATGAGTGTTACGACACCGGCCATCTCTATAATCTCGCCCATCTGGTCGACCGCGGCATGTTCAAGCCGCCGATATTCCTGCAGCTCATCTTCGGCATTTTGGGCGGCATCGGCCCGGACCTCGACAATCTGTTGTTCATGAAGCGCACGGCCGACAAGCTGTTCGGCAAGGATTACCTGTGGTCGGTGCTGGCCGGCGGCCGGCATCAGATGAATTTCTGCACCACGGCGGCGATGCTCGGCGGCAATGTGCGGGTGGGGCTCGAGGACTCGCTCTATATCGGCCCGGGCAAGCTCGCCAAAAGCAATGCCGAGCAGGTCACGAAAATCCGCCGCATCGTCGAGGACCTCGGCTACGAAATAGCGACGCCGACGGAAGCGCGCGCGACGCTCGGACTGAAGGGCGGCGACCGGGTGAACTTCTAAGCTCTGCCGCTCATTCCCGCGCAAGCGGGAATCCAGCGGGGATATTTCTATTGCGATGAAGCGCTGGGTCCCCGCTTTCGCGGGGACGAGCGGATGGGTAGCCGATGAACACCATCGACCTCACGGGCCGTACCGCCATCGTGACTGGTGCCGCCCGGGGCATCGGCTTCGCGACGGCGCAAAAGCTTCTGCAATCGGGCGCATCGGTCGCGTTGTGGGACAGCGACGGCGATGCGCTCGGCAAGGCCGTTGCGACGCTGAAGCCGAGCAGTCAAGTTCACAGCGCTATCGTCGATGTGACCGACGCGGCGTCGATCGCGGCCGCGGTCGACGCACTGCTCCGCAGCGCCGGCAAGATCGATATCCTCATCAACAATGCCGGCATCACCGGGGGCAATGCGCCAACGTGGGAGCTTGCGCCCGAGGTCTGGCGGCGTGTCGTCGAGGTCAATCTGGTCGGGCCCTATCTGACTTGCCGCGCGGTGGTGCCGCATATGATCAGCAAAGGCTACGGGCGCATCGTGAATATCGCCTCGATCGCCGGCAAGGACGGCAATCCGAACGCCTCGCATTATTCGGCGTCGAAAGCCGGCCTGATCGGGCTGACCAAGTCGCTCGCCAAGGAACTCGCCACCAAAGGCGTGCTGGTGAACTGCGTCACGCCGGCCGCGGCGAAGACCGAGATGTTCGAGCAGATGAAGCAGGAGCATATCGATTATATGCTGTCGAAAATCCCGATGAACCGCTTCCTCGAGGTCGAGGAACTGGCGGCGATGATCGCCTGGCTGGCGTCGGAGGATTGTTCGTTTTCGACTGGGGCGGTATTCGATATTTCGGGCGGCCGGGCGGTGTATTGAGAGGGCTCGCCGGGCCGTAGCTCGCGGCAGCCTCCCTCGCTTTCGCAAGCGAAGGCCGGGCTTGACCCCGCGGGCGCAGCCCCGCTAAACCCTCGCACCTGATTGCGCGGTTAGCTCAGCGGAAGAGCACTTCCTTGACATGGAAGGGGTCAGAGGTTCGATCCCTCTACCGCGCACCAGCTTTCGCTCGCGAAGCGAGTGAAAGCTGCCACGCCGAAGCCGGAACGGCGAAGGCGGGCTAACTTCCGCGAGCTACAGCTTGGCAGGCCAGCCTCGGTGTCCGGCGAAGCAGCGAAGGCTGCCACGCCGAAGCCGGAACGGCGAAGGCGGGCGCTAGCTGCCGCGAGCTACGGCTTGGCGAGCCAGCCTCTGCCAGGGCCTACTTCACCCCGGCGTCGGTCAGGCACTTCTTGGTGAAGCTCGTCTCGGCCGCACCGTGCAGTTTTTGCGCCGCCGCCTGGTCCTTGCAGCACTTTTTGGCGAAGCTCGTGAGCGCGGCGCCGGCGAGCTTCTTGCCGGTCGCCTGGACGGCGCAGCTGTCGTCCGCCATGGCGGCGCTGACGAGGCAGAATGAGGCCAATACCAATGCGATCGTCTTCATGCGTCTCTCCCTAAAGTCCTGTGCTGGAAAAGCGGCGCGTCAGGCGTGTGGCAGCGTTCCGTTCGGGCTCGCTTTGTCGACGATGTCGGGCAGGTATTGCGCCAAGAGATTGAGGATTTCGTCGACCGGCAGGCCGGCATGGCGGGCCAGGTCCTGCAGCTGGGCATTGCCGAGCACCGCTTTGAGCTGATCCGCGGTGATCGGCAAGTTTGTGCCGTTGCCGAGCCACGACTGCACTTGCGGTCCGAGGCCGCCTTTTTCCAGGGCAACAACGAGGCCGCCGAGATCCTTGTACTGCGTCTGCGCCAAGACCGCGTTGATCATCGCCGGGAAGGCGGCGCCTTCGACCGAGCCCAGCGCGCCTTTCAGAGTATCAAACAGACCCATGATGGTTTTCTCCGTAGCTGAAATGGAAGACGCTAGGCCGGTGCCGTGTCGGCAGGACGACAAAAGCTTAATCCAACGGATTGTGCCGTGCCAGTGCCTTGTCGCCGGCCGAAATCAGGCGGCGCTTACTTGCGTGCCACGAGGCCGAAGCCCGCGATCCCCGCCAGCAGAAGCGAAATGAGGACATTATAGCCGGCGAGCGAAATGCCGAGGAAGCGCCATGCCGCTTCGTCGCAGCGCATGACGTGAAGATTATCGAGCCGGTTGAGCAGCGAGCCGCCGGTGCTGAGGCTGGTGAGCGGCCCGGAGCATTCGGTCGGGCCGGCCCAGAACTGCCATTCGACGCCGGCATGGTAGGTGGCGAGCACCGCGTTGCACAGCGCCGCGACGATGATCACGGCGAGGCCGACGGCGAGCAGCTTCTGCGGCGCGCGCACCAGCGCCGCGATCGCCATCAACAGCGACAGCGGAATGATGACGTGATAGGCGATGCGCTCCTCGAGGCAGAGCGGGCAGGGCGCGAGCTTGAGCACGAGCTCGAAATACCAGGCGCCGGCGAGCGTCGCTAAGCTCAAGGCGAACACCGCGAGCGCCGCCGCGGCGGCAGGCTCGCCGCGAACCCAATCGATCGGGCCTTGTTTCATCGCTCCCTCGGCGCCGCGGCGCACCCCCGGTCAGTCGCTCCCGGATATGGCCGCCGCAATGTGCCGATCCTGAGGCGGGACGCAAGCCCGCCTGGAATACCGCAAATTCGGCTTGGACCTTCGCAGCCGCGCCGTGTAGAAAGCCCCCCGGCATGATCCGGAAAACCGGCTAACCGGCTTTCCGATAAGGCCATGCCTCTAAGAAGTGCCCGTGTGGCGGAATTGGTAGACGCGCACGACTCAAAATCGTGTTCCGCAAGGAGTGTGGGTTCGATTCCCTCCACGGGCACCACCATCGTGTACCACCATTGTTCTTTGTGCCAACTTATGCCCGTCATTCGGGCTCTTCTGCGATTTCCTTGCACCGCCATTCCACGGCGTGGCCTGTGACATACCCTCATTTCGTGGGTAGGATTCTGGGTAGGTTCTTTCACATTGGAAAGGCTACCCATCATGCTTACGGTTCTTGGAATCGAGAAGCTCAAGCCGAACGAGAAATCGTACAAAGTCTCTGACGGCAACGGGCTCTATGTCCTCGTCGAGCCGAGCGGCGGGAAGCTGTGGCGCTTCCGCTTCAAGTTCGGCGGCAAAGAGAAAATGCTATCGCTTGGTTCGTTCCCCGCCGTGTCGCTCGCAGACGCGAGAAGGAGCCGCGATGAAGCGCAAAAACTGCTGGCCAAAGGCATCAACCCTTCTGACCAGAAAAAGCAGGAAAAGCTTGTTGCCGAGGTCGCAGGCCGCAATACGTTCCTCGCTGTTGCCGAAGAACATATCCAGCGGCTGAAAGACCAGAAGCTGGCGCACGCCACGATCAACAAAAACCGTTGGCTCTTGATCGAACTGGCGTCGCCTCTGCACCACCGGCCTGTATCCCAAATTAAGCCGGCGGAAATCCTCGTGATCCTTCAAAAGTACGAGAAGGCCGGAATGCGGGAAACCGCTAGACGGCTTCGGGGAGCGATCGGCGCAGTCTTCCGGCTGGCTATCGCAACACTCCGTGCTGAAACCGATCCGACGTATAGCTTACGCGATGCGCTCGCGGCGCCTATCGTCACGCACCGAGCAGCCATAACGGATGAAAAGCAGCTCGGAATCTTGATGGTGAACCTCGATCAGTACGACGGGTGGCCAACCCTGAAGTACGCGATCCAGTTTCTCGCATTGACGATGGTGCGTCCCGGTGAAGTGAGACACATGCGGCGCAATGAAGTGATCTGGCCTGCATCGACGTGGCGCATACCGGCTGAACGGATGAAAATGCGTAAGCCGCACGATGTGCCGCTCTCGAAGCAAGCTCTGGCGATCTTGCGGGATGTCTGGCCGCTTACGGAAGGCGAGAACCTCGTCTTCCCGTCGATACGGTCTATCCGCCGCCCGCTCTCGGAAAACGCCTTCAACAGCGTCTTACGGCGAATGGGCTACGGTTCGGAGGAGCATTGCGCTCACGGCTTCCGATCATCCGCCAGTACGATCCTCAACGAACGAGGCTACGACGATGACGTGATCGAGGTAGCGCTCGCGCACGAAGAGCCGAACAAGGTGCGTCGCGCGTACAATCGGGCGGCGTATTGGCCGGAGCGAGTAAAGCTTCTGCAAGATTGGGCTGACTTGCTCGATGAGTTTCGGG
>JBAPUM010000145.1:0-2486 GCA_049282655.1 Xanthobacteraceae bacterium
GGGCTCGTGACGCGCGCGGCTTCGGCGCCAAAGCTCCTGGCGAAGGCTGGGAAATCGGGATTGGCAAGGTCGCTGCCGATCAGCCGATTACCGTAACTTTCCTGTTGAATGCGCCGCACATTGCCGAAGGCGCCGTCGTTGAACACCACCGCGACGAGTGGAATGCGGTGATGCATCGCGGTCGCCATTTCATTGGCGGTGAACATGAAGCCGCCGTCGCCGGAGATCGACACGACCGGCACATCGCGCCTTGCATCCTGCACACCGAGCGCGGTGGCAAAGCCCCAGCCCAGATTGTCCTGATAGCCCGGCGAGATGAAGGTGCGCGGCTTGTAGACCGGGAAAGCGAGCCGTGCCGCGAAGCCGAGCTGGGTGACCTCATCGACAAAAATCCCGTCCTCGGGCAATTCGGCGCGGATCGCTTCCAGATAGCCGAGTTGCGGCGCGAGTTTCTCGAGCCGTTTGCGCCAGGCGGCCTGACGCTCCTCCAGCTCGGCTTTGCGTGACGGGCGCTTGGCATTATGCGCAGGCAGTTCGGCGAGGAGGTGCTGCAGAATAGGCTTCGCGTCGCCGGTCAGCGCCACGGCGGGTTTGTGCAGCCGAGCGTGCTCGCTCTCGTCGGCATCGATGCGGATGATCGCAAGATCGCGGTCGACGCCCCATTGGCGGAACTGGGTGAGAAGCCGCGTGCCGACACCGAGGACGACATCGGCTTCGCCCCAGAGATCGCGCCCGAGCGGGAGCGTGACGCTCAATGGATCGCGGCTATCGAGGACGCCGCGGCCGCGGCGATAGCCCAGCACCGGCGCCTGCAGCATGGCGGACAGTGCCGTCACCTCCTCGGAGGCATCCTGCGCGCCGCCGCCGCAGACGATCAGCGGGCGTTTTGCAGCCCCCAGTCGCTTTGCCGCCCGGCGGATGGCGTCGGCGTCGATCTTCGGCGCCGGGATCGGCAGTGGCGCCGGGATCGTCACCGGCGCCGATCGGCCCCAGACGTCCATGGCGCATTGCAACGACGCCGGCCCCGGCCGGCCAATGCGCATGGCCCGCATCGCCAGCGCCGTCGCGCGGGCGGCCTCGGCAGGTTTGCGGATCAGCGCCAAATGATCGACCAGCCGCTTGATGATGCCGGCCTGGTCGCGGATCTCATGCAGATGGCCGAGGTGCCGGCCGATATCGGCGTCGGGAATTTGCCCGATCAGCGCCAACACCTGCGCGTTCATCGAATAGGCGGTGAGGAGGGCGGCCGAGGAATTGAGGAAGCCCGGACCGGGGACCACCGCATAGGCTTGCGGCTTGCCGGTGGCGAGGGCAGCGCCCAGCGCCATATAGGCCGCGCCCTGCTCGTGGCGAGTATGGACCGTGCGCAGCCGGTCGGAGAACCGGAATAGCGCCTCGAACAACAGGTCGTTCTGGACGCCCGGTAGCGCATAGACGGTATCGATGCCGTGGGCGATCAGCGTCGCGACCACGGCTTCGGCCGCCGTCATTGTCGAGGCCGGTTCAGCAGATTTTTTCACGGTTTTGGCGGGCTTTTTCCGCGGCATGTTTCTTCTTCCTTGTGGGTCGAAGTTGTGCAGATTGCCGTCGCCGTGTCGAGGCGGGATTCGGTTTGGCCGCCGGCGCCCGCTCCAGGCTCAAGCTTGACAAATCAGCACACGCCATGTGCTTGTGCGCCACCTCTTCAACCTATGCCCCTTGGTCCCACTTAGTCCCAGTTTGGGCGGATTCGAGCATGCACCGTTACCGCACTCATACCTGTGGCGCGCTCCGCGACAGCGACATCGACAGCGAGGTCCGGCTTTCCGGCTGGTGCCACCGTATTCGCGACCACGGCGGCGTGCTGTTCATCGATCTGCGCGATCATTACGGGCTGACGCAGGTGGTGGCCGATCCGGACAGTCCGGCGTTCAAGCTCGCCGAAACGCTGCGGTCGGAATGGGTGGTGCGCATCGACGGCAAGGTGCGGCGGCGGCCGGGCGGCACCGAAAATCCCGACCTGCCGACCGGTGCGATCGAGGTCTATGTCAGCGAAGTCGAAGTTTTGGGGCCGGCCGGCGAATTGCCGATGCCGGTATTCGGCGATCAGGAATACCCCGAGGAAACCCGGCTCAAATACCGCTTCCTCGATCTGCGCCGCGAGCATCTGCATCGCAACATCATGAAGCGCGGCGCGATTATCGATTCCATCCGCCGCCGCATGAAGGAGCAAGGCTTCTTCGAATTCCAGACGCCGATCCTGACCGCATCGTCGCCCGAGGGCGCGCGCGATTATCTGGTGCCGTCGCGCATCCATCCGGGAAAATTCTATGCGCTGCCGCAGGCGCCGCAGCAGTTCAAGCAATTGATCATGGTGTCTGGCTTCGACCGCTATTTCCAGATCGCGCCTTGCTTCCGCGACGAGGATGCGCGCGCCGATCGTTCGCCCGGTGAATTCTATCAGCTCGATATCGAGATGAGCTTCGTCACCCAGGAAGACGTGTTCA
>JBAPUM010000146.1:0-8895 GCA_049282655.1 Xanthobacteraceae bacterium
GGCGGCGTAAAGCGGCTCGGCTTCGCGCCGCACCGGTTCCGCCGCGTCGAGCGACCGGCCGTGGCGGGCCACGATGCGGTTAAGCTCCGCCAAGGCTTCGATCTGATCGACGATGACACGCCGCATCTGCGCGGCGCTGTCGGCGGTCTCCTGCGGCAGTTCGAGAATGCCGCGGCGCAGTTCGGCGCGTGTCTGCTCAAGCTCCTGCTGCATTTCCGCAGCCATCTGCTTCATGCCTTCCATGACCTCGGTGAAGCGTCCGGCGGACTGATTGAACATCGCCTGAACTTCGGCCGAGGCTTCGTCATAGACCGCGCTGAGCGCTTCGCTGGTGCGCTGACGCTCTTCTTCCGAGGTTTTGCGCACGAGCTCGTATTGCTGCTCGATGGTCTGCACGCTGTCATTGCTGGTATCGGCGACGATGCCGGCAATCTCGCGCGCCCGCGTGGTCGCGGCATCGAGCGATTCTTCGAGCAGGCTCGAAAAACGCGCGAGACGCTGGCCGAAGTCCTCGGTGCGGGTGTCGAGCGTCGAAACCAGCGACTCCATGGTGGCGTGCCGCGTCGCGATCGAATCGTCGGTCCGCCGGTTGCTGGCATCGAGCAGATCGACCGCATCGGCGAGCGTCCGGCCGTGCGAGCTGAACTGATCGGCGAGCTCGCCGAGATCGTTCAGCACCCTCACGGTTACATTGTTGAATGTGCCGAGGTGCTGTTCGACCTTGGCGGTCGTCTCGCCACTCTTGCTGGTCAGGTCGCTCATCGCGGCGACGAATTCGGAAACTCGCGCCGCCATGGTGTGCTCGATCGAGCTCATGTTCTCCTGAGCGCCGCTGAGGACCTCCTGCAAGAGGATATTGGCCTCGCGCAGGCGCTCGAAGAGTGCGGTCGAGTCGGAGCGCAGCATGGTGTGCGTCTCCGTCATCTCGGCGACGGTCGCAACCGCGGTTTGCTTGGATTGCTCGATCGCGCTCTTGGTGGCGCGATGCAGTTCATCGAGGGTGCGCGTGATCGTCAGCTTGGCGGCCTCGGTGACGCCCTGAGCGCCTTCCTGCATCTGGCTGAGCGTCCGCGTCACGGCCGCCGTCGCGCTGAGGCTCGCGTCATTGATCTGACGGGCGATCTCCTCGCTCTTGTCCAGCATCGACTGGGTGAAGACATAGCCCTTGGCCTCGATGGTCTTCACCGTCTGCTCGGTGATGCGGCCCACTTCGCCGGCGAATTGTTCGCCCTTGGAATTCAGCGCCGTGATCAAGCTGTTCGAGCGGTCGTCGAGCAAGCGAGCCATATCGTCGACGCGCTGCGTCATGGCGGTGTTGATCTCATTCGCTTTGCCTACGATGGTGCGCGACACCTCGGTGCTCATGCCGATCAGCTTGCGCTCGGCCTCGCTGGCGCTACGCCCGATCGTGTCGGTCGAAGACAGCGTGGTCTTGGCGAGGAGATCGGCGGCCGACGCGACGGTAGCGCCGACCGACTCTTTGGCGGCTGCCGCGCCCCTGGCGAGGACATCGGCGGCGGTCGAGGCCGTAGTGCCGACCGTTTCTTTGGCGGTCGCAGCGCTTCTGGCGATAACGTCGTTGGCGGCGGCGACGCTCTTGCCCATCGTATCGTTGGCGACACTGACGCTCTTGTTCAGCGTCTCATTGGCGACGGCGACGGTCTTGCCGAGCGTCTCATTGGCGGTGGAGACGCTCCTGCCGAGCGTCTCGTCCGCGGCGGCGGCGGCCTTGGCGATGGCATTGCTCAACGTGCCGGCGCTGCGGTTAAGCGTCAGTGTCGCTTCCGCCGCGCTGCGGTTGAGGCTTTCGGTGGCGGCCGTACTCGCTGCCGCGCTCTTGCCGAGCGCCTCGGTGGTATTGGCGGCAAGCTGCGTCAGCGCACGTTCGGCGCTCGCCGAATTGGTCTTGATGGAATCCGACAGCCCTTCAATCCGCGCGTTGAGAAGATCGGCCGCGGCCCGGGTGCGAACCTCCATGTCTTGGACGACGGACTCGGCGCGTCCGACGAGGAGCTCTTCCAGATGGCCGATCCTCGTGTCGAGCGTATTGGCGACGTCGAGCGCGCCCTTGCCGAGAGTGCTGTCGATCCTGGCGACCCGTTCGGTCACGGTGTCGGCGAGTTTTGCCGCCCGCGTGTCGATGGTCGTGGTGATGTCGCCGATCCGCTTTTCCAGCGAATTCACCACCTGGTTGCCGCCCTCGGACAGCGTTTTGGTGATGTCGACGAGGCGGGCCGACAGACTGTCGGTCAAGGCCTGCGAGCGGCCTTCGATCGCATCCTGGAAACGCACGATCCGCTGATCGAGCCCGGTCGTCACCTCGTTGGCCTTCGCGGTGACGCGGCTGTCGAAACTGTCGACATAAGAGCGCATCGATTCCGAGACGTCCTGCGTGCGCGCGCCGAGCCGCTCGACGAGCTCCGAGCCGTAGGTCTTCACGGTACGGTCGAATTCGGCGAGGTGGCGGGTGATCAGGTTGCCGAGCGTCGATGAATCGCGCGAAATCTTTTCGCCGAGTTCGGCGCCGGTATTGTTGAAGAGGTTCTCGAAGGCGGCGAGCCGCGTTGCCAGCATCTCGCGGACCGCGTCGCTGCGCGTGGCAACGACGCCGGCGACATGCTCGGCGCTCTCGCGAACCTGGTCGCTCATCGCGGCGGTGCGCGCAATGAGCGTCTCGGCGATGCTGTTGCCGGCCTCATGCAGCCGGGTCGCCACTTCGCCGCCGCGCAGATCGAGATCGAGGATCAGCGATTCACCGGAATTCTTCAGCGTGCTGTTGACCTCCTCGGCGCGGGTCGCGATCGTTTCCGCGAGTTGGTTCGAGGTTTCGACGATGGCGTCGGTGAGCTCCTGCGAGCGCCCGATCATGACGTCGACGACCGCCAGCGATTTCTCCGAGAAGCTTTCGGTGACGCGGTCCAGCCGCGAGGTCATCATGTCTTCGAGGCCGTTCGCGATCTCGGCGAATTCCTCGCCGATATGATTGGTCTTGAAATTGAGATTGGCGGTGAGGCTTTCGCTCGCCGTGGCGATGGCGCTCGCGGTTTGCTGGCTCGCCGCCTCGAGGCGGTCGAGCAGATCGCCGCCGCGTTCGCTGAGTTGCTCGACCATGCTGTCGCCGATTTGGCCCAGCGTCAGAGTGATCTGCTCGCCCCGCTCGGCCAGCGAATGGGTGATGCGCTGGGCGGCCTCGTTGACCTGCTGGCCGACGAGTTCGCTGATCGTGGAGAGATCCTGCGTCAGATCGATCTGGACGTTGTTGAGCGCGGACCGCACCTGCTCGGCCTGGCCCACCAAAGTATCGCGCTGGTCGGCGAGATCCTGAAGGAGATCGCGCATGCGAACTTCATTGTCGCTATAGGTTCGCTCGAGCGAGGCGACCTCGTTCTGGACCAGCGCTTCGAGCTCGCTGGCGCGCGCCAGCGCGCGTTCGACGCCGTCGCCCATGGCGGCCACTTCGCGGCGGATCGCCTGGCCGACCGTGACGATGGAATCCCGCGCCACGCTTTCGGGTTCGGCAAGCCGCATGGCAACCTGCGCCATGGATTGGGCGATCAGGCGCAATTCCTGCGAGCGCCAGGCCATGTGGGCGACGCCGAAAAACAAGATGACGGGCAATAGCGCCGCGGCGCCAAGCCCGATCATCAGCGCGGCCGGCGAGTGGCCCGGGCCGAGCGCCGCATTGAGGTCCGACAGATAGGCCCACGACAGCGACAGGCAGCCGACGAACCAGGCGGCCGAAAACAGCGTGGCGACGAAATAGGACGACCGGGCCGGGCGGCGCTGCAGCGCCTGCAGGATTTGGCCAATCGATTGCTGATCGTCATTGGCAGCGCGTGGGGCGGTTGCGCTGAGGTCGCGAGTGCCGACGGCGTCGGTGTCGCCGAATTGGAACTGGAACTCTTCTCCGGCTTCCGCCGCGGCCGGACGGGCGCCCGCGGAAACCGACGAAAGATCGGCCATGTCGTCTTGCCGATCGGCAGGCCGTGCCTCTTCTTCCTGCAGATTGAGAGCTTCCTGGATCGCCGACAGCGCCGCTTCGGTCGGATCCGTGATCTTCTTGGGAAAGTTAGCCATTTCGGTCGTCGCCTCGCGTGTTACGCTGGACTAGGACGGCCCATTACCGGCACCCCGGAACGCTGGGCCGCGCCACGAGCGCGTGATCGTTCAATTCCTTGCCGGCAGCAGGACCGCCCCGCCCATGCCCGGCACGAGCCTCATCTCGTATTGCGATAGCCCATCCTATCGGTCTGGCAGATCAAAGAAAACCTGGTCGGTAACGTCCTTTTAATCATCGTTAACGGCTTATTCACCCTGTCGCGGCAAGTTTTGGCACGGCGCGGATGGTGACATTGTGGGGCCAAAAATACGGCCGCTGTTTGGCCAAACCCGCTCCGGAACCGGGTGAAGCGCCAGCGGTAGGGGGGCTGCCGCATTCTTTGGGGGTAACGCTTTGCTTACCGATGAGGGCAAAACAAAGCCGCGGATTCACCGGTCGCACAGCGGTGATGTGCTGTTGTGCTCGCGTCGGGCGGCATTCGAAACGAGTTCAAAAATACTGGCCGCGGGGAGGGCGTCATGACCATAGCGCAGTTGTCTGCCGCAGCGGATAGCGATCGCAAACCGAGCGTTATCGATGCGAGCCATCTCGAACGCATGACGCTGGGCGATCGCCGATTGGAGCGCGAGGTCCTCGAGCTGTTCGTGCGTCAGACCACCATCCTGCTCACGCGGATCGCGGGGGCCGAGCCGCCGACAGCGGCGGCGGCAGCCCATACCCTGAAGGGCTCGGCGCGAGGCATCGGCGCCTGGCGGGTGGCACGGGCCGCCGAATTGCTGGAAGAAGCCGCGGGCGCCGCCGGTGCCGCGGACGAGTTCGAAGACGCCATTGCCGAGCTCAAAGCCGCTAGCCTCGAGGCCAGCGTGGCAATTGGCGCCCGCCTGACTACACTCCTTCCCGAACTGGCCCGGGACCGTTGATCGGGGCAGCATGCCTGGACTGGCGCACCGCGCCGTGAGCCGTTAGAAGGTGCCCGCCCAGGGCCCGGCGGCGGGTGGACGAACTTCGCCGGCGCCCCCGTGAGCCGTCCCGTCATCGGTCAGCATCGGTCAATCCTTCGCCATGGTCAAAATCACCTTCATCGATTCCAAAGGCACGATACGCAGCGTCGAGGGCGAGCCCGGCTCGACGGTGATGGAAACCGCGATCAAGAACGCCGTGCCGGAGATCGAGGCGGAATGCGGCGGCGCCTGCGCCTGTTCGACCTGCCATGTCTATATCGACGAGGCGTGGCGCGAAAAAGTCGGCGAGCCGTCGCCGATGGAAGAGGACATGCTCGATTTTGCCTTCGAGGTGAAGCCGAATTCGCGGCTGTCATGCCAGATCAAGGTGAGCGAGGCGCTCGACGGCCTCACGGTGCGGACGCCGGAGCGCCAAGCCTAGAGCGTAGAATAATCGCCTCATCGGAATAGTCAGCGAAGAACAAATCCGACAAGCCTGAGCCGATTGAAGGCGCTGTATTTGCCCGGAGGCGGATCGGCAGCAATCCTCTTCCCCTCATGGACCGAGCAGGCTAGACACTCGGCACCCCAGCAAAAACATCCCTAAAGACGAGCACGGATACGACATGAGTGAGCCTATCAAGACTGACGTTCTCATCATCGGCGCGGGGCCGATCGGCCTGTTTGCGGTGTTCGAGCTCGGCCTGCTCGATATGAAATGTCATCTGATCGATATTCTCGACAAGATCGGCGGGCAATGCGCGGAGCTGTATCCGGAGAAGCCGATCTACGATATTCCGGGCATCCCCCACACCAGCGCGCAAGGCCTGGTCGACGCGCTGATGCAGCAAATCAAGCCGTTCAACCCGCAATTTCATCTCAACGAGATGGTGGAATCGGTCGAGAAAATCGGCGATCACCAGTTTCGCGTGAAGACCGACCAAGGCCAGGAATTCGAATGCAAGGTCGTGGTCATTGCCGCCGGCGGCGGCTCGTTCCAGCCAAAGCGTCCGCCGATACCGGGCATCGAGCCTTACGAAGGCAAATCGGTGTTCTATGCGGTGCGCAAGATGGAAGCGTTTCGCGACAAGCGCGTTCTGATCGTCGGCGGCGGCGACAGCGCGCTCGATTGGACGCTCAATCTCGCGCCGATCGCAAGTCATTTGACGCTGTTGCATCGGCGCAGCGAATTTCGCGCTTCACCCGACAGCGTCAATAAAATGATGGCGCTGGTCGGCGAGGGCAAAATCGACTTCGTCCTCGGCCAGGTCACGTCGCTCGAAGGCGATAGCGGTCAGATCGGCAAGGCCATCGTCAAGACCAATGACGGGTCGAATTTCGAAATCGCCTGCGATGCGCTGTTGCCGTTCTTCGGGCTCACCATGAAGCTCGGGCCGGTCGCCAATTGGGGCTTCGAACTCAAGAACAATGAACTGATCCCGGTCGATACCGAGAGTTTTGAAACCAGCGTTCCGGGAATTTTCGCGATCGGCGACATCAATTGGTATCCCGGCAAGCTCAAGCTCATTCTGTCGGGGTTCCACGAGGGCGCGCTGATGGCGCAGAAGGCGCACCGCTATATCTATCCGGACAAGCGGTTGGTGTTTCAGTACACCACCTCGTCATCGAGCCTGCAGAAGAAGCTCGGCGTCGCGCCGGAGCGCCCGCAGCCGCGGGCTTGAACACTGCCGGGGGCTACTGAGCCTTCGGTGCTGCGGTGAAGGCCGCGGGCGGCGCTGGCGGCGGCAATGGTTCAGCCTGAATGGCAGGCGGCGCGCTGAGCCCGAGCACACCGCGCGCAGCCGGCAAGGCGGCGTCGGCCATGGCCGCATAGCCTTCGGCGGTCGGATGCACGGCGCCGCCATAGACGGCGCTGCCGACGCCCCAGAGCGCGTCATGGATGTCGCTTGGCTTCAGAATAGCCGGCATGCCTTCCGGATAGGTCATGGCGGTGAAATAGCTGTCGTTCGCCGTCCGGATCCAGCGTCCGCGCGGAGCGTAGGGTCGATAATTGCTGGCGGGCTCGCCGCAGGCCATCGGATTTTCCGGAGCGACGGCCGGATCGGCGGTGAAGCTGTCGCCTTTCGTCGAGAAGCAATTGCGATCGAATTCCGGGTCACTCGACGCACGCACGCACATGCCGTGGCGATCGAACGCCGTCTGATGGCCGTCGACAAAAGTCATGCGTTCGGTCGCCGGATCGCGGCAGATTTTGTTGCCGTCGCAGGTCGCGAGTATTTTGATCTTCGGCAGAAACTTGGTGTCGACAAATGCAGCCGTCGCGCGCAACCGGTCGCCGTCCGCGCCGAATGCCGGGTGGACATCGAGGCCGTCGCGCCCGCCGGGGCAGGGCGTGTTTTCCGCCTGCATCGCCGGATTGCCGTAGGAAACAAAAACCACCCGGTCGAGATTGCCTCCGACATAGGGTTTCAGCGCAGAACGCAATTGCAGGAATTCGCCGGGCAGATCGCTGTCGAGGGATTTTTGCGCGTCCGAGACATCGACGATGGCGCCGCCCTGTCTGAGCAGAACGCGCTCCGTCGTCGCGTCGACGATGACATTGGCGACAAGGCCGGCGAAATTCACGTCGTTGGCGCCGACCGTCAGCAAAACCAGATCGAGATTGCGCTTCGGATCCTGCTTGTGCACCGCCGCCATGATGGTTTTGAGCTCGTCGAATTGCGACGGCGAGGTTCCCGAACATGTTTCGACGCCGACGACCCAGGGGCAGTCGTCGGAGCGCTGACCGCCGAACATGCCGGCGTCGATGGTGGCGCCCGTACAGGCGATGGGAACAAGCGTCACCGCGATATGCGGCTGCTCGATCGCGAGGGCGAGCGTCGTGCGCACCTGATAGCTGTACAGCGAGCGATGGCAGGGCGGGCTCATCCAGCGCGCGCCGTGGCGAGCCCAGTCGGTGGCCGCGGCCGGGCTCGATGGCCCATTTTCGCAGGAGCGGTCGTCGCCATAGCCTAAGCGGCTCGGCCGGAAATATTGGCTGCCGCCGCCGCTCAGGAAGCGCTTGAAGCAAAAGCCGCCATCGAGTTCGACCGCCTTGTCCGGATTACCCTCGCCGGCGGCGATGGAATCTCCGAGACCGGCGACGAGCATGTCGCGCACCGCGATCTCGGTGGCGACGCGCTGCGCGGTGCCGTCGCCGAGTGGAATGTCGACGGTGGCGACGGTGGTCCGCCCGGAGCGCACCCGCAGTCTTACTTCCTGGTTGCACGGCACGGTGGTCTGCTTCAGCGGCCCGTCGCCGTCGTCGAAATTCCACACACAGGTCGCATCCTGCGGCAACGTCCCCGCAATGGTGAGGCCGATCGGGTGATCGCGTGGCGCAAGATAGTTTTCGCGCTCGCCGTCGCGCTCGCAGGTGTCGAGGAGATTGCCGAAGTTGTCGAGACAGAGATTGGCGACGACGTCCTTGGCCCAGCCCTCGCCGTCGGTGTCGCGTTCGAGCCGCCGTTCGGCGGCGAGAATGCCGTCGCCGCGGCTTGCCGCCGCCATGCGCAGGAAATCCTCCTCGCTACGGAACAGGCGGAATCGGTTCTTCACCTCCCAGACGATGTGAAAATTGCCCGTGTCCGCAAGCTGGGCGAACGCTCGATCGAGCGGGACGATAATGAAAAGGAGGATAAGGACTATGGAAAGGCGCATGATGGGGGGGCGGAGAGGGACGATAAAGCTACTAGCACTCCGCTTGCGGCGGAAATGTGAGGAACCGTGCCGGCGGCGAAACTTGCGGGAGGAACCCGGTAACCCGACCCGAAGTCCAACCGGAAACCCAAGGCGATGAGTTGCGTTTCCGTCAAGGGACTGTGCTTAGATTGAACCCTGGCGGGCGTCGTCGCAACGTCTTGCCGCAGAGTTTTCAGGGCATATCGCCATGGC
>JBAPUM010000147.1:0-1798 GCA_049282655.1 Xanthobacteraceae bacterium
CCGTATCTCGGCCCTCTCACGAACCATTTCTCCAATGGCCTACTTTTGCGAACAGATCTGCACACACTCTTTGATTGCGGACTTTTAGCCATTGAACCTGAAACACGAACCGTGGTCGTCGCCAACACGCTGAAAGCATCGTCCTACGCTAAACTCGATGGTAAAGTGCTCCGCCGGCCCAAAGAGGAGGCGAATTCCCCCAGTAAACGAAATTTGGAAAAACGCTACGCCCGATTCAAAGGGGGGCGGTAAAATCTCGACAAGCGACGCCCGCCCCCTACAAACATTCACCGTGGCATGGCGCGCCGATTATTTCCACGTCCTAGTGGATCGACTCTAACTTTTCCTTCCCTCTTTTGACAGCGGCGAGGATGCGTTTAGGTTTTGCGGTCCAGACGAAGGGTTTGGGATTGGTGTTGGTCTCGGCGAGGAAGCGGTCGATGGCGATTTTGAGATCGTCAAGGGATCGGAACACGCCGCGCTTGAGGCGGCGCTTGGTGAGCTTGGCGAAGAAGCCTTCGACGGCGTTGAGCCACGACGCCGATGTCGGAGTGAAGTGGAAGGTCCAGCGGGGATGCCGGGCGAGCCATTGGCGCACGTTCGGATGCTTGTGGGTGGCGTAGTTGTCGAGGATGGCATGGATCGCTTGGCGCTTTGGGACCTGCAGCTCGATGGCGTCGAGGAAGCGGATAAATTCCTGATGCCGGTGGCGCTGCATGTTGCGGCCGATGACGCTGCCGTCGAGCACGTTGAGAGCGGCGAACAGCGTAGTCGTGCCGTTGCGTTTATAGTCGTGGGTCATCGTCCCGGCGCGGCCCTTCTTCATCGGCAATCCCGGCTGGGTGCGATCGAGCGCCTGGATTTGGCTCTTCTCATCGACCGAGAGAACGACGGCATGGGCGGGCGGATCGACGTAGAGGCCGACAATGTCCTTGAGCTTCTCGGCGAAGTCCGGGTCGTTCGACAGTTTGAACGTCCGGATCCGATGCGGCGCGAGCTGATGGGCCTCCAAGATGCGCTGCACCGATCGCAGGCTTATCCCCGCCGCCTTCGCCAGCGCCCGACCGCTCCAGTGGGTGGTCTCTCCCGGGGCCGGCCCGAGCGCCAGCGTGACCACCCGCTGCATCGTGGCGGCCGGCAACGGAGGCTTGCCGGGCTTGCGCGTCTTGTCGCGCGTCAGCCCTTCGACCCCTTCGGCCATGTAGCGTGCCTGCCAAGTCCAAACCACCGGTTTCGACTTGCCCGAGCGACGCATGATCTCGGCCGTGCCGCACCCCTCGGCCGTGGCAAGGATAATCTTGGCACGCCAAACATGCTTCTGCGGCGCGCCACGGTCCGCGACAATCGCCTCAAGCCGACGGCGGTCGGCGCGCGTGACGTTCACGACAATTCCTGCTCTCATGCGCAGAGCTTGAACTGCTTCGGGCGATTTGGGAATCGTCCGTATGAATCAGACCACTAGAGAGCGGCACGGCACAGCTCTTCGATCTGTTCGGCGAGCCGCCGCGCCGCGCGATTGCCTTCGACCCGCAGGCTGCGCGTGATGGCAAGCACGTCCGCGGCGGCAGGTGCCGCGGCCTTGCGGCTGCTCCACAAGGCGAGCGCGCCGAATTCGCGGAATGCCTGGTCGTAAAGTCGCACCAATTCACCACCGGCCGGCTTATCGCCGGCGGCGGCCATGAGTTCGTCGAGACCGCGCGCATCGGTCATGACCGAAACCTCGGAAACTCGAAATCACGACGGGTCGGAAGCGTTCAGCAAACCATCAGGTTTAACGGCGTCACAACGAATTGAGGGC
>JBAPUM010000148.1:0-15129 GCA_049282655.1 Xanthobacteraceae bacterium
CCCCCACCCCACCCTCCCCCACAAGGGGGGAGGGAGAACCAGTTTGTGCGCCCAATCCCGCGCGGCCCTGGCCGATTGCCGGATTGAGCAGATCGGCAAGCGACGGGTCGAACGGCGCTAAATCCGGCCGCGACGCCTTGGCGCGGGTCGGCTTGGCGGGGTCCTTCTTCGAATGCTTGGCCGGATCGCGCGATTTCGGGGGCATGGTCGGAATATGGGTTGAGTCTGGGGGCGGGGAAAGTCCGCTCGCCGTTTCGGGTCACGCGTCCCGGAATGACGAAGGTCACTCCAGCTTGATCCCCGCGCGCTTGATCACGTCGCCCCACTTCTTCGAATCGGTAGCGATTGTGGCGGCGAATTCTTCGGGCGTGCCACCGGCGGCCTCGTCGCCGATATTGGTGTAATAGGTGGTCATCGCCGGCGAGCGGATCGCCCTGTTGATGGCGGCATTGAGCTTGTCGACGATCGGCCGCGGCACGCCTGCCGGCGCGATGACGCCGGACCAGGTCGGCGCCGAATAGCCCGGCACGCCGGCTTCGGCGATGGTCGGCAGATCCGGAAAGGCCGCCGAGCGATGATCGCCGCTGACCGCCAGCGCCCGCACCTGGCCGGAATGCGCAAACGGCGCGATCGAGTTGAGACTCTCGAACATCAGCTGCACGCGGCCGGCGATCAAGTCGGTGATCGCTGTCGCGCCGCCTTTATAGGGCACATGAACGATGTCGGTGCCGGTCATGAATTTGAACAATTCGCCGCCGACATGGCCGGGAGAGCCGTTGCTCGACGAGGCATTGAGAAGTTTGCCCGGATTCTGCTTGGCGTAATCGATCAATTCCTTGACGGAGTGGAACGGCGTCGTCGGCGACACGGCAAGCAGCAGATGGCCGCGCGACACCAGCGCGATGGGCTGAAAATCGCGCTCGATATCGTAGGGTAGCGGTTCCACCATATGGCGCGTGATCGCGAGCGCGCCGATCGGTCCCATGCAGAGCGTGTAGCCGTCCGACGGCGACTTGGCGGTGAGGTCGAGACCGACGGTGAGTGCGCCGCCCGGACGATCGTCGACGACGACCGGTTGGCCGAGCTCCGTAGACAGCGCCGCGGCGAGCGCGCGGGTCAGCGTATCGGTCGAACTGCCCGCGGCCTGCGGCACGATTAGATGAATCGGCCGATCAGGGAATTCCGCGGCGGCCGGGCTCGCAAAGGCGCAGGTCAGCAGCAAGGCAAGTGAGGTGAGACGACGCACTTTCATACGGCTCCGCATATGACCGCAGGATGCAGATTGAAGAGAGATAGCAGGATTCGAATTAAGGCGGCAGTAGCTACCACTCGCAACACGGGCTGCCGACAAAACACATAACTGGCGAGCGCGGCGCTCTATTCGCTCTGCTTGGCTGCTAAAGCGGACAAATACACATTTTTATCGAGTTATTACCCGATCACTTAATCGCACGATGGCACAATAGCATATGGCGCATGTTTTGGTGGTCGATGACGTTGACGTCGTCAGGATGGCGGTCGGCATGATTCTCGAGCGCGAAGGCCATACCGTAGAGGTGGCGACCGACGGCCTCGAAGCCTTGTCCCTTGTCGGCGTCCGGCTGCCGGACGCCGTGATCACCGACCTGTGGATGCCGCATTCCGACGGCTTGGACCTGATCCGAGTGTTGAAAGCGAGATTTCCGAGTGTCGCTATCGTCGCCATGTCCGGCGGCTCACGCCGCTACGATCAGGAATCGTCACTGGACCAAGCCCGCACCGCGGGAGCGTGTCAACTCCTGATGAAGCCCGTCGGTAAGCAGGATTTGTTGGACGCGGTCGCCAAGGCAATACAGTTCCAACGCGGCACCGCAACGGGATTGGGTGCTGCTCCATAACCGCGACGCTTTAGCCATGACCCATATTATTCTCCGCAATGTCTAAGGTATCCGTCGCCGCGCGTCCGCCCCAGCTGGATTTCGACGATTGCGCGCGCGAGCCCATCCAAATTCCCGGCAGCATCCAGCCGCACGGCTATCTCTTTGTATTGAACGACACGGATCTTCGCATAGTCGCCTTGAGCCAGAACGCCGCCGACGTTACGGGTTTGGCGGCCGCTACGATGATCGGGCATCCGATCGGCGATTTTCTGACGTCCGAAATGTCCGAAGGCCTGACCGCGGCTTTTGCCGCCGGCGAGACGGCGATCCGCGTCAAATTTCCACAATCGGCGAACGCGGGTGGATGCACCGGCCTCGTTCACAGGAATTCTGGGCTCATTCTGTTCGAGATCGCGCCGCGGATTCCGGCCGCGCGGGCCGAAGCCGTCTTTGGGCAAGTCCACTTCGCCATCGAACGCATCCGCAACTGCGAGTCGACGGCGCAAGCCTGCGAAGTATTAGCCGCCGAAATCCGCCGCATTACCGGATTCGATCGGGTGATGGTCTATCGATTCGATCCGGATTGGAACGGTGAAGTGATCGCCGAGGACAAGGCGGCCGATGCTCATTCCTACCGCGGCCACGCCTTTCCCGCTTCCGACATTCCCGCACAGGCACGGGCACTCTACACGCGCAACACCGTGCGCCTGATCCCGGACACCAGCTACATACCGTCGCCTCTCGTCCCGGCCGTGCTTCCATCCACCGGCAAACCCATCGATCTCAGCAGCGTCATGCTGCGCAGCATCTCACCGGTCCATCTCGAATACCTGGCGAATATGGGTGTGGTGAGTTCAATGTCGGTCTCAATCGTTCGGGACGGACGGCTCTGGGCGCTGGTGGCCTGTCATCATCCCAGCCCGCGCTATCTGCCGCATCGTGTGCTGCAGGGCTGCGAGCTTATGGCCCAGGCGATTGCCTGGTATCTGGACGCCGACGAACGCAGAGCGGCTGCGGCCTGCGTCGCCGCCGTGCGAAATCTGGAAGCTGCCGTGGCGGGGAGCGCCGACGACAAGATCGACCATCGGCTCCGGCTCGAAGCCATCGCGCCTGCGCTCCTGGCGCTGACAGAATCGCAAGGTCTGGCGATCTGCGGCGGCAAAAGCGTCTGGTCTGTCGGCAAGGTCCCGATCGACCAGGAAATCCTGGATCTGGTCCAATGGCTGGGTACGCAAGGTGAGCAGCGCCTGACAACCGATCGGCTTCCCGCCATTTTCGCCGGAGCGAAACGCTGTCGCGGCGTCGCCAGCGGGATCGCTGCCGTTGCGCTTGCCGACGGCTGGCTGATCTGGTTCCGGGCCGAATGGCAGCACACGCTCACCTGGGCCGGCGAACCGGTGAAACTCGTTCGCGATGGCGCATCCGGATCGCGGATCAGCCCGCGCAAATCCTTTGCATCATGGCACGAACGCGTTCGCGGGCGATCGCGGCCATGGAAGACGTCTGATCTATTTGCGGTCGATCAGATTCAAATGCTTGTGCTCCGCGCCGCCATGGACGACCACAGGCAACGCGTCTTTCGCCGCGGCCGGCTGGAAAGCATCGGCCAAGTGGCAAGCGGCCTGGCCCACGAAATCGGCAGCTTGCTGCAGCCCATCGTCAGTATGGCGCAGATGACAGAGGAGGATCATCAGGCCGATCCTGCCCTGATCAAGACCATGGGCGTCATTCTGGACAGCGCCAGGCGAGCGTCTGAAATCGTCCAAGGCATGCTGCTCTATGTGCGACGTCCCTCGACCAAGCTCCCTCTCATAGGGTTGGCAAAGGCCGTGGCAAATGAACTCGATGCTTTACGCCGGACTATCCCGTCGGACATTCGCATCGATCTGCAGGTGCCCGATGGCGATGGCGAGGTCGCCATTCAACCCGGTCAATTGGGCCAGATCATCAAGAACTTGATTGGCAACGCCGTGCATGCAATGGCGGGACGCGGCGAAATCCGTGTCACCGTCGATGAGTTCCGCGATTCCGGAAACCCGGAAACGAGCCAGTTGCCGGCCGGCCGCTATTGGCGCATTTCGATCGCCGATGGGGGGCCGGGCATTCCGCCCGCCGTGCTTGACCGTATCTTCGAGCCCTTCTTCACCACCAAAGAGGTTGGCGAGGGCACGGGATTAGGACTATCGATCGTCCACGGCATCGTCGAATCATGCGGCGGCACGATCGCCGCCCGCAACCTGCCAAAGGGCGGCGCCGTCTTCGACGTCTTGTTGCCACTGGTCGACCTTCCGGATTGACGCCGCGGCCGGTATAGGATTCCAATCTCTCGCGAGACGACCGGCCTCCCCTGTGGGCAGGATCGCGCCATCAATGCGTTCTGGTCTGTTTCAGGCGCGGGAGGGAAAGGCATGACCTCGTTCGACTTTGAGCCGCTCTTGGCGGACAGCCTGCCGCCGCCCGCGGCCAAATATACCGGCTTTCCCAAATATAATTTCGTCGGTGGTCACAACGACGCCGAGCATCTCCCGCTCGAAGCGATCATCAAATCGGCAAACAACGTGCTGGCGCGCGAGGGCCGCACGCTCGCGACCTATGGGCTTGCGAGCGGGCCGCAAGGTTATCGGCCGCTGCGCGACTTTCTGGCGCTAAAGCTCAAGCGCACCGCCGGCATTTCCTGCACGGCTGATGAAATCCTTGTCACCTCAGGCTCGCTGCAGGCGCTCGATCTGGTCAACGGCATTCTGCTTAATCGCGGCGACACCGTGATCGTCGAACAAGCGAGCTATCAGGGCGCGCTGACGCGGCTCACACGGCTCGGCGTTCATGCCGTCGGCATTCCGCTCGACAGCGACGGCATGCGCATCGATGCGCTGGCCGCGGCGCTCGGCGATCTCAAGCGCCGCGGCGTGCGCCCGAAATACATCTACACCATCCCGACCGTGCAAAATCCGACCGGCACGATTTTGAGCGAGGCGCGGCGGCTCGACATGCTGCGCTTGGCCTCCGAATATGGCGTTCCGATATTCGAGGACGATTGCTATGCCGATCTGATCTGGGACGGCATGCGGCCGCCGGCCCTTTTTTCTTTAACCAAAAGCGGCGGGGTCATTCACATCGGCTCGTTCTCCAAGTCGATCGCGCCGGCGCTGCGCGTCGGCTATATCGTTGCCGATTGGCCGCTGATCGCGCGCATGCTCGCGATCAAGACCGATGCCGGCTCGGGCGCGCTCGAACAGATGGTGCTCGGTGAGTTCTGTCCGGGCCATTTCGACGAGCACGTGCCGCAATTGACGCGCGGCTTGCGGCTGAAACTCGAGACTTTAATGGACGCACTCAACGAGCAATTCGGCACCGCGGCCGAGTTTGAGGACCCGAAGGGCGGTATTTTCCTCTGGGTCAAGCTGCCGGACGAGGTCGATACGCTGAAGCTCTATCAGCCGGCGCTCGCCGCCGGCGTCGCCATCAATCCCGGCCCGGAATGGGCGACCGACAAGAGCTACGGCAAAAGCCGCACGCGGCTGTGCTTTGCCCATCCGTCGCACGAAGACATCCGTGCGGGTATCGCGACGCTCGCCGAAGTCTGCCGCCGCGAATTCGGCGTGCCGAACCGCATTGCCAATGTGGAGCGGGTGCGCGCCTAAATTAGAATCCGCGCAGCACTTGCGCGACGTGCTCGACTTCGGGCGGTGACGCGAAGCAATGCGCGACCAGCTTGCGCCACTCCTGGAAATCCTCCGAGCCGCGAAAGTCGACGGTGTGATTCTCGACCGTCTCCCAGGCGACGAACAAACGATAGCGTTCCGGCTTTTCGACCGAGCGCCGCAGCTCCATGGCGCGGCAGCCCTTGGCGCGCTTGAACAGCGGCGCGGCGCTTTTCACGCCGGCTTCGAATTCGGCTTCCATGCCGGGTTTGACTTCGATCTGCGCGATTTCGGTGATCATGGCTGCTCCCTGCACTGAGGACGGCAACCTAGCACGCGGAGAACTTATCCTAAAGGCGCGCCAAAGATGCGGAATAGAACTGGGCCGGCAATGAGAAAGGCAAGGAAGGCGTTGCGCCGTCGCGCTGATTCGATGGCGCCCGACAACGATAGACACGCGAGCGGCACAATGGCGATCAACGGCAGGTAATAGCGCGGATACGCGTCCAACAGCCATCCGGTCCCGGCGTAGCGGTTGTAGCTGTAGGTGACATGGACAACGAAAGTCGCGGCGATGGCGAGAGCGCCGGCCGTCACCACGACGTCGAGCGGAGTTTCCCTGTTGCGCAATAAACGGCGCATCGACAGCGCCACGCCGCCGAACGCGCAGCCGAGCGCCGCCACCGGAACGACGAGCATCACATAATTAAAGGCGCTGCGCGCACCGAGCGCCGGCATCCAATCGGCGACGAAGGCGCCGATGAAATAGACCAGATAGCCTGGAAACGATTTTCGCGGCAGATCGGCCCAGCCGGCGGCGCGCGCCCCATCGGCGATCAAGGCGACCTGGGCCGGTGTCTGCGGTGTTGGGCTGCCGTATTGCCAGATGAAAATCAGGTAAGGCAGCGCGGCGAGTCCGACGGCGCAACCCGCCGCAAACGCCCAGCGCCATGTCAGCTGCCGGCGCCACAGCAAATAAACAATAGCGCATTCGACGAAGCCGGCGCTCAAGAGGAGCGCCGTCAGTTTCGCCCAAGAGGCGGCGATCATGCCGAGCAGCGCCAGCGCCAGCCAAATATCGCGGCCGGTCGTGACGCGCTGCCAGACGCCGAGCGTCGCGACGGCGCCGCCGAGGAAAGCGAGATTGTCGTTATTGACGGCGCCGGCGATCGGCATCAGCACCGGAATGCAGGCGAGCGGTACGGCATAGGCATAGAATTCCTGGCGCGTCAGCCGGGCTGCAAGGCCAAGACCGAGCAAACCCGCAAAGCCGAGGGCTGAGATCGCGACATCGATCAGGCGATCGACGATCAGCGCTTGCGGATGACCTTGGAGTGTTGGGCCGAGCGCAGCGACCAGAGCATAGTAGATCGGTGGGTGATTGAGATAATTGGCCGCGCCGGTGAATTCAAAATTTTGCGGATCGAGCATCCGCATGCGTTCCAGCGCCGGCCATGTCTCTCCCGTCGCTTGCAGGTTCGCGACATAGGAGGTGTGCGCCAGTTCGTCAAAACCCTGGGTGATATCCTTGCGGACCGCACTCACCACGGCGGCGATAACGAACAGCACGACAATTACGGCGGCGACGAAGGAATTCGTAGCCGCGGGGGCCGCCAGGCCGCTGGACGGCGCATATGTTCCGGTGCTCGCCACGAGGGACAGCAATGCACCCTGAGGGGTTAAATATTCGCTAGGTAATGGGCTATGGTGCCGCCCTTCTTGGCCCCACATTTATGCAAAGGCGCATCATGATCGACTTACTTTATTGGACCACGCCGAATGGTCACAAAATCACGATTTTTCTCGAGGAAGCCGGGCTCGAATACAAGATCACGCCGGTCAATATCGGCAAAGGCGAGCAGTTCAAGGCGGACTTCCTCAAGGCGTCGCCGAACAACCGCATCCCGGCCATCATCGATCACAAGCCCGCCGACGGCGGCAAGCCGCTTTCGGTGTTCGAGTCTGGAGCGATCCTGCTCTATCTCGCCGACAAGACCGGCAAGTTCATCCCGAAGGATTTGCGCGGCCGCACCGCGGCACTCGAATGGCTGTTCTGGCAGATGGGCGGTCTCGGCCCGATGTCGGGCCAGAACAATCACTTCAGCAATTACGCGACAGACAAAATTCCTTACGCGATGGATCGCTATCGCAACGAGGTCAATCGGCTCTATGGCGTGATGGACCGGCGGCTCGCCGACCATGATTATCTCGCCGGCGAATATTCGATCGCCGACATGGCCTGCTATCCCTGGGTGGTGCCGTGGGAACGTCAGGGCCAGAAAATTTCCGATTTCACGCATCTGCATCGCTGGTTCGAGGCGATCAAGGCGCGGCCCGCGGTGGTGAAAGCCTATGAATGGACGCCGAAGATCAATCCCGGCCAGGGCGGCATCCGCACCGCCGAAGAGCGCGCGATCTTGTTTGGTCAGACCGCGCAGTCGGTCGCCGCGGCGGGGAAGAAGTAATTGTCGTACGGTGGGTAAAGCGAAGCCCACCGTTAGGCCGCTGGTGGGTTACGCCGCTTCCGCCTTCGCGCTCCGCGCTTCGGCGGACTGATACCCTCCGAAGCTCGCACAGCGAGCGTAGGAGGGTCGCGGCTGACCCACCCTACATTTTTGCTAATCCTGCCGCACGATGACGTGGGTTCCGACCTGCACCCGGTCATAGAGATCCATCACGTCGTCGTTGACGAGGCGGAAGCAGCCGGATGACACAGCCTGCCCGATCGTCTCCGGCGCGTTGGTGCCGTGGATGCGGTAAACGGTGTTGCCGAGATACATGGCGCGGGCGCCGAGCGGATTGCCAGGCCCACCGGCCATGAAGCGCGGCAGATAGGGCTGGCGCTCGATCATTTCCGCCGGCGGATGCCAATCCGGCCACTCGGCCTTGCGGCTGATCTGTAACAGGCCCTGCCAGGTGAAACCGTCGCGGCCGACGCCAATGCCGTAGCGCATCGCGTGCGTCTCGTCCTTGATCAAATAGAGATGACGTTCCTGGGTGTCGATGATGATGGTGCCGGGCGGCTGCTGCGAACGGTAGAATACCATCTGCTTCTGGAAATCCTCCGGAAGATTGGCGCCCGAATTGCCATGATCGACGCCAGGGTCGACATCCGGCGCCGTCACCGGATATTGAAACATCGGCGGCTGCTGCATCGGTTGGGCCGGCAGATGCCCCGGCACCAAGCACAGCGTCGCCGCGCCGATCCACGCCATCGCGCTGCGGAAGCCCAATCTTCGTGCTGTTCTCATCATGACCGCATTATCTCCTCGACGGCCCGGTCGGCCAATCTCTCGCGGCGGCGGCGCTATTGCGCCGTGCCGCCAAGATATCCGGCAATCTTCCAGCCGCCAGCATCCTTAGTGTAGCACATCTGATCGCCGCCAAGCGGCGACAGCGCCAGGGCGTCGACAAAACCGGATTTGCCGTCCGGCAGCGCGACATGCAGCATCGTCGGCTGATTGGCGTCGGCCTGTTGGCCGCTGTCGGGCAGGACGCGCACCAGATTCATGCCGAGTTTTTCGACGACCGGCGCATTGGCCTGTGCGGCGGCATGAACCTCGGCCCCGGCTTTGAGCGGATAGCCCCATTCGGACGGATCGGTCTGCGTCGCCTTGCCGAGCGCTTCGAACGCCTTCGGATCGATGTCGGGATCGGCCGGGCCGCAGACGACGCCCTTCTGGTCGGATGATTCCGCAGCGGTCGGTTCGTTGGCGAAGCCCGCGAGCACGTCCCAGCCCGGCGCGTCCGGCGCATCGAGGCCGACGGCCTTGGCAAGATTGTCGATGCCGGATTTTTTCGGATCGGCGAGGTCCTTATCCTGGATCCAAAAGAACTTTTGCGCCACGACGAGCTTGGTCAGCGCCGTCCGGTCCTTGTGCGTAGCGGTGTCGGCCAGCTGTTGGCGGAAGGCGACGAAGCTCGGATCGGCGAGCGGCGCGGGCGGCGTTATGGCGACTGCCTGGTAGGGCTTGATGGGCGCCGGCGGCGGCGGGCGAAGGTTCGGCAATTGCGGCTGGGCCTGTTGGGCGAAACCGTGCCCGACAAAACTCACGAGCGCGGCAACGGTAACGGCTACGGCAATGGAACGTCGGTCCATCGAGCAATCTCCCGATTTTCTCTTTTGAGCATGATCTTTTCCGAAAACCGGCGACCACGCCCGGATCAAGTCCGAGGGCAGGCATTTTCAGGATCATGCTTCGTCGGCGCAATGCCGAATTCGATAGGGGGGAATTGCGACGACGGTGCGGCAGCCCGCCGCACCCTCGAAAACTCCGCCTCGCCGAATGGCGTCGACGCCATCGGATCCTACTCTGCCGCCTCCATATCGTCCGCATCGATAAAACCGCCGGCTTGGCGATGCCACAGGGCGGCGTAGTGGCCGCCATGGGCCAAGAGTTCGCGATGGGTGCCTTGTTCGACGACGCGGCCGTGTTCGAGCACCACCAGGCGATCCATCTGCGCGATGGTCGAGAGCCGGTGCGCGATGGCGATGACGGTCTTGCCCTGCATCAGCGTGCCGAGGCTCGATTGGATGGCGGCTTCGACCTCGCTGTCGAGCGCGGAGGTCGCCTCGTCGAACACCAGGATCGGCGCGTTCTTGACGATCACGCGGGCGATGGCGACGCGCTGGCGCTGACCGCCGGACAGTTTTACGCCGCGCTCGCCCACGTGGGCGTCGTAGCCGTGCCGGCCCTGCCAATCTTCGAGATCGAGAATGAAGTCGTGGGCATGCGCAAGCCTGGCCGCACGTTCGATCTCCTCGTTGCTGGCGGCGGGCCGCCCGTAGCGGATATTGGCGCGGATCGAGCGGTGCAAGAGCGAGGTATCCTGCGTCACCACGGAGATCTGCGAACGCAGCGATTCTTGCGTCAACCCGGCGATGTCCTGGCCGTCGATCAGGATGGCGCCGTCTTCGAGATGGAAGAAGCGCAGCAACAGATTGACCACGGTCGATTTGCCGGCGCCGGATCTGCCGACGAGACCGATCTTCTCGCCGGGCTGAATGGTCAGATTAAAATTCTGCAGCACGCCGATCTCGCGGCCGTAGCCGAAACTCACATCCTTGAAATCGATGCGGCCAGACCGCACCGCGAGCGGCTTGGCGCCGGCGGAATCTGGCAATTGCAGGGGCTGCGCGATGGTCAGCATGCCCTCCTGCACCACGCCGATATCCTCGAAGATCTCGGTGATGCGGCTTGCGATCTGGCGCGACATATTGGTGAGCTGCAGCGTGAGCGGCAGCACCATGGCGATGGCGCCGACCTCGAGCGCGCCGTAGCGCCACAGCAACAGCGCGAGCCCGCCCGATCCCGCGATCAACAGCGCATTGAGCACGTCGAGCAGCGAGCCGAATACCGTGAGCAGGCGCTGCGAGGCGAGAAACAGCTCGACATGGCGATCGACCGCGTCGCGCACATATTGGTCTTCCTCGCGGGCGCGCGCGAACAGTTTTACGGTGAGGATATTGGTGTAGCTGTCGACGACGCGCCCAGTCAGTTCCGAGCGTGCGATGGAGCTCAGCTTCGAGCGCTCGCGCATGCGCGGCACGAAATAAAACAACAGGCCGGCGTAACCGGCGAACCACAAGAGGAGCGGCACGGCGAGCCAGCGCTCGGCCGAGGCGGACAGCACAATGGCGGAAGTGCCATAGACGATGATGTACCAGACCGTGGTGATCGTCGCGGTCAGCGTCGAACGCACCGACGGCGCAGTCTGCATCACGCGATTGGAAATGCGCCCGGCGAAGTCGTTCTGGAAGAACGCCCAGCTCTGCCGCACCACGTGCCAATGCGATTGCCAGCGGATCAGACCGGTGAACGGCGCGGCGATCGCCTGATTGGTGATGAGATAGCGTGTCAGCGTCGCCAGCGGCCGCACGATGACGACAACGATGGCCATGCCGAGGAGCCAGGGCCAGCCGACGGCAAGCAGGCGCTCGGGCGGCGTCTTGGTCACGAGCGCAACGACGCGGCCCATGAACCACGGCACCGCGCTGTCACCGAGGGCTACGAACAATTCGGCGACGAACAAAGCGGCGAACAGCCATTTCGCCTGACGGGCGAAATGCCACAGGAAAGCGATCAGCCCCGGCGGCGGCTCGGGGTGCTCGGGCGCCGCCGTCGGCGTCAGCAATCTTTCAAAAAGGGCAAACATTTTCCGATGGTTACCTACATGGCGTCAATTGCCGCGCCGATCAAGCCAGACGCTCATGGGGGCCGTGTCGGGACAGCAATCCTGACCTTTTAGCCTCATTGCACTCGTGTCATCGTTGTCGAGGGCATGATCCCGAAAAGCGCATACCGCTTTCGGAAAAGTGCATGCCCCAACAAAGTGCCGAAAAGGCACGGGGAAACATCTTGGGGAACGCCATGAGGCAAACACGCTTCCTAGGCGCGCTTGTCGCGCTGTCGGTAGGCGCCTTTCCGGCGCTGGCCGAGACCTATCCCTCCCATCCGATCACCATGATGGTGGGTTTTCCGCCCGGCGGGCCGACCGACGCGCTGGCCCGGCTTCTCGCCGATGGGATGAAAAATTCGCTCGGCCAGCCGGTCGTGGTCGAGACGGTCAGCGGCGCCGCCGGCACGATCGCGGCGGGCCGCGTCGTCCACGCCGATCCGGACGGTTACACCATCGGCATCGGCAACTGGTCGAGCCATGTCGGCTCGCCCGCCATCTATCCGCTCGATTACGATGTGCTCAAGGATCTGCAGCCGATCGCGCTGGTCGCTGCCTCGCCGCTCCTGATCCTCGGCAAAGAGGCGATCCCGCCGAAGACGGCGGCCGAGCTTCTTGCCTGGGTGAAGTCGAAGCCGGAGCCGTCGACCTTCGGTACGGTCGGCCCTGGCAGCGCCGCGCATTTGTGCGGCGTTTTCTTCCAGCAGAAGACCGGCGCGCGTTTGCAATACGTGCCGTATCGCGGCGCGGGCCCGGCGATCCAGGATCTGATCGGCGGCCAGATCGATCTCGCCTGCCTCGAATCGTCGGCGAGCCTCGCAAACGTGCAGGCCGGCAAGATGAAGGCCTTCGCGGTGATGAGCGAACAGCGCTGGTCGAAATTGCCCGACACGCCGACCATGATCGAGTCCGGCGTTCCAGGGCTGAGCATCACATTCTGGCACGGGCTGTGGACGACCAAGGGCACGCCGAAGCCCATTGTCGATCGACTCGATGCCGCAGTGCAAGCCGCGCTCGCCGACCCGACCATGCGGCAGCGACTGGATGCGCTCGGCCAAGTGATCTTCCCGCGCGAGCAGCAGAACCCCGCGGCGCTCGCGGCCTATCACAAAGCCGAGCTCGACAAATGGTGGCCGATTATCAAGGCGGCCGACATCAAGACGCAATAACGGCCGCTTGGTCTTGCAAATGAATTGGGGCCGAGCCCGGCATGGTCCGGGCCCGGCCCCTCGCGTCGCACTCAACGAGTAACCGCGAAACCTATCAAAGAGTCTTTGCCGCCAAGACGCTGCCGAGAAGCGATGTCCCCGATTCCGGCGCGGTGTTGAATGTGCCGGCGGCATGAAACGTCTGCGCGCGGGCCATACCGATCGATACCGCGGTCGCTGCGATCATCAACGACACCGCAAGCGCCAGCGTCGCGAACAATTCGACGCCAAGCCGGCGCCGTTTGGCAAAACCGTTCTCGGTCATCGGGGAGCCGAAACCGACCTGCCCCGTCAGGTCATTGGTGGGCGTCATCGTCTTGGATCTTTCTCGAAGCGGATCACGTGTCGAATCACTTGAGTATTCGAATCACTTGGGCGTTGTCGAAAGATCGCGCCGGATGCCGGCGCCGGTTCGGCCGGACTTTGTCGAAGTCGTTGACGAACAAAGGCAATTTCGTGGTTTTGGTTAACAGAGAGTTAACGCCGAGCGCGCAGAGGCCGATAAATCGCCGCTGTGGCTTTGCCGCAACGCGAGGGCGAGCGGCAGCGGCTCACATCGCAAACGCGGCTTCGGGGCGAAACTCCATCGCCACATGGCCGGACTCATTGACGACTCGCTCCAGCCAGGCGCGGATCGCCGGAAATGTCGTGAGGTCGAAATCGCATTGATGCGCGACATGCGTATAGGCGTAGAGTGCGATGTCGGCGATGGTGTAGCCAGTGTCGACAAAGAAATCGTTCAGCGCGAGGTGTTTGTCCATCACGCCGAGCGCGCGATTGCCTTCTTCCATCCAGTCCTCGAGCGCGTGCTGCTGCAAGTCGCGGCCGCCTTTGACCAAAGCGAGCCAGAAATAGGCGGCGCCGATATTCGGCTCGAGACTGTGTTGCTCGAAGAACATCCATTGCAGCGCTTCGGCGCGGCCGATGCGATCCTCGGGGGCGAGCGGCGTGCCGCCGGCGATGTACCAGAGGATGGCGTTCGATTCGGCGAGATAACGGCCGGG
This sequence comes from Xanthobacteraceae bacterium, assembly GCA_049282655.1. Classification (GTDB taxonomy): domain Bacteria; phylum Pseudomonadota; class Alphaproteobacteria; order Rhizobiales; family Xanthobacteraceae; genus BOG-931. The sequence continues at coordinate 13,890 of JBAPUM010000148.1, forward strand.
CGCGACCTCGAGCAACGGCACCTGGCCGTTCGGATTTTTGCTGAGGAATTCGGGCGTATGGCTTTCGCCTTTGAGAATGTCGATCTCAACCAGCCGATAGGGTATGCCGAGCTGCGCCAAGGCCAATCGCGCCTTGTAGCTATTGCCCGACCGCTGCATCGAATAGAGCGTGTACATCGCTGCACCCCGATTCGCCGCTGAAGTCTCAGCCGCGCCACTACCCCGCGAGTGTTGCGATGATACGACTGCACCGAGGCGATGTCGTGGCAAGCGCTATGCGAAGCCAAATCGGCGAGTTTATTTGACGCTATTGCGGTCGGGCCGGGATCCCGCGCGCTATCGCCGCAGGTTTCGGAAAAAACGCCATTCGGCAAGCACGGCCCAGCCCGGCATTGCATAATATCAGCACGAATACAGCGAGCATGGCAGGCACGCCGAGCGGGATCAGGCTCACTTCCGCGATGCTGCGCGCAAAGAGCGGCACCAGCCACAGCCCGGCCAGCATGGTTTTTTCCCAAGCGGCGAAACCGCGCATAAAACCGTCTACGGCGAGGAAGGCGATGGCGGGCGCCAGCACCATCATGTCGTAATCGAAGCTATAGGGCGTCGCCAGGATGGTGCCGAGGCAGAGCGCGGCTGCCTTGAGCGGATAGGCTGCCGGGCTGCGCCAAAGCCAGGCGAGCGCCGCGCCGATCGACAGCAACGCTATTCCCTGCAGCGCATAAGCCAGCGGAATCGGGGCGCCCCACATCCGCGCCCAGGCGAAGATGCTCTGGATCTTGTACCAGCCGGTATTGCCCTGTTCGAGCACGACCGTGCGGGTGAAATGGGTCGAGGCCAGAAAAGCCTGCCAGACCGAGGGGCCGAAGGTGAGCGTCGTTGCTATCGTCAACAGCACGACGGTAACCGCCGCGGCCGCAAAGCAGCGCCAGCGCCCGCTCACCGCGAGCACGACGGGAAAAAAGACGCCGTATTGCGGCTTGTACGCCAACAGCCCGAGCAGAATGCCGGCGGCAAGCGGACGGCGGTCGAGCAGGATCAGCGCGCCGCCGAGCAGCGCTGCGGTGAGAAAGCCATTCTGGCCGTGGCCGATATTGATCAGCACGGAGGGAAAGGCCAGCGCGAGGAGGAGCCAGAGATGATGATCGGCAATCGGCGAACCTCCCCCTGAAAGGGGGAGGTCGAGAGCCGAAGGCTCTCGGGTGGGGGGCACTGACGTTATTTGCTCTGGATAGACGGG
>JBAPUM010000149.1:0-30208 GCA_049282655.1 Xanthobacteraceae bacterium
GCGGCTTCGCATCACGCCGAGCCCGTACCACGACGATGTCCTGATCGATGCCTTGGCGGAGGCCCTGATCGAGGTCTGGGCCCGCCTGAAGCTGCCGCTCAAGGATCGCGCGATCGCCGCGGAGTGATCGTTTCCCCTGCCGGCGCGCCGGACCGCGCCGCCGACCTGAAATGGCGGGGAGTCAATACTGTAGTTTTGCGAGATTGCGATTTGAGACTCATGGGGTAGGCTTTATCATCTAATGATGTGGACGCGCGTTGCGGCCTGGATTGCGTTCATTTGCTTGGGGCCCCGTGCCAAGCTAGTCGTCGCAAGGGCCCAATCCCGAAGGGAAATCTCATGAAGAAGCCAAAAATGATGCTGTTCAGCGTTGCCGCCGGCGGGTTGGCATTGGCGGCAGCGACCTTCACGCCGCCTATCCATCAGGCCTGCGCGCAACACGCGCAAATGAGCTTCGCCGAGGACGTCGTACCGATCCTCAAGGGATATTGCGTCTCCTGTCACGAGGCCGGCGGCCAGGGTCTTGCGGAGAGCGGACTCGATTTGACGAGCTATGAGGGCTTGATGAAAGGTACGAAATTCGGACCGATGGTCATCCCCGGCCAACCGGACTCGAGCAACATCATCGTCTTGATCGACGGCAAGGCAAAGCTGCGGATGCCGTTCGGGCATAAGGCGCTGCCGGCCTGCCTGCGCGACACCATCTACAGCTGGATTTTCCAGGGCGCGAAAAACAACTGAGCGTGCCGGCGGCTGATCGATTCTTAGGCAATACGGCGGCCCGATCCGGCGGTTTTTGGTTCGAGCATGCTCTTATCTGAAAACCGGTGTCCACTTTTCGGGACCATGCTCTAATCGCCGATCTTGAAGCTCACCAGCGCCTGGTTGAATTCGTCGAGCAATTTGGGATCGTTCGCCAGCGCCTGACGGGCGTCGGCGATTGCGGCTGTCGCCTTATCCTTTTGGCCGAGCGTCGCATAAGAACGCACCAGCATCAGCCAGCCTTCCGGATCCGACCCGGATTTCTTCAGTCTCTCGGCAAGCCTGTCGACCATGCTTTGCATCCCGGCCGCATCGTCGTGTGCCGTCGGCGCTCCGGAGGGCGGTCGCGGCGTAAAATTCGGCGCATCCGCTGCGGGCGCCGCAGCGGCGTTGCTGGTATCTTGGCCGTTAACTTGGCTGTTATCTTGCAGTCCGGCAGTGAGTTCGGCGAGCTTGGCCGGATCGCCGGCGAGCGCCGTTTGCGCGTCGGCCGCCGCGGTGCGGGCTTTATCCGGTTGGTTGAGGACCTTGTATGAGCGTATCAGCCGCAGCCAACCGGCGACGTCCGTGCCATCCTTTTTCAGCCGCGCCGCCAGGCCGTCGACCATCCCTTGGATCATCGCGTTTTGTTGTTCCGGCGGCTGGTTCGCGGCCGCCGCCATCTGCGCAGCATCCGGACCCGGCATGGCAGGTGCCGCAGGTGCGGCGGCTTGCGTGGCGCCGGCGCTTTCAATCGTCGCATTGAACTGAGCGAGCTTGGCCGGATCACCGGCCAGCGCCTGTTGCGCATCGGCGATGGTGGCGCGCGCCTTTTCCGGCTGTCCGAGGACATTGTAGGAGCGCACCAATTGCGCCCAGCCGGCGGCGTCGGTGCCGTCTTGCTTGAGCCGCGTGGCCAGGCGCTCGACCATCGCTTGGATCATGGTCGATTGCTGCTCGGGCGGCGCCTTGGCGGCGGCCGCCATCTGGGCGGCGTCGGGACCGGACTGTGTGTTCGCCGGGCCCTCGACACGCGCGAGCGCGTCGCGCACTTGGCCGACCCATTCGGCGCCTGCCGGCGCCCTGGCGATGAGATCGCGCCACATCTTGGCGGCCTCATCGCGCCGGCCATCCTGCTCGGCCGCGAGACCCAAATAATAACGAGGCGCGACCAAAGTGTCGTCGAGGGCCGAAGCGCGCGTGAAAGCGGCCTTGGCGTCGGCGGTGACGACGCCGTTCGCCTCCGCGGTCAGCGATTCGCCGAGATCGGCGTCGCGTTCGGCGTCCTCGCCGAGAAGCCGCAGAGCGTTGCGCCAAGCCGCCACCGAATCCGAGTAGCGATCGACCTGCATGTAAACCGGCGCCAGAACTTCCCAGGCGTGACCGTCGTCGGGATTACGCCGCAAATGCTCCTCGGCTTGCACGACCAGGCTTTCGATCGATTTATCGGGCGCCGCGGCGTTGCTATCCGCCGCCGCTTGCGCGGCCGCGAGTTGCGGCGAGCCGAGGCGAAGATAAAGACCACCGGCGATCAGCGGTACGACCGCGAGCGATGCGATCGCGACAATGCGCCGCCGGCGCGAAGCCGGCCCCGTGAGCGGAGTGGCCGGTGCCGCGGCTTTGGCGGCGTCGGCGGCCGCAAGCAGGCGCCGGGATATCTCAACGCGTGCCGCTTCGGCCTCGGTCTTGCCGATCAGGCCGGCCGCCAGGTCGCGTTCGACCTCATTGAGTTGATCGCGATAGACCGCGACGTCGCTGCCCGATCGCATATCCCCGGCGCGGCGAATAATCGGCCAGAGCACGGCGAACAACGCCGCCGCCGTCATTGCCGCTAAAATCAGCCATAGGATCATCGTTCACTCTACTCGACAGCCGGACGTGACGGAAAATGCTCCGGACGCTAACCGAGCGTCCGAAGGTATCCTGATACAGTCTGATGCTATTTGTCGAGCAGCTTACAGCTTGTGGCCGTTGGCGGCGAACGTTTTGCCGAAGTCGTTGACCGAAGCCTTGCCCGGCGCGCCGGTATGGCACTTGGTGCAAGGCAGGCCGGTCGCCGCGGCATAAGCGGGCTTGGCCTGCGCGGCGCTGGGCGGCAGGAGCGCCATGCCGCCGGCGAGCAATGCCGCGGTGAATAGTCCAGCGCCGCCGCAGAGAAACGGAAGCGCGGCAGCGAAGGTCTTGGAATCTTGTCTCATGCTCATCGTGATTTTCCTTTGGCTTGCACGGTCTGCGGCTTGCCTTCCTTCTTTCCGATGCCGAAGCCCCGTGCGGACCAGGAAAAGTTCGGCGACGAAGCCAACCGTCATCAAAAAGTTACCGCGCCGATTCCTCTCGCGAATTGATTAGCGTCAAATCGTTCGAGAATTTCGGCAGGGCAGTGGCAGGTGCTTCTATACCTAAGTTGACCGGCTGCAACTACGTTTGAATCCGTAGCGGTAGGTAAACACCAAAAACTGCGCTGTAACGGCAACACCGTATGCGTTTTTCAGATGACCGGGCGCTTTTGTCTTGCTTCCTAAAATTGCGAAGCAGAAATTGACCAAGAGATCGGTCGGGGGGCCGTCATGCGTATGTCTTGGGCCGGCAAAGTCCACCATTTAGCGCTCGGTTTGGTCTGCGGTGTGCTTGCGGGATCCGCAATGCCCGCCGACGCGACCGAATTAGGGAATCAAAGCGACCCTGTCGCGGCGCTGCAAAGCTACATTCAATTAGTAGACGTCGCGCAACCAAATGCCCCCACAGGTGCGATAGCGAAGGCCACGGCGCCGACAAGCGCCGATCCCGTCGCAGCACTACTTAATTACCTCCGACAGACCGCCGGCGCGCGATCCGATATGTCCGTCACCCACGTTCAGGCGACCGCGACGGTAGCCGATCGCGATTTTGCCGGAGACACCTACGCGCCGCTGCGCGGTTTTGCGCTGTCATTATCGGCGGACTCCTCGCAGCCCGTGCAACGCCCGCTGCAATTGGCCGAGGCCGATAATGCCTATGACGCGTTACGCGAGTTCTTCAATAAACAACCCGACACGGCCGCGCCTGCGCAACCGCCGCCTGCAAAGGGCTCGAAAGCCGCCAAGCCAAGAGCGCCCGTCGAGCCGGTGCCGGCGACCGCGGTCGGAATGAAAGTCTGCCTCACCTGTCATGCCGATCAGGCGACGCAGTTCGGCTACACGCTGATGGGCCGGCTGATGAAGCAGGGCAAGATGGACTGCGAGGTTTGCCACGGCCCGGGCTCGGCGCATGTGAAAGCCGGCGGCGGCGTCGGCGTCGGCGGCATCATCTCATTCCGTCCGGACGACACCAGCCGGACTGCCGACGACAACAATGCGATCTGTCTCGGCTGCCACAAGCGCGGCGAGCGCACCAATTGGGACGGCAGCGTGCACGAAGAGCGCGGCCTCCAGTGCTCCAATTGCCACACCATCATGAAGAGCGTGTCGGCAACACACCAGTTGAAGACCGCATTCGAGCCTGACACCTGCTTCCAGTGCCACAAGGACCGGCGCGCGCAGATGTTCCGCTCCTCGCACATGCCGATGCGCGAGGGCAAAGTGGTGTGCTCGGATTGTCATAATCCGCACGGCAGCACCACCGAGGCGCTGCTGCGCGAAGATTCGATCAACGACACTTGTTACAAGTGCCACGCCGAAAAGCGCGGCCCGTTCCTGTGGGAACATGAGCCGGTGCGCGAGAATTGCTTGAACTGCCACGACGCGCACGGCTCGGTGAACGAGTATTCGTTGAAAATCGCGCGGCCGCGGCTGTGCTTCGAATGCCACGGCTTCGGCCATGGCAACAGCACGGGAGCCGGAGCCGGCGGGTTTTCGTTCGGCGCATCGATGGTCCAGTCCTGTCAGAACTGCCACATCGCAATTCATGGCAGCAACAGTCCGGCCGGTGCGGCATTCCAGCGATGAGTGATGTCGAATAGCGGGAGCATTCGGTCGAAAGAGCGGGTTTTGGTTTCGGGGCGGAGCTTGGGGCAATGTCACATCGATGGGTTCGAGCCGGTCTTGCCGGCGCGGTGTTGAGCGCAGCAGCGTTGGTTTCAACCGACGTGCTGGCCCAGCAAATAGGTCCAGTGCCTCAGCAGGCAGGATGCTGCGAAGGAGGCTCCGCGACCGGCGCCAATGCATGGACCACGGGAAACTACAATTCCGATCAATGGCCGACCACCGACGTTTCGCCCGTGCCGGGCTGGTGGTCGCACGGCGAGCTCGAAGTCGGCGGCCGCGGCTTTATCAACAATCCGGCTCGCGACGGCTCGCTCGTCCCGAACGCAAATGTGTGGAAACAAGGCAATAATCTCGCGAAGTACTATGAGTATAGCGATATCGCGCCTGGAGCATTCGGCGGCGGCCACCTCGCCACCGGCAGCAAGGACGGCCTGTATCAGATCGATTTGTGGGCCAACAATGTCGGCTACGATGATCAGAGTTATTTTCTGAAGGCTTCGAAGGCCGGCGAACAATATCTGTCGATAGGGTGGGATCAATCGCCCCATCTCTACAGTACGACGGCGCAGACGCCCTTTAACGGCGTCGGCACCAACAACCTGACCGTGCCGGCGCGAGTCACCGCCGCGGCGGGCTTAGGCACGCTGCCGCTGCATCAGACCGATCTTGGCATCACGCGCGACACGGCGTTTGGTGCGTATCGCTGGACCCCGACGGACGACTGGGACTTCAACCTCGATTATTCGTATCTGCGCCGGACGGGAGAGCAGCCCACCGGCGGCGTCATCGGCTTGAGCAACAGCACCAGCGGCTACGTCATGGTGCCGACGCCGGTTCAGGATTCGACGCAAAATTACGGGGCCAATGGCGAATATGCCGGCAGTTCGCCGTGGGGCCAAGGTTACACGCTGAAACTCGGTTACAAAGGGTCGCAGTATCACGACGATTCAACGTCCTACACGATCGAAAACCCCATCAGCGGCACGACCATTCCGACGGCCCGCGAGTCGCTCTGGCCGAGCAACCAAGCCAATGGTTTCGTCGGAACCCTGGCTGCGGATCTGCCGATGAAGAGCCGCTATGTCGGCACCTTCAACTACACGTCGATGACGCAGAATTCGGCGTTCATTCCGATGTCGGCGAATTTTGCCGGCGGCGCGACCTCGGTCAATCCGTTGCCGGCAAGCGGCCTTAACGGCCAGATCAACACTGTTCTCAGCAACAACGTGTTGACGACCAAGATCACGCCGGAACTGACTTCGAAGTTGACCTACCGATATTACGACTTCGATAACCAGACGCCTCAGATCCTGTTCGATCAGTGGATATCGCGCGATCAGGCCACCTGTTGCGCGGAGGGCGCGATCCAAACTCTGACGATGAAGTATACCAAGCAGGACGCCAACGCGGCCCTGAACTGGCGGCCGTCGCAGTATTGGAACTTCAATGCCGACTATAACTTCGAGCGCTATGATTACACGCAGACTGATGCCAACGCCACGAGCGAAAATTCTGCCAAATTTTCCGCGGATTACAAGCCGTTCTCTTGGCTGACCGCTCGCAGCAGCGCGTCATACGGTTATCGGTACTATGACATCTATAACTATATCGGTTTCGTAAACTCGATTCAGCTGCCTCCGGCCGGCAGCATACCGCCGGTCTGCGGGCCGAATCCGCCCGGTACCGCCGCTTGCCCGTCCTCGACATTCGGTTATTCGTCGGCCTATCGACAGCTGATGTTCGACAATCGCCAGCGGACCAAGGCGCAATTTGCCCTCGATGTCGTGGCGCTGCCGAACATCACCATCAGTCCCACCATCAGATACCAGGACGACTATTACGGTCTCAATCCGACGTACGAATCCGGATTGAACGACAGTAAGTCATTGAGCTTCGGCAGCGACCTGAGTTGGACCGCGAGCCCCGACTTGCTGTTGGTCTTTTCCTACTACAGGGAATACTACGACATCTCGATGTGGGGCGCGACGGCGAATGCCGCGCCCACGCCGACCACCGAGGCAATGACCTCTGACAACACTAAAGTCGATACCCTGTCGTTCGGGATCAGCTACGCCGCCATTCCCGGCAAGTTCGACATCGATCTGCGCGCTGCGGCGTCAAGAGGCGTCGACAAGATGCTGCTGTTCCTCAGCAGCAATGTCACCGGAGGTCCTACGGGAACGACGGGGCAATTCCCCGAAGACACGACTTGGTTCACGCATCTGGATGCGACCGCGACCTATAAGTTTGATCCGGAGACTGTCGCCAAGCTGGGTTGGAAGGGCGACGTCAAGGCCAAGCTGCGCTATACTTGGGAGCATAATTCGGTGGCGAACTGGCAGAACGACTCGGTGGTGCCGTTTGCGGCGACGCAAAACGCCAATGCGCTGTTCATGGCGGCCGACAATCCGAACTATAATATCCAAATGCTCGCGGCGTCGCTTGTAGCCAGCTGGTAGTGTGGCGACGCAAGTCGCAGTCGGACATTGGGGCGACTGTCCTATCGTAGAAAAGGCAATGCGGGCGCCATGCTCAATCTGAGGATCGCTAACTGGCTCGTCGCGGGCATTATCGGCGGTGTCGGCATCATCTATTGCGCGACCGCTCCCGGCGTGTCGGCTCAAACCGCCACGCCCGACGCTCAACAGGCGGCGCCCGCCGACGAATCGAACAATCCACCCGAGCCGCCGCCGGACCTCAACAACAACGAGACCTGTCTGGGCTGCCACGGTTCGGAATTTTCGATGCCGCGCGCCGACGGCACCGAGCGCGCGCTGTTCGTCGATCCCGACAAGTTCAAGTCGAGCGTACATGGCAAGTCGGAACTGCTGTGCGTCAATTGCCATACCAAGATCACCGAAATACCCCACAAGAATATCGCCAAGTCGCTGCTCGAATGGCGTCAGAGCATCCCGCCGCTGTGCGGCCAGTGCCACACCGACGAGCTCACGGACTATCTGACCTCGATCCACGGCCGCGAGACCATGCAGAACGGCAATGCCCATGCCGCCGTCTGCTCGGATTGCCATACCGCGCATGCCATCGGGGCGCCGAGCGAGGCCGCATTCCGGGTCTCCATCGTCGACCGCTGCGGCAGCTGCCATCAGGCTAACTTGCGCAGCTACCTACAGACCTATCACGGCCAGGTCACGACGCTCGGCTACGGCACGACGGCAAAATGCTACGACTGCCACGGCAGCCATAAGATCCAGAAGGTCGACGATCCGCGCTCGACCGTATTCCCGGCGAACAGGCTCGCGACCTGCCAGAAATGTCACACCAATGCGACGCCGGGTTTCGTGACGTTCCAGCCGCACGCCACCACCAATGACTATGATCGCTATCCCTACACCTGGATCGCCTCGAAATTCATGCTGCTCTTGCTCGGCGGCACCTTCGCGTTCTTCTGGACGCACTGCGCATTCTGGTACTTCCGCGAGGTCTCCGATCATCTCGCGGCCAAGAATCGGCCCCACGTCGTCACCGCCGGGCTGTTGCAGGACAAGACGGTTTACTATCGGCGCTGGAGCCCGATGTGGCGGATCGCGCACTTGTCCTTTGCGATCGCGGTCATCGCACTGATCTTCACCGGCATGACGCTGTTCTATGCCAATAGTTTCTGGGCGCCGGCGGTGCAGCATGCGTTCGGCGGGCCGCGCATCACCGGCACGGTGCATCGTATTTTCGCGGTGGCGTTCGTTTCCATCTTCCTTTGGCATCTCGGCTATGTGCTGATTCGCATCGCCAAGAATTGGCGCACCTTTAACTGGTTCGGGCCCGACTCAATGATCCCGAACCTCGAAGACATGGTCGACATCTTCCTGATGTACAAATGGTTCCTTGGCTTCGGCCCGAAGCCGCTGTTCGACAAGTGGACCTATTGGGAGAAGTTCGATTACTGGGCGCCGTTCTGGGGCGTGACCATCATCGGCGTCAGCGGCGCCATGCTGTGGTTCAAGGAATTCACGGCATCGATCCTGCCCGGCTGGGTGTTCAATGTCGCGATGATCTTCCACGGCGAGGAAGCGTTCCTGGCCGCCGGCTTCCTGTTCACCGTGCACTTCTTCAACAACCACTGGCGCCCGGAGAATTTCCCGCTCGACACCGTGATGTTCACCGGCGCGGTGCCGCTGGAGAAGTTCAAGCGCGAGCACACCATCGAATATGATCGGCTGGTCGCGAGCGGCGAGTTGCAGAACTACATCGTCGAGGCGCCGTCGCGCCCGATGACGCTCGGATCGAAGGTGTTGGGATTCGCTCTGATGGCCGCGGGCCTCATTCTCTTGACCTTCATCATGGTCGGCTTCGCCCGCAACGCCATGGCCGGCGGCTAGGCGCTACCTGGCCTCGCCCGGGTTGCGGCGCGTCGCCCGCGCCGTTTCGGAATTTCCGGTGGTTTAAAAAAAAATGGCGACCCGGTCCTCAACCTGAACAAGGTTCGGTCCGGGTCGCCAGGCTCATGCCCCATATTGAGCCCTATTGAGCCTGGGCGTTCTGGAAAATCCGACATTGACCTTGATCAAAGCGTGGTGGCGTCGGCCGCGAATTTTTCTGCACCGGCCCGATCAAGGTTTGATCGAGATCAAGTTTCCGGTCGCGCCGGTACCGCAATATGCCGGCGCAAGGACAGGGCGCGCCCTCATGATCGTATGCTCCTGCAATGTCATAAGCGACGAAGAGGTGGAGACGGCGGTTTCGGCGGCCGAGCCGCGGACGATATCGCAGCTCTACCGCGAGCTTGGGCATGAACCCGCCTGCGGGCGTTGCGCGCCTACGATCCGGGACATCATGAGGGCGGATACCAAGACCCACAGGCGCAAGAAGGAGAACAACCCATGTTGCCGCTCCGAGAACTGCAAAGAGGCGAGTTCCTCAGCCTGACCGAAAAGATGGGCATCGATCCCGGCTGTTCGATCGATTCGCGCACCGAGTTGAGCTATGCGCTGGCGCACGACCGGTGCGGGGAGTGCACGGCGAAGGATAAATGCCGGGCCGTGCTGGCGCGTTCGGAGACGCCGCTTTATTCGGTCGCGCTGTTTTGCCCGAACACCGACGTGCTGGTGGATCTCCTGTTTCGGCAGACGACCGCCGGTTAAACCGTCCAAACCGCAGTTCGTTCTTAGCGTCGCGGCAGGGCCGGCGCCGGAATCATGGGCGCAGCCGTGGCGTCGCCGGCGATGCGGCGTCCGGTGGACGCCATGCGCACGAAGTCGCGCAGCGGCTCGACCAGAGCGCGGTTCAAGTACGCCAGTCCGGCACCGGCGGCGACGATTACCGGTGTTGCCAAAAAGAGCAGCGTCCAGCCGCGCGCCTGGCCGTGCAACACCGTAACGCTGACCGCAAAACCGGCGAGCCATTGCACCAGAAAGACAAAATAAGCCCATTCGCCGAGCTGCCGGTCGACCCGTTCGATCGCAGGCGCAAATTGGCGGCCGGCGAGACCGGCGACGACGACAAAGAACAGCGCGATCCCGACGTAATAGCCCAGCCCGAAAATGTAGGAATCGGCAACGAGCCAGCCGCCGACCGCCATATTCGCGCACCATGCCAAGAACGCCGCGACGGTAAGGACGGGCGGGGGCGACCAGGAATCGCGCTGGCGCATGAAATAAATCAGGGCCCCGGCCGCGAACGGCAGCACGGCCGAAGGCGCGGTGAAGTAATGCGCGCCCCAAGGATAGCCCACATAGCCGCAGGCCAGATGATAGGCGAGACCGGCCGCGAGCGCGACCAGGGCCCAGCCCAGCCGCCGCGCGATCACCAAATAGAGCGTCAAATACATCTCGATCTCGATGGCGATCGACCAGAACGGCGGCACCATGCGAAATGTCGGATCGGTCGTCTGCATCGGCAGCACCGCGACATTGAGCAGCACGTCGCGCAGCTGCATGTCGGCGCGCCAGAATTTTAGAAAGTGACCGGCTTCGGTCGGCAGCACAGCGACGACAACAAGCGTGAGGGCCGCGACCATGTAATAAGGTGGCAACAGGCGCAGCGCGCGGTTGACGCAGAAGCCCACGCCGTCGAAGCGATAGACCTCGTTGAGGGCCGAGGTCATGAAAAATCCGGCGATGATGAAAAAGCCGAGTACCGCGTAAAACCCGTAATGCGCCAGATAGTCGCTGCCGACGAGATGGCTGATGACGACCAGGTAAGCCAGGAGAAAACGCAATTGTCCGAACATGGGTGCCTCGCCGGTCCGGCTAGACGAAAAGTTTCCAAGGAAGCGCCACGATCGGCGTCAGCACCGCGATCATGATGACGACGACGAAGGCCAAACGGCGCCGCGCGACCCGCTGCGTCAAAAACGATGCGAAGAAGCGCAGCGGATCGGCCGGAACCAGAAACGACGTGCGCGCGCGGTAGGCGGCGAATTCCGGGAAGGTGCGCGCCAGAACGGCTTCTTCCCATCCTGCCCGCCGCACCAGCAATAAGATCGCCAGCAGGAGCAACGCGGTCGCGGGCCATGAGCGGTATTGCAGAAAGACCGCGGCGGTGCCGATTAGCTCGCAGAAATACAACGGATGGCGAACCGCGCCGTAGGGGCCGCTCTGCACCAGTCGGCGCGCTTCGGGCATCACGCTCAGCGAGCGGCCGAGAAAGCTTGCGGTAACCAGCGCCATCACGTTTGCCAGCAGGCTTATGATGACGGCCAAAAGATTGAACGCGACGCTCGGTGGCGCGCGCTCGAGCAGCATGAACAGGAGCGGCACCGAGACCGCGGCGAGCGCTCCGAAGCGCGGCAGGATGGCGTCGGATTTGGCGATCGCGCGCAGCCGAAACAGCGGCTGGATCGACAAAAGGACGACGAACATCCACTGCGAAATTCTGGCGAGGAAGGCGAGCGCGATGTTGACGTCGAAATGGCTGAACAGAAGCGGGTCCTGCGCGGCCTGATGGCAGAAGCCCGACACGTCGCGAAAGAGAATGAAGGACGAGTAGACGATGAGCGGGCAGCGCATGGCCCAATCGTAGATCGTGCTCTGGTCGAGCCTGCGGCGAAGCGCGCCCGCCGGCGTGATGAGTGATCTGATAGCTGTCACTGATGCAATACCCTGTTACCGTCGCAGCGGCATTTTTCTTCAGTGGATTCGGGATCGAAAAATCCGCCCAGCTGTTGCGATCGAAACTAGCGGGACGGCCTTAAAGGCGCGCTAAAGCAGCCGCGCTGTGAGCCGGCAAATGAGCCAGGGCAGGCATGTGATTTTAGCTGAACTGTGATCGTGCAGAAAAAAGCGCGCAGCGCTGCACTCGGGCGGCGCCTTACAGCAGATGTTTTGCGCCCTGCCAAAACAGCATGAGGCCCAGGATGAAAAGCAGGATGTAGGTGAGGCGGTAGAACAGCGCCGTCGGCACGCTTCGGACCATCCAGATGCCGGCGAAATTCGCCGCCACCGCGATCGGCAGCAGCGCGACCGAGGTAGCGAGATTTTTCGACGAGAACTGCGCCAGCATGAAATAAGGAACGATCTTCATCACGTTGACGGCCGCAAAAAACACCGCGGTCGTGCCGACGAAAACCATCTTCGGCATTTGCTGCGGCAGCGTGTAGACCTGAAAGGGCGGTGCGCCGCCTTGGCTGGCGAAGGATGTAAAACCCGACACTGCGCCCCAGAACAGCCCGCCCGAAACGGTGCCCTCTTTGCGCTTGGGATGGCCTCTGCGCGACCAGACATAGAGCACGAAAGCGAGCGCGGTGAGGCCGATCAGAATGCGGATGGCATCGTCTGATACATGCGAAGCGAACAGCCAAGCGAGCCCCATGCCGAACGCCGCTCCGGGCAATAATACCTTGAGATTCCAAACACTTATCTCACGCCAATAGACCCGAACCGAGATCACGTCCTGACAGATCAGAACCGGCAGCAGGAGCGCTGCGGCCTCGAGCGGCGGCAGATAGAGCGCGAGCAAAGGCGTCGCCGCCATCGACACTCCCGAAAAACCACCCTTGGCCAGACCGAGAAAAATCACCGCCGGTATGGCGACGGCGTAGAACTGCGGTTCGGTGATGATCGGGGCCAACATGGGCCGCTGTCGCCTAGAACCAGCGCCCCACATCGGCAGGCGGCCGCGCCTCGCGCAGGGTCATAAGCGAGTCGGCATTCGGGCAGAACGCCGGCGCCGTCTTGATTCTCGCGGCGGCTCGCGCCAGCCAATCGCCGCAGACGGCATCGGCCGGACAGGCCTGGCAGCGCTGGATGACGGTGCCGAGCGCCGCCGGTTCGGATTGCAGCGCCGCGACCGGATCGAGTGCGAGCCGTTCCATCATTTCGCCCAGGCGGGGAAACGGACGATCGTATTCTTCTGATCCACGCATCGCGTTGTCTCCTCCATGTCACGATGCATCATCCTACCGGAGGGTATCGCCTCGCGAATTGATCTGCCTCAAGCGCCGCCCGATCGACGCGGATAATTCCGGACTGCATTGACCTAAATCAAAGCGTCGCGTGAGCGCCGGCTCATCCTCTGTTTGATTTCGGACGAGGGTCGCACACCGCGTCGTTAACCGACGCACGGCGCGCCTGAGTTGACCGGATCAAAACGCGCAATGCGCCGCGCCGCGGCCGACGTTCTCGTGTCGGCAATAAAGTGAACGCAACAGGGAGGGCAAAATGCCCCGTAAGTTTCGCATACTCGGCTTAGACGCCGGTAAATGGCTGGCTGCGGCCGCTGCATCGATTTTGCTTCTGACCGCGCCGGCGAATGCCGCCGAACCGATCAAGATCGGGCTGGGCATGGCGCTCACCGGCCCGCTCGCCGCCAACGGCAAAATGTCGTTGCTGGCCATGCAGGTCTGGGAGGAAGACATCAATGCCAAAGGCGGCTTGCTCGGCCGCCCGGTGAAGCTCGTCTATTACGACGATCAGAGCAATCCGTCGCAAGTGCCGAGCATCTATTCCAAGCTGCTCGACGTCGACAAAGTCGACCTGATCGTCAGCGGTTACGCGTCGACCCAGATCGCCGCCGCCATGCCGATCGTCATCGGCAAGAAGAAGCTGTTCGTCAGTCTGTTCGGCACCGGCATCAACGAGAAGTTCAATTATCCGCGATATTTCTCGATGATCCCGAACGGGCCGACGCCAAAGCCCGCCTTCACGCGCGGCTTCTTCAAGGTGGCCGAAACCCAGCAGCCCAAACCGCAAACGATTGCGCTGGCCTATGCGGATGCCGAATTCGGCCAGAATGCCTGCGACGGCGCCCGCGAGAATGCGAAAGCCTCGGGATTCAAGGTCATCTACGACATGAGCTATCCGCCGGCGACGGTCGACTTCTCGCCGATCGTGCGCGCGATCCAGGCCAGAAACCCGGACCTGCTGGTGATCTGCTCCTATCCGCTCGACACCGTCGGCATGATTCGGGCGATGCACGAGATCGGTTTCAAGCCGAAAATGTGGGGCGGCGCGATGGTCGGCCTGCAGGCGACGGTGTTCAAAATGCAGCTCGGCCCGCTGCTCAATGGCGTCGTCAATTATGAGACGTGGCTGCCGGTGAAATCGATGGACTTCCCCGGCGCGCTGGACATGCTCAAAAAATATCAGGCCCGCGCCGGCGCCGCCGGCGCCGATCCGCTCGGCTACTACATGCCGGTATGGGCTTATGCCGATCTACAGGTGCTCGGCGACGCCATTGCCGCGACCAACAGCCTCAACGACGACGTGCTCGCCGACTACATGCACAAGGCGACCTTCAAGACCGTGGTTGGCGACGTGAAATTCGGACCGCTCGGCGAATGGGCGGAGGAGCGCACGCTCGCCGCCCAGTTTCAGAACATCAAGGACAACGCCATCGACGGTTTCCGCGATCTGAACACCGAAGTCATTCTCTACCCGCCGCAATACAAGAGCGGCGAGGTGATCTACCCGTATCAGAATGCAGTGACGAATTGATGCGGCCGGAGCGCCGTTGCCGGACCGCGATCCGGTAACGGCGCGTCCCACCCCCGGCCGGTGGACGAACCGGAGCGAGTCATGACCGAACTCATCGATGTCCTGCGCCAGGAACACCGCAATATCAAAAAGCTGCTGAAAGTCCTGGAACGTGAATTGGCCGTCTTCGATCGATCCGATCGGCCGGATTACGAAGTCCTGCGCGGGGTCATCGACTACTTCATGGATTATCCGGACGCCTGCCACCACCCCAAGGAGGATTTGATCTACGCCAAACTTGCGGTGAGGGATCGCGCCGCCGTGACCGCTGTCGGCGATCTCGAAGCCGAGCATCGCGAAGGGGCACGGCGATTACGCCGGGTCGCGCTCGCGGTCGAGAAGGTCTTGGACGATCAGGATCTGCTGCGCCGCGACGTCGACAAGATCGTGCGTGACTTTATCGTCCACGAGCGCCGCCACATGGCCAAGGAGGAACGCTTGCTGTTCCCGGCCGCGCTCAAGGCGCTGCAGCCGGCGGATTGGGCGGATATCGCCTTGCAGCTGGCCGACCGCTACGACCCGCTGAGCGCGCCGAGTGTGGAAGCGAAGTACGAAGCGTTGCGGCGAACTATTCTCAAGCTCGAAGATGAAGCGGAGGCTGAGCGGGTGCACTGAAACGAGGACGGATGAGTGGATCGAATTTCTGGTTTCGCTTGATCTGGCTCAAGAACGGCAAGCCTCGATTCTGTCATGCTTGATTGCGATAAAAGGAGCCGCGCCATGATTACCGACATCGTCACCAATCTCAGCGTCCGCGACGGTGGCAAACCCGCCGGAGACTACGCGGTTTCCGTCGCCAGCATGCTCGACGCACACGTCACCGGAATTGCCATCGCCTTCGACCCCAGGATCCCGACCTCGGCGCTGGGCTATCTTCCGGTCGACATCGCCGACGAGCAGCGGCGCGACAACGAAACCGCCGCCCGCGCCGCGATGGAGCGGTTTTCCGAGGCAAGCGCGCGCGCCTGCGTCGCGTCCGAGCCGCGGCTCGTCAGCACGACGCTGGCCGATGCCGGCAAGGAGTTCGGCCGCATCGCCCGGCGCTTCGATCTCGCCATTGTCGATCAGGCCAAACCCAACGGCAGCGCGGTGGATGCCAGTATTCCGGAAGGCGCGATGTTCGAGTCCGGCCGGCCGGTCATCATCGTACCCTATATTCAGACGGCGCCGCTCAAGCTCGATCGCGTCATGGTCTGCTGGGACGGCAGCCGCGCGGCGGCGCGCGCCGTCGCCGATGCCATGCCGCTCCTGGAACGGGCGAAGAACGTCGAAGTGGTCATCGTCACCAACGAGCGGAGCAAACAAAAAGAGCTCGAGGGCGCGGATATCGGCCAGCATCTGGCCCGGCACGGCATCAAAGTGGAGGTCACGCGGATCATGCGCGGCGATCTCGACGTCGCCGATGCCTTGTTGTCGCACTCCGCCGATTCCGGTGCGGATTTCATCGTCATGGGCGGCTACGGCCATTCCCGTCTCCGCGAATTCGTGCTCGGCGGCGTGACCCGAAAAATCCTGCAATGCATGCCGGTGCCGGCCTTGATGTCGCATTAAGCGGCACCGATCGGCGCTACTCGCCTGCCGAGTTCTCCGCCGGCGCCGCTCGCTGCACGGAGGCTGGCGGCATTGCCATGTCACCGAAGCGGGCGGAGCGGACCACCGTAACCGTGCACGGCGCCTCGGCCGCCACCTTGGCGGAGACGCTGCCGAGCAAATTGCGCAGCAGCGAGTGTTGGCGCGCGCCGATCAGGATGTGATCGACGCGGTTGGCCCGGGTGAATTCGAGGATGGCATTGGCCGGTTCGGTGCCTTCCAGCACATGCACGGTGAGGCGATGCTGCTCGAGCGCCAAGGGCTCGGCCCAATGCCGCAGCGCGACCAGCCGCTCGATCTGCTTGTTATGGCCCTTTTCGTCGAGCGTGGAATCGAGCGTGACCCGGCCGAGCTTGAGGACGTTGATGCAGGCGAGCCGGGCGGCTGGGAGCGTCATCAGGATACGCGCCGCCGTGATGCGCAGCGCATCGTTGAGCTGCAGGGATCCCTCCGTGACGTCGACTGCGACGGCGACGATCGGTGCCGCGGCGATCGGCGCCAGCGCCGCCGGCCGGGCGATCGAGCGGGCGATTTCCTTGTTGAAGCGGCGGCGCAGCACGGTGCTTAGCGGATCGCGTTTTTGCCGCTCGGAACGTTCGGTCAGCCTGACCTGGCCGGGGTGGCTCAAGTCGAAGGCGAGTTGCGCCGCCGTCGGATAGCGCCATGCCGGCTCGATCTCGAGGCAGCGCAGCACGATCTCCTGCAGCCAGGCCGGATAGTCCGGGCGCAACTGGCACGGCGGGGCCGGATCGCGCCACAGCCGCCGGCGCATCCCGGACATGCTCTCGCTTTCGCCGAACGGGCGCAGGTTGGTCGAGAAGAAATAGAGCAGCACGCCGAGCGCGAAGATGTCGCTGCGCCGATCGGTCCGGACGCCGAGGAGTTGCTCGGGCGACATATAGGGGGCGGTGCCGAACGGCACGCGATATTCCTCCTTCATCAAATCGGGCAGGAGTTCGTGATGCGACAGTCCATAATCGACCAGGACCGCTTCGCCGGTCGGCCGAAACAGGATGTTGCTCGGCTTCACGTCGAGATGGATGACGTGCTGCCGGTGCAAATCGTCGAGCGCCGCCGCGATCTTTGTGCCGAGCGCCCCTACTTCGTCGTAAGGCAGCGGCAGGTCGGCGAGGCGATGGTAGAGAGAACGGCCCGGAAGCTGCTCCATGATAATGTAGGGCTGCACCGCGAAATCGCCGACGGCCACGGTTTTCGGAGCATGGATGCCGGACAGGCGCGGCAAGATCATCTGCTCCATCTCGAAACTGACGATGGCCGCCGGCTCGCCGCCTTCGGCGATCTTCGGCACCTTCATCAGCATCGACTCGGCGATGCCCGGCCGTGTGACGCGCCACAGCGACGCCATGCCGCCCTGGTGAACGCGTTCCTCGATCCGGAAACCGTCGATCGTCGCGCCGATTTCGAGCAGGGGCCTGGCCATCCTATGTCCCCCGCGCCAAGCGGTCGGCGAGCCATCCCGGCAAGCCCTTTTCGCGGATTCTGCGCCCGGCCTCGTCGACGTCATACGGGACGCGACAGAACGTCAATTCGTTGCGCTCGGTGTCGAGCAGCGCATAAGCGGCCGAAGGATTGCCATCACGGGGCTGCCCTACCGAACCGATGACTGCCAGCCAGCGCCGGCCCGAGAGCAAGGGAATGGCTGTGCCGGCGATCGGCCTGAAGGCGGTCACGCCGCCGCCCGATCCGACGGTATAGAGGCCCGGCCGGTGCAGATGACCGCATAGCGTGACGCGCGCGGAGGTCGCATTCATGCTGCGCGCAGCATCCTCGGCGTCCTTTATATAGCGCCAGCTCCCCGGTTCGGTGGCGTCGGCGTGGACATAGAGGCGGTCGTCGTCGCGCAGCGTGAGCGGCAACTCCCTGAGAAATGTCCGTTCGGCAATTCCGAGTTCGCCGCGCGTCCATTCCATGGCGATCTGGGCTTCGACATTCAGCGTCTCGCGCGGATCGCCGACCGCATTATCGTGATTGCCGCGCACGGCCATCGCGCCTTGGTCGACGAGCTCCATAACGGTCGTCACCGCCCATTCGGGATCGGCGCCGTAGCCGACGTAATCGCCGAGCAACACGATCCGCTGGGCCGGCTGCGCACGGGCATGGGCGAGGCAGGCGGCAAATGCCTGCCGGTTGGCGTGAATATCCGCGAACAGCGCAATCAACATTGCGGAAACCAAAGCTCTGCTCCCGGCAACGATGCGGCCCAGAACAGGGGACAAGAACGGCAAGCGCGACCGGAGCCAGGATTACACACCCGGTTCGGTCGCGGCTACCTGTCCGTCGAATTCCCGCTGGACGATCGAAACCTAGTTCATGGCGAGCGTGTCCGCCTTGACCTGAATCAAATGCATCAGGCGCGGTCGAACTCGAGCACTAGATGCGCGGGGAACGGCGTGCCCGCGGTGTCGATCCGGCCTGGCGCACCGGCCGCGCGGCGCAGCCCTTTGGTCTTCAGCAGCGGCTTGAGTATCGCCGGAATCATCGCTTGGTTGATATAGGCGCCGAAGCAGGTGTGCAGCCCGTAGCCCCAGAGGATGTAATTGTCGGCCGGGCGATCGACGCGAAACTGTCCAGGCGAATTGATTTTCAACGGGTCGAACATGGCCGAGAGATTGACCGCCAGCACCATCGTATCCTTGGCGATGCTTCGCTTGCGAAGCGTGCCGCTGGCGATGACGGCTTCGCGCGCGGCGCGGCGGTAGATCAAGGGATTGACCGGATTGAAGCGGAGCGCTTCGAAGATATAGGCCGCCAGCAGTCGGTTGTCGTCGGCCCGCGCCGCACGCTGGGCCGCATCGAGGATATCCGGCCGGTCGAGGAGCTGATCGAGGGCCTGAATCGCCGCCTTCGAGGTGGTCGGAATGGCGCCGATGATCAGGCCGATGAGATTATTGCGGATGCCGAGATCGTCCATGCCGGGCAGTTTCGCGCCCTGCATGGTGAGGCAACGGTTCAAGATATCGTCGCTGGTCGAAGGGTTCTGCTTGCGGTCGCGGATCGCGCTGTCGAGATAGTCCCGGCATGCGCGCGCCGCCGCCTTGGCCTTGGCGTCGACGCCGGGATCGGCATTGAGATCGATGAACAGGTACCAGAACATGATCGAGGTCCATTCGATCATGTTCTGCTCCGAGGGACCCGGCGTTCCGAAATATTCTCCCATCAACAGGGCCGGGACCCGCAGCGTCAGATCCTGCGGCACGTCGATGCGGCCGCCGGCCGCCGCAACGATCTCGCCGGCCTTGCGGGCGGCAAAGGGCACGATGATGTCGCTGACGTCGTTCCTGCGCACCGCGATGCGCATGTTCGACACGTCGCGGGTGTAGCGCGGCGTATTCTGCATGCCGAGAAAGAAATTTTCACCGCCGGTTATGTCGAGCATGCGCGGCTCGTAGACGACCTCGAAATCGCCGTCGCGGCTGAGCACTTCCATGACGTCTTCGTAGCGGGTGACGAGTGCGGTGCCGTTGTTGGGGTAGGAGGTAATGAACTGTTTTGCGATCACGAGATTGGGCAGAAACGCGAGCGGAACGTTGAAGATCAGCCGCAGAGATTGCGGGGTTGCCAGCGCCGCTTTGAGACGTTCCGTCAGTGTGCCGCCGCTGCCGAAAGCCGCTCCGATCGCGATGCACAGAAGCCGCAGCACCGAAGCCGTTCCGATGCCGATAAGCGCGAGCCTTCGCGCCACGGCGCCGAACAGATTGGGGATCATTTTCATGCTGTCCTCGATCGCTTGCGAGCAGGCCCGGTTTCAATCGGCCCGGGCCTGTAGCGCCCGGACTTATGGTTAGCTCGGCCGCCGGCTTGGCGGCGGCGCAAACCGCGCCGCGCGCCGCGTCAGGTCGGGTCGACGGTCCCCATCCCGATCATCCGCAATGCGGTCATGCTGGGGACGAAGAAATAATCGCCGCCGCGGGTTTCCACGAATTGCGGAATGCCCTCGACGATGAAAGGCGGATGGCTAGCCTTCGGGTCGGCGGGGATCACATATTTGGCTTTCGGGCCCGTCAGCGCATTGCCGGGCGAATGGTTGCCGACGAGCGGGCAGGCGTCGTTGCCGGCCTGGGCGTCTAACCCGTAATTGATCCATTGTTGCTGAACGAATTCGAACTGCCGGAACAGGCTCGCGCAGACCACCAGCATGATGATGCCGTGCTCGGCGGAATCGGGCACGTCCGGCGCCGAGCTGCCATAGGGCAATCCGCGGCGGATGATGCGGCGGCGGTTGTTGAGCGCCGAGCCTTCGCGGCCGGTGGGCGCCAAGCCGTCGCGGGTATTGGTGCGCCGCACATGCGACGTCATCGGGCATTTGAGACCGCCCATGTCGTCCGCATAGGTAAAATCGATGAAGGCTTGCTCGCGCGCCAAATAGGCCTTGAGATCCTTGGTGGGAGAAACATCCGGAAATTTAATATTGAACTTCTTCCAATCCTCGACGGTCGGCGCGCGCGCCACCGGCACCCCGTCGGGCCAGCGGCCGGCGATCTTGGCCATCAGCTCGGCGCGCGCCTCGTCCGGATTGTTGATGCCGAAAACCGCGCCGAACCGCTTCGCGGTTTCGGTCATGAACGTGCGGAATGCGACGACGTTCTGGTGCAGCTTTCGATAGGCCATGAAGGTGCCGTTGCGGCTGAAGTCGAGCGGCATGGCCGAGCCCGGAATCTCCTGCGCCTCGTCCGGGTAACCCAGCAGGAACTCGCCGGTCGCCAGCGGCCGCCACTTGCCGGAGCCGTCGACGGCGCCGTTGCCGTGCGCGACTTGCCGCTCATGCCGCCCCGGATATTGCGCCTCAAATATAGGGTCGCCGATTCCATCGGTATAACCGAAATGTTCCTTGGGTGACGGGGCCGTCGTCCCATCGTCCAGCCGAACCGTGATCGCGGTGAGTTCCTGATATTGGGCGGGGTCCTTTTCGTCCGGCTGACTGTGGCCGGGCAAAATCCGCAAGCCGCCGGTCTTGGCGCAAAGATCCTCGATAAACTTGGTCGTGGTGTCGAGTTCGGCGACCGGCGTGCCGTCCGGGTTCATCTGCGCATTCAGCGTGATGAGAATGTGCACGATATTGGGATTGACGGTCCGATAGCCTCCCCCGGCGGTCCACACCGTGTCCCACTTTTTCATGGGGTCGGTGCTGTTGAAATTGTCACCGAGCATCGAGGCCCGGTTCATCATCCCGTCGATGAATTCGTCCGGCATGCCGCGCAAGGTGCGGATAGGAACGCCGAGCTCGAGCAGGCCGGGAAACGTGAAGGCTATGTTGACCGCCACTTTCGGCCGCTGCATTTCGACCGCCCCGACCGGAGCATTCGAGCGCCGCGATTTCCACCGCAGCGCCGTGGTGATCATCGGCAGCAATTCGGTCACGAATCGACGCGCCTTGGCGGCATCGTCGACGTGCAGCGTCATGCAGCGTCCTTTGGGAAAGCCCTGCTTTCCATACGCCGTGAGAATGTTGCCCTGGATGTCCGCAAGATCGAGAACGACGGCCATGGTTAGCCTCTAAATGCCGATGACGCCCGGCGCCTGCGTCGGGTTGCTGAGATCGCTGGGTTTGTTGACGGCGAGGAATGTTGCGAAATTGTCGTGCAGCCGCTGCGCCGACGCGGCGTCGCTGCCGGCCGCATCCATCTGGCTGTCGATGGCGAACCGCGTGAACGCCCGCTGCAGATAGAGCGCCTTGAGCACGGCCGGCAGGTTGGAATCCGGCGCTGTCGGAAACGGCTTTGCGCCGGCCGCCATGAGGCTCAGATACGCGATCAGGATCAAAGCGCCGAGCCCGACGGCGGTAACGACCGCCACCAAGACGGCGGTGCGTATTCCCGTCACCCAGGGCGGTACGAACATCTCGGCGACAAACAGCACCAGCGCCGCGACGACACTGAGTGCGAACGGGGCGAGGATGGCGATGCCGATCCACTTGTAGACGCTGCTCGGCCAGTTCGGCAGCTTGGGCGGGTCGGCGTAATAATCGTTGAACGACATCGTCGTCTCGAACTGGCAATCGGCGATGTATTTCGCAAAAGCCGCCGCGTCGTTCACCCTGCCGTCGAAGCCGCGGCAGAAGGTCAGGATGCCGCGCAATTCTGTTTCCATCGTTTGCCACAAAGTGGCGAGATAGGAATCGCGTTCAATGTCGGCGCCGCTTGCGGCGTCGAAATCCACCGCCAAAAGCAGAAACGGGCACGACAGGTGATCTTGCGGCTGGGCCACCACCAGATCGACGCCGATCGACAAGAGCGTATTGCCCTGTTCGCGTCCGTTGTAGGCGACGTCGTGAATGATGACCAGGCGGACGAAATGATTGCGCGTGTTGCGTGCGAACGGGCTTTCGCCGCGGCATCCGGGCGTCTGCATGGCGGTCGCCAGCATGTCGAGACGCTTGCTCAGCGCATGAACCGGAGATGTGATGGAACGTTGATCCTGGACCATGTCGGTGCGGATCGGGATCAGAGCGGTCAGGAAGTAGTGTCCCCCGTCGAATGTCGGCATCGGTCGTTCCTCGGTCGGGCGGCGGTGTTGATCACAAAAGCGCGGCGGCGGCCGTGCTTTCCTGCTGGACGTAGTCCTCGCGGTTTATGTCGGCATTCTGCGTATCGTTGCTCGCGACCGGCGCATAACCCTGGTAGCCGAGGTGATATTGCAGGCCGGTGAGAGCGGCGACGTAGTGCTTGCGGAAATCGTCGGGCGTGAGCGAGCCGTGCTGCTCGGCGAGCGCCAGAATCGCGCGGCGGACGTTCAACGCCGATTTGACGTCGCGCTGCGCCGCGCCCGGCACCGAATTGTAATAATAGTCGGTGTCGATCTGGTTCGCCCGGATGTAGTCTTTGAACGCGGTGATCGGGATCGAATGCGGATATTTCGTGCTCGAGTACCAGAGCAGATCGAGGCCGCTCGGAATGCCGTCGGAGAATGCATCGATATATTGGTCCCAGGTGCCGTTGAAGTTGCTGCAGAACAGCATGTAGTCGTTTTGCAGCTTCTGCTTGCCCTGGCCGAGATCGGGCCAGCTGTCGCGCTTGATGATGACCCAGCGCGCGAAATGGATGATCGACAGGCCGAGCAGGCCTTGCAGCGTGCTCGGCAGCGCTCGCGACGCCATGAAGAGGAGACGATTGATCCACGTCAGGCAGGGATGCATCGGCGTGATGACGTTCATGCCGTAGGCCTTGCCGGCTACGTTTGACACAGGCTCATCTCCTTCGCTGGCGGAGGTTCCGGCCGCTCAAGGCGGTCCTCCGCGGTAGTCCTGATAAATGCGAAGCGCGAATTGGCCGGCGGGTTGCGCGCGCAGCTCCGCGTATAAGGATTGCAAGGGTGGAGGCATCTCGGCGAGCGTCGGCAGCGCCGCGCCGTTGTTAGCAGGCAGCACCAAAGGCGCCAGCGCTTCGGCGAACGACATGTCCGACAGCGAGAAGCGGTCGCCGACCAGATAACGGCGTCCGTCGGCGAGGCGGCCGTCGACGGTCTTGGCGATCGCTCTGATCTGGTCGAGGGCCGCGGCCGCGGAGCTCTCGGAGAGATGCAGAAGCTTGCTGATCAATCCCGCGAATAGCGGATAGGCCACCCGCACCGTAAAGGCCTCGAACGGCGGAGTGCCCTCGGACAACGGCCCGGTCATGACGTCGCGAAGCGGCAACAGATGATAATAGGCAAACACCGCCGTGGCGCCGCCGAGCGTACTGTTGAACAGCGTCCAATCGCTTTCGGCCTGGGTGTTTTCCGCTCCGGCGAGCAGCAGAGTGCGGTCCGCCGGGCACAGCGGGTCGAAGTGATCGATCATTTTGCGGACGGTATCGAGCCGGTAGCTGGCGTTGTACAACAGCGGAAAATGCAGCGTGCAGCCGTGCCACAGCGTGGCGAAGAAGTTGAAGATGAGCGCGTGGCGCTTCTCTTGGTAGGGAACGCCGTAATATGACAGGAGAAAACGGGCGAGTTCGCAGTCGAGGCTCGGCGGAAAGGTGATCAAGGTGGCCGGCGCGGCCGCAGCACCCGGCGATGATCCCAGCAGAGAATTCGCTTGAGCCAAGACGTCCCCCACGCCAGATCTCGCCCCACGCCAGACCCGGGGACGAGGTTAGTCAGATTTGAGGGCCGATACAAGACTAGGTTGTGAAGTGCAATGGGACATCCGGAGCTCCGCTTGACGTCTTACGTCCTTGCCATCGACCAGGGCACGACCTCGACGCGGGCCATGCTGTTTCGCGCCGATACGTCGATCGCGGCGGTGGCCCAGCAGGAGTTTCCGCAGCACTTCCCGGCCGACGGCGAAGTCGAACACGAGCCGGAGGATCTTTGGGCGACGACGCTCGCGACCTGCCGGGCGGCGCTCCTTAAGGCCAATGCCGGCGCCCGCGATATTGCCGCGATCGGCATCACCAATCAGCGCGAGACCACGCTGTTGTGGGAGCGCTCGACCGGGCGCGCCTTGCATCGCGCCATTGTCTGGCAGGACCGCCGTACCGCCGAACTCTGCACGCGGCTCAAGGCCGCCGGCCACGAGGCGCTGTTCACCGCCAAGACCGGGCTTCTGCTCGATCCTTATTTCTCCGGCACTAAGCTCGCCTGGCTGCTCGATCACGTTCCGGATGGCGTCGCGCGCGCTGCGCGCGGCGAACTCGCCTTCGGTACGGTCGACAGCTATCTGCTGTGGCGGCTCACCGGCGGCCAAGTCCATGCCACCGATGCCACCAATGCGTCACGCACGCTATTGTTCAACATCCACGCGGGCGTTTGGGACGATGAGCTGTTGCGGCTTCTCGGCGTGCCGCGCGCCGTGCTGCCGCAGGTGCTCGATTCGTCCGCCGCCTTCGGTCACACCACGCCGGACCTGTTCGGCGCGGCGATCCCGATCTGTGGCATGGCCGGCGATCAACAGGCGGCCATGATCGGGCAGGCGTGCTTTGCGCCGGGCATGATCAAGGCCACTTACGGCACCGGATGCTTTGCGCTTCTCAATACCGGCCACACGGCGGTTGCGTCGGCGAACAAGCTCCTGACGACGATCGCCTATCAGCTCGGCGGCAGGCGCTGCTACGCGCTCGAGGGCTCGATCTTTGTCGCCGGAGCGGCGGTGCAATGGCTGCGCGACGGTCTGCGCGTGATCCGGAGCGCGGAGGAGACTGGCGATCTCGCCGAAGCCGCCGACGTCACGCAAGACACTATCCTTGTGCCGGCATTCGTCGGCCTGGGCGCGCCCTATTGGCGGCCGGACGTGCGCGGCGCGCTGTTCGGCTTGACGCGCGCGACCGGACCGCGCGAGCTCGCGCTCGCGGCGCTCGAGAGCGTCTGTTTTCAGACCGCCGATCTCCTCACCGCGATGCGATCGGATTGGCCGGGCGCCGCGACCGCGATCGAGACGCTGCGCGTCGATGGCGGCATGGCCAATTCCGACTGGACGATGCAGCGCCTCGCCGATCTCGTCGGCTGCACGGTCGATCGGCCGCAGATCAGCGAGACGACGGCCTTGGGCGCCGCCTATCTCGCCGGCCTCCATGCCGGCTTCTTTGCCGAGCCGGATCGCTTCGTCGATCATTGGCGATTGCAGCGGCGCTTCACGCCGCAAATGGACTCGGCAATTCGCGACCGCAAGCTCGCCGCTTGGAGCACAGCCGTGCGTCGCTTGCTCCACTGACGATCACGAGCATCCGCATCGGTTTCTCTTGCGCTGCAGCGCAAAATCGCACGTGCCCGCGATGGAACTCTGCCGGAACCCGGCTTCCGCTGAGGCGTTATAGCGTGCTGGACGTGGGCGCTTTAACTCTGGATACGATGAAATGTGCGGCATTTGCGGCGAGGTAACGTTCAACGGCGGCGCGGCGAACGGTTCCATCGCGGCCATGATGACGTCCATGGTGCCGCGCGGTCCGGATTCGGGCGGCAGTTTTTCACAGAACCGTGTCGCCTTCGGTCACCGCCGATTGAGCATCATCGATCTCGCGGCCGCATCGCAACAGCCGATGATCGATCCGCAGTTGGGGTTGGCAATCGTCTTCAACGGCTGCATCTACAATTATCGCGAATTGCGCTGCGAACTTCAGGCGAAGGGCTACAGCTTTTTCTCGCAGGGCGACACCGAGGTCATCCTGAAAGCTTACGCGGAATGGGGCCCGCGCTGCGTCGAGCGCTTCAACGGCATGTTTGCCTTCGCGATCTGGGAGCGCGAGACCGGACGCGTGGTCTTGGCGCGCGATCGGCTCGGCATCAAGCCGCTCTATTATTCGGAATCTCCCGGCAGGTTTCGCTTCGCGTCGACGCTGCCGGCGCTCTTGGCCGCGGGCGATGTCGATACCACGATCGATCCGGCGGCGCTGCATCATTACATGAGCTGGCACGCCGTCGTGCCGCCGCCGATGACGATCCTCAAGGGCGTGCGCAAGCTTCCTCCGGCGACCCTTTGCATGATCGAACCCGACGGCACGCGCCGGGAGGAAACGTTCTGGCAGCTTGAAGTCGGGCCCAAGGCCGCCGATCGCGGCATGACCGAGACGGATTGGCGCGACGCGGTTCGCTCAGCGCTCGGCAAGTCAGTCGCGCGCCGGCGCATCGCCGATGTGCCGGTCGGGGTGCTGTTGTCCGGCGGGCTCGACAGTTCGTTGTTGGTCGCGCTTCTCGCCGAGCAAGGACAACACGAGCTGAAGACCTTTTCGGTCGGCTTCGAGAAAGTCGGCGACGTCGAAGGCGATGAATTCCGCTACTCGGATATCGTCGCGCAGCGCTTCGGCACCGACCATCATCGCATCGCGGTCGATTCATCGCACACCATCGACGCGCTGCCCGGAATGGTCGCAGCGATGTCGGAGCCGATGATGAGTCACGATGCCATCGGCTTCTACCTGTTGTCGCGGGAAGTTTCCAAATACGTCAAAGTCGCGCAGAGCGGGCAGGGCGCCGACGAGATTTTCGGCGGCTATCATTGGTATCCGGTGCTGATGCGCTCGAACGACGCCACCGAGGATTACGCGCGGGTCTATTTCGATCGCGACCACGCCGAGATGCGGCAGGCGCTCGCGCCGGCGCTGATGAACGGCGACTACAGCCGCGAATTCGTCGACGCGTTCTTTCGCAATTGCTCAAGCTCAAGCCCGATCGACAAGACCTTGCAGCTCGACGCGCAGATCATGATGGTGGACGACCCGGTCAAGCGCGTCGACAACATGGCCATGGCGTCGGGACTGGAGACCAGGGTGCCGTTTCTCGACCATGAAGTCGTCGAACTCGCCGCGCGCATCCCGGCGGAGCTCAAGGTCCGCGACGGCGGCAAATATATCCTCAAAGAAGCCTCGCGCGGCGTCGTGCCGGACGCGGTGATCGAACGGCCGAAGGGCTACTTTCCGGTGCCGGCGCTCAAATATATCCGCGGCGCGTTTTACGATTTCGTCCGCGACGTTCTCGACGCGCCGCGCGCGCGCCAGCGCAGTTTGTTCAACCGGTCCTATATCGACCGGCTGTTGGCCGATCCCGAGGGCGAGCTCACGCCCAAGGGCCATTCCAAGCTTTGGCAGGTCGCGCTGTTGGAATGCTGGCTGCAGACTCAAGGAATCTAAACGCCCCGAGGAAAACTTATGGAGTTTAGACATGGAATTTAGATTCGATCCGCGCGACCGCCGTTTCCACATCCGGACGCTTGTGCCGCCGGGCCGGCTACCTCGCGAGGTCGGCTCCGACGATCGTTTCCGCTTCGGCATCGAGGAAGAATATTTTCTGTCCGATGCGCGGACCTTCGAGGCACCGGCCGAGACGCCCGACGCGCTGTTCCAGGCGGCGGATTTCGGCACCGCGGGCCGTATCGAGCGCGAATTCCTGCAGGCCCAAATCGAGGTCGCGACCGAGCCGCATGACGATGCCGGCGCGGCGCGGCGCGAGCTGCTGCGGCTGCGCCAGAATGCTGCCGCCGCCGCCGCCCAGCACGGCCTCGCGATACTGGCTTGCGGAACCCACCCGCACGCGCGCTGGCGCGACTCGGTGCAAAGTCCGAAGGACCGCTACGCCAAGGTCATGGACGATCTGCAGATGATCGGCCAGCGCAACATGCTGTGCGGCATGCATGTGCATGTCGAGTTTCCCGATCCGTCGCGCCGCATCGATGTGATGACGCGGCTGCTGCCCTATCTGCCCTTGTTCATCGCGCTGTCCACCTCTTCGCCGTTCTGGCAGGGCCGCGCCACCGGGCTGAAGGGCTATCGGCTCGCGGCTTACGACGAACTGCCGCGCACCGGCCTGCCGGAATTATTCCGCAGCGTGAGCGACTATGACGCCTATGTGGACGCCATGGTGCGTTCCGGCGCGATGCAGGACGCGAGCCATCTTTGGTGGGCGATCCGCCCGTCGCTCAAATATCCGACGCTGGAATTGCGCGCGGCCGACAGCTGCACGCGGCTCGACGACAGTGTGGCGATCGCGGCGCTTTATCGCGTCTTGGTGCGCCACCTCTACACCCATCCCGCGCACAATGCCGAACTCGATGTCGTCGACCGGGCCATCGCGGTCGAGAACAAATGGCGTGCCCAGCGGTATGGCGCGCAGGGCACTTTCGTGACCCGCTCGGGCGCCATCGCTGTCGGCGAAATGCTCGACCGCCTGCTCGAACTCGCCGCTGCGGACGCGGACGCGCTCGATTGCACCGAGACGGTCGAACATTGCCGCACCATCGGTCTCGAAGGCACCTCGGCGGACGCGCAACTGCGGATTTATGCGGAAAGTGAACACGAAGGCGCCGAGATTGCGCTCCATAGAGTGAGCCGATGGATCGGCGACGCCACGCTAGTCGCCTGATGGCGGCGGCGTGACCGCGCGCAAGTGAAAGGCCGCCGAAAGGCAATATCATGTGCCGTTGGATCGCATATCGCGGGGAAACCACAGCGCTCGAGCACTATGTCACCGAGCCGGCGCATTCCCTGATCTCGCAGAGCATCCACGCGCTGGAATCGACCGCGAGCACCAATGGCGACGGTTTCGGCATGGGCTGGTACGACCACCATCCGGAGCCCGGACTGTACCGCGAGATCCGTCCGGCCTGGTCGGACGAGAATCTGCGTTACCTGTGCCGTCATCTGCAGTCGCATCTGTTCTTCGCCCATGTCCGCGCCGCAACCGGCACATCGGTCACCCGGCCGAACTGCCATCCTTTCGCGTCCGGCAAATGGATGTTCATGCACAACGGCTTTATCGGCAGCTGGAGTCGCCTGCGGCGGCAGGTCGAGGCGCTCATTCCCGACGCGCTTTATCCCGCGCGCATCGGCACTACCGATTCCGAGGCGATGTTCCTCGCGATTCTGGGCGCCGGCATCGACGATCCGGTGGCGGCGGCGGAGACTGTGCTGGCGCGGCTGACCGGCTTCGTCAACGAGACCGAGCCGGGCGACCGCTTCCGCTTTACGGCGGCGCTGACCAATGGCCGCGATCTCTACGCCTTCCGCTACGCCGTGAACGATCATGCCAATACGCTTTATTATCGCGAAAGCGATCGCGGCATTGTCATCGTCTCCGAGCCGCTCGACCGCGACAAGAATTGGCTCGCCGTGCCGGAGGGCCATGTCGTGGTCGCCCGCGCCGGCCAGCGCGCGCGCGTCCTGCCCTTGTTTCACCGCCACCAGGAAGCGGCGGAATAACGGGCGTCCCAATCGTCACTGTTATTGTGACGACATGCTTGACACGCGTCTCTAATTCAGTTACACAGGCCTCTGAAGCACGCCCACAAGGACGCCGCCGGGGAGGGTACTCCCCGACGGTTGGGGCGAGTGCGGTGCCTGCGGGCGGGGCCATACACTCCGTTCTCGGGCGGCTCGGGCATCAACCTGCCGGCACTATGACCGGCGCGCGAGGTGCTCGCTGGACTGGGACAGGCTGGGGCGGGTGTCATGCCCGCAAAACTGCGCGAGGTCAGCGCCCCCCGGTTGGGGCGAGCTTACCGACCAGACGCTCCGGCCGAGTCGCAGGAAGCCATTGGCCCGTGCCGCGCCTTTGGGACGACAACTC
>JBAPUM010000150.1:0-6799 GCA_049282655.1 Xanthobacteraceae bacterium
CCTCTCCCTTCGGGCCCCTCGCGTAAAAGCCCTCGTCGAGCATGTTGGCGAACTTGCTGGGGTTGAATGGCGCACGTTTCTTGCTCATTGCCACCCCCGATACGACTGGTGGCACAGGTCTAAATGCGAGTGATTTTTGTTCATGGGCATTATCCTTCATGGGAGCGGGTCGATCCCGCACAGGATGGATGCCCGTGGTCGCAAGGCTTGTTAATCACACCCACGGGATGAGAATGGGGTGGGATTCGGCGCGGTCATGACGCGAAGCGCCAACGCTCGCTTTAATCACCGCCTCGGTGCGAGGGCTATCACATGGTCGTACGTGTAGAGACATTCAGGCCACGCGACGCCGTCAATGTCCTTCTTGATCCAAAAGCGCCGGCTTTTCGGAAGACGTGGTGGCTCGCGCGGTTGATGACTTGGATTGCCCTCGATCAAAGGCGTGGGAGGCGAAAGCCGAAGAAGCACGCCAGTGCCCGCTCTAATCACCCACGTTTTCGCAAGCGAAATGCGCTGATGGCCGGACATTTCGCTCTCAGTTCTCTTTTGGACCGCCAGCTAAAGTCCCCACAAAATATGCCGATGTTCAGATTATTTCTCTCATCCGGAGGTTTCCGCTTGTTCTTGGAGAGCCCCCGCAGTGCAAAGGGATGGCTATTGCGCATGAAGAGAGCTCACGAACACCTCTTGTACACGTACGAAATTACTTCATATCTTTGCCGTTACAGCGAATACGGCGCGGACCCTCACAAGTGCACAATACAGTGCGCGAAAATTTTTATGGTTGACCAGAATCCTGACCGTAAGGTGAGAACAATTAGCGAGAAATGGGAGAATTGGAAGCAGGCAGCTCCTTATATCTTTGCCTTCTATAATTTTTTTTCCGAAACTCTAACGACGGCAAAGACGGTTGACGACTTAGTTGACCTGCTAGAGGCATTTACCTCCGACCAGGCCTTACTAGATCAACACCTCGGTAACGCAGCTTACATTGCGGACGTCCTAGCCGAACGAAAGGTACGAGACGTCAGAAAAAAGGATTTTGATGCGGTCAAGCGAACGAGGCCTAAGACCGCATCCTTCGATTTGAACGAGATGAAAATCATTACAGCGATAGATCCCAATCGTTTGAGTGCCGAAGACATCAGAGATTATCGGCCTAAAAGTTCGCCCTCTCCGATTTGACGGAAATATGCGTATAACGAAATCGGGCGACGCGGTGACCACCCGGACGCTGATTGCGCAGCGTAGCGCATCGTCGTTTGCGCTCTTGCGATGCCAATGAAGTGTACGAACGGGCGGCAGACGATGCGCCCGTTCATTCTCACGCCGCTGATGTGATTGTCCTCACTGACTATAGCACGCATCAATGCATTGCCTAAGGCCGCAAGTGCTCGCTCCCGATTTCACTCCGGGAGACGAGCTGCGCACGCCGTACGTGCAGTCAGGGTCGTCATAGCCCGCCCGGCAAGCTTTTAATTGGAGTTTCGCGATGAGCAGCGCGGCATTGTCCCTCCAGTCTGGACGAGATCACTGGGCCGATGGCTTGATGATGAACAAGCACGGCGTTCCTCTGGCTAACTTCCGTAACGTCCTCCACGCGCTTCGCAACGCGCCCGAATGGCACAATGTCCTCGCTTACGACACGTTCGCGGCGCGGGCGATCACGAAGCGGCCGCCGCCGTGGAGCGATCAAACCGTTGCGCAGTGGACGGACTACGACGATAACCGTGCCTGTGAATGGTTTCAGGAGCACGAGATCGCCGCGCCATTCGGGATGGTGGGTCGTGGCATTCAGACGGTGGCGCACGAGCATCCCTTCCACCCGGTTCGCAACTACCTAGACGGGTTGAATTGGGACGGAACGGCCCGGCTCGATACCTGGCTCATCACTTATTTCGGCGTCGAGGACAGCCAGTATGTCCAGGCGGTTGGCTCGCGGTTTCTTATCTCTGCCGTCGCCCGCGTGTTCAGCCCGGGATGCCAAGTCGACCACATGCTCATTCTCGAAGGACCTCAGGGGGGTCTAAAATCATCCGCCCTGCAAGCCGTCGCCGGATCATGGTTCACGGACCGCATTTCTGCGCTCGGCAGCAAGGATTCCTCGATGGAGGTGGCCGGGGTATGGCTGATCGAGATGTCGGAATTGGACGCGCTGACCAAGTCCACCAATTCGGCGATCAAGAGCTTTGTCACCCGCCGTCATGACCGGTTTCGGCCGCCTTATGGCAAGCACGTTGTTGAACAGCCGCGACAGTGCGTCTTCGCGGGCAGCATCAATCCCGCCGGCGGCTACCTCAAGGACCCGACCGGCGCGCGGCGGTTCTGGCCGGTGGCTTGCGGCCACATAGAGCTCGACGTGCTTGTTCGTGACCGCGACCAGCTATGGGCCGAAGCCCTCGTTCGATTCAAGGCTGGCACAGTATGGTACCTGGAGACGCCAGAACTTCAAGCCCTGGCGACTGCCGAGCAGGAAGCTCGATTCGAGGTCGATGCCTGGGCGGAAAAGATCGGCGGCTGGCTGGTTGGCCGCAACGATGTGAGCGTCGGCGAAGCGCTGGTTGGCGCACTCGGCGTCCCGCGGGAAAGTTGGTCACAGACGGCGCAGAACCGCGTCGCCGCTATCCTCGCGTTCACCGGGTTCACGCGATACCGACCGGGCAAGGCTGGGCAACCGAGAACGCCGCGTTATCGCCGCGATGCCGTCAAGCATCACGGCGATCTCCGGAAGGTCAAGCTCAAGAAAAAGTCTGGCTAGGAAGACCATGACGACTATGACGACCACCACCGATCTTGTGACTATGCCGCTTTGTGTTTGCGCTTCACGAGGCGATCTGCGGTCGGGAACCGCCAACCCGCGCGAGCGGGCATCAGCCGCGTCGATGGCTGGGTAGCGTAGCCATGTCTCGTGCCACGCTCATTCCCTTAGGTTCGTGGCCTCGTCGAATGGCGGCGGAAATTGCCGCGGCATACGTCGGGGAATCAACGGTCGAGGCATTTCTCAAGCGGGTAGGAACGGAGTATCCTAATCCGCGGATAAAAGAAGGAAGACGACAGTTATGGTTGAGAGACGATCTCGATCAGGCGATCCTGCCGCCGGAACTAAACCGCACCGTAGACGTGGCAGAGGATCTGTGACCTTCACCCGAACGTTGCCCCGATATGTCATCACTAAGTTGCTCGCGAGTGGTGCGACAGCCTTCTATTTCAATGTACCAACGCTCTACCGAAATATGGGCTGTCAAATCTCGAACGAGCCTCTTGGAACTGATTACGTTGGCGCTTGCGGAGAGGATGGGAATGGCGGTCGCGCCGCCGCTCTCAATGCCCTATTTAACGAGTGGGATGCCACGCGACGCGGCGAGCCGCCCACTGGAGAACGAGCGCCAGCTTATGGCACTGTCGATTGGCTTTTTCGAGAGTACAAACAAAGTAAGGCATATTTAGAAAAGGTCGCACTGCGCTCACGGCCTGATTACGAGCGCCATGATCAGGTAGTCGGATTTCGCACACGGCTCCCGTAAACCGTCACGCCACGCTACCAACGTGCCCTTTGAAAGGCCGAACGCAGGGTCCAGTCCACTCGAGGGCAGGTAAGAGAGCGAGCCCGCAAGTTTGCCAAATGTCCTGCCCGGCCAAACGACACTGTGCTTTTCGATCCAACCGGCCTGCCGCGTCACCTGTCGAAAGGCCGAATCCTTTTGCGCGGTGACTTCCGTCACTATCGCAGCCGCGGCGGTCGATACGTCAGGTAGGTCGGCGCCGAATCGAATCATTTCCTCGGCGACTTTGGTCGGACGGAGAAAAAGTTCCTTTGCCACTGATCGGCGCCGGATGTCGCCTTCGACGTGCCGGAACTCAACATCGTAAAACGTCACTTCGCGATCGATATCGACAACCGTCCCGATGATTTTCATCGGCGTCGGTACCCTTATCCGATCGAGGGCTGCCTCGGCAGCGGCCCGCTCTCCCTGCGTCGCCCCACGATCCCGGAGCGTTTCAATTTTCTCACGCCGCTCAACGAAGTCATTACTGTTCATTGCGATCTCCCTTTCAACTGGGCCACGATCGGCCACCACTAAGAAAATGTTATATAGCACTTTACAATTGTTATGTAGTAACATATTATCGTGATTATGGAGAAAGTCAGCAGCAGAAATGCCGCCCTGATTTTGCTGTACGCAATTGAAGAGCGCGGCGACCGCCGAGGGAAGGAAATCACTCGCGCGCGCCTCTCTCGGATGACGCTGAAGCGACTTTGGAATCGGGAGAGCCTCACCGACCCATGGTTGGCCGAGGTGAACGAATGGCTTCTGTCCGCCGGCTGGACTCTTCTCCATGCCGGATCGACTTTTGGCGTCGTCAGGACCAGCGTCGTCGAGAACTGGCCAAGAATTGCCTCGAAGCGCATTCAAGAAGTTCTTGACCAAGTCGCACGTGGAAATTTCGACTTTAGTAAAATCGAGCACCTCCTTGAGCCCGTCTCGCTCGATGACTCAGCATCGTCGGCATCATCCCAAAAACGCTCGCCCAGGACTCGCCGGAGTACGTGACGCCTGTGCGTCAGTCATTACCAACTCGGGACCAGGTCACACCGGACACGCCGCTCCGGCTTGGCGTCGCAGCAGCACTCGCCTTTCCGGACGGCTCGATGACTGCTTCCGGGCTTCGCCGCGAGTGTATGCGAGGCCGGTTGGCTATCGAGCGGATTGCTGGGAAAGATTACACGACGTTAAAGAGCATTGAACGGATGAGAGAGCTATGCCGCGTCGAATCAAAGGACCACGTCTATATCTCCGCAGCGCGCGAGACGATGAGAGCGGCAGCCACGCCGGAATCTGGATCATCCGTGACGGAAATTACCAGCAAGGCACGGGCTGCCTTGCACACGATATTGGAGGCGCCGAGCGAGCACTTGCCATCTACCTCGCAGAAAAGCACGCCCAAGGGACGCGTGAGCAAAGGAATCTAGACCCAAGCCAAATCCCGATAGCCGACGTCCTAGTGGTTTATCTCCGCGATGTCGTTCCGAACCATTCTCGTCCGAAAGAGACGAAGGGGCGCATCAAGTCTCTAGACGAGTACTTCGGCGACCGGATGCTTTCATATATTTCCGGTGAGACATGCCGCGCCTATGCCGCGCAACGATCGACAGACGCAGCGGCACGTCGCGAATTGGAGGATTTGCGAGCAGCTATTAATCATCATCGACGAGAAGGCCTCTGCAACAAGGTGGTGGAAGTCGTGCTGCCACCGGAGCGTCAAGGTCGCGAACGATGGCTGACGCGGTCTGAGGCAGCTCGTCTGATCTGGTCGGCTTGGCGATATCGCGAAATTCAGAAGGGTAAGCCGACTGAACGTCTGTCCCGGCAGCACATCGCTCGCTTCATCTTAGTAGCTATCTACACCGGAACACGAGCCGGCGCCGTTTGTGGTGCTGCCCTCCAGCCTGCGGAAGGGCATGGCTGGGTCGACCTTGA
Organism: Xanthobacteraceae bacterium; assembly: GCA_049282655.1. Lineage (GTDB taxonomy): Bacteria > Pseudomonadota > Alphaproteobacteria > Rhizobiales > Xanthobacteraceae > BOG-931. The sequence goes on from JBAPUM010000150.1 coordinate 5,481, forward strand.
CCATGGCGTGTTCTATCGCCGGGCGGCGGGGCAACGAGAAACGAAGAAACGACAGCCGCCCGTTCCCTTGCCCGATCAACTTTTAGCGCATCTACGCCGCTGGAAACGCCAGGGGCAATGCTTCGCCGTGGAATGGAACGGCGAGCCGGTGCGCGACGTCGGCAAGGCATTTCGGAATGCGGTCTCTGACGCCGGCCTCGGCACCGATGTGACGCCGCACACATTGCGCCACACCGCAGCGACATGGCTGATGCAGGCAGGCACCGATATCTGGCAAGCGGCAGGATACCTTGGGATGACGGTCGAGATGCTGTCCGAACGATATGGTCACCATCACCCCAATCACTTGTCGGGAGCGAAGGGAGCGTTCGCGCGTCATCGCAAGCTAAGGGAAACTGTGGCCGAACCTGTGGCCGAGACGAAGCCAACATCAGCTAAGTATTGGTCGGAGTGGCAGGATTTGAACCTGCGACCCCCTCGTCCCGAACGAGGTGCTCTACCAGGCTGAGCCACACTCCGACTAAGGGGCGGCTTATACATACCGGGTTCGGGCCCGGCAAGCCGCAGCGGCATCCCGCATAGGATGCATGATCTTATCCGAAACCGGGGGCCGCGCTCGGATCAAGTCCGAGGATAGGCTTTTCGGGATCAGGCGCTATGCGCTTGCGCGCGTGCGATATTTAGGCACTGACTGCGGCAATGACAGCCCCTTTGGCGACACGGATTGCCGGCGCGGACGGGATCGAGGCCGCGGTGGCGTGCCTCACGGCTGGCGGGCTTGTCGCCTTTCCGACCGAGACGGTTTACGGGCTCGGCGCCGACGCGACGAACGGCAAGGCCGTGGCGCGGCTCTACGCCGCCAAGGGCCGGCCCGCCTTCAATCCGCTGATCGCGCATGTGCCGGATCGCCACGCGGCCGAGGGGGTCGCGCGCTTCGACGCCGATGCGGCACGGCTCGCCGAAGCCCTGTGGCCGGGGCCACTGACACTCGTGTTGCCCAAGGCCGCCACTTGCCGCGTGGCCGACCTCGCGACCGCGGGCCTCGACACCATCGCGGTGCGCGTGCCGCAGCATCCGGTGGCGCAAAAAATCCTGCTGGCGTTCGGGCGACCCATCGCAGCACCGTCCGCCAATCGCTCCGGTCATGTCTCGCCGACGACGGCCGCGCATGTGTTCGCCGATCTTGCCGGCCGCATCGATCTGATCGTCGACGGCGGCGCGACGCCGGTCGGCGTCGAGTCCACCATCGTCGCCTGCCTGGGGGAGCCCGCCTTGCTGCGGCCGGGCGGGGTGCCGCGCGAGGCCATCGAGCGCGCGCT
>JBAPUM010000151.1:0-3065 GCA_049282655.1 Xanthobacteraceae bacterium
GCGCCGGCGTCTGTTTGATGAAACGCTTGATTCGACGCCGCGCGGACGACCACCACGCCGCAGGCAGGCCGCGCCAGGTCGTGCCGGCGGCAAAATCGTACAGCGCGACATAAGTGTCCGACCATTCGAGCTTGTACGGTTCGTCGCCGATTGTGAAATCGAAACGCTTCAGCCCGCGCCCGATCGCGTAAGCCATCAGTTCGCGCAGATGCAGTGCGCCCGGCCCGTATTGGGAGACGGCGCTGCCGTCGCTGTAGCTTGCCAGTACGTGATAATAACAGTCGCCGAACACGATTCCGAGATTGGCCGCCGCGTAGGTGTCGCCGATGTCGAGGCGGCTGACGTGAATCAGATGACGGACGTTCGGGCCGGTTGCCGCGGCGAGGAAAAAATCCCGGTATCCCGGCCGCTCGAAAATGTCGGCGATGCCCTTGCGGACGAACGTGCGGCCCTTCTGCTCCATCAGAATTTCGAGCGTACGCCGCGAGTCGTCTGCATCGCGGGCGGTCGCGAAGCGGATGTCGCCGTGGCCGGACATGTGCCGGCGTTTGGTCCGGTCGCGCCGGCGCGTCGCAGTCGAGCGCCTGGCCATGTAGAATTCTTCCCAGTTCGCGCTCAAATGGGTCAAATGCGCGCCGTTGGGGTTGGGCGTGACGGCGAGCCGCATGAACGGATTGTTCTGGGCGCCGATTTTTTGCGGCATCTTCTCGAATTCGATCCAGTCGAAACGAAGCCGCGGATCGTATCGAATCTGCCGCTGCATCGCCCGCCATGCGGCCATGAACTCGTCCGGCCCGATTCGCTCCGCGAAGTCGGGGGCGAGCAGCGGGCCATTGTAGTCGCACAGATCCTGCCCGAGCCAGCCCAGCCGGCGCATGCCCCATTTCGGCATGACGCACAGCGGCGCGATGAAGGCGATCCCGCCGTCGCCGAAGCGGGCGACGACGACTGCGGCGCGCGCGCGCTGGCGCGGCCCGACGTGACGATACCAAAGCGCGAGCCAGTCGAACGTCTGGAACGCGGTGCAGTCGGCAATTTGCTCGAAGCGCCGCCATTCGCTTTCGATCGCGGCGGGGTCGCTGAAAATCTCCAGCGAGACCGCCGGCCGCCTGGCGGGGGCAATCCCGGCGTCCGCCCCGATCGCGCCGTTAGCGGCGCCGACCGGCGAAGCCGCGTTTTCGAACGCCGTCACTGGGGTCAAACGCGTCACTGCATTGATCGGGATGGCTGAGGTCACCGGACGGCTGATAAGCGACAATAGCTAAGGTTTGCCTCGCCGGCCGGTCACGGCGTGGCGTTAAGGTAAAGCGCGCGTGAATCAGGCGCTGCCGCCGGTCGCGGGCTGCGGTCGCAGCTGACCGGCGCGGCAAATACGACAGACATTTCGGCGATGAGCGGCCTGAGACATGGGTGACAGACCGTACCGGACACATGGGTAACACTTTTCGCCTTTGGGCGGGAGGTGTTGATGCCGTGGAAGGAGTGTTCGGTCATGGACGAGCGCCTGCGATTTGTCGGACGGCTTCTGGATGGCGAGGCAATGACGGAGGTCTGTCGCGAGTTCGGCATCTCGCGCAAAACCGGCTACAAAATCTTCGACCGCTACAGGGAGCACGGGCTCGAAGCCCTGACCGACCGTTCGCGGCGGCCGGTTCGCTATGCCAATCAGCTGCCGGGGCAGATCGAGGCTCTGGTCGTCAGCCTCAAGCGCGGCAAGCCGCATTGGGGCGCTCGCAAGATCCGCGAACTCCTGGTGCGGCGGCTCGCCGGCGATGTGCGCGTGCCGGCCAGGAGCACCATCCATGCTGTGCTCGATCGCCACGGCCTGGTCAAACGCCCCGGCAGGCTGCGCCAGCGCGCCACCGGGACGGCGCTGTCGGCGGGAGCGGCACCCAACGATCTGTGGTGCGCCGACTTCAAAGGCGAGTTCAAGCTCGGCAATGGCCGCTACTGCTATCCGCTCACCGTCACCGACCACGCCTCGCGCTTCCTGCTGTTGTGCGAAGCGCTCGAATCAACGCGCGAAAACCTTGCATTTACAGCCTTCGAGCGGCTGCTTGCCGATCGCGGGCTGCCGCTCGCCATCCGTTCCGACAACGGCGTCCCCTTCGCCAGTCCCAACGCCTTGTTCAATCTCTCCAAACTCTCGGTGTGGTGGCTCCGCCTCGGCATCGCCATCGAACGCATCAAGCCTGGTCATCCGCAGCAGAACGGACGCCATGAGCGCATGCACCTGACCTTGAAGAAGGAAGCCACCCGCCCGCCGGGAATGAACAGCCTGCAGCAGCAGGCCCGCTTCGACGCTTTCCTGCACGAGTTCAACGCCGAACGGCCCCATGAGGCCCTCGCCATGAAGTGTCCCGCCGAAATCTATGCCGCCTCAACGCGTCGCTATGACGGCTTGCCTGACGTCGCCTACCCGCTTCATGACCGCGACATCCTCGTCACCGCGTGCGGACGCATCTGCCTGCATCGCAAGAAGATCAACATCTCGGCCGCGCTCGCAGGCCAGCGCCTCGGAATTAAGGAAGTCGACGACGCTATCTGGCTCGTCAGCTTCATGCACTACGATCTCGGCTATATCGACCTGGAGCAAAGAACCTTGCAGCCCCTCGACAACCCGTTCGGCCCGAGGTTGTCACCTATGTCTTAGGCACGTTCTGTTACCCATGTCTCCGGGCTGGACACGAGATGTTTGGCTCCCCGGGCCGGATTCGAACCAGCGACCAACCGGTTAACAGCCGGTTGCTCTACCACTGAGCTACCGGGGAACATTGGCAGCCATGCGCGGCGTGGCGCGGGTTGCCTATAACAAAGCCGCGCCCGGTTTGAAAGCGCTGGCTGGATAAATCGGACCGCCATCCTCCGGCGCCGCAGGCGGGGAGGCCGGGAAGCAGTTTTCGCAGCGTATACCACCACTTTGGCGGGTACATGCCGTCAGCGTGCGCAGTTCGGGACACCCTCTTGGGACGGATTTACCGGCGCATATAATGGCTTCGGGTCTTCGGCCGCAGGGCTCCGCATCCGTCGGGCGGGACCTGACGTGTGCCTGACGGGTTGTTGCC
>JBAPUM010000152.1:0-2142 GCA_049282655.1 Xanthobacteraceae bacterium
GCATGGACCCGGGGAAATTGCTCATCGGCAAGGACGTCAAGGAAGTGATCGCAAACGATCTGAAGCTCGAAGAGTCCGCACACAAGGATCTTAAGTCTGCGATTGCCGACTGCGAATCGGTCGGCGATTATGTCTCGCGGGAGCTCTTCGAGAGCATCCTCGAGTCGGAGGAAGAGCACATCGATTGGCTGGAGACCCAGATCGATCTCATCGAGCGCATCGGAATGGAAAACTACAGCCAATCGCAGATGGCTTCAGGCGGCTGACCGGCACGCACCGCAGGGGCGGGGAGATCCACGCGTTTCCAAGCCGAGTCGGACGGTGGCGCGCGTCCCTACGGACCGGTTTCCGGCCAGGCCTGCGGCACCTTGCGTAGCTTCGACAATGGATAGCCCATGGCCTGCACGCGGGCCACGAGGCTTTCATAGTCGGCCGGCGAGATGGTCGGCGTGCGGGCCATGATCCATGTGTAATCGCGGGCGTCGCGGGCCACAATGGTCTGGCTGTAGTCCTCCTTGAGATAAGCCACTATGTATTGCGCCTTGATCGGCCAAAATACCTGCACGCCCCACACGGCATTTCCCGAATTTTCCTCAATGAACCCGGTGGAGTGGATGGTCTTGACCCGGCCGTCAAAGGACCCGCTGCGAAAGCGGAACGAGGTCGCCACATGGCCGTCTGCCTGCAGAGCGTAAGTCTCGACCGCGTCGTAGGCCTCTTTCTCGAACCAGGTGGGAATCGTGGCGATCACATACCAGTCGCCCATGAAGCGGTCCAGGTCGACGTGCTCTACCGGCTTGATGGGTTTCGGATCGGCGTTGGCAGTTGCGGATGTTATGGCGAATGTGCAGGCCAGCAGCAGGCCCATTGGCAGATTCATGTTTTCTCCGGACGTTGTTACCCGGGAGTTACGGACGGCGGGCGAGTTTGGATGCAGCTGCAATTCATAGCCAGCCTTGGAGCTTGCTTCGAACAATGGCAGCCAATGCCTCCACGTGCCGGTTGTCGTTATTGAGCGCGGGTACCAGCGACAATCGCTCACCCCCGAATTGCAGGAACTTTTCGCGGTATTCGATCGCCACCTCTTCCAGCGTTTCCAGGCAGTCCGCCGCAAACGACGGTGATACGACGGTCACCTTCCGCACGCCGCGCTTTGCCAGAGCCCTCAGGGTGTCTTCGGTATAAGGCTGCAGCCAAACTACCGAACCGAAACGTGACTGATAGCAGTGCGACCACTCGCTTTGGGCAAGTCCCAAGCGAGATACCACCAACCGGGTCGTCGCCAGCGTCTGCTCCTGGTAGGGATCACCCTCGGCCACATACACGGCGGGGACGCCGTGATACGAAAAAAGCAAATGCGATCGCTCACCGGCTTCGGTCCAAAAGTCCCGGATACTTCCCGCCAGCGCGTCGATGTAGCCGGCGTCGTCATAATAGCCGTTGACGAAGCGCGTCTCGGGCTGCCACACCCTGCGGCGCAATGCGAGGCACGTGCGGTCGAACACCGAACCCGTCGTCGAAGAACAATACTGCGGGTAGAGCGGCAGGACGAGCATCTTTTTCACGCCTTGCCCGACCAGTGACTGTATGGCATTCGCGAGACTGGGCTTTCCGTAGGTCATGCCGAGATCGACGCGCAGCCGATCTCCGAATCTCGCTTGCAGCAGGAGGCTCAACTTTGCCGTCAGCCGCTGGGAATACACGCTCAAGGGCGAGCCGCCTTGCATCCAGATCCGGCGATAATTGCGCACGGTTTTGATGGGGCGAAACGGCAGCACGAACCCATAGAGTATCGGCAGCCAAATCAGCCGGGAGGTGTCGATGACGCGCCGATCGCTCAGGAATTCGCGCAGGTACCGTTGCACGGCGAAATAGGAAGGCGAATCCGGAGTGCCCAGGTTGACGACCAGCACACCGATCCGTTCGGGCGTCGGCGTCGGTGCTGGTGCCACGAGGCGGTCATCGAGCATTCATGCGGTCCTCGAAGTTGGCGGCCTCAGAGTATACCGCCGCCGATTACGGCGTGTTTGAGGCACAATGGTCCTCGTGCCTGTGGAGAAATTTTTGGTGCAATAGGCCTATGCTCCGCAATGTACTCAAAGCACTGCACGAAATCGGGGCAATCGGCACCATGGGATCACT
>JBAPUM010000153.1:0-13707 GCA_049282655.1 Xanthobacteraceae bacterium
CCCCACCCGGGATCGCGGTTGGCGACCCGACCCTCCCCTTGCCGGGGAGGGTATTTTCACAATCGCCCGGATCATCAGTAAATAAAGCGCAAGCGTCACCGCCTGCCACGCCGCGAGCGCGAGCCCATAGGGCATCCACGCCAGCGGCGCGGCGACGAACAAAAAGAATGGCGGATAATGCCAGCCATAGAACTGGGTATCGTCCCCGAGGATCGTCTTCTCGCGGGCGAATTGCCGCTCCGGATCGAACGCCGCATCGGCATTGTGGTCATTGACGTAAGTGCCGGCCGCATAGACGTTGGAAAAGTCGGTGCCGAGCGGGCGGCCCTGGCGGTCGATATAGCCATGCGAGGTCACGACCAGAAACAGAAATCCCGCGACCGACGCCAGCAACAACGCGACGGCGACAAGCCGCACGCGCTCGCCGGTCAGCCAGTCGCCGCTGCGCAAACTGTCGCCTATCCGGTCCATGGCGGTTCCCGATTCGAGGGGGTGCCACATTAGGCCAGCCGGGGCTTAATGGAGCGTTGCGCGGGAAGCGCGCCGGGCTCGAAATGCCGCAGATGTGAGGGAAATTCGAGGTTTTTGCGCTTGCCTGTGCGCGAGGTCGGCTATACCAAGCACGCGCTTCAAAAGGGAGAATAGGAAATGGCCTTCATCGCGGACCAGATCATGCGCATCAAGCCGTCGGCAACCATCGCCGTCACGGATAAAGCGCGTGCGCTCAAAGCGGCTGGCCGCGACGTCATCGGTCTCGGCGCCGGCGAGCCCGATTTCGACACGCCGGACAACATCAAGCTTGCCGCGATTCGCGCGATCAGCGAGGGCAAGACCTCCAAATATACCGCGGTCGACGGCATGGCGGAGCTCAAGGCCGCGGTGGCGCGCAAGTTCAAGCGCGAGAACGAGCTCGACTACAAGCCGTCGCAGATCATCGTCGGCACCGGCGGCAAGCAGGTGCTGTACAACGCGCTGATCGCCACCATCAATCCGGGCGACGAGGTGATCATTCCGGCACCCTATTGGGTGAGCTATCCGGACATGGTGCTGCTCGCCGGTGGCACGCCGGTCGAGGTCATCACCACGATGGAATCGGGCTTCAAGATGAAGCCGGAGCAATTGGAAAAGGCGATCACGCCGAAGACCAAGTGGATCATCTTCAACTCGCCGTCGAACCCGACTGGAGCGGCCTATACCAAGGCGGAGCTGAAAGCGGTGACCGACGTGCTGGTGCGCCATCCGCACGTTCATGTCATGGCCGACGACATGTATGAGCATCTGGTCTACGACGACTTTGTGTTCTATTCGCCGGCGCAGCTCGAGCCGCGGCTCTATGAGCGCACGCTGACCGTCAACGGCTGCTCGAAAGCCTATTGCATGACCGGCTGGCGCATCGGCTATGCGGGCGGGCCGGAGCAACTGATCAAGACCATGGCGATGATCCAGTCGCAGTCGACGTCGAATCCGACTGCGGTGGCGCAATATGCCGCCATCGAGGCGCTCGACGGGCCGCAGGATTTCATCCCCAAGCACAACAAGATCTTCAAAGAGCGGCGCGATCTCTGCGTCTCGATGCTGAACCAGGCCAACGGCCTGCAATGCCCGAAGCCGGAAGGCGCGTTCTACGTCTATCCGTCTTGCGCCGGCACCATGGGCAAGACGGCGCCGAACGGCAAGAAGCTCGCGACCGACGAGGATTTCGTTACCGAGCTGCTTGAAGCCGAAGGCGTCGCGGTGGTGCAGGGTACGCCATTCGGCGTCGGGCCTGCGTTCCGCATCTCCTACGCGACCGCGACCTCGGCGCTCGAAGAAGCCTGCACCCGCATCCAGCGGTTTTGCGGGAACTTGCAGTAGCTCAATCGCTCTAGCTGAATGCAGAAGCGGCCGCCTTGAGGGCGGCCGCTTTTTTATTTGTCGGTAGGAATTCGCAGCAACGTTGGGTCTTACCCCGTCGGCGGCGCGATCTCGTCGAGGCTTTTCTGCTTCGCTTCGGGGCCGAGCTGCGTCACCGACACTGCGGCGATGAACAGGAAGGTCGCGAGACAGCCGAATACTGTCGTCAGGCCCCAGCCGTTCTGCACCCACAAGATCATCGGCATGATGAAAGCGGTCGCCAGCCGGCCGACGCCCGCGGCCCAGCCGAAGCCCGACGCGCGTGCATTGGTGGGGAACACCTCGGACGCGAAGATCTGCATCGAATTGCCGGCGACCTGGACGAAGAAGATCATCACGAAGCCCGCCACCATCAGTTGGGTGGCTGTTTCGGCATTGGCGAACACGATCGCCATCACGCCGGCGCCGATGAAGGCGCAGACCGAGGTGATCTTGCGGCCGAATTTGTCGAGCGCGTACATCATAAAGAGGCTCGCGCACGGCACCGCAAAATTCATCGCCAGCGTATATTGCAGCGATTTGGTGATCGAGAAGCCCTTGCCGTTCATGATGTTCGGCAGCCAGGCGCCGAGGCCTATGGCGATGCCGAAAAACGCCGAGAAGCAGATCATGCCGGCGATCACCCGGGTCGGGAATTTTGCGAACACCACCGCGAACGGGTCGCTTTTGGTGTCGCTGGCCGCATCGGTCGACAGCGGCTGGGTCGGCGCCGCAATGCCGAGCTTGCCGAGCACCGCGAGCGCTTCCTGGCCGCGGCCGTGGGTCGCGAGATAACGCGGCGATTCCGGCAGCGAGTAACGCAACACCCAGACCACGAGCGCGCCGGCGCCGATGACAAGCCAAACACCGCGCCACGCCCATTCGGGCGCCGAGACCAGATTGCCGGCGAGAAGCACCAGCGCCGTTCCGATCGGCCATACGCAGGCGCCACCGATGAAATGCACGATCGCCAGAATGCGGCCGCGAATGCGCTTGGGCGCATATTCGCCCGCATAGGCGAAGGCCAAGGGCTGCTCGGCGCCCAATCCGATCCCGGCAATGAAGCGGCACACGATCAACAGCGTGACGCTCGGCGCGAAGGCGCCCAGAATCGTGAAAATGCCGAACAACAAGAGATTGAACTGGTAGATGAAGCGGCGGCCGAAGCGGTCGGAGAATTCGCCCTGGCCGGCGGTGCCGATGAACAGGCCGAAAATAGTGGCGCTGCCGATGGCAGCGACTTCGGCGCCGGTCGCGAATTTGGACGCCAGGATGAGCGGTACCATCGAGCCGAACACCGTAAAGTCGATGACGTCGAAGAAATATCCGGCGGCGATGAGGGCTACGACGCGGCGATGGAGCGGCGAGATTTTCGCATCGTCCAAAGCCGCGTTGACGAAACCTTCGATTGTCTGCGCGGCCTGGGCCGCACGGCCCGGTGACGCGACGTGTGCCGCGGTGACTGCCACCATTTGATCCTCCCCGATCGCTTTCCCCAGCCGCTTAGGCGGCTCTTTTGGTGGCGCACTTTGGAAGGGCGGGCTCCCACTGTCAATGCGGCGAGGGAGCGGCGAGGCAAATTGTCCGCTCGTCCCCGCGCAGGCGGGGACCCAGAATTAAACTGTACGATTCGGGCTCATCTGGATTCCCGCGGGCGCGGGAATGAGCGGATTTATCGGCGCGGCGTTCATCTGCCCTCAAATTGCAGGATATAGAGCCCGGCATTGGAATCGGTGACGTACATGATGCCCTGCGCGTCGACGAAACAGTCGCAGGACTGGATCACTTGCGGCCGGTTCGGCCGCGGATCGAACATGCGCGCCGGATCGGGCGGCACGAAATAGCCCGCCTCGCGCGGCGCGAACGGATTTTCGATGTCGTAAACCCGCACGCCGGCATTATGCAGCGTCGCGAAAATATAACGGGAGCTGACAAACGCGCCCGGACGGTTCTCCCACAAATTATGCGGACCGAAATTGCCGCCCTTCTTGCAATAATCCGCCTCGTCCGGCACCGGCATGGTGGCGATGCTGACCGGGTTTGTCGGCTCGCGTACGTCGAACACCCAGATGTAACGGAGCCCAAGCTTGCAGTCGGCGAAGTTGGCCTCGTCGGCGACGACCAGCAGATTGCGGTCCGGCAGCGGCAGCGGGGAATGGGTGCCGCCGCCGAACGGCGGATCCCAGTTGCGGTGCGATACGAGTTTCGGCTGTGTCGGGTCGCCGACGTCGACGATGGCCATGCCGCCGTCGCGCCAGGCGCTGTAAGCGAGATTGCCGGCGACCAGCGCATGATGCAGCGCATAGCGCCGGCCCTTCGGCCAGGTCGGTGTCTCGCCGCCGCCGGTCCACATGCCGGGCAGCCAGAATTTGCCGACGACCGCGGGCTTTGTCGGCTCCGCCATGTCGACGATCACCAGCATATGGTCGGAAAATTCCGGCAGGTGCACGGACACGTAAGCGTAGCGTCCGCCGACGTACCAGACGCGGTGCGGGCCGAGGCCGCCGAGCGCCAGAAAGCCGATCTCACGCGGCGCATCCGGCTTCGCGAGATCGTAGACGCGCAAGCCCGAGGTGAAGGCTTGCCCCTTCAGCGCGTCGCCCGACGTGCCGGCAAAATAGGCCTCCTGGCTTACCTGCATGGTCCACACACTCGGGCCGTTCACTGCGAGCAGCAGATCTTCATGGGTTTGCAGATGGTGGGCGCGCGTGTTCGGCGGGCACGGTAGAAAGTTGACCGGCTTTGGATTTTTCGCATCGCGCACGTCGATCACGGTGATGCCGTTACTGAAGCCGTGGCCCACATAGGCGAAGCCGCGGTTGACCATGACCTGCACGCCGTCGCCGCGGCCGCCCTGGTCGCTGTGGCTGAGGAATTTGATGTTGCGTGAAGCGACGGCGTTCATGATTGTCCTCCCAATGTCGTATTATCGTAGTGGGCATGGCGGGGTGTGTCGCTGCCATGCCGGGATAATGTTATAGGGCGTGTCGAAGGGAAGAAACGAAAATGGCCAAGGCAGAACAAGGCATCATCGCGGTCGACAAGATGGGCGCCAAGGTGCTGTTCCTCAATCCGAAGACTTACGAGACCGAGGTCGTCATCGACGGCTTCCTGCGTACCGTGCACGAGCTCTTGGTGATGCCGGAAACCGGCCGCGCCTATGTGCCGATCTTCGGCGACGGCATCCACGGCCGCAATCCCAATCCGCAACATTATCTCTGCGTATTCGATCTGCATAAGCGCGCGCTGATCGAGACCATCGATCTTCGGCCCTATATCGCGCCGCATACGTTGAAGCTCGGGCCCGACGGCTTGATCTACATCACCTGCGAGAACTCGGCGGTGGTGGCGGTGATCGATCCGAAGATCAACAAAGTCGTGGGCGCGATCGATTCCGGCTCGACCAGCGGCCATCGGTTGATCATCGCGGCGGACGGCAAGCGGCTCTACACCGAGAACGAAGAAGACGGCGCCATATCGGTGATCGACCTGCCGGCGCGAAAACTTCTCGGCAAGATCAAGACGCCGCGTCCGCTTGCCGGTATCGCGATTTCGCCGGACGGCGGCACCGTGGTGGCGGTCGATGACGCGCAGCCGACATTGTTTTTGATCGATACGGCTGCCGGCAGCGTGCGCGAAGAGATCGTGCTCAAGGATGTGCCCAAAGCGGCGCAGATCGCGCGCTATGCACCGGACAATTCGCTCCTCGGCGTCACCAGTCTCAACAGCGACACCGTCAGCCTGATCGATCCGTCGTTCCGTGAGCAGACCGCCATCAAGGTCGGCAGCCAGCCGATGGATATGGCGTTCCACGGCGACGAATTGTTCGTCGCCTGCCAGGGCGACGGCTCCGTGCACGTGATCGACATTCCGGAGAAGCGCGCCAAGAGGAGCTTCAAGGCCGGCACCGGCTGCGAGTCGATCGGATTTTTCTAATCGCGCCGTTTAGCAATGTGCGAAACGGTACAAGACGCGGACGGCGATCTCGCTTAGAATGGCGCTCAAGAGGCCCCCAGAGGCGGGCCGGGTGAGGGAGTAAGTATATGTTTCTTAAGGGTTTTTCATCCGCGCTTCTAGGCGCCGCGCTGTTCGCCGCGACCGTGCCGGCGCAGGCGCAGGATCGCGTGCAGGTCGGCACGCTGGCGTGTTCGATCTCGGCCGGCATCGGCTTGATTATCGCCTCGCAGCGCAATGTCAGCTGCACCTTCAAACCGGATAATGGCCCGCCGGAAGCCTATACGGGCACGATGACCATCATCGGTGTCGATGTCGGCTTTACCACCGGCTCAGCCATGGTCTGGGGCGTGTTGTCCGGCACCAATCGCTATGTCGGCATGTTGTCCGGCACCTATGTGGGCGCCACCGCGCAGGCCACCGCTGTCGCCGGTGTCGGCGCCAATGCGCTGGTCGGCGGATCGAACCGTTCGGTGGCTTTGCAGCCGCTCTCGGTCCAGGGCCAGGTCGGAATCAATGCGGCCGGCGGCATCGGTGCATTGGACCTGCATCTCGCGCAATAACCCTGGCTTCCCGTTACGGCGTCTGCGGTGTTCCGTTAGGCCTTGGTTCGACTGAACCGAGGCTTGCGATGACACGCCTCTTGACCGGCCCCGGCACCGCCTGAAACGATGCTTGCCCCATTCCCGGCCCACCCCGAGCGTTGGGAGGGTCGTGAGGGGCAGCGATGCGTTTGCGTTCGGAGGCTGTTGCGGGAGGTCGTCATGACAACAAACGGCGGCAACGGTGCGCGTGCGGCCGGTCCGCGCTGTGTGGCCCTGGTCGGTCCGTTCCAGAGCGGCAAGACCACTTTACTCGAAGCGATCCTGTCCCGTAGCGGCGCGATCCCGCGCCAGGGCACGGTCGAGGCCGGCAACACCGTCGGCGACGCCAGCAAAGAGGCGCGCCATCACCACATGAGCGTTGAGCTCACGGTCGCCACCACGGAATTCATGGGCGACGCCTATACGTTTCTCGACTGCCCAGGCTCGGTGGAATTCGTCCACGATATGCGCGCGGTGTTGCCGGCGATCGATGCCGCGGTGGTGGTGTGCGAATTGGACGAAAAGAAAATCCCGCAACTGCAACTCATCCTGCGCGAACTCGAAGACAAGAAAATTCCGCGCATCCTGTTCGTCAACAAGATCGATAAATCCGTCGCCGGCGTGCATGACGTATTGAAACTCCTGCAGCCGGCCTCGCGCACCAAGCTGATCTTGCGGCAAATCCCGACTTTCTCAGGCGATATCATCACGGGCTTCGTCGACCTCGCGCTCGAGCGCGCCTTTGTCTACAAGGAGCATGCTCCCTCGGAAATCATTCCGCTCGAAGCCGATGTCGCCGATCTGGAAAAGACCGCGCGCTTTTCGATGCTGGAGGCGCTCGCCGATCATGACGACGAATTGATGGAGCAATTGCTCGAGGACATTCAGCCGCCGCGCGACAAGGTGTTTGACGATCTGACCCGCGAATTGCGCGACGGGCTGGTCTGCCCGGTGCTGATGGGGACGGCGACACGAGCCAATGGCGTGCTGCGGCTGCTGAAAGCGTTGCGTCATGAATCCCCCGGCATTGCCGAAACGGCGAAACGTCTCGGCGTGAAACCGGGTCAAGATGCCGTCGGCTATGTGGTCAAGACGCTGAACACGGCGCATGGCGGCAAGATGTCGGTCGTGCGCATGCTGGCAGGCCAGGCCGGCGACGGTACGACTTTCCTCGCCGGCGATGACGAGGCCGGCCGGGTGGCCGGCGTGTTCACGCTGATCGGCCAAGCGAGCGAGAAGCGCGGCCCGGCGGGTCTCGGCGAAACCGTTGCCTTCGCCAGGCTGGAAAAGGCCAAGACCGGTGACACGCTGAGCGCGGGCAAGTCGGCGCATCCCGCATTCCCCAAGGCAACGCCTTATCCGCCGGTGCTGGCGATCGCGATCTCGGCCAAGGAACGCAAGGACGACGTCAAGCTCGGCCAGGCGCTGCACAAGCTGACCGAAGAGGATCCCTCGATCGCTATCGAACACAACCCCGAAACCCACGAAGTCGTACTGTGGGGCCAGGGCGAGATGCATCTGCGCGTCGCCACCGAGCGGTTGAGCGACCGCTTCGGCGTCGCCATCGAGCGGCGGCAGCCCAGCGTCGGCTACCGCGAGACCATTCGCAAAGGCGTGGTGCAGCGCGGCCGCCACAAGAAACAATCCGGCGGCCACGGCCAATACGGCGACGTGGTGCTCGACATCAAGCCGACGCCGCGGAGCTCGGGCTTCGCTTTCGAGGACAAGATCACCGGCGGCGTGGTGCCGCGCAATTACATTTCATCGGTGGAGGAGGGTGTCATCGATGCGCTCAAGCACGGTCCGCTCGGCTTCCCGGTGGTCGATCTGCATGTGGCGCTGATCGACGGCTCGTATCACGCCGTCGATTCCTCCGACATGGCGTTCCGCACCGCCGGCCGCATCGCCATCGTGGAGGGCCTGCCGCAATGCCAGCCGGTGCTGCTCGAACCGATCCATTTGGTCGAGATCGTCTGCCCGAATGATGCGACCGCGAAGATCAATGCGCTGATGTCGGGGCGGCGCGGCCAGATCCTCGGCTTCGATACCCGCGACGGCTGGGACGGCTGGGACGTGGTGCGCGCCAAAATGCCGGAGGCGGAAATCGGCGATCTGATCATCGAGATCCGCTCCGCAACCGCCGGCGCCGGCACGTTCACGTTCAAATTCGATCACATGGCGGAACTCACCGGCCGCACCGCCGACCAGATCGTCGCCGCCCGCCGCGCCGCGGAGTAATCTGGAGAAGAAAATAAAATGCCAGCTTATTGGGTTGCGCGTTCCAAGATCAACGATCCGGTCGAGTACAAGAAATATACCGATCAGGTGCCGGCCATCATCGCCAAATACGGCGGCAAGGTTCTGGCGCGCGGCGGCAAGTTTCAGATCATGGAAGGCCCGGATAAGTTTCAGCGCTTCGTCGTCATCGAATTTCCGAGTTTCGAGCAGGGCGTGGCCTGTTTCACGTCGAAAGAATACGACGAAGCCGCAGCCTTCCGCAGGACCGGCGCCGGCGAGGTCGAGACCATCATGGTCGAAGGCGGCGAGGCGACGAAGTAACCGCACGTTTTCGGGAAACGAGCGTGGGTCAGCAGTTCACTCCGCTTTGATATTCGCGAATTTTATCACTTTGCCCCATTTCTCAATTTCGTTGGCGATCAGCCCGCCGAATTCCGCGGGCGACATCGGCATCGGGATGCCGCCGAGGTCGGTGATGCGCGCGGCGATCTTGGCATCGGCGAGAGCCGCGTTGATCTCGGCATTGAGCTTGGCGACGATCTCAGGCGGCGTGTTCTTCGGCGCGGCGACGCCTTGCCAGGCGAAAGCTTGGTAGCCCGGCACGAAATCCGCCACTGGCGGCAAGTCGGGCAGAGTCGCCAGGCGTTTTGCGCTGGTGACCGCAAGCCCGCGCAGCTCGCCGCTGCGAATGTGGGGCAGCGACAGCAAAATCAGATCAAACATCACCTGCACCTGGCCGCCGAGCAGGTCGGTAACGGCGGGCGCGTCGCCGCGATATGGCACATGCAACATGTTGACGCCGGTCTGCATCTTGAACAGCTCGCCGGCCAGATGCGGCGATGAGCCCACGCCGCCCGACGCCATGTCGATCTCGCCGGGATGCGCTTTGGCATAGGCGATGAGATCGGGAACGGTTTTCACCGGCAGCGAAGGATGTACTTCGAGGATAAGGGGATTGAGGTCGACGCCGCCGACCGGCGCAAGATCGCGCGTGAAATTGAAGCTGAGATTTGGGTTCAGCATGCCGTTGATGACGTTCGGCGTTGCCAGCAACAGCAGCGTGTAACCGTCCGGCGGCGCGTTCACGACCGCCTCCGCCGCGATCTGTTGGCCCGCGGAGCCGCGATTTTCGACGACGAAAGGTTGGCCCAGCCGTTCCGACAGCATTTGTCCGGTCAGCCGCGCGATAATGTCGGCGGCGCCGCCGGGCGGAAAACCGACGAGCAGGTGAATCGGACGTGATGGGTAGGTGTCGGCGCGGGCGCTGCGCAATACGGCCGGCATCGCCACTGTGCCGGCGGCGAGTTCAAGGAAACGTCGGCGCGGGAGTTTCTTCATTGTCGCGGCACATTACAGCGCGGCGCGGTCGGGCAAAAGCGCCCAAATTGTCGCCGCGTTGGAACCGGCGCTTAGGCCGCCACGCGCGGCTCGCCGCCGCCGGGCGGCGGCACCGGCAGGCCGTCGGCCGAGTATTCATTGAGCTTGTTGCGCAGCGTGCGGATCGAGATGCCGAGCACATTGGCGGCGTGGGTGCGGTTGCCGAGACAGTGCTTGAGCGTCTCCAGGATGAGATCGCGTTCGACTTCGGCAACGGTACGGCCGACGAGCGCGCGCGACACCTGCTCGGCGGCGAAGGCGGCATGTGCCACGGCCGGCGTGCTCTTCTGGTGGTCGATCCGCAGGCCGTCCGGCGTGAGGATCGCTTCCGGTCCGATTTCGCCGCCGCTCGCCATCAGCACGGCCCGGTGCATGGTGTTTTCCAATTCGCGCACATTGCCGGGCCAGTAGTTGAGCGTCAGCGTGCGCCTTGCCTCGGCCGACAGCGGCCGCGTCGGCGCACCGTTTGCCGCGGCATATTTGCGCACGAAATATTCCGCCAGCTCGATGATGTCGGCCGGCCGTTCGCGCAGCGGCGGGATTTTCAAGTTCACCACATTGAGACGGAACAGCAAATCCTCGCGGAAAATGCCGTCGCGCACCGCCTCCGCGAGGTTGCGGTTCGAGGTCGCGATGATGCGGATGTCGATCGCGACCGGCCGGGTGCCGCCGACGCGGTCGATGACCCGCTCCTGGATGGCCCGCAACAGCTTGGCCTGCAGCCGCACGTCGATTTCGGATATCTCGTCGAGCAGAAGCGTGCCGCCATTGGCTTCCTCGAACTTGCCGACCCGGCGCGCCACCGCGCCGGTGAAGGCGCCCTTCTCGTGGCCGAACAGTTCGGATTCGAGCAGCGTCTCGGGGATCGCGGCGCAATTCACGCAGATCAACGGTTTCTTCGAGCGGTTCGAATGGCTGTGGACGTAGCGCGCCAGCACTTCCTTGCCGGTGCCGGAATCGCCGGTGATCAGCACCGAGGCTTCGCTGCCGGCCACGTGCTGCGCGAGCTTGACGACCCGCGCCATCGATTCGTCGCGGTAGATCAGTTCGCGGCGGTCGTCGGCGACCGCGGCGAGAATGGCCGCGATCAGCTCGGCGTCCGGCGGCAGTGGGATATATTCCTTGGCGCCGGCCTGGATGGCGGCGACCGCGGCACGGGCGTCGGTGGCGGTGCCGCAGGCGACGATCGGCGCGTGGATATGCTCGGCTTCGAGCCCGGCGACGAGTTCGCGGATGTTGATGGCGACGTCGACCATCAACAGGTCGGCGCCGCGACCCGAGCGCAGCACCGCGAGCGCCTGCGCGATGTCGGAGGCGTGGGTCACCATCGCGCCCTTATCCATCGCCATCTTGGTCGCGGTGGTCAATTGGCCGTTCAGCGTGCCGACGATCAGGAGCCGCATCGTCTTGTTCCTTTTCTTTGTCTCGCGCTAGTTCGCTGTTTGCGACGCCTTACGCTCGTTCCGCCTTGATGATTTCCGTCATGGTCACGCCGAGCTTTTCCTCGACCAGCACGACTTCGCCGCGGGCCACCAGGCGGTTATTGACGTAGATGTCGATCGCCTCGCCGACTTTGCGGTCGAGCTCGAGCACGGTGCCTGGACCGAGTTTGAGGAGATCGCCGATATCCATGCGGGCGCGGCCGAGCACGGCGGAAACCTGCACCGGCACGTCAAACACCGCTTCGAGATCGGAGGCGATCCGGGTCGTCGGCCCCTCCGGCTCCGGCGCCAGCGTCGGCTCGAGCGACGCCTCGCCGCCCTCCAGATTGGGTAGCGGGATCTTACTGTCCTCACTCATTCTCGTATCTCCTCAGCAAATCGTGTGCCGGTGTCAGCACGCGCCGCGCGCCCACATAGCGCGTCACCGCTTCGCCGATCGCCGCATCGGCGGCCGCGCTGTCGCGGTTGATGCCGCCGTCCGCCCATTCGATACGGCAGTCGCCGAGCGCGATGTCGGGCTCGGCCAGCACCACCAGCCGGCCCTCGAAATTCTTTGCGCGCGCGACCTCGTCGAGCTTTTCCTTGGCGGCGGCGTAGAGCGCATCGTTGACCCGCACCGCGATATGCGGCGACGAGGTCAATTGCCGGAAGCATTCGCTTGCCAGCGCCGAGACCTCGGCGAACGGCTCGCGGGCGACCAGCGCCGGCGCGAGCTTGCGCGCCACCGCGACAGCGACTTCGACCGCTTCGCATTCGAGCCGGGTTTCGATCACCTGCAGCGCGTCGGTCGCCGCCGCAAGGCCCGCGGCGATGCGTTCCAGCGCCGCCGCGGTGCGACGACCGGACTCGACGCCGGCGTCGTTTTGCGCCTGCGCAAAGCCGCGCCGGTGCGCGGCGGTTTCCGCTTCGGCAAGCTTCGTCGCGTGCTCGGCGAGCGGGATCATCGGCTCCGCGGGCTTGCGCTCCGCCTTGCCGCTGAAGTCGGTGTCGAACAGAAACTTCGTCGCCGCGCTCATGTGTTAGGTCCCAGCCCGCCAACCGACAGATAACGCATCAGTAGATCAGTTCTTCTTCGCCGCGCGTCTTCGAGATCACGATTTCGCCCTTGGCGGCGAGGTCCTTGGCGAGGTTGACGAGCATGCCCTGCGCATCGTCGACCTCGCGCAACCGCACCGGACCCATCGCCGCCATGTCGTCCATCAGCATCTTGGCGGCGCGCGCCGACATGTTGGACAGGAAGAACTGGCGTACCGGTTCGGTGGCGCCTTTCAGGGCCGTGCCGAGCTTGTCCTTCTCGACATGGCGCATCAGCGTCTGCGCCGAGGCGGCGTCGAGCTTGGTAAGATCGTCGAACGTGAACATCAGCGTCTTGATGCGCTCGGCGCTCTCGCGATTGTCCTCTTCCAGCGCGGTCAGAAACCGGGTCTCGGTCTGGCGATCGAAATTGTTGAAGATCTCGGCCATCACCTCGTGCGAGTCGCGGCGGCGGGTTTGCGAGAGGTTCGACATGAATTCGGTCCGCAGCGTTTGCTCGACGCGTTCCAGAACCTCCTTCTGCACCGCTTCCATGCGCAGCATGCGGTTGACGACGTCGAGCGCCAATTCGGCCGGCAGGATGGCGAGCACGCGGGCGGCATGTTCCGGTCCGATCTTCGACAGCACCACGGCGACGGTCTGCGGGTATTCGTTTTTCAGATAATTAGCGAGCACCTCCTCCTGCACGTTGGAGAGCTTCTCCCACATATTGCGCCCGGCGGGACCGCGGATTTCCTCCATGATGTTGCCGACCCGCTCCGGCGGCAGATATTGCTGCAGCAACCGCTCGGTCGCTTCGAAGTTGCCCATCAGCGCGCCCGACGCAGACATCCGTCCGACGAATTCGAGCAACAGATTCTCGACCTGCTCGGCGTCGATGGTGCCGATCGTCGACATCAGGATCGATATCTGCCGCAATTCGTCGTCGTCGAGCATGCCCCAGATTTTGGCGCCGTAATGCTCGCCCAGCGCGAGCATCAGGACTGCCGCGCGCTCCGGTCCGCGCAGCGGACGCTTGGTCGGCGCCGTCGTGGTCGCCTTGCCGGCAAGGCTCGCCAAGGCGCTGGTGATCTCGCGCCGGGTGGCATCGTCCTCATTGATTGGATGGGCCATCATGGGTTGAGCTCAGGCTGCGGCGCTCTCATTGAGCCATTGACGGATGATGGAAACGGTCTCGCGCGGAGTGCGGTCGGCGAGCTCGCCGA
>JBAPUM010000154.1:0-52953 GCA_049282655.1 Xanthobacteraceae bacterium
CACTCGGGCGCGCGCAAGCGCGGCCCGGGTGGGGGGAGGGAAAAGCCAGACTTATCGTCCGTCAGACACGTCATTCCCGCAGCAGGCGAAGATGATGCTGACGGTGGGGGAGCTCGGGAGCGACATCGCCGGCCCGCGCGCCGCGGCTTCGAGCGCCGCGTCGGAGACCTCGAAAGTCAGCACCGCTTCGTCGTTTTGCTCGGAATTGCCGGGGATGGGATTCATCGCGATCATCCGTTCGTGCGCTATGGCCAATTGACGGGTGCGATCTTAACGGACCCGACCGGGGAATCGGAAGCCTCCGCGCCGCCGGCCGCCACTTCCTCGACGGCAGCCACAATGCCCGCATAGCCGGTGCAGCGGCACAGATGCCCGCTTAAGACCTCGCGAATTTCTTCCGTGGTCGGGTGCGGATAGCGGGCGAGGTAGTCGGTGAACGACATCAGGATGCCGGGCGTGCAGAAGCCGCATTGCAGCGCGTGATTGTTGCGAAACGCCTGCTGCAGGGGATTGAGCGTGCCGTCGGGTGCGGCGAGCGCTTCCACGGTCGTGACCTCGCGGCCCTCGGCCTGCACGGCGAGCGTGAGGCAGGAGCGCGTGGCGACGCCGTCGATCAGCACCGTGCAGGCGCCACAAATGCCGTGTTCGCAGCCCACATGGGTGCCGGTTGCGCCCAGCACCTGGCGCAGGAAATCGGAGAGCAGAAGCCGCGGCTCGGCGTCGCCGGAAAGCTTTCGGCCATTCAGCGTCAGGGCGACACGCGCGCGTTCGTTCCGGTTCACGCGGCGCATTTTTCAGCCTCCTCGATGACGAGCGGCGCGAGATTGCGAAACAGATCCCGCCGCAGCTCAGGCGAGGCGTGCAAATCCTCAAAACCTTCGAGCTCTTCGGCCCATTCGTGGACGGCGGACACGGCGTCGCCGTCGATCCGGCGGACCATCGGTTTGCCCGCCATGCCGCCGACGCCGAGCCGCACCGCGCCGTCTGTCTCGACTACGGCTGCCACCGCAACGATCGCGAAATCGCCATGCCGCCGCGCCACTTCGCGAAAGGCGACACCCTGCCCGGCTACTACCGGAAAACGCACGGCGACGATCAATTCGTCCGGCGCCCGCGCCGTCGTCAGCATGTCCTGCTGAAATTCGCTCGCGGCGAGCGTCCGCGTGCCGCGTTGGGAGCGCAGCACCACTTCGCCGCCCAGCACCGCGAGCGTCAGCGCCAGTTCCGAGCTCGGATCGGCGTGCGCGATCGAACCGCAGACCGTGCCTTTGTTGCGGGTCTGGAAATGGCCGACGAAGGGCAGCGCCGCGGCGGCGAGCGGCAGTTTCTGCAAAAGCTGCGGCCATGCCATCAATTGGTTCTGTGTCGCCGCGGCGCCGATCTCGATCGCGCCGTCGCGCTCGCTAATGCCGTCGAGCTCGGCGATGCGCGAAATATCGATGAGCACGCCGACATCGAGCAGCCGCAGATTGAGCATCGGCAAAAGCGATTGCCCACCAGCGAGAATGCGGGCGTCGTCGCCGTATTCGGCGAGCAGCGCCACCGCCTCCTCGACCGTATCCGGCCGCACGTAATCGAACGGTCGCGGCTTCATTTATTCTTGCCTTTGTCCTTGCCCCGCATCATGGCGTGGATGCGACGCGGCGTCGCCGGCAGCGGCACGTCGGCGGCCCCGAGCGCGTCCGCGATGGCGTTGGCGATACAGACCGGCGTCGACATGCAATTGCCTTCGGCGAGCCCTTTGGCGCCGAGCGGGGTGAGCGGCGACGGCGATTCATAATGCAGAATTTCCAGCGCCGGGATTTCGCACACCGTCGGCACCAGATAATCCGCAAAGGTGCCGGAGAGGAATGCGCCCTCCTCGTTATAAGAAAACTCCTCGTAAAGCGCGGCAGCCACGCCTTGCGCGAAGGCGCCGCGGATCTGGCCCATAGCGATCATCGGATTCATGATACGGCCGGCATCGTGCATCGACACATAGCGGTCGACGCGGACCTGATAGGTCAAAGGATCGATTTCGACGCCGCAGATATCGAAGATGAAGCCATAGGTCAGCGAGGTGTTGATGCGGTCGTCATGGGCGGGCGCTTCGAGCTCGGGCGGCGTCCACACGCCGGTCTCGCTCAAGGCCGGCGCCATGCCGTCCGGCAACAGCGTCGGCGCCCAGTTCGAGGTCGCGGCGACCCGGCCGAACGGCAGCGCATTGTCGGGATTGGAGCGGCTCCGCGCTTTGCCGGCGGCGAGCTCGACGTCGTCGGGGAGCACGTTGAGCTGTTTCGCGGCGATGGCCTTGATCTTGTCGCGCATCTGCACCGCGGCCATATGGGCCGCGACCGCCGTGCCCGAGGCAAAGCGGCTCGAATAAGTGCCGGCCGCGATCGACCACTGATCCTTGGCGGTGTCCAATTCGAGAACCACCTCGATATCGTCGGGATGAAGACCGAGCGTCTCGGCGACGATCTGCGCCAGCACCGTCTCGTGGCTCTGGCCCTGCACCGTGACGTCGGCGGTGACACTGACGGCGCCGAGCGGATCGACATTCACCGTCGCCATCGACACCGCGCCGTTCTTGGGCCCTGCCTTATCGCGCGCGGCCGCTGTCATCAGCGTTGAGAGATAGCCCATGTTCGACATCGCAGGCTCGACCACGGCGGCATAGCCGATGCCGTATTTACGCCCCGCGGCACGCGCGGCGTCACGGCGGCGTTTCAGATCGTCGAGCCGGCCGTCGCCGAGCGCAATCTCGACTGCCTTGGCGTAATCGCCGGAATCGTAAAGCGCGCCGGCCGCGGTGCGGTAGGGAAATTTCTGCGCCTGGATGAGATTGCGGCGGATGACATCGAGCGGGTCGAGGTCGAGGTCGATGGCGATGCGCTGCATCAGCCGCTCGATCGCGAGATAAAGCTGCGGCCCGCCGAAGCCGCGAATGAGACTTGCCGGCATTTTGTTGGTGAGCACCACGCGGTTCTTCACCGCGACATGCTCGATGTCGTAGGCGCCCGTCACCGCGCCATGCATGCGATAAAGCGGCCCCGGCATCGGCGCGCGCAGGAAGGCGCCGTAGTCTTCGAGCTGGTCGAGTTTCAGCGCGAGGATGCGGCCGTCTTTGGTGACCGCCGCTTCGATCTGCGTAACCCGGTTCGGGCCGGAGCTTGCGGCGACCAGATGCTCGATGCGGTCCTCGACCCATTTCACCGGCCGGCCGGTGATTTTCGCGGCAAGAGCCATCAACACCACATAGGGAAATACCGACAGTTTTATGCCAAAGCTGCCGCCGGAATCGGGAGGGATGCGCAACCGCAATTTCGGCCCGGCAACGCGTAGCGCCCGCGCCATCACCGGATGCATGGAAAACGGGCCCTGGAAGTTCGCCAGCACGTCAAAACTTTGCTTGGCAGGATTGTGCTGGGCGACGACCACATAGCATTCGATCGGTGTGAATGACTGCCGCGGAAATTCGACCGTGAGGCCGATGCGGTGCTCTGCCTGCGCGAAGGCCGCTTCGGGATCGCCGTAACGGAAATCGCGCACCGAGATTTCGTTGGTCTTCGCCGCCGCATGCAGGAGCGGCGCCGTGCTTGCGCAAGCGGCGACCGGATCGATTATCGGCTCGAGCGGCGCATAATTGATGGTCACCAGTTCGGCCGCGTCCTCGGCGATATAGCGATTCTCGGCGACGACCAGCGCCACCGGCTCGCCGACATAGCGCACCCGCTCGACGGCGAGCGACCATTGCTGGATCGGTGTCTTCACCACCGCCAAAAACGGATCGGAGAGTTTTCGGATGTCCTCGCCGGTGATGACGGCCCAGACGCCGTCATGGACCAAAGCGGCCGCGGCATCGATGCTCACGATCTCGGCATGGGCGTGCGGCGAGCGGATGACATGGGCCTGCAACGTGCCGACCGGCACCGGCAGATCGTCGGCATAGCGGCCGCGGCCCGACAGCAAGGCGGGGTCCTCCTTGCGGAGGATCGATTTGCCGAGCTCTCCGGACATATCCTTGCGTCTTTCTCCCTCGCCTTTCTCTCTACATCTGCGCCCCGCTATTGTCAGCACGGGCGCCCGCAGGATATCTCCCATTCCGGGAAGGAACGTCGATGGATCAAGCAGCAACCGGGTCCGGCATCGGCCAGCCGGTGCGCCGCCGCGAGGATTTGCGGCTGGTGCGCGGCGGCGGCCGCTATACGGCGGACGAGAATCTGCCGGGCCAGGTCTATGCCGTGATGCTGCGCTCGCCGCATGCGCATGCGCGCCTCCGCGCCATCGCGACCGATAAGGCCAAAGCGCTTCCCGGCGTGCTCGCGGTTTTCACCGGCGCCGATTGCCTCGCCGATGGCCTGATGCCCATTCCGCACAAGCCATGGTCGCCGCATCCGGCGGAAGCCAAGCTGACCAACAAAGGCGGCGAGCCGCCGTTCGAAGCACCGCATTTTGCCCTGCCGACCGACAAAGCGCGCTTCGTCGGCGAGGCTGTCGCCATGGTCGTCGCCGAAACCGTGAACGCGGCGAAGGACGGCGCGGAAGCGATCGAGATCGATTACGAAATTTTACCGGCGGTGGTCGAGACCGCGGCCGCGGCGCGGCAGGATGCGCCGATCGTGCATGAGCCGGCGCGCACGAATGTCTGTTTCGATTCCGATCTCGGCGATGCGGCGGCGACCGAGGCCGCTTTCGCCCGCGCCGCGCAGGTGACGCGGTTCGAGACCTGGGTGCAGCGCGTCACCGGCGTGCCGATGGAGCCGCGCGCCGCGCTCGCTGCCTTCGATCGCGAGACCGGCCGCTTCACCGTCTATGCCGGCAATGGCGGCGCGGTGCGGCTGAAGAACGATCTCGCCACCATGCTGGGCGTTAAGCCCGAGCAAGTTCGCGTCTTGATGCAGGACGTCGGCGGCAATTTCGGCACCCGCGGCATGATCTATCCGGAATTCGCAGCTGTCGCCTGGGCGGCGCGAAAGCTCGGTCGGCCGGTTAAATGGATCATCGACCGCAGCGAATCTTTCCTCAGCGACTATCAGGCGCGCGATCTCGTGGTTGAAGCCGAATTGGCGCTCGATGCCAAGGGCAAATTCCTGGCGATGCGCGGCTCGAACCTCGGCAATCTCGGCGCCCACACCACCAATTTCGCCATGGTGCAAAAGGGCGTGCAGATGATGTCGAGCATCTATCGCATGCCGGCGGCGCATTTTCGCGCGCGTGCCACACTGAGCAACACCTCGCCGACGCGGCCCTATCGCAGCGCCGGGCGGCCGGAGGTGATCTTCGTCATGGAGCGACTGATCGATCTCGCGGCGCGCGACGGCGGCTACGATCGCGTTGCGCTCCGCCGCCGCAATCTCGTCACCGAGAAAGAGCTGCCGTATAAAAATCCGTTCGGTGTCGTCTACGACAATGGCGACTATATCGGCGCCATGGACATCGCGCTAAAGCTCGGCGACTGGGCGGGTTTCAAGCGCCGCGCCGCCGAGGCCAAAAAGCGCGGCAAGCGGCGCGGCATCGCGGTCGGCAATTACGTCGACATCTCGACGGGCGTGCCGCGCGAGAAAGCCGAGATCACGGTTAAGCCCGAAGGCGCGGTCGAACTCGTCATCGGCATCGTCTCGCAAGGCCAGGGCCACGAGACGAGTTTTGCGCAACTTGTGACGGAGTGGCTCGGCGTGCCGATCGAATGCGTGCGCTTCGTCGCCGGCGATACGGATCGCGTGAGTGTCGGCGGCGGCGCGCATTCCGGGCGCGGCATGCGGCTCGGCTCGATCGTCATCAAAAAATCCTCCGACCGCATCATCGAGAAAGGCTTGCGCATCGCCGAGCATCTTTTGGAGACGGCGGCCGCTGATATCGAATTCAAAAACGGCGCCTTCGCGGTGAAGGGCACCAACCATGCCGTAAGCCTGTTCGAGGTGGCGCGCGCGGCGCTTGAGCGCGCCGATCTGCCCGAGGATTTGCGCGGGCCGCTCTATGCCGATTGCGACGAGACCATCCTCGATGCGAGCTATCCCTATGGCTCCCATGTGTGCGAGGTCGAGGTCGATCCGGATACCGGAAAAGTCGCGCTGATCAATTACGTCGCCGTCGACGATGTAGGCCTTGCCGTGAACCCGATGATCATCCACGGCCAGGTCCATGGCGGCATCGCCCAGGGCGTCGGCCAGGCGCTCTTGGAACACGCGCATTACGACGCCGACAGCGGGCAGATGCTGGCGGGCTCGCTGATGGATTACGCCATGCCGCGCGCGACCGACATGGTGAACTACATCACCGAGATCAGCGAAGTGCCCTCCTCCACCCATCCGCTCGGCATCCGCCCCGCGGGCGAAGGCGGCACGGTGCCGGCGCTTGCCGTCACGGTGAACGCCATCGTCGATGCGTTGTGGGAATTCGGCGTGCGCCACGTCGAAATGCCGGCGACGCCGCAGCGAGTGTGGCAGGCGATCCGGGCGGCGCGCCGGCCTTAGGTTCCACGCGGGCATGACGCGCCTTGCTTACATTCCGCCCGGCCCGGTGCTAAGCCATGCCCGGATTCGGAGCTTTGGGCGAGCGTGGCAGAAAGAGACCTTCGCACCCGCGACTTCAAGAAAGTTTTGCTGATCAAGCTGTCGGCGCTGGGCGACATTGTCCATACGTTGCCGCTGTTGAACAAATTGCGCCATCGTTATCCGGTGGCGCGGATCGATTGGCTGGTGACGGAAGCTTTTGCCGAATTCCTGCGCGACAATCCGGCGATCAATAATGTGATCGAATTTCCGCGCGACGAATGGTCGGCGCCATGGCGGCCCGCACCCTATGTCAGCGCCGCAAAACTCATTGCGGCGTTGCGCGCCGCCGAATACGATCTGGTGCTCGATCTGCAGGGCCAGTTCCGCAGCGCCTTGTTTGCTTTCACGTCCGGCGCGCCGGTGCGGATCGGCTTCGACAAGCCGCGGGCGGATCGGTGGCAGACCTTGTCGCGCAACATTCCCGATGAGGCGAAGAAGCACGCCTGGCAGGGCGCGCGCGAGGGAAGCTGGCTCGCCTATACCCATCATATCGCGCTGCCGACGCTCGATGTGCACCCGGTCGAACGCTATTTGGGCATCGCGCCGCTCCTTGGCCTCGACGACGGCGCGCCCGACTTTTCATTTCCGATTCCGCCGGACGCCGTCACCCGCATCGAGGGCCTGCTCGATTATTACGGCATCGCCAAACAGAAACTCATCGCCATTGCGCCCGGCACGAACTGGGACACCAAACAGTGGCAGGCCAGCGGCTTTGCCGAAGTGGCACGGCATTTTCTGAGAAAGAGCTGCGCCGTGGCCTTGATCGGCTCGGACAGTGAGCGGGCGCTGTGCGAGCAGATCGCGCAACATGCCCCGGGCGCCATCAATCTTGCCGGCGAAACGACGCTCGCCGAACTCGCGGCGCTGATCCGCCGCGCCGCGGTCTGCGTGACCAATGATTCCGGGCCGATGCATCTCGCGACGGCCCTCGACAGCGCCGTCGTGAGCGTATTCGGGTCGACCGACCAAGTCTGGGCCGGGCCCTACCGCCGCGACGGCGCGGTGGTGCGCGCGGGCGTCGCCTGCTCGCCGTGTTATCTGCGGCGGTTGAGCGAATGCCCAAACAGGCATGCGTGCATGCGGGAGGTTACGGCGGCGACGGTCATCGAAAAAATTGAACCTTTGCTCGCCAAACATACCGGCAAGCCGGGCATTACCGCGCGGCCCGCGAACCTGCGCTAGCCCGACAGATTGGGCAAGCGTTCGCCGACGCCGAGCGCTACAGCCTTCTCGTAGGCCCGGATGGCGAGCGCCACGTCTTCGATGGCGACGCCGAGCGACTTGAACAGCGTGATGTCTTCTTGGGCGGTGCGACCCTTGAGGCGGCCCGCCACGACGTCGCCCAGCGGAGCGACCTGGTGCCAGTCCAACAGGCCTTCGTTCACCGGGGCGGCGAGGTCGGTCGCTTCGTATCGCACCTGTTCGGTGTCATCCGTGGCGATGAACTTGGCGCGCGCTACGGCGATGGAATCAAGTTCGCGGCGGTGCTCGTAATTGGCCCCGATCGCGTTGATGTGAGTTCCAGGAGAGAGCCATTCGCCGAGCAGCACAGGCGTCGTCGACGTGGTCGATGTCACGACGATATCGCAGCCGCTGACGGCTTGTTGCGCGATTTCGACGGGTTGCGCCTCGATTCCGAAGCTCGCTTTGATGGCTTCGCAAAACTCGATCCGTTTTTCCGGGCTGCGGCTATACGCGCGCACCTTCTTGATGGCGCGCACACTCGCGATGGCCTCGACCTGCGTGCGCGCCTGCCGACCGGATCCGATCACTCCCAGAATGCTCGAATCCGGGTTCGACAGATAACGGGTCGCCACCCCGCTCGCAGCACCGGTGCGCAGCGCACCCATGGCAAAAACCTGGACGATGGCGCAGAGTTCGCCAGCTTCTTCCTTGTAGAGACAGAACACCCGTCCGGCATTGTGCCCGAATACGGTGGTGCTCGAGACCTTGACGCCGTAATAGCCGCGATAGCCGAGGACCGCGGCCGTGATCCGCAGCGTGCCGTCGTTCAACGGCACGCGAACACGCGGGACATTGGTGACGTTGCCCTTTCCGGCTTCGCGAAAAACCTCCTCGGTCGCTTCGAGCGCATCACTCATGCCCACGAGCCGCATGACCGTCTTCTCGTCGAGAAAAATCGTCATTTCCATTGTCCGTGCTAAGGAAGTCTTTCGCGGGCCGGCGCGAACTGTCCTGGGTCTCAGCCAGCCTTGATGCCGGCTGCTTTGACCACCCTGCCCCATTTGTCGGTTTCGTCGGCGATGAGCTTGGCAAACTCGGCGGGCGCGCCGGGCAGCACCATGCCGCCGAGGTCGGCGACCCGCGCTTTCATTGTCGGGTCCGCGAGGCCCGCATTGATCTGAGAATTGAGCGTGTCCACGATCGCGGCAGACGTGCCGGCCGGCGCCCCGACGACGAACCATGCGCTCGCCTCATAACCCGGCAGGACGTCGGCTACGGTCGGCAAATCGGGCAGCGCGTCCCAGCGGGTGGACGACGTAACAGCGAGCGCGCGCAACTGGCCCTGCCTGACATATTCGGTCGCCGACAGCATGGAGGCGAACGTCATCTGTACCCGCCCGGCGAGCAGATCGGTAATGGCGGGCCCGGTGCCGCGATACGGCACGTGGATCACGTTGATGCCCGCCATCATGTTGAGGAGTTCGCCTGCCAAATGCGGCGTCGTGCCGATGCCGGGGGAAGCCATGTTGATCTTGCCCGGACTGGCTTTGGCATCGGCGATGAACTCGACCAGGCTTTTAGCCGGGAACGCCGGATTGACCACCATCACGAAGGGGCCGCGAAACACGCCCGCGACCGGGGCAATGTCGCGGATCAAGTTGAAATTGAGGTTGTCGTAGAGCGTCGCGTTGATGGCGTTCGACGAATTGATCAGGAGCAGCGTGTAACCGTCGCGGGCGGCACGCGCCACCAGCTCGGCGCCGACATTGCCGGCGGCGCCCGGACGATTTTCCACGACGAACGGTTGGCCCATTCGCTCGGACAACCACTCGGCCGTCAAGCGTGCGGCGAGATCGGCACCAGCGCCCGCCGGAAAGCCGACGACGACGCGCACCGGCCGGACCGGATAAGGCTCTGCCGCTTCCAGCCGGCTCGTTGCGGCGAAAGCGGTGGCGCCCGCGACAATACGCAGAAATCGACGGCGTGGAAGCGTCATGCTGATACTGGGTCGACCGGATTGCGGCGCGCAAACTACACCGAGCGCCCGCCGAGTGCCATCCGACAACAGGCGCGCATGCGCGAGCGGCCCGCGATCGATCCGATCGCCTAGTCCGGGCGCGCCGGCCCAGGCGGCGCGACCTCGATCGCGCGCAAACCGCTCTGCGCGATGGCGCTCTGAACGGCGCCCGACGCTTTGGCGTCCTCGACGAAACTGCCGATATAGTCGAGCCGGCCGGTTTGGCCTTTCTTTATCGCGATGCCGAGCCGGTTGACGCCATAGCCGCCCTCCAGAATACGGGAACCCGGCAGCCTGGCCAAAAAATCGACCAGCATCGGACGCGCCAGCGCAAACGCATCGGCCTTTCCGGTCCGCAGCAGGTCGAAGGCGGCCTCAGGAAGATCCGCGCCAATCAGCTCCGCATGCCTCACGACACGTTCGAGCGCCAGGCTCGCGGCGTGATGGCGCACGTAGGCGATGCGAACCCCAGGCCGATCCGCCGCCGCCGCGCTGTCGATGGCCGAGCCGGCCGGCACCAGGAAGGTGTAGTCGAACTGGATGACCGGCGGCGAGAAATCGAGCTCTTCGGCGCGCGATGGCTCGATGCCCATGAAAGCGAGGTCGCTTGAGCCGGACTTGAGGCTCGCCGTCGAGTCGGCCGGCGTGGGATATCCGACGAGTTCTGCGCCGACGCCGATCCGGCCCGCGAGAAGGCGGGCGATTTCGATGCCGACGAGCCCGGTACCCTTTCCGCGC
The DNA here is from genome assembly GCA_049282655.1 of Xanthobacteraceae bacterium. Lineage (GTDB taxonomy): Bacteria > Pseudomonadota > Alphaproteobacteria > Rhizobiales > Xanthobacteraceae > BOG-931. The sequence continues at coordinate 10,477 of JBAPUM010000154.1, forward strand.
AGCTCTCCGGTCGCGGGATCTTTGGTGTACTGCGGCAGAAACAGCGCCGCGCGAATTTTCCCGGCCTGCACGATGTCCGCGATGCGGGGATCCGCCGCGAGCGACGGCAATATCGACGACGCCCATGCCAGAACGAGGAGCGCACCGCCGGCCGCCAGTTTGGATAAATGCCTCATGATCCGCCTTTCTTGTATCGCCCGCTCGCATCCTTTTTGGCGATCGCACACTACAATTCAAAGAGCGGTGGCAGGCGCGGTGGCCGACCGCATCGGCAGGTTACAATAGCTTTGCGCGGGAAACACAAATCCCGTGTCGGAGCCACGTTCTCGCAAACCAGATCAAGCCAGGATTGACGGTGCCGTTTACGTCAGTGAATGTCGCCTGATGGAAACGCCTGCTGGGGGGAAATTCGTAGACGCGCCTATGCCCGACTCCGGGCAGGCATGGCTCCGGCTCGGCGCATCCGTCCTTGTCTCCACCATCGGCGGCGTGGGGATGTGGTCGGTGGTCGTGGCGCTCCCCGCGGTGCAAGCGGAATTCGGCGTGCCGCGCGCGGAAGCCTCGTTGCCGTTCACGCTGGCGATGCTGGGTTTTGCCTTTGGCGGCGTGCTCATGGGCCGGCTTCTCGATATCGCCGGCGTTCTCGGGCCGGTCGTCCTCGGCGCGATCATGCTCGGCCTGGGCTACGTCGGCGCTGCCCATGCCGGCAGCCTGACGGTGTTCGCTCTTGCGCATGCGGTGATCGGCTTCGGCAGCTCCGCCTCATTTGGTCCACTGATGGCGGACATTTCGCACTGGTTCGTCCGCCGGCGCGGCGTCGCCATCACGCTGTGCTCGGCCGGCAATTATCTCGCCGGCACCGTGTGGCCGCCGCTCGTACAGCGATCGATCGCGGCGTACGGCTGGCGCACGACCCATGTCAGCATCGGCATTGCCTGTGCGGTCGCGATGATCGCGATCGGCTTCCTCGCGCTGCGCCAGCGGGCGCCCGCCCCGGTGGCGATGACGATGAAAACCGGCATGCGATCGCCCGGCAGCCTCGGCCTGTCACCCAATATGCTGCAGGCGCTGCTTGCAATAGCGTCAGTGTGCTGTTGCGTGGCGATGTCGATGCCGCAGGTCCACATCGTCGCCTATTGCGGCGATCTCGGCTACGGCGTTGCCCACGGCGCCGACATGCTTGCGGTGATGATGGCGTGCGGGATTGTCGGCCGCATCGGCTCGGGCGTCATCGCCGACCACATCGGCGGTTTGCGCACGTTGATGCTGGGGTCGGCGCTGCAAGGCGTGGCGCTTTTGCTCTATCTGCTCTACGACGGCCTTGTCTCGCTATACGTCATCTCCGCGGTATTCGGCCTGTTCCAGGGAGGCATCGTTCCGAGCTACGCGCTCATCATCCGCGAATACTTGCCGCCCAGAGAGGCCGGCACCCGCGTCGGCATCGTGTTGATGACGAGCCTGTTCGGCATGGCGCTCGGCGGTTGGATGTCAGGATATATTTTTGACATGACCGGCTCGTATCGCGCCGCCTTCGTCAACGGACTGGGCTGGAATGCCGTCAACGCCTCGATCGTGCTTTGGATATTGTTCCGGCGCCGCTCCCGCATGGCCTATGCCTGAGGCTTGCTGTCTTCAGCCCTGCTTCTCATTCATCGGGATCGAACCGATCTCCGTCACCCATGCGCGCGCCGAGCGGTACCAGTTCTGCCGCCGCGGAACGAATTGATCGCACCGCCGCTGCTGGGTCACCGAATGGATGGTCCCCCAACTCGCTGCAATTCCCGGTGGATGGCCGGGTCGGACCGGCACAACAAAGATGCCGCCGGCGGCGCCGGATGCTAACTCTGAACCGCGCGATCGGATTCGCTCTTCGCAATGTGAGACCCGGAATGCTCGGCTGGTTTCAGGCGCTCATGCCAAAGGAAGAGCGGTTCTTCACGCTCTTCGAGAAACATGCGGCGATTGTCGTCGCGGGAGCCGAAGCCCTGCGCGGACTGCTGCAAGGCGGCGACACCATCGAAGATTATTGCAAGCAGATTTTCCAGCGTGAAGCCGAGGCGGACGACGTCACACGCGAAGTTCTCATAGCGGTTCGGCGCACCTTCATCACGCCCTTCGATCGGACCGACATCCAATCTCTCGTGACGTCAATGGATGACGCTATCGATCAGATGAACAAGACCGCGAAGACCATCATGTTGTTCGAGGTTCGAAGCTTCGAGCCTCAGATGCAGCAGATGAGCGAAATCATACTGCAGTCGGCTCATTTGATGCTGGAAGCCGTACCGCTGTTAAGCTCGATCGGCAGCAACGCTCCCCGCCTGAATACGCTGACGACAAAGATCATCACCATCGAGGAAGAGGCCGACGAGATCTACAATCGAGGGTTAAAGGCGCTTTTTCTCGCCAGTCGATCGGAAAACAATCAAGACAGCGCCATGAAATTCGTCGTCGGGTCCGAGTTGTATGACCACCTGGAAAAGGTCGTCGATCGGTTCGAAGACGTCGCCAATGAGATAAATTCAATTGTCGTCGATCAGATCTGATGCGGATCGAGCCATGACGGGCTGGAAACCATGACTGTCTATTCCATGACTGTCTATTCCATGACTGTCTATTCCATGACTGCCGGGGAGCCATGATTGCCGAACTGAGCCTGCCTCTTTTGATCGGGCTGATCCTGGTCGCCTTGGCGTTCGATTTCCTCAACGGTCTGCATGATACGGCAAATTCAATAGCGACGCTGGTGTCGACGCGCATGTTGCGGCCCCGCTACGCGGTCATTTGGGCGGCGTTCTTCAATTTTATCGCTTTCCTCGTCTTCGGCGTCCACGTGGCGCGGACCATCGGTGTCGGGATCGTGTCCGCCGATGTGATGGATGCACATGTGATCTTCGGCGCGCTGATGGGCGCCATTTCCTGGAACCTCGTCACCTGGTGGGCCGGCATTCCGTCCAGCAGTTCGCACGCCCTCATCGGCGGGCTGGTCGGCGCCGGCGTCGTCAAAGCCGGCCTCGGTTCCATTGTCTGGCCGGGGCTGCTGACAACGGGCGCCTTCATCGTACTGTCGCCGCTGTTGGGCTTCTTCCTCGCACTGCTCCTGGTGCTGGCGGTGTCCTGGGGCTTCGTGCGCGCTAACCCGCGCAGCGTCGAGCCCACGTTTCAATGGCTGCAATTCGCCGCCGCGTCGCTTATTTCGCTCGGCCACGGCGGCAACGACGCCCAGAAGACGATGGGCATCATCGCCGTGCTCTTGTTCTCGCAAGGCCACCTCGGCAGCAGCTTCTATGTCCCATTCTGGGTCGTGATCACGTGTCAGGCCGCCATGGGACTTGGTACGCTCGTCGGCGGCTGGCGGATCGTGCACACTGTCGGTTCCAAGATCACCAGGATGACACCGGTGCAGGGCTGCTGCGCCTCCGCGGGCGGCGCCATCATGCTGATCGCCGCGACCTATCTCGGCATACCCGTATCGACGACCCACACCGTGACCGGGGCTATCATCGGCGTGGGCGCGGCGCGAAAAGTCTCCGCCGTGCGCTGGAACATCGCCAGCAACATCGTGATCGCATGGATCATCACGCTGCCGGCGTCCGCGGCCATGGCCGCGCTGTGTTACCTGCTGTCGGAGTTGTTTAGTTGATCGTCATCTGGGAAACTGTGGCTGTCCGGGAGCGCACCCAGTCCAGATGACGTGAGGGGAACCGATCGACAATGAACCGCGGCAAGGAAAAGGTGAAGCTGGAGTTGGGCATGAAGGTGTCGGTCCGGCGCAGTAATCAGAACAGAATAGGCGTCGTTACCAGGCTCGAAGGCGAGTACGTGGTGCTGCGATGGACTAGTTCGGACCTCGGCGAAACCGCCGAGTACCAGGTGCACCGCGATGAAGTGACGCCATTGGCGGGGTGGCTCTAGGGCGACGCGCCGCTGGCGAAATATTGACGCGATCCAGATAGGTGAGGAGGTACATCACGTTGCGGGGGCTCGCCGCGAGGCCGGTTCGCCAACGCACGGGAAGGTTCCACAAGCGCGCCTGCCTCACCCCTGTTTCTCATTCATCGGGATCGCCCCGATCTCGGTGACCCACGGCCGCGCCGAGCGATACCAGTTCTGCCGCCGGGGAACGAACTGGTCGCGCTGCCGCAAAATGCCGACGCGGACCATATAGGACGGCTGCACGCCCTCGCCCGGCGTCGTCGAATAGATCGGCGAACCGCAGGTCGGGCAAAACGCCTGCAGCCGCGGCTTGCCGCTGTCCGCCGTAGTCTTGAGAAAGAATGTCGGCGTGCCGGTCATCTTGAAAGTCGCGCCGGGTACCGGCACGGAAACGCGGAAGGCCGTGCCGGTGCCGGATTGGCAATCGGTGCAGTGACACATTTGGGTTTTCTCCGGATCGGCTTCGCCCTCGATCCGAATGGCGCCACATCCGCACGACCCATCGATTTTCATTGCACCGCTCCTTTATTCGTTCCGGCCGTGCTATTACGCCGGTTCATCGATACGCGCAAAAAAACAATACTCGCAAAAACTACATGGCGATCAGTCGCCGCAGGGGAAGGCCCGCCATGCCGAGAATCATTGCTGCACTCGCCATAATGGTCGCGCTATCGACCACGGCCTTCGCCCAGGCAGCGCCCTCCCCAGAAGTCCTCAAGGATCTGGCACCGACCGGCAAGCTCCGCGCCGCGATGAATTTCGGCAATCCGGTGCTGGTGCAGAAGGGCCCGAATGGCGAGCCGGTCGGCGTCACGCCGGAGCTTGCCGCGGCACTCGCAAAGCGTCTCGGTGTGCCGGTCGAGTTCGTCACCTATACGGCGGCGGGAAAGGTGTTCGACGGAGCCACCAAGAACGAATGGGATATCGGCTTCATCGCCATCGAGCCGGTGCGCTCGACGGAAGTGGACTTCAGCCCGCCCTATGTCATCATTCAGGGCGCCTATCTGGTGCAAAAGGATTCCCCGCTCAAGGACGTCGCCGCAGTCGATGCGCCTGGCATAAAAATCGGTGTCGGGCTGGGCTCGGTCTACGATCTCTACCTGACGCGGACGCTAAAAAACGCGGTACTGATCCGCAATCCGAAGGGCGGCGCGGCGGGCGGAGTCGAGCCCTTCCTCGAGCAGCATCTCGATGCCGCGGCGGGCGTGCGCGAGCCGCTCGATGCCTATGCCAAGGATCATCCCGACACCCGCGTGCTGCCGGGCTCGTTCGAGGAAATCCGCCAGTCGATCGGTACGCCCAAGGGCCGCACGGCCGGCGCAGCGTACCTCCGCAAATTCGTCGAAGAAATGAAAGCGAACGGCTTTGTCGCCGACGCGCTGAAACGTTCCGGACAGACCGCGCCGGTGGCGCCGCCGGAAGGCTGAGCCTTTACCCACGGGGAGAGAAAAATGAGCATCACACGACGGTCGCTCGTGACGACCGCGCTGGCGTCGCCGCTGACGCTGGCCCTCGCCGATTTCGCCCGGGCGCAAACCTGGCCGTCCGGCATCATCAAGATCACCGTGCCGTTCCCGCCCGGCGGCTCGGTCGATCCGATCGCTCGCATGGCGCAGCCCGGCCTGCAGCAAAAACTCGGCGCCACCATCGTCATCGAAAACCGCCCCGGCTCCTCAGGCAGCCTCGGCACCGAGCTGGTGGCGAAGTCGCCGCCGGACGGCAACAGCTGGGTCTTCGTGTTCGATACGCATGCGGTCAATCCGTTTTTGTTCGATCTGCATTTCGACACCGTGAAGGATCTCGAGCCGGTGATGCTGATCGGCACCGCGCCGAACGTGCTCGCGACCCATCCGTCGCGGCCCTACAAATCCTTCGCCGACGTGGTGGCGGCCGCCAAGGAGAAGCCCAGCACCATCACCTACGCATCGATCGGCAGCGGCAGCGTCGGGCATCTGACCATGACGCTCTTGTCCGAGCGCGCCGGCTGCAAGCTCGTGCACGTGCCCTATCGCGGCGGCGGCCCGGCCATGAACGACGCCATCGCCGGCCATGTCGATCTGATCATCGGCAGCGCGGCGCTGGTCATGCCGCAGGTCAATGCCAAGACCATCGTGCCGCTATTGCAGACCGGCAAGACCCGCATGCCGACGCTGACCGGCGTGCCGACCGCAATCGAGAGCGGCTTTGCCGGCTTCGAATCCTACGCCTGGTGGGGCGTGTTCGCGCCGGCCGGCACGCCGAAGCCGATCGTCGACCGTTTTGCGGCAGCGCTCGCCGACAGCCTGCGCGATCCGACCGTCAGCAAGACGCTGACCGAAAGCCTGCAGATCACGCTCCGCCTCGGCGACGGGCAGGAGGAGGCAAAATTCCTCGCCGAGCAGATGGCGCTGTGGGGGCCGGTGGTGAAGGAGAACAATATCAAGTCGGAATAGGAGCCTCGTCCACGCTTGGGGCCGCGCTTGGGGCCGCCCCCGGGCCCTCACCGCTGGCTGGCGCCTCACCAATGCGCCACCGGCCGTTACGTTATTTCAGGTGATCGATGCTGCCCGCGCGCCGGCTGGAGGACGATCGTTGCGGTATTCCTCGATCGCACGCATGATCAGCTTTTTGACATTCTCGATTGTAACGTCATCGCGTCGGTGGATGCCGATCTCCTCGCTGACGTTCTTGGCGTGTTTCGGCTGGCCGGTCACGTCGAAACCGTCGCCGCAGGTGACCGTGACCGCCCCATCGCGTGGAACAATCAAATAGACGCGGCTTTGATGGCCCTTTCCTGAGCCCGGCTGATCTTGCTGATCCTGCTGGTCCGTTATCCGGAAAGCAACCGATGCGGGCCGCAGCGTTTTTCCGGTGCGGCCGTATTGCCGAATATCCACATTGCCGCCGAGCGGGTGCAATTTCTGAGCGGCAGCCTGTAACTGGGGCAGGACGACACTGCTCAAGACCGCGATGTCGGCATCGGCTTCCGCCTGCAAACGCTTGGCCTCTGTGGGGGCTTCCAGTTGCTGGTCGTGTTCAAGTTTCGCATTCTTGAACGCATCACCATAGTCGTCATCACCGCCGGCCATGTTGAAGCCTTTCCTTGTTGTGGCACTCGGCCGGCGCCGCCGAGCGCGGAATTACCGCCGTTCCGAGACGGATTGGCTTTTGCCAAATCCCGGTCGGCATCATGCCTGCTGCCGTGAGGCAACGGTATCACGTCCTGATCGGCAGGTCTTTGGGCGCTGCGACGGTCCGGCGGGCCTCACGTTTCTTCTGCAGTGCGTGAGGCCGGTTATGCCCCCTCGCCACCGCGTCGGTCGCATGGCGGCGAGACCGCTTTCGGGACCAAAGCGGGCATAATCCATATGCAGCGGGCAACCTGTCTTAGAAGTCCACGCCTCACTGCCAATACGGCGGCCACCCCGAACTCTTCTCCTCCGCCGCCAAGAGCCGCAGCATCGCCGGCCATTCCAACACGCCGTAAGGCCGCCGCGCGCCGGGCTGATAGAGATGCGCGGTGTGCGCCAGCACGTTCTCGCCCGGCATGGTCAGATCGGTGCGCGCCGCCATGGCGTCGACCTGCGAGCGGCACGACAGTTCGAGCTGATACATGGTGTTGAAGGCCTGCTGGATGGTGGCGCCGCAGGTGAGGAGCCCGTGATTGCGCATGATCAGCGCGTCGTGCGGGCCGAGATCGGCGACGATGCGCTCGCGCTCGTCGGTGTCGATCGCCGGGCCCTCATAGTCGTGATAGCCGAGATGGCCGACGAAGCGGATCGAGGTCTGCGACAGCGGCAACAGCCCGCATTTCATCGCCGAGACCGCGATGCCGGCGCGGGTATGGGTGTGCAGCACGCAAGAGACATCCGGCCGCGCCTTATGGATGGCGCCGTGAATGACGTAGCCCGAGACATTGAGGCCGTAATCGGTGTCGGGCTTTGAGATGACGTTGCCCTCGACGTCGATCTTGACCAGGCTCGACGCCGTGATCTCCTTGTAGAGGAGGCCATAGAGATTGATCAAAAGATGCTCGGTGCCGGGGATGCGCGCGGTGATGTGGTTATAGATCAGGTCGGTCATGTCGTAGGCGTCGACCAGCCGGTAACAGGCGGCGAGATCGAGCCGGGTCTGCCACTCTTGCGCGGATACCTCGTCGCGGATCGATTTGAAGTCTGTTGCGTAATTCACGGCGCTTTCTCCCTCTCCCCAGCATAGCAATCCGGCCAGCCGCTGTCAGGGCCGAAACCGGCTGAGACTTCGGGTGAGATCGGGCTTAAGAGTTTGGATGAGGCGCGCGTTAAGAAGTCACTTTAAGGGTGGACGGGCCAATGCCGGGCAAAATCGCTGATACCTTAAGAAACCACATGAAGGAAAAGCTCGCCCGCGGCGAGGTTGTGTCCTCGATCACGGTGCGGCTCGTGCGCGGCATCGAAATCGCCCGCATCGCCAAGACCGCGGGTTTCGACAGCCTTTATGTCGACCTCGAACATTCGAGCTTTTCGCTCGAAACCACCGGCCAGATCTGCATGGCGGCGCTCGCGGCCGGCGTCACGCCGCTGGTGCGGGTGCCCGGCGTCGCCGTGGTGTCACGGGTCCTCGATGGGGGCGCATTGGGCATTATCGCGCCGCATGTCCGCTCGGCCGCCGACGCGCACGCTTATGTGACCGCGGCGAAATTCCCGCCGCTCGGCGAGCGTTCGGCCGCGGGACCGCTGCCACATTTGCACTACCAAAGCTTTCCGGCGGCGGAGGCTGACGCGGCGCTCAACGACGCCACACTCCTCATGGTGCAGTTCGAAAGCGATGCAGCGCTTGCCAAGGCCGACGAGATCGCAGCCGTCGACGGCGTCGACATGGTGATGATCGGCACCAACGATCTTCTCGCCGATTGGGGGCTTCCGGGGCAATACGAGCACCCGCGAGTGCGCGAGGCCTATGCGGCGACCATCGCGGCCTGTCGCCGCCACGGCAAACATGTCGGCGTCGGCGGACTGTCCTCGCGCCCACAGTTGGCGGCCGAATTCGTGCGCATGGGCGCGCGCTATGTCTCGACCGGCACCGATCTCGGCTTTCTCCTTGGCGCTGCGACCGCCAAGGCCAAAGAGGTGCGCGACATCGTGGTGGAATGACGCAATCCCCTATCTCGTGTAGAACGAGCGCCAAAATCGGCAGGGAGGATGCAGGTGCGGAAGTGGCAAATAGGCGTCGGGTTGTTCGGGCTAGTGCTGGCGCTAACAGCCGTAGCCGCCCCCGTCCGAGCGGACGACTACCCTACCCGCACCATCCGGCTGATCATTCCCTTCGCGCCCGGCGGCAGCAATGACGTGGTCGGGCGCATCGTCGCCAATCAGCTCGGCCAAAAACTCGGCCAGCAGGTCTTTGTCGACAACCGCCCCGGCGCCGGCGGCGTGCTCGGCTCCGATATGGCGGCGAAATCGGCTCCCGACGGCTATACGCTCCTCATCATCTCAATCGCGCATGCCGTGGATCCCTGGATCTACAAGGAGCCGTTCGATCCGATCAAGGATTTCGTCCCGGTCAGCATCCTCGGCACCGGCACCAATGTGCTCACGGTCAATCCGAAACTGCCGGTCCATTCGCTGAAGGAATTGCTCGACCTTGCCAAAGACAAGCCGGGCTTCCTGAACTACGCCTCGGCCGGGATCGGCAGTTTTCAGAACCTCTCCGGCGAATTATTCAAGCTGATGGCCAATGTCGACATCGTGCACGTGCCCTACAAAGGCGGCGGTCCGGCGATGCTCGCCATTATCGGCGGCGAAGACCAGGTGATGTTCTCCTCGATCGTGCAGACTGTCCCCAGCATCCAGTCCGGCGCCTTGCGGGCGCTGGCGACGGGCGGCGAACAAAGGAGCCCCATCCTGCCCGATCTGCCGACCATCGCCGAGGCGGGCGTGCCCGGCTATGTGGCGTCGAACTGGTGGGGCGTGATCGCGCCCGCCGGCACGCCGCAGCCGATCGTCGACAAGCTGCACGACGCCATCGCCGAAGTCTTAAAATCGGCCGACACCCAAAAATATCTCAGCAACGAAGGCGCCTCGCCGGTGCAGATGGGTTCGGCCGAATTCGGCAAATTCATCGCCTCCGAAGTCGCCAAATGGGGACCGGTCGTGAAAAGAGCCGGGATGAAAGCGGAGTGAGCGCCCCCGAGAGCGCCGGCCGCTTCACCTACCATTCCGATCCGGTCCGCATCGTCTTTGGCGCCGGCGCCATCGGGTCGCTCGCCGCGGCAGCCGACTTCCATAAAATGTCGCGCGTGCTGGTGCTGTGCTCGAAGACGCGCATCGAGCTTGCCCGCCGCATCACCGCGCCGATCGACAAGCGGGTCGTAGGCTTCTGCGATACCGCCGGCCAGAACATGCCGCGCGAGGCCTTTGACAGCATCCTTGCCGAGCTCAAGCGTCACAACGCCGACGGTTTTGTCGTCATCGGCGGCGGCTCGCCGATCGGTCTCGCCAAGGCAGCCGGCGCCACCACCAAGCTTCCTTACATCGCGGTCGTCACAACCTATTCGGGTTCGGAAATGGCGGCGCGCTGGTATATCGGCGTCGCCGAAAATCGCGTGACCGGCGAGGGTCCGGAGGCGCTGCCCGCCACCGCGATCTACGATCCCGAGCTAACCCTCGACCTGCCGCCGCGCGTCTCGGCAGCGAGCGGCATGAACGCCATGGCGCATGCGGTCGAGAGCCTTTACGGCATCGACACCAATCCGGTGGTCGAAACCATGGCCGAAGAGGCGGTGCGGCTGTTGGGCTCGAGCCTGCCGCGCATCGTGCAAAATCCGCGCGATCTCGATGCGCGCAGCGAAGCGCTCTACGGCGCGTGGCTCGCGGCAAACTTCCGCGCCAAAATCGGCCTCGAACACGCCATCGCGCAACGGGTGCGGCAGTGGTTTGATCTCGAACACGCCCAGACGCACGCGATCTCGACGCCCTATGCGATCGGCTTCAATGCCGATGCTGCGCCCGGCGCCATGGCACGGATCAAGCGCGCGCTCAAAACCGACGACGCGGCGCGCGGGCTTTACGATCTCAATGTCCGGCTTGGGCTACCGACCGGCTTCAAACATCTCGGCATGCACGAGGAAGACATCGGCAAAGCCGTCGAGGTGGTGTCAGCCGTCAAGATCACGCACCCGAAAGCGGTCAGCAAAGAAGACCTGCGCAATGTGATCGGGCAGGCCTATGCGGGCGAGGCGCCGCGATTTTAGTTCTGTCACGCCGGCCGCTCGCGCGCCGACATGATGGCGAGGAAGAGATAGGCAAACAGCAGCACCATTTCGAGCAGCACGATGAGCAGGCTGCCGCCATAGACTTTTGGGAAAAACACTTCGACCACCGCCATCGAGACGACGGAACTGAGCCACACCACGGCGCCCCAGGCCGCGGCGAGCCAGAGCCCGACTGCCGCCACGAGATCAAGCACGGCGAAGAACACCGTCGCGGTCTGCCAGGCCACGGTGTGCGTCTCAAAGCCCTGGTCCGGCGGGACGCCGATGCCGCAGACCTGGGCCCAATGATAGAGCCCCTTGATCAGCGAAATCCCGGCCATGACGCGCAGGAACAGGACCAGATATTCGGTCCAGGTCTCCCGCCGCGCCACCGCCTGCACCGGCTCGAGCATGTCGCTCGGCCGGGTCGGACGCCGCTGCGATTGATCGCTCATGTCACGTCCAAAAACGCGCTGCTGCGGGGGTTGGTGGCCGGCGCCCGGGAGCAGCGATAGAGGGCCCCCAAATGCCCGTCAACGCTGGCCGTGCCGCCACCCATCCAGTGGTTCGGGGCTCCGTAGCGGGCCGGAGTGGCGGGTTCAGGGCAAAACGGCTAAAAGAGACGAACGAAGGAGAGCTTTATGGCGATCAAATTCGGCCGCCCGCTCGAAAGGAGCCGCTTGGCACCGGTGGAAACCGAGGCGCCCAGCAAGGGGCTGGATCTGGCGATCCGGCCGCGCCGCAACCGCCGTGCCGAATGGTCGCGCCGCATGGTGCGCGAAAGCGTGCTCACGACCAACGATCTGATCTGGCCGCTTTTCCTGGTCGACGGCGTCAAAATCCGCGCCGGCATCGATTCCATGCCGGGGGTCGAGCGGCTCTCGGTGGACGAGGCGGTGCGCAGCGCCGAACGCGCCGCCGAACTGCATATTCCCTGCCTCGCGCTGTTTCCCTATACCGACCCGGTCCGGCGCGATGACGTGGGCTCCGAAGCACTCAATCCCGATAATCTCGTCTGCCGCGCCATTCGCGCCATCAAAAAAGAAGTGCCCGACATCGGCATCCTCTGCGACGTGGCGCTCGATCCCTACACCAGCCACGGCCATGACGGGCTGTTGCACGACGGCGTCATCCTCAACGACGAGACGGTCGAGGTTCTGGTCCGACAGGCCCTTGTCGAAGCCGAAGCCGGCTGCGATATCATCGCGCCGTCCGACATGATGGACGGTCGCGTCGGCGCCATCCGGGCAGGTCTCGATCGGTCGGGCTTCGGCGATGTTCAGATCATGGCCTATGCGGCCAAATATGCGTCTGCCTTCTACGGCCCGTTCCGCGACGCTGTCGGCTCGAGCGTCACGCTCGTCGGCGACAAGCGCACCTATCAGATGGACCCAGCCAATACCGACGAGGCACTGCGCGAAGTGGAACTCGACATTATCGAGGGCGCCGACATGGTCATGGTCAAGCCAGGCCTGCCCTATCTCGATATCCTGCAGCGCGTTAAGGACACTTTCGGGATGCCGACCTTCGCCTACCAAGTGTCCGGCGAGTATGCGATGATCATGGCTGCGGCGGGGAACGGCTGGCTCGACGGCGACAAGGCGATGACCGAAAGCCTGATCGCATTCAAGCGCGCCGGCGCGGATGGGGTGCTGACTTATTTCGCGCCAAAGATCGCGGAGAAACTGAAAAAGGGTAGCGCGTAATTAGCTGCTCCCCGCCTGGGAACAGGGCATGATCCCGAAACCGGTTTTCGGATCAGATCATGCCCAAGCAAAGTGGCGGATGTGATGCGTGATGATGACGATATCCGGCTCTACATGCCGGTGCTGCAGCGGATTATCATTTTGGTGGCGGTGATCGTCGCCGTTCCGGTGGTGCTTTGGACCATCACGGCCTTCGTCCGCACCTATGTGGGACCGCCGCAACTGCCGACCTTCCAACGCCTGACCGATGCGCAGCCGCCGGATAATACGGCGGCGAGCCCACAGGCCGATGCAACATCCAGTCCGACATCGCCGGGCGCTCCTTCCAATTCGACGTCCGCTCCATCGCCCGACCAGGCTGCGTCCAGCTCGGCCGCGGCCCCGATGCAGCTCGCTCCGCCGAGCGGGCCGTCGGCGACGGACCAAACCACGGCTTCGTCCGCTGCCCCGACCGCGGTGGCGAATGCGATGCCGCCGGCAACGGCGCAGCCGAACGCCGCTGCACAGCCCAATTCTCCGTTCCCTCCGTCACCGATGGCAGCGGCCTCGCCCGGCGCCAATACGGCGCCATCGTCCGGTCCGTCCTCGCCGTGGCCAAACCCGCCAACTCCGGCGCCGACCGACAGCATGGCCGCCGGCACTCCCGCACCCGACGCGCCGTCGCCGCCGACGAGTGACGCGAGCGAAGACCTGCCGAATATCGCGCCGCTCAAAGGCCCCGTGCCGCTGCCGCGGCGCCGGCCGAATGTCGTCGCGATGGCCGAACCGGCTCAGAGCGGCCTGACGCAGACCGGGGTGCCATCAGCCGGTGTGCCATTAGCGGGCGTGCCGCTGCCGAGGGCGCGGCCGGTCGACGCGCCCGCGGCGCCTGCCGATGCACCGCCGAGCGACGCACCGAGCTTCGACCGCGATGTGGCGCACTGATCGCGGTCGCCGCGACCCTCGCGAGGAAGCCATCTACCAGACATAGCGGATGGTGCCGGTGCCGGTATAAGTCTGCGATGCCTTGGCGAATTCGCCGTCGAAGTTCGCCAGCACCGACCAGCTCTGTGACAGCCGCAACTCGGCGCCGGCCGATGTCAGCACCGAATCGGTCGGCACGCCTGCGCCATTGACCACGAAATTAGCACCCGGCAGGGTCTGGAACGTCGCCGCCAGCGATGGCGTCGACGCCCAGTCATGCGCCCAGGCGACTCGCGCGCGCAGCGTCAGCGGCATGCCGTTGATGACCTGCGCATTGTCGAAGCGCGAGCCGAGTTCGCTCCTGGTATCGGTGGCGTTGTTCGCGGCAAAGCTCAGGCCAAAGCCCAAGCCGGCCGGGTCGGTTTCGCTGTAGTTCGGCGTATGGAACAATTGCGTCTGCAAGGCAGCGTAAGGTGTCACCCCGACGGCGGCCATGCCGTAGCGGTAGCCGCCCTCGAGGCGCGCGCCGTAGCTTTGCGCGTCGAAGCGCGCGGTGAGGTGATCGCCGAGCGGCGCAAAGCGGTCGGTGTTCACGTGATGATCGGTAAGGCCGACCGACGCCGAGAGGTAGGCCGGTCCCGAACGGCTGGTGCCGTAGAGGCCGAACTGGAATGAATCGGCGCGGCCGCTGCCGAGATTTTGCACCAGGCTCCAATTGCTCCCGGAGCCGGCAAGCGCGAAGCCCACGACCGTGCTCGGCGTCACGTGATAGTCGAGGCCGCCGGCGAAACCGTAAGCACGCGCCGTGAACGTATTGGTCCCGGCGGCGGCATCGCCGTTCGTCTTGTTGTAACCGCCGAAGCTCGATCCCCATGCCGACCAGCGATCTTCGAATGCCGGAGGTGCGGGCGGCGCCTTCTTGATCACGGAGGCATAAGCGAGCGCGATGTCGGGCGGAAATTCCGCGTCCTGATCGGGCGCGAAGGCCGATGCGCCGCCGCCGCCCGCGCCGCCGCGGCCGTCGACCGACGGATCGGTCATGATGCCGAGGAAGCCCGACATCAGCTGGAACGAGGCCTGGTCGGCGGCGGTATTGGATTCGCCCGACAGTTGCGCCAGCGCGGTATTGAGGTTGCCGCCGCTCAACCCGAAAATGGTGGCGAAGTTCGGCGTCAGCGTGCCGCCGCCGTTGAAGAAATTGTTCATCGAATTGGCGACGTTCTGCTGATTGCCGGACAGTCCGCCGCCGTTGCCCATCGCCGCGCTGACATTGAGGAACGCGTCGGTCGCGCTGTAGCTCAGGCTGGTGTTGAAATTCGGCAGATTGACGGTGGCGAGGCCCGAAAAGGTCGTGCCGCCGAGTCCGCTCGATTTCAGGATGTCGTATTGTTTCAGCGGGCTGGTATCCGGCGTAAAGGTGGCGAGCACATTGCCGTTGAGCGCCGCGGTGCCGGCATTGGTGACGTTGGCAAAGGTCGTGCTCGTCGAGTTAAGCTGCACGATGTAATTGGCGCCGGCATTGAACAAAAGATTGCCCGCGACCGTCGTCGACGTTCCGGGCGTACCAGGCGTGCCGGGGGCGAAGGTGCCGCCGGAATTGATGGTCATCAGCGCCGGATCGATGGTGCCGCCGCCGACCACGGTGCCGCCCGAATTGACCGTAACGCCGGACGTACCGGTGAGCGTGCCTTCGACGTCGAGCGTGCCGGCATTGACCGCGGTCGTGCCCGTATAGCTGCTGGTGCCGGTCAAAATGCTGGTGCCGAGGCCGTTCTGTACGAGATTGCCGCTGGTCGTCTGGTCGACGATCGAGCCCGCATAGGACCACGACGTTCCGGCAATCGGCGCCAGCGTCAGCGTATTGCCGTTGAGCTGAACCTGGGTCTTGTTGCCCGCATTGTCCGCCAGACCGGCGATCGTATTGTTGGCGCCGAGCGCCAGGATCGCCGTCGTCAGGCTGGGGTTACACGCCACCCCGGCGCAAAACGCGCCGCCGACGCGGCCGAGAATGACGCCCTGGCTTGTCGCGATGGTGTTGCTCGCGCCCAAAGTCAGCGTGCCGGCCTCGATATAGGTCATGCCGGTATAGGTCTGCGCGGTGAAGAGCGTCACATTGCTGGCGGTAGCACCGCCGGTGGCGCTGTCGTCTCTGATCAGAGTGCCGGACAATGTCGGACCACTGCAGGTGACCGACCCGCCGCAGGCGATATCATTCGGATCGGTCGGACCGCCCGATTGCTTGCCGTCGCTCATGACGCCGGTGAAAGCTCCGTTGACGGACTGGTCAAACACCAGCGTGCCGCCGGCATTGGTGATGGCGCCGCCGGTTGACAGGTTCCCGGTGGTGAGATCGAGCGTGGCACCGGTTTCGATGACGGTGCCGCCGGTGTAATTGTTGGTGGCGTTGGTCAGCTTGACGGTGCCGGCCACCAAATGAAAAATGCCGCTGCCGGTGATCTGGTTGGTGAACACCGAACCGCCATTGCCGGAATATTGCAATTCGGTGCCCGCATTGACCGTGAACAGCGTGCTGCTGCCGGCGCCGCTCGTCGGCACGACGCCATTGCCAATTCGCAGCGCGCCGCCGTTAACGGTGACGGTGCCGCTGTTGGTCAGGTTGAGCGCGCCGCCCGATATATCGAGGAGGCCGGTACCCGCCTTGACGAGCGATCCGGTACCGTTGGTGCCGGTGCCCGTGATCGTGGCCGACAGCGTGGAATTCAAATTCTGGGCGTCACCGATGGTGAGCGTGTCGCCGGTGGCGATATTGATCGCGCTGTTGTTGCCGACGCTGTTGAGCGCGGTGACGATGTTGTTGGCGGCGATGTTCAAGGTTGCCGGCGACGGCGACGATTTGGTGTTTGCCAGAAGGATTCCGGACGTGCTGCTCGAGAACACATTGGTGGCTGCCAGGGTGACCGCGCCGGAATCGATGATGATCGGACCCGTTTCGGTCGATGCGGTGCTGATCGAGACGACGCTCAGGCCCTGGGTCTTCGATATGGTGCTGAGATCGGTCGCATGCAGTCCGCCGGCGAAAGTCAGACCGCCAGTGCCAGTGATCTGGGCCGAAATCGTATTGCTATTGGTGTTCAGGCCGGCGATCCAGATCACGCCCTCGCTCCCGCCGAAGGCGAGCGTGCCGCCGGTGATGCTGGCGCCGCCATTGAGGATCAGGCCCGCCGGATTGGCGCCATCACCCAGGGTCAACGTATGCCCGTTGAGCGCGATCCCGGTGCCGTTCTGCACGCTTAAGGCATAGGCCTGCAGGTTACTGGTGACAGTGCCGCCGGTGATGCTGGTGCTCTGCTGCACGCTGCTCGCACCCGTTGCCGTCAGAATATTGGTGCTGTTGCCGCCGGTTGCCGTGAAGCCGTTGGCGCCATAGGTCGCGAAACTCAAGGGACTGCTGGGCGTCGGATTGCTCGGGATACCGGCGTAAACGACAATCCACGGCGCGACGATGCCGTTCACCGGCGTGTTCTGCGAGCTGAGATTATCGAAGACATTTTCGCTGTTGGCCGTCCCGGTGGCGAGCGTGCCGATATTGCCCGCCGTTGTCGGCTGCAGGATAAGGGTGGCGCCCGCATCGCGAATAATGCCGTTGGTGAAGGTAATTGAAGTTCCCGCGCCGCCCGTGCTGCCGGTTCCGGCATCGATGTTCAATGTTGCAGTGGCGCCGATCTCGAAGGTACCGAATGTTACCGCGCCGGCGTTACTGCTTGAGTTCTCGACGATCAGCGTCCGCTGGATATCCTGCAGGCTGCCGAAGGACGTCGAGAAGCCGTTGACATCGAAACTGCTGCCGCCGCCGAGAAACATGGTGCGGTGCGAAGTGAAGCTGGCGCCTGCCTGGAAGGTGCCGCCGTTGAGTTCGATCTGGCCGAGTTCGTTGGCCGGCAAGGTCGTGTTACCCAGCGCGGCATCGTTCATCACCTCGACGATCGGGGCGCCGTTCGTGCCGATAATGATGTTGCCGTAGAAATTAGGGCTCGATGTCGACAGGATCAGCTTGCCGATGGAGCCGCTGTTGTCGTCTATTGTCAGGTCCGATACGCCGGTCGCGTTGCCGAGCCCCACGCCATTGGTGCCGAGGGAAACGAGCTGACCGGTCAATGTCACGACGTTATCGTTGACATTGATCGTCGCCACTTCGCCATCGACGCCGATCGGCCGATTGGTCGAGAACGTCCCGCCGGTGGTGGTCCCGATCGTCAGCATGCCGTTGCCCTCGGTCAGGCTGTTGAAGATGATGCCGTTAGCCGCCTCGACGCTGCCGA
This sequence comes from Xanthobacteraceae bacterium, assembly GCA_049282655.1. Lineage (GTDB taxonomy): Bacteria > Pseudomonadota > Alphaproteobacteria > Rhizobiales > Xanthobacteraceae > BOG-931. The sequence continues at coordinate 28,512 of JBAPUM010000154.1, forward strand.
GGGCATTGTTCGGATTGAAGGTAAAACCTGTCGACGCAGCGCCGAGCGCGGCGTCGCTTCCGATGATGAGGTTGCCGGCGATGATCGTCGTTCCGCCGGTATAAGTATTGGTGCCGCTCAATGTCACCGAGCCGCCGAGGTCATTACCGAGCTGCATCACGAAGCCCGACTGTGGCGTGCCGACGAGAATCGGATTGCTCGGCGTTCCGAGATTGAAGCTCGTGATGCCATTGAAGGAGGCAAATGTCGTCGTTTCGTTGAAGGTTCCGGTTTTGGTGCCGTCAAGGGTACCGTTCGCCAGCGTGGCGTTGCTGATCGTCCCGCTTACGATGATGCTGTTGCCGGTGACGCTGTTGTTGAGGATGAAGCCCGGCAATTGACCGACGGTCACGGCGCCAACATTCGGCTCGCTGGTCGGGCTCGTGGCCTTGAGGTTCCACTGCGTCGCGAGCGCGATATCGCCGGGCGAAAGCACCGGCAGCCCGAGACCGCCATTGGCGTTGCGATAGGCGTCGGCCCAGATGAAGTCGCCGTAGAGGCCGGTGATCTTATCGAGGCCGGGCTTCGCCGATCCGATCGCGCCCGTAATGTTCGACGTAGTCGTGAACAGCTTCGAGCTTTTGTTCTTCAGGATGCTGAATTCCAGGCCGCGATAGATATCCTGGGTCAATCCGGTGAGCGACGTCGGGATCGGCGCTCCGGTCGAGGTGTTGACGATCTGCGGCACGCCGTCGTTCAACGGAAGCAGCAAATTGTCCGCTTGCATCGTCGCCCAGAATTGCGCGGTCGTCAGCGTGGAAAAATTGGCAATGACGTTGACGAAGACGGTCGGATTGCTCGAGCCGTAGCTGGACTCTTCGAGCGCGGTGAAGGTGTGATGGCCGTCGGTGAGATAAAGAATACCGCCCGGACCGATGACCACCGGCTCGACATCGCCGATCAGATCCGCTTGCAGGTTCGAGGGCTGGACGAGATCGAAGCCGGTGGTCTTGTTTTTGACCTCGGTAAAGCCCTCGTTCATCTGCGTCGGCTGCAGTTGATCGACCGGCACGGTATAGAGCGAAAACGGGCCCACCGGGACCGAGCTCGCATTGGCGGCGTTATAGGGCTGAAATTCGCTGAGCGACACTGAACCGGCGATGGCCGGTCCGGGCGACACCACACTTAAGCCCGCTGCCGCAAGTCCGGCGAAACCCGCCCACCGCAACGAAGTCGAACCGCGCAGCCAATCACGGCGCGCACACTGACGACGCGACAACATAGAGACGCCCCCGAAGTATTTTTTTGCCCCGGGTCATGGCTAAAATTGAGGGGTGACACTTCGATGACATTTGCGAGAAACGCAGTGTCATAGTGCAGCGGCCGCGGCGTTTGCCGGCGCGCGTGCTTTCACTGCAACGCCGCGCCGCCTTGCATGCGCACCGGCCGATAACCATCCACAGTCAGCGCGCGTAGAATTTCTTCGGCATGCGCAGCGTCGCGCGTTTCCATCGTCACATCGAGCTTGGCGCCTTTGGCAGGCACGTCGAGGAACAACCGATGGTGCTCGACGCCGAGAATATTTGCACCGAGTTCGCCGAGCCGGCTGGCAATCTGTCCCAAGACTCCGGGCCGATCCGGAATAGTCAGGCGGAACGACACGATGCGAACCTCGCGCTCGAGCTCGCGCACCATGATGGAAGCGAGCATGCGCGGATCGATATTGCCGCCGCACAGGACGAGCCCGACCTTGCGGCCGGCGAAGCGTTCGGGCGCAGCCAGCATTCCGGCAAGGCCGGCGGCACCTGCCCCTTCCGCCATGGTCTTCTGCAGCGTGAGAAAGGCGTTGACCGCGCGTTCGATCAAGGCTTCCTCGACCAGGATAATGTCGCTGACGAGTTCGCGCACCACCGGCAGCGTCAGTGCGCCGGCCTTGCTCACCGCGATGCCTTCAGCGAGCGTCGCGCCGCCGCAGGGCTTGTGGCCGAGACGGATCGCGTTCCACATCGACGGGTAGAGCGCGCATTCGACGCCGACGATCTCGATCGACGGCCGTAAGGCGCGCGCCGCAATGGCATTGCCGGCGATCAGCCCGCCGCCGCCGATCGGCAGGACCAGCACGTCGAGATCGGGCGCCTCCTCCAGCATTTCGAGCGCAACGGTGCCCTGGCCCGCCATAATGGCGGGATCGTCGTAGGGATGGACCCAAACGAGATCGCGCTCGGCGGCGAGCGCCGCGGCGCGTTCCTCCGCTTGCCCGACCGTCTCGCCGCACAGGATGACATTCGCCCCGAGCGCTTCGGTCGCCTTCACCTTCACGAACGGGGTGGTCACCGGCATGACGATGGTGGTGGGAATCGCGAGCCGCTTGGCGTGATAGGCCACGGCCTGCGCGTGATTGCCGGCCGACATGGCGATGACGCCGCGGCGGCGCTCGTCGGCGCCAAGCGCTGCGAGCTTCACGCAGGCGCCCCGCTCCTTGAACGAATTGGTGACCTGCAGGTTCTCGTATTTCACGAAGACATCGGCGCCGGTCAGCGCCGACAACGGCGGCGCGGGCAAGAGCGGCGTGCGCAAGACATGCCCCGCGATGGTGCGGCGGGCCGCCTCGATATCCGCCAGCGAAACCTTCACCGGACCGCCTCCGACGCCCTGATGATGGGCCATTTCCAATGACACTCTCAGCCGGTCGGCTTATAATGCCAAGCTAATCATGACAGATTCGGCAACAAGCCCTTCAGGCACAAACGCTTCCGGCGCCGGCGCGGAAACCGCCCGGATGGGCTTCGGGGCCGACGTCAAACCGCACGCCTACGACCCGGCCGCCAATCCGGAGCTGTTCGAGGGCGTCATGGCGCGCCGCGTCATTGCCTTCGTCATCGACGTCGTCATCATTGCGGTGCCCCTGATCACGGCATCGGTCTTCATCTTCGTTTTGGGCATCGTCACCTTCGGGTTGGGCTGGGCGCTGTATTGGCTATTGTCGCCCGCTTCGGTGATATGGGCGCTGGTCTATTACGGGGTCACTCTCGGCGGCCCGGCTTCCGCCACCATCGGCATGCGCGCCATGGAGATCGAGATGCGCACCTGGTACGGATCGCCGGCCTATTTCGTGCTCGGCGCGGTCCATGCCGTCGTATTCTGGATCAGTGTCAGCATGCTGAGCCCGTTCATCCTGGTGGTCGGTTTCTTCAACACGCGACGGCGGCTTCTGCACGATCTGCTGGTCGGAACGGTGCTCATCAACAATGCCAACAGGGCGGCTTTATTGCGGACCCGCGCGGTCCGCTGACGTGTTTTTGGCCTTTGACGCAGGCGTCCCGCCGCGCGATGCTGCGAGACTGCCGGATTCGGCGGACGGCCCTGACCGAGCCCCATCGTGACCACCATGCCGCGTAACACCCCGTGACCCAGCATTCTCGCGACACGCCGCAATTCTACCTGACCGCCCCCTCGCCGTGCCCCTATCTCGCCGGCAAGGAGGAGCGAAAGGTCTTTACCCACCTCGTCGGCGAGCGCGCGCCCGAGCTCAATAATATCCTGACCCAGGGCGGCTTCCGCCGCAGCCAATCGATCGCCTACCGGCCGGCTTGCGAGAACTGCCGCGCCTGCGTCTCGGTCCGCGTCGTCGCTCAGGATTTTCGCCCGACCCAAAGCATGCGCCGGATCGTGCGGCGCAATGCCGACATCGCGAGCGAAATGCGGATCGCGGTGCCGACTTCCGAGCAATACTCGATCTTCCGCGCCTATCTTGATTCCCGGCATCGCGACGGCGGCATGGCCGATATGACCGTGCTCGACTATGCGATGATGGTCGAGGACAGCCATATCGAGACGCGCATCATCGAATATCGTCGCCGGGAACCGGGCGCCCCGGCCTCGGCCCGGGCCGCCGGAGACCTCGTCGCCATCGCGCTCACCGACGTGCTCGGCGACGGACTGTCGATGGTCTATTCGTTTTTCGAACCGGACGAAGCCGCGCGTTCGCTCGGCACCTTCATGGTGCTCGACCACATTGCCCGCGCGCAGCGCATGGGCTTGTCTTACGTCTATCTCGGCTACTGGGTTCGCGGCTCGCGCAAGATGGACTATAAAAGCCGCTTCCTGCCGCAAGAACGGCTGATGCCGGACGGCTGGGCAAGAGCAGAATAGCAAGCGTAGAATAAATAGCTGCGCCGCAACGGTCGATTAACGTCGACTAGACGAAGCTCACGCGGAGCGGGAACAGACCGAGTAACCTAGGCGTTACGGTGGCCGACCTCAGGGAGATCGTTCATGCGAATTGCCATGCGACTGTCGATATTGGCTTGCCTCACGGCCGGCGTGCTCTCGTTTTGCGCCCTGGGCGCTCAGGCGCAAACCGCGCCCGCAAGCCCCGCCACCACCGCCAAGGGCAAGGCGCTCGCCGACGCCAAAGGCATGACGCTTTACACTTTCGACCGCGACGTCGCGGGAAAGTCGAACTGCAACGGCCCCTGCGTCACCAACTGGCCGCCGCTCGCGGCCGGCGCCGACGCCAAAGCCTCGGGCGACTGGACGGTCGTCACCCGCGACGACGGCGGCAAGCAATGGGCCTATAAGTCGAAGCCGCTCTATACCTTCAACAAGGACGCCAAGCCCGGCGATGCCGCGGGCGATGGCGTCAACAATGTCTGGCACCTCGCCACGCCCTGAGCCATTTGTTAGATCGCGACGTCGGCGAGCGTCCGCAGGGCATAGAACTCGACCGGCTCCCTGCGTCCTTTCACCGGCGCTTGGTGCAAGGACTGGCCGGCGAGCGTCAGACCGGCGGCCTCGGCGGCTTGGCGTGAGACCACCACCGAACAATCGTATTCTTTGGTCAGGCTTTCCAGCCGCGCGCAGGTATTCACGGTGTCGCCGATCGCGGTGATGATCTGCGAGCGCGGCGGGCCCATCGCGCCGACGATGGCCACGCTATAATGAATGCCGATGCCGATGCGCAGCGGCTCGCGCAGGTCGTTGCGCATCTGATAATTCAATTGCTCGAGCCGCTGCAGCATTTCGCGCGCCCCGCGTATCGCATCGGCCGCTCCGCTTTTCGGATCCGTTGCATAGAGACCGTAAAGCGCCATCAGCCCGTCGCCGGTGAATTGCGAATAGTGTCCGCGGGTCTCGGTGAGCGCCTTGGTCATTTCGTGGAAGAACTGATTGAGAATGAACATGACGTCGTAGGGCAGCCGCGCTTCGCCCAATGTAGTCGACCCGCGCAGGTCGACGAAAACCACCGTGATCAGCCGCTCGCTGCCTTCGAGCCCGCCGCGCACGCTGCCATCGGCCGCGCCGGCATCGGCGGCCAGAAGCGGCATTACTGAAATGTCGGTAGCCGGCCGGATCTGACAGGCGAGCCGCATGCCCGCAGAAGCACCGATGCGGGCAAGTGCCTCGGCTTCCAGGTCCGAAGGCGCGGCGAGCTGTTCGAGCCCTTGCGTCACCAGGATGCGGCAGGTGGTGCAGCGGCCTCTGCCGCCGCACACCGAGGCATGCGCGATGCCGTGCGCGCGCAGCGTTTCGAGAACCGTGGCGCCGGGAAGAACCGGCACATGGCGGCCGTTGGCATGCGTCAACACCGGCGGCCGCCGTCGCCGATAGCGCCAGCTGCGCAAGCCGCGCCCGGCGAAGGGCAATAGCGTCAATCCAAGGCAGAGGCCCCAGCCCGTATAGGCGATCGCTTTGATGTCGGCCGTCGTTTGCGCCGTGACATTGGAGTCGTCGAGCGACGATTTGACGAAGTCGGGATCGGCGGCCGCCCGCTCGACCTGATTGCCGCCGGTGATATAGCCGGCGAGCGCCAAGGTCGGCAGCAATAGACCGACGCTGAAGAACAGCGGCCGCCAGTTCGGATACCAGCGCTTGGTGCGGAGCCAATAATGCATGCCGACGCAGGCGTGGATCCAGATGACGGTCACGGCCGTGACCTGCACCAGGCCGAGCCACGGCGAAACCAGCCATTGTCCGATGAAAATCGTGTTGTAGAACGTGTTGACGTCGAGCGCGCTTTCGGCGATCCGCGTCCCGACCACGTGATGCATCAGGAGGAAGGGGATGCACAGCCCGAGCGCGACTTGCGTCCATTCCCAGCGGCTCAGCCGCAGCGAACGCCGGATATAGATCGACCAAAGCGCATTTGAGTAGTGGGTGAGGAATGCGGCGATCAGCAAGGTCGTGCCGACGAGCGTCCGCCACGGATACATCAGGATCTTGAGCGCCGTCTCGGCGGTGTCGAACGACACCAGGAGAAAACTATGCGCGGTCAAATGGCAGACAACGAAGGAAAGCATCACCAGCGCGCTCGCGAGCCGCAGCCGGCCGCGCCAGATCCGATGGTCCCAATTCCAATAGTGTCCCGGCATCGGCGTGGTCTCGGGCTTCGACAAAACGGGCGCTATACGAAGACTGCCTGAGGCCAGCAAAAATTCCCGGCCGAATCGATTATACGCAGCTTTTCCCGAAAAACTCGTGGCGGGCGGACGAATCGACAATGCCGCCAACAACGGCGGCTCCTCGCTCGAACCTCATGCCCGTCAGCCACGCCGAGCGCAATTACGCCGCGGCGACCTTCTTTTGCGGGTGCTTGGCGAGAATCTCGGTCAGTTCCCGCATCGGCACCGGCGGGCTGTAATAAAACCCCTGCACGTCGGTGCAGCCAAGGCTGCGGACGAGATCGAGCTGTGCCCGTGTCTCCACGCCTTCGGCGGTGGTCGTCATGCCGAGGCGGTCGGCAAGGTCGGCGACGGCATGAACGATGGCGTCGGCTTCGGAGCTGTCGCCGAGCCCTTTGATGAAGCAGCGGTCGATCTTGATCTTGTCGAACGGAAAACTGCGCAGGTAGCTCAGCGACGAATAGCCGGTCCCGAAATCGTCCATCGAGATGCGGATGCCGAGCTCGCGCAGCTGATGCAGCGTGCGCAGGTTCACTTCGCTGTTCTGCATCAGCACCGCTTCGGTGATCTCAAGCTCGAGTCGATGCGGCGACAGCCGCGACGAGGCGAGCGCGCTCAACACCGTCGGCAGTAAATTCTTGCTGCCCAATTGGGTCGGCGACAGGTTGACCGCGACGCAGATATCGTCGGGCCATTTGGCCGCGTCGTCGCAAGCCCAGCGGATCACGCGCTCACCGAGCGCGACGATCAATCCGATCTCTTCCGCGACGGGAATGAATTCCGTCGGCGACACCATGCCGCGCTCCGGATGATGCCAGCGCAGGAGCGCTTCGCAACAGCGCACGTCGCCCTTGTCGAGATTGAGCACCGGCTGGTAGTAGAGCTCGAACTGGTTGTCGTCGAACGCTTGGCGCAGCGCGACTTCCAGCGCGCGGCGGTCCTTCATGCGGGCGTCCATATGCGGCTCGAAGAACCGGTAGATGCCGCGGCCGCCGGCCTTGGCGCCGTAGAGCGCCATGTCGGCGTTCTTGAGAAGCGCGTTGGCATCGCTGCCGTCGGTCGGCGCCAGTGCGATACCGATGCTGGCATCGATCACCACCAAATGGCCATGCAGATCGTAAGGCGCCTTGATGGCTTCGGAGATGCGGCGGGCGAGCCGCTCGGCGTCGGTCGCGTCGCCGATATTGGTCTGGATAATGAAGAACTCGTCGCCGCCGACGCGCGAGATCGTATCGTTCGCCGAAACGCAGCGGCGCAGCCGGTCGCCGACTTGGCGTAACAGCTCGTCGCCGGTCGGGTGGCCGAGCGAGTCGTTGACGTTCTTGAACAGATCGAGGTCAAGGTAGAGCACGGCGAGCTTGTGACCGCGCTCGACCTGCGCCAGCGCTTCGTTCAGCCGCTCGCGCAGCAGCACGCGGTTCGGCAGATCGGTCAGCGCGTCGTGACGCGCCATGTGGGCGATCTTCATCTCCGCGTTGCGGCGCTCGGTGATGTCTTCGTGGGTCGCGACCCAGCCGCCGCCGGCGAGGCGCTGGCGTGCGATCGCGATCGTGCGCCCGTCGGTCAGCTCGAGGAATTGCGTGGTCTGCAGGTCGGCATTGATCGCCGTGCAAAGCGTTCGCGCGTAGTCCTCCGGCACGTGGGAGAAAGTGCCGTTCGCTGCCCGGCCTTCGAGGATGCGCGTGAGTGTATCGCCCGGTTTGATATTCTCGTTCTCGAGGTGATAGAGCGATATGAATTTTTGATTGCAGATGACGAGGCGCGCATCGCCGTCGAACATCACGAGGCCTTGCGACATGTTGGCAAGCGCCGCATCGAGGCGCATGTTCTGCGCCTCCAGCTCCGCTTCCCGCTGCCGAAGTTCCTTGGTACGCGAGATGACTTTCGCTTCGAGGTTACGCTGAACCCCGTCGAGTTCCTCGATCATCAGCGACATCGAGCGATCGGTGCGGCGCCGATCGCGGTCGGATTCCTCGTAGGCGGCACTGATGAGGCCATACAGCTTCTCGAGATCGACTGCACCGTCGCCGTCGAGTGTCTTGGCGACTTGCTGGGCAAGAAGTTTGTGCACGACGATCACCTACCCTCAGAAGGACCTAATTCAGGCAACCTCGGCCAAGGTCGTGACCGTCATGGTCTGATTATGCAGCTCGCAATGGCCCGATTTGGCATGGGGCGAAATCTCGCCATACGAATAGAAGCCGAGCCGCAACGTGTCGGTGCCCAGTTCGAGCCCCGCCGCCTCGACTTCTTCGATCGCGCGCTGGCCCATCAACAAGCGGCGGCCGATGCAGCTGACGAGGATCGAAAGACATTCATTGGCCGGCCGCGCGCCGATATCTTGCACGGCGAGGCCGTCGCGGGCCTGCCGCGCCGCATCCGCGGCACCCGCCGCCAACCGATCCAGATTCCCGCGCATCAGTTGCGCCGTCCAGCCCTGCGGAACGTCACCCGCAAACGTCATCGACCGCGCTTGGCGATCGATCGCCAGCACCGTGCGAACGACCGCGGAATCCGGCGCCTTCATGTCGTAAACCTGAATCGGGAACAGCAATGCCGAGCCCGGCAGGCCTTTGGATTCCTCGGGGCCGAGATAGCGCTCGTAAAGATCAAGCGCCGGCTCGCCGTCGAGCTCGAACAGCACGTTACCGACCGACCGTGTCACCTTCCGGCGCGGTCCGAACAGATCCCAGCCGCCGGCGCTGCCGTGGCCGACCCGGATGGCGGCGCCGTAGAAGCCGATCGCCGCGATGGTGCGCGGGCGCGGTGCGCAGTCGCCGCCGACCAATGTCTCCTTGAAGTCGGCGCCATCGCCGGCAAGGCCGCCGGTCAATGGGATCGACGGGTCGATCACGTTACCGATGCCGGCTACCAATTCACTTCCATTGACGTTCAGACCGTCGGAAAGCACGAACACGCCGGCGAGATCGTCCGCCGTGAGCGCGCGCCCGATTGCTTCGCCGGCACTTCGCGATCCCTTCGGATTGGTGACTTCTTCGCGACACAGCCGTAACCGGGTGGCATCGAAGCTTATCGCGGCGGCGACGATTTCATCGTCGTTGACGTCGTTGTTGTTGATCTGTCCGCCGGTGCTGCAGCCTAAAATATGAGCAGCCGGGAACATGATGCGCAGTTCGTTATAGCGAACCCCGGTCGAAAGCGCTTCCCGGGTGCCGAAATAGAGCACGAGCGGGACCTCGTCGGCCCCCGGTCCGGCTGGCGTCCAACCCGATCGATGACTCCAGACGATTTGTTGTACATGCATCCGATGATCTCGCCTCGTCCCGCGGAGCGGCTTCCTTCGCCTGGACCCTTGACCCTTTTCAATTGAACCGGAATACGAGCAGGGCTTCTCAAGTGCGAACGTTCTTCGCCGAAAAACGATTTACGCTTTTCGGCATCATGCTCTAAAAAGGGTAGGTGCCGCGTCTGAAAATTTGGTTATATCACGCGAGGTTAGGAGAAGTTTCGCGTAAAACCATCCGTCAAGATTGACGTTTGCCTAACGACAAATGTCGGTTTGTCGTCTTTCGCCGGCCGGACCAGTTTTGCGGGACACGCTCTAGATGTGAGCTTTCAATAGGTTGTCCATCCGGTTCTGACCGAGGAGACTGAGGTTGCTGAGACTTCAGGATTCCAAGGGAGAACCGGATGAACGTGTACAAGAATGCCCGTCTGACGCCGCGCGGTCGAGAGCGAATTGCACTGCAGGTCGCCAGCGGGCAGACGCCGAAGGCCGTCAGCGAAGCTGCAGGCGTATGCCTTAAGGTAGGGTGTTCCTTGGACGGAGGCGGCGTGCGACTGCGCACGCCGCCGGGGGCATTTAAGAAGCTTGGCGCAGCGAGCGGAACGCAGCGCGCATCTCGGCAGAAAAGAGCTCCGGCTCTTCCCACGCGGCGAAATGTCCGCCTTTGCTGGCTTCGTTCCAGTAGATCAGCTTGTGGAAACTCTGCTCGGCCCACTTCCGAGGTGCGCGATAGATCTCACCGGGGAACACCGTCACCGCGACCGGCACCTTCACGATCTCAATGGCGTTGAAAGGGCCACCTCCGCCCTGCGCCGCGTCCCAATAGGATCGCGATGACGACGTGCCGGTGTTGGTGAGCCAGTAAAGCGTGACGTCGTCGAGCATCTCGTCCTGTGTCAGCGCCCGCTCGGGCTGACCGCCGCTGTCGGTCCACTCGGCGAACTTGTCGTAGAAGAAGGCAAGCATGCCGACCGGCGAGTCCGCGAGACTGTATCCGAGCGTCTGCGGGCGCGTGTTCATCATCTCGGCATAGCCGAAGCCCTTCCGGTAGAAGTATTCGAGGCCGGCAAAAGCTCGCTTTTCGGCCTCAGTGAAGCTTGCGGGCGCCGGCTCGCGTTTGCGAATGAGTTTCAGCACGCTCTGCGGCACCGTACCCGGCATGTTGGTGTGGATCCCGAGCAGGCCCGACGGGGCCTGGACGGCCATCACTTGCGAAATGATCGCACCCCAATCACCGCCCTGAGAGACAAAGCGACTATAGCCCAAACGCTGCATCAGTTCGTACCAAGCGCGCGCGATGTGGTCGGGACCCCATTCCGTGGCGTTCCTGGGCTTGCCCGAAAAGCCATAACCTGGATAGGTTGGCAGCACGAGATGAAAGGCGTCTTCGGCCTTTCCACCATGGGTCGTGGGATCGGTGAGCGGATCGATCACCTTCAAGAGCTCCAGCGGTGAGCCTGGCCAGCCATGCGTCATGATCATCGGCATGGCGTTCTGATGCCGGGAACGCACGTGAATGAAATGAATGTCGAGACCGTCGATCTCGGTCACGAATTGCGGTAGCGCATTGAGCTTCGCCTCCGCCTTCCGCCAGTCGTAGCCGGTGCCCCAGTATTGAACGAGCGGTCGAAGCCTTTCGAGCTGAACGCCCTGGGAGCTGTCGGGAACGGTCTCACGCTCCGGCCAGCGCGTCGCCAGCACGCGCCGGCGAAGATCGGCGAGTTGAGCTTCCGGAATGTTTACACGGAAAGGACGAATGGAATCGGCTGCAGGCGCAGCGGTCAGCTTTGACGGCAGCAGGGTTGCGGCGCCGGCGACAGCTAAGCCCATCGCGGCCGTGCCCAGAAGCCGGCGGCGTTCCTGATTGATGGTTTCGTTAGTCCTGTTCGTATTCATGACTTTCTCCTGAGAACGGCTGTAGTGGGACGGGTTTCAGGCGCGAAAAGCACGCCGAGCTGGCGGCCCGGCTCGCTCCGTGTTGAGGATGTTGTGACCGGCATTGTTCAGCGACGGCCCGGATAACATTGCGAGGGAAGCAAAAACAGGGCGAGCCGTAGCGCGCCCTGTTTTCTTCATCCGTTAGCGGCCTCTGCTACCCATCCCTGCGCCGTTGGTCGGATAGTTACCCCGAGCGTCGCCCGAAGCGAAAGCCGGCGATTTGGTCGGAACCGCGGCGGAATCGTACAGGCTGCGATTATGAACCCTGAGCTTGTCGCCCTTGGGAGCAGGCGTTTCATCAGAGAACGACCGCAGGCCGCTGGGTCCAAAGCTCTCGAGCGAAATGTTCGGGAATGAGTACGGTTGCGCAAACGCCGGGACTGCGAAGCCGACTGCCGCGATCACGGCGATAACGGCAAGCTTTGATGTGTTGATCATAGTCTTTCTCCTGGTTGCGAAGCGAACTAGGGTTCGTCACCCCGTCGTCCGTTCCAGGTAGGTACGGCGACCGACTACTTAGCTCCATCAAACTTCGGTTTCTTGGTCCGCGATGTTAGTTTGAATAACCCATACTTAGGTTTCGGTAGACCGCATAAAGGCTTTCCACTTTTCACGTCAGCAAAGCGTACTTCTCTGTGCACGATCACGGAAGCTTTGCTGCCATCACCAATGATTGGTTATTTAGCGTTGAAGTGCGGACCGAAGCTGGCCATTGCGCGTGGTCGCGACGGAGACAGATCCGCGCGACGTAAGGCTCTGTTCCGCATGCGTGACGTGTCGCCACACCCGGGAATACTCGCCGGCTTGTTTCTGCGTTAGATTACGCTGTGGCGGTTTAGGTCGCTGGCCTGGCCAAGGCTCTTTCGATACATTTCAGCAGTGCGCGCCCGTCGAATGGCTTTTTCAAGAAGCAGATGGCACCTGCATTAAGTGCCTTTTCCCGGATGCGCGGGTCCGGAAATGCAGTAATCAAAATGATCGGGGCGTGAATATTTTGGGCGGTCATGGCAATCTGCAGCTCCAGGCCGCTCATACCAGGCATTTGGACGTCCGAGATCAGGCATGCCGTATGCCGCAGTGCGGGCGATCGCAAGAACTCTTCGGCTGACGCAAATGTACTGGCGTCAAATCCGACGGACCTGACAAGACTCGTCGTAGCCGCGCGCACCGACTCATCGTCGTCGATGATCGATATCAAAAGAGATTGTTGGGCCGACCTGACCATCTGGTGCACTGTGTCCTTGACATTCTTCGTGAAATGCCTGGTCAGGGGAGAAAGATGGACGTCGAGCCGTCGCCGCATAAGCTATACATAGGTTTATAGGGTTGTACCGACAGCCGGCCTTGGCCGCCGATCGTGAAGCGTATTCACTCTTGTGGCGATTTTGCGGGACGCACCCCAAGACTTTCGGCCATTCTCACGAGATCGGCCAGCGACTTTGCGGTCATTTTTCGCATCATGTTGCCACGGTGGATTTTCACCGTGATCTCGCTCACTCCGAGTTCATGCGCGATCTGCTTATTCATCAGGCCTCGGGTGACATGGGCCATCACTTCCTTCTCGCGCGGGGTGAGCCCCTGGAAGCGGGCTAGCATTCCCGACATTTGCTCTTCGTCAACACGCCGCTTGCGGTCGCGGTCGAGAGCGGTCTTGACGGCGTCAAGCAAGTCCTGATCGCGGAACGGCTTAGTCAGAAAGTCGATGGCACCGGCCTTCATGGCTTTCACCGACATCGGCACGTCGGCATGCGCCGTGATGAAAATGATCGGAATGCGAATGTCCTCGTTGGCAAGCTCGGACTGGAGGTCAAAGCCGCTGGGACCCGGTAATCTAATGTCCAAGATAAGACAGGCCGCCGCCGCCGGCGGGTTGCTCCGCAGGAATGCAGGCGCCGAATCGAACAACTCGACTCTCAAGCCGACCGAGCGAAGCAGGCTCCGTAACGCCTCTCGCAACGACGGGTCGTCGTCGACCACAAGAACGACTGGCTCTTCGCGCGCTGCGGCGCTCGTTGGACGTGACGGACCCTCAGTCACGGCAGCACTCTGTCATACGATAGCTGGCTTATTCGAGAGGCACCCACATTGTCACTCCGTCGGCATCGCGGGCAAGCTGAATTGGAAGCTGGCACCCGGACCACCTTCCGCCGCCGTGGCCCATATGCGCCCGTCGTGGGCTTCGATGATCGAGCGGCAGATTGATAAACCCATCCCCATGCCGTTCGGCTTGGTGGTAAAGAAAGCGCCGAACAGGCGGCTCATCGTCGCCTCGGACAGGCCTTCGCCGGAATCCTGTATCGCAACGAGCACTGTTCCGCTCTCGCCCTGTCGCGACCGGATGACGAGATCGCGTGGACGGCCATCGATCGCCGTCATAGCCTGGATAGCATTGACGACGAGATTGATAATGACCTGCTGCAATTGAACCCGATCGCCGAGCACTGGCGGTAGTCCGGCAGCGAGGTCAAGCTGCAGCGTTATGCGATGCTCCGATATCTCGCGTTGCAGCAGCGGGATGACGTCTTCAATCATTTCGTTTAGGCGCAGTGTGGACCTTTCTTGATCGGCCTTTTTGATGAGCGAGCGGATACGCTGGACTATTTCGCTCGCGCGGTTACCATCATTGATAATCCCCCTGAGTGCGATGGTCGCCTCGTTAATCTCGGGCACTTCGCGACCTAGCCACCGCAATGACGCCTCTGCGTGTGTGACGATCGCCGCGAGCGGTTGACCTACCTCGTGTGCAATCGAGGCCGTTAGCTCGCCAAGGCTGGTTACGCGGGAAATATGGGCGAGCTCCGATTGTGTTCGATGCAATTGCCGCTCGGCATTCTTTGCGGCAGTCACGTCCATGACGGCACCGACGAATTGCGAGATACCGGGCTCATACGTCGTGAAACGGGCAACGACATGTACATATTTAACCGTACCATCGGGCATTAACAGCCGATGTTCGATATCGAAATCCTTCCGGTCATTCGTTGCGCTCTCGATGGTTGCGCGGACGGCGGCAATATCGTCGGGATGGACTCGTTGCAGCACCATTTCGATCGTCGGTTTTTTCGCGGGATCGTAACCGAAGATTCGAAAGTTCTCGTCGGACCAGAAGATCCCACCATCAGGGATATTCCACCCGAAACTTCCAGTCAGGCTCAATTTCTGAGCCTCCGCCAAATAGGCAGCTTGGCTGCGGCGTAGCAACTCTTGCGCCCGTCTGCGCTCGGTGATGTCGTTGTTGGTTTCCAATGTTCCGACCATGTTCCCACGTTCGTCCCGCTGGATCGCCCAACGACTCGATACGGTGACTTGCGTGCCGTCTCGCTTCGTCTGAGCGAGCTCACCCTCCCACCGTCCGGTTTGGATTATCTTTTTCGTGATCTCATTCAAGGGCTCCGGAAATGTCGTCTTCAACAATTCGTGCGACGTCCTGCCTCTGATTTCTTGCCTCGTCCAGCCATACAGTTCTTCGGCGCCTCTATTCCAAAAAGTAATTACATCGTTCATGTCGCGGACAAACACCGTGTCGTGCGTGAGATCGAGTAGACGCGCCTGTTCACGATGAGCGTCGGCGAGACGACGGACGCGCCGGACGAGTCCGGTGATCACTAGCGAGGTGACTACGAAGGCAATCAGCACCAAAAAGTCTTGGCCGTACGCTACGCGCAGACTAAAAAGCGGCTGGACGAAGAAATAATTCAGGCAACCAACAGCGATGACCGAAAAAACGACGGAAGAAATGAGACTGTCCAGAAGCGACAGAAACACAATCACGATAAGATAGGCGAGAATAGTCGTGCTGATGTTCAGTCCGAACCGGAAGCAAAACCCGGTCACGAGCCCCATACAGAGACCGCCAAGCAGCCAAAGTAACACCAAATATCGAAACCGGGGAATACGGCTGGCGCTCATCTGGGAAAGTTCCACCGAAGACCCTGCTACTTGCGCCAGCGCCTATCCAAGGACGACTTCGGTCGCTTTCGGAGCGAGTCGGATATACATGACCTCACAATATAATCGACAGTGTTGCGCTTCCAGAGACCTTAGACCCCATTCACGCTCCGGCCGATCGTTGCCTGGGCCGGTGTATTGTCGAATTTGTTGGTCTTCGGAAATCCCTTCGGCGCGAGCCGCCCGGCATCGGCGCGATTGCCGCGCCAGTCGGCAAGCTCCTTCAGCGTCAGATTGAAGACGCGGCCGGCGCCATCGGTCCAGCTCAAGCCGTCGGCGCCCTTGAAGGTCTTGAGGTCGCACAGCCCGCCATCTTTGTGACGCTGCAGGCGAACGCCGCGGCCGCGCGTCATCTCCGGCGTCTGATCGAGCGGGAAGATCACGAGCTTGCGGTTATCGCCGATCGCCGCCACCAGATCGCCATCGACCGGCGCGATGGCGCGCGCTTCATCGGGCGGATTGACGTTGAGGATTTGCTTGCCCTTGCGCGTATTGCCGAGGCATTCGTCCTCGGGAACCACAAAGCCCCTGCCCTCTTTGCTGCCGACGATCAGCTTGCGGCCGCCTTGATAGCGGAACACGGTGACGACATCGGCTTCCTGCTCGATGTCGATAAAGAGCCGGATCGGCTCGCCGTGACCGCGGCCGCCGGGCAGTTTCGCGGCTTCAAGCGTGTAGCAGCGGCCGTTACTGGCAAATACCAGGATTTTCGACGTGGTCTCGGCGAAGAAGGCAAGCCTTAAGCCGTCGTCGGTCTTGAACGCCAGACTGGAAAGGTCGGCGACCTGGCCGCGCAGCGCCCGGATCCAGCCCTTCTCCGAGACAACGACCGTGATCGGCTCGCGCTCGACCAGAGCCTCCTCGATGGCGGCCTCGTCGTGCGAGGGCGCGTCGGCAAAGCCCGTGCGGCGTTTACCGAGCGGCGTCTTCGGCCCAAAACTGTCGCGCACCTTGCGGACTTCATCCGCGATTGTCTTCCACTGCTGCTTCTCGGACCGAACGAGATCCTCGAGCGATTTCTTCTCGGTGCGAAGATCCTTCTCCTCTTGCCGGATCTCCATCTCTTCGAGCCGGCGCAAATTGCGCAGCCGCATGTTGAGAATGGCGTCGGCCTGCACCTCGGTGAGCTTGAACGTCTTCATCAAGACGGGCTTCGGTTCGTCCTCCTGACGGATGATTTTTATCACCTTGTCGAGGTTCAGATAGGCGACCAGATACCCGCCCAAGACTTCGAGCCGATGCTCAATCTGGCCGAGGCGAAAGCGCGAGCGGCGCAGCAGCACGTCGCGGCGATGGGCGAGCCACTCGCTGAGCGCCTCGGCGAGCCCGACCACCTTTGGTATGCGGCCGCGCACCAACACATTCATGTTCAGCGGCACCCGGCTTTCGAGCTCGGTGAGCTTGAACAGGCTTTCCATCAACAGCGCCGGATCGACCGTGCGCGAGCGCGGCTCGAACACGATACGCACGTCCTCGGCCGACTCGTCGCGCATATCGGCCAAGAGCGGCAGCTTCTTTTCGTTGATCAGTTCGGCGATGCGCTCGATGAGGCGCATCTTTTGCACCTGCCAAGGAATTTCCGTGACCACCACGTTGTAGGTGCCGCGCCCGGTGTCCTCGGTGGTCCAGCGCGCGCGCAGCCGGAACGAGCCGCGCCCGGTCGCATAGGCCTCCGCAATCGCCTCCGGCGGATCGACGATCAACCCGCCGGTCGGAAAGTCGGGGCCCGGAACGTATTTCAGCAAGGTCTTCGAGCGCGCATTGGGCTGGTCGATCAGATAAAGTGCGGCGTCGCACAGTTCGGCCACGTTGTGTGGCGGGATCGAGGTCGCCATGCCGACGGCGATGCCTTGCGAGCCGTTGGCGAGGAGATTTGGGAAGGCCGCCGGCAGCACCACCGGCTCTTGCGACACGCCGTCATAGTTCGGCCGGAAGTCGTCGGCGTGCTCATCGATGCCGTCGAGCAGAAGGCGGGCGACTTCGGTCAGGCGCGCTTCGGTATAGCGGTAGGCGGCGGCATTATCGCCGTCGATATTGCCGAAATTGCCTTGCCCGTCGACCAGCGGATAACGCGAGGCAAAATCCTGCGCCAGCCGCACCAGCGCGTCATAGATCGCCTGGTCGCCGTGCGGATGAAAATTGCCCATCACGTCGCCGACAATCTTTGCCGACTTCTTGAACGCGGCGCCCGGATCGAGCCGAAGGAGCCGCATGCCGTAGAGAATGCGCCGGTGCACGGGTTTGAGCCCGTCGCGCGCATCCGGCAGCGCCCGGTGCATGATGGTCGACAGCGCATAGGCGAGGTAGCGCTCCTCGAGCGCCTCGCGCAGCGCGATTTCGGTCACCCCGCTCGGTTCCGGGGGAATCACTTTCTTGTTCATGGACGGCAAGCGCTAGCGCGGTTGGGGGGACGGAACAAGGGATGAACGGCCACGCGACCGCCCCGGCCGCTTAGACCATGATCCGATTCGATTGAAGCGGATCATGGTCTAAGCCCTTTGTTTGAGCATGATCTTATCCGAAAATCGGCCTCCACTTTTCGGGATCATGCTCTAATGGCTCAGCCGCGTCAGCGCCGTCACGAAATGGGAGCGGGCCTCGGGCAGTGCCAGCCCGCGCGGGGCGAAGGCGTGGCGGTCGAGAAAAAAGCCGGTGAGTGCAAAGGCGTCGGCGAGTTCGTTCGCTGTCGCCGGCTCGGAACCGCTCTGCAAAAAGCCGGGAAGCCGCAGCAGCCGGTCGCGATAGGCCTCGCCGGCGGAGCGCGAGACAGCGCGGCCGGATTTTGGCGACACGTAGATGAGGTCTTCTCTCGCGCCGGTCGCGGCACAGGACGTAAGATCAAGGCCGAAACCCAGTTCCGCCAGAAAGTCGAGCTCGAAGCGTGCGATCATCGCCGCGGCGGTAGTGGAATCGCCGAGGGAGGTGAGGATGGTGTCGAGCGCATGATAGATCGCAGCATGCGGCTCGCGCTCGGCGAGGAGCCGGCACAGCGCCGCGAGGTGGGTCACGCCATGAACCGCGTGCGCCGCCGGCAGAAACGCACCGGCGCGTAGATTGAGACCCTCGACCGCGTAATGGCCGAGATGTTCGTCGAGCCGCGCCCGCCAGGTCGCGCGCAACGCATTCCCGGGCTGCAGCACCCCGCGCAGCCGCCTGCCGGCGCCGCCGCGCACCAGGCCGAGATGGCGGCCGTGCGCTTGCGTCATCAATTCAAGAATGACGCTCGTCTCGCCATGGCGCTTGACGCCGAGCACGATGCCTTCGTCGATCCATTCCATGGCATCTATCTAGTGGCCGGTCATTCCTTCGGGAACTCCAAGCCCATCTCGCGGTAGCGTTCCGGATCGTCGGCCCAGCCCTCGCGGACTTTGACGTGGAGGAAGAGATGCACCGGATGCTCGATCTCCTTGGCAATGTCGGCACGCGCCGCGGCGCCGATCGCCTTGATGGCTTGGCCTCCTTTGCCGAGCACGATTTTGCGCTGGCTCTCGCGTGCCACATAGATGGTTTGCTCGATGCGCACCGAGCCGTCCTTGAGCTCCTTCCAGACCTCGGTCTCGACCGTCGACTGATAGGGCAATTCCTGATGCAGCCGCAGATAAAGCTTTTCGCGGGTGATTTCGGCGGCGAGCTGGCGCAGAGGTGCGACGGAGATCTGGTCTTCTGGATAGAGCCACGGTCCGGCCGGCACATGCTCGGCGAGCCAGTGTTTGAGATCGGCGACACCGTCGCCGGATAATGCCGAGACCATGAAGGTCCCGGCAAAGCTCGCCCGCTCATTGAGCTTCTGGGTCAAATCGAGCAGCACCGGTTTCGCCACCAGATCCACTTTGTTGAGGACGAGGAGCTTTCGCGGCCGGACTTCGGGAAGCGCGCGCAAGATCGCTTCTTCGTCGTCCGCAATCCCCTTGCGCGCGTCGATCAGGAACGCGACCAGATCGGCGTCGGCCGTCGAGCCCCAGGCAGAGCCGACCATGGCGCGGTCGAGCCGTCGTTTCGGCGAAAAAATGCCGGGCGTATCGACGAAGATCAGTTGCGCGCGGCCTTCGATGGCGATGCCGCGGACCAGCGTCCGCGTGGTCTGCACTTTCGGCGTCACGATCGAGACCTTGGCGCCCACGAGCGCATTGAGCAGCGTCGATTTGCCGGCATTGGGCGCGCCGATCAGCGCCACGAAGCCGCACTGCGTCGCGCTTTCGGCTGATTCAACCATTGCGGCGTGCCGGCTCGACGCCCTCGCGTGAGAGCATCGCGGCGGCCGCGGCCTGTTCGGCGACGCGCTTGGAGCGGCCAGAACCTTCGGCGGGCGCGAAGGCAGGAAGCTGGACGGCGACGCGGAATTCCGGACTGTGGTCGGGACCGGAGCGCGCCACTTCGCGGTAGACCGGCGTCGGCAGGCCGCGCGCCTGTGCCCATTCCTGCAGCACGGTTTTCGGATCGCGCAACGGCTGCACCGTCGCCCGCATCCGCACCTGCCACAGCCGTTCGACGAGCTCCTCGGCGGCTTTGTAGCCGCCGTCGAGATAGACCGCGCCGATCACGGCCTCGCACACATCGGCAAGGATCGCCGGCCGCGTGCGCGCCCCGGCATTGGCCTCCGACGAACCGACCCGGATCGCAGCACCGAGGTCGACCGAGCGGGCGATCTCGGCGCAGGTTTCCTTGCGCACGAGGTCGGCAAGCCTTCGCGACAGCTCGCCTTCGTCGGCTTTCGGGTAGCTGCGGTACAGCATGTCGGAAATGACAAGACCCAATACGTGGTCGCCGAGAAACTCAAGCCGCTGATAGCTGCCAGCGCGATTGCGCGCGCCCTTGAGCGCGGAAATGTGCGTGAGCGCGCATTCGAGCATCTCGGCATCGGTGAAGCGATAGCCGATGCGGGTCTCGAGCGCGCTTGCGCCGCGCTTGCGGCGACGCGGCGCCTTGCGCGTTTCACCGGCGGCAGCATCCGCGGGCGGCGGCGTTTCGGCCTGAGTTTCTTGACGCGATGCTTCTCGCGGTGCTTCTCGCGATGCTTCTCGCGATTCTTGGCGCGGTTCCTGGCGCGGTTCCTGGCGCGGCGCTACGGCGGGCTTGGCTTTCTTGCGGCCACTCATCGTACCAGCGTGAAGAGGCGCTCCCACCGTACCACCCAAGGCCAGCGCCACACTTCCCAGGCGTGGGCGTCGTCACGGATCGAGAAGAAGATGATCTGAGCGCGGCCGATCAGATTCTCGAACGGCACGTAACCCACCTGGCTCAGCACCCGGCTGTCGGTCGAGTTGTCGCGGTTGTCGCCCATCATGAAATAGTCGCCGGGCGGCACGGTGTAGACCGGCGTATTGTCGTAGAAACCATTGTCGGTGAGATCGAGCGTGTTGTAGCTCACCCCGTTCGGCAGCGTTTCGCGGAATTGCTTGACGCGCTGCGTCACGCCGTCGTCGTCGGTGATGAAATCGTCGATGCGCTGGCGCGGCACCGCCACGCCGTTGATGTTGAGCACGCCGTCGATCATCTGGATGCGGTCGCCGGGCAGCCCGATCACGCGCTTGATGTAATCGATCGAGTCGTCCTTAGGCAGCCGGAACACCACCACGTCGCCGCGGTTCGGCTGCGAGGAAAAGAAGCGGCCGGAATAGAATGGCGGCGAGAACGGAAACGAGTAGTGCGTATAGCCGTAGGAATATTTGGAGACGAACAGATAATCGCCGACCAGAAGCGTCGGGATCATCGAGCCGGACGGAATGTTGAACGGCTGAAATAGAAAAGTGCGGATCACAAGCGCGATGATCAGGGCATGGATGACCACGCGAACTGTCTCGGCGAATCCACCCTCTGTCCGCTTGGTTCCTGTTTGCACGCTCATCGCCTGTGGTCTTCTGTCAACGCGCCGCCCGCGATCTTGTAACCTCTGGGCCAACCACAAGCAATTGACCGGCAGGGATTCGCCGCACCCCGCGGACGACAAATTTACCAAGGCATTTCAGTAGCTTATCGGCGTCCGTCCGGACATGACGAATATTTCATCGCGGCCAATCCGCGCAATTCGGAGCGCCGCGGAAGGGCGGCGATTCAGCTGCCGGCGCTCGCCACCGCCGAGATCACCACGAAGGCATGCGCCATCGGTCCCTCGTCGGTGATGGTGAGATCGATCCGGGCCTCGTAGCCCTCGGGTGTGATTTTTTGCAGGCGGCGCCTAGCGCCGCCGGTCAGTTCCATGGTCGGGCGGCCGCCCGGCAGATTGACGACACCCATATCGCGCCACCAGACGCCGGCGCGCAGACCCGTGCCCAGCGCCTTGGCGCAGGCTTCCTTGGCGGCAAAGCGTTTGGCGTAGGTCTCGACGCGGTTGCGCCGCTTGTCGGCCTTGGTGCGCTCGATCGGCGTGAAGACGCGATCGAGAAAACGGTCGCCGTGGCGCTCGATCACTTTGGCGATGCGGCGCACGTCGGTGATGTCGGAGCCGATGCCAAGGATCATGGATGATGCCCCAAGGCCCGCGCCATGGCATGCGACCTGCCCCGGTCCATGAACGAACGCATCGACCGCACCGCGGCGCCGAGGCCGGAAAAGATGGCTTCGCCGATCAGAAAATGACCGATATTGAGCTCGGCGATCGCCTCGAACTCCGCGATCTTTTCCGCGGTCACGAAATCGAGGCCATGGCCGGCATGGACTTCGAGGCCGGCGCTCTTCGCAAGCGCAACGCCGCGGCGGATGCGCTCGAATTCGGCCGCCGCGGCCGCGGTGTCGCCCGCGGCGATCGCATCGCACCAGGCGCCGGTGTGAATTTCGATCACCGGCGCGCCGATGCCGGCAGCGGCCTCGATCTGCGCTGAGTCGGCCGCGATGAACAGCGACACGCGGATGCCGGCGCCGGCCAATTCGCCGACCACGCCGCGCAGGCTCTCGCGCTGACCCGCGACGTCGAGGCCGCCTTCGGTGGTGCGCTCCTGCCGGCGTTCGGGAACGATGCAGGCAGCGTGCGGCTTCAGCTTGCGGGCGATGCCGGTCATTTCCGCGGTCGCCGCCATTTCGAAATTGAGCGGTTTTGCGATGCGCTCTTTGAGCCGGACGATATCGTCGTCGACGATATGGCGGCGGTCCTCGCGCAAATGCGCGGTGATGCCGTCGGCGCCGGCGGCAATCGCGATCTCGGCGGCCCGCACCGGATCGGGGTAATGGCCGCCGCGCGCGTTGCGCACGGTCGCGACGTGATCGACGTTGACGCCGAGACGGATGGGATTTGAAGCCGACATCGCGATGAGCCTGCCGAATCTATGCGTTCACAAGTCTATCCGTTCACGCGCTCGGCGTTTGCCACCACTTTCTTCGCCCGCAATTGCGAGATGATCGAAGTGAGGTGTTTCAGATTATAGACTTCGAGATCGATGGTGAGCTCGGTGAAATCCGGCGACTGCCGCGTCATGCGGATATTGTCGATATTGCCATCGTGCTCGGCGATCACCTGGGCGATTTGCGCCAGCGTTCCGGGCTCGTTGACCGACTGCACGGCGAGCTGAGCCGGGAAGCGCTGCACCGCC
This sequence comes from Xanthobacteraceae bacterium, assembly GCA_049282655.1. GTDB lineage: Bacteria > Pseudomonadota > Alphaproteobacteria > Rhizobiales > Xanthobacteraceae > BOG-931. The sequence continues at coordinate 51,548 of JBAPUM010000154.1, forward strand.
TGATCGTCGACGTCCCAGCGCACGTCGAGCCAGCGTTCCGGCTCGTCCTCGAATTGCTGCAGATCCTGGGAATGGATCGGGTAGATCGTGATCCCCTCCCCGGGCGTCATGATGCCGACGATGCGGTCGCCCGGCACCGCGCCGCCCTTGGGCGCAAATCGCACCGGCAGATCGGTATTGATGCCGCGGATCGGGATTGCCGCCCCGTCCGGACCGTCGGACGGCAGTTTGAACTTCAAGGCGCGGCCGAATTTCAGGCCGAACCAGCCGCTCTCCGGCTTCGGCGCGACCGGCGTCACGCGCTCGTCCTTGTAGTCGGGATACATCGCGCGCACGACGTCGGAGGCTTTCATCTCGCCGCGCCCGACCTCCGACATCACGTCGTCGATCGAGGCGCGCGCCAGCCGCGGCAGGGCGCCTTCGAGCTTCTCGTCGGAATATTCGATCTTGGCGCGTTCGCAGAGCCGTTCCACCATGCGCCGGCCGAGGCCCGAATACTGACTGCGCACCGCGTCCCGCGTCGCGCGGCGGATCGCGTCGCGCGCCTTGCCGGTGACGACGATCGATTCCCACGCCGCCGGCGGTGCCGTCTGCGCCTTGGAGGTCAGAATCTGGACCTCGTCGCCGTTCTGCAGCGGCGAACTGAGCGGACCGATCTTGCCGTTGATCTTGGCGCCGATCGCCATGTTGCCGACGTCGGTGTGCACCGCATAGGCGAAATCGATCGGGGTCGCGCCGCGCGGCAGCGCGATCAGCTTGCCCTTGGGCGTGAAGGCGAACACCTGATCGTGGAACAGTTCAAGCTTGGTGTGCTCCAAAAATTCTTCCGGGTTGGAGCCTTCGGCCAACAGCTCGATGGTGCGGCGCAGCCACGTATACGCGCTCGATTCCCGCGACAGCATTTCGGTCGGCGAGCCGACGCCGTCTTTGTAGAGCGCGTGCGCGGCGATGCCGTATTCGGCGATCTGCTGCATCGCGCGGGTGCGCACCTGCAATTCGACGCGCTGCTTGCCCGGACCGATCACGGTCGAATGGATCGAACGGTAGTCGTTCTGCTTGGGCGTCGAGATGTAGTCCTTGAAGCGGCCCGGGACCACAGGCCAGGTCGTGTGCACGATGCCGAGCGCCTGGTAGCATTCGGGCACGCTGCCGACCACGACGCGGAAGCCGAAGATGTCCGACAATTGTTCGAAGCCGACCGCCTTGCGCTCCATCTTCCGCCAGATCGAATAGGGGAGCTTGCGCCGGCCGCTGACTTCCGCCGCGATGCCGCTGTCGGCGAGCTTCTTGGCGAGTTGCTGTTCGATCTCGGCGATCAAGTCGACCGAACGCGCCGCCAGCCCCTCGAGCCGTTCGTCGATCACCCGATAGGCGTCCGGGTTGAGCTCGCGGAACGCCAGATCCTC
>JBAPUM010000155.1:0-2072 GCA_049282655.1 Xanthobacteraceae bacterium
CTAGCAGGGTGTTGAAGAACTCAGCCGCTTTCGCAAACGTAACCTGATGTCCATTTCGACGTTGCGCCAGCGGCCGGCAATGGCCTTGGCGAAGCCGGACACCTTGGCCATCAGCCGGCCTCGGCTATCAGCTTGGGTAGCCGCACCAGATTGTAGGCGGCGGCAGCGAAGGTAAAAGCCCATCCGACGCGATCACGGCCACGGAACCTGGATTTCTCTTGCCCGGCGATGGTCTTGATCCAGCCGAATGCCTCCTCGATGCGCTTGCGGATGCGCTGGCTCACGGCGTAGCCGCCGTGCCGGGTCGTTCGCCCATCAATCGCAGAACTGCGGCCGCTGGTGTTCTGTGCAACATGCGGTGTCACGTTCATCGAGCGCAGTTCGTTGACGAAGTCTTCTGCATCGTAGGCTTTGTCGGCGCCAAGCGTGATAGCTGTCGGCCGGTCGGCACGAGGCTCGATCATATGCAGCGCGGCTACTCGTTCGGCGTGCCCGTCCGCCAGGGTCAGGCAGGCGTCGACCAGCAGGCTATGCCGGTTCTCCATCAGCCCATGACCGATGAAGCAAAGCTTCGTCTCCTTGCCTTTGCCCTTGCGGTAGAGCCTGGAATCGGGATCGGTGGTCGAAGCATGGCTATCGTTCGAGCGTTTCTGGCCATGGAAGTCCGCTTCAGCATTGCGCCCGCCGCCTTGTGCCGGCGGCTCGCCAGGGCCGTCCTTCGGCTTGACGCTCTTCATCGAGGCCCAGGCTTCGATCAGCGTACCATCGACTGAGAAGTGATCGCTCGACAGAAGCTTATTCACCTTGGGCTGCGCCAGCACCGCTGCCAGGAATTTGGCTGCGATGTCACCTGCCAAAAGCCGGTCGCGGTTCTTCGAGAACACCGAATGATCCCAGACCGCATCATCGATGCCGATTCCGACGAACCAGCGGAACAGCAGGTCGTATTCCAGCCGCTCCATCAAAAGCCGCTCCGAGCGGATCGAATAAAACGCCTGCAACAGCATTGCCCGCAGTAGCTTCTCGGGCGGGATCGACGGTCGCCCAATCGGCGCATAGAGCCCGGCAAACTCGCGCTCCAGCGCCGAAAGTGCCTCGTTCGCGATCGTCTGGATCGCTCGCAGCGGATGATCCCGCCGCACCCGCGCCTCCAGATCAACGTAGCTGAACAACTTGCCCGTTCTATTGTCGTCGCCGCGCACCCGCCATCTCCGAATCTTCGTCGGAGCAAGTGAATCATCGACTTGGGTCTACGGCGAGGCCTTTTTCAACAGCCTGCTAGATCACATTTCTTTTACTTCCAGCCGGATCGTCATCTCATCGCGTTGTTCGAGCGTCATCTTTTCCAAAACCGGGCCCTGTTTTTCCAGTTCGCGATCGAGTTGCCCCGCGTCCTTGAAAAACGGAGGATGCCTCCGTATATGCCGACCAGCGTCAAGCCGGCATCGGACCGTCGAACCCCTTCGACGGCGGCGCATTGATGTTGACCATAGCATTGATCGGAGCACTGCATGAACCACTCCATCAGCCTCACCGTGAACGGCCTGCGGCGGGATATCGCGCTTTCGGACCCGCGCGTCACGCTGCTCGACCTGCTGCGTGAGCGTCTGGATCTGACCGGCACCAAGAAAGGATGCGACCGCGGCCAATGCGGCGCCTGCACGGTGCTGGTCGACGGCCGGCGCATCAATTCCTGCCTCGCTCTCGCGGTCAGCCTCGACGGCGCCGACATCCTCACCATCGAAGGCGTCGCGCGCGGCGACCAACTGCATCCGGTCCAGGCCGCCTTCATCGCCCATGACGGCCTGCAATGCGGTTTCTGCACGCCCGGCCAGATCATGAGCGCGATCGGCCTGATCGACGAGGCGCAAGCCGGCGACGACCCCGAGCGGATCCGCGAAGGCATGAGCGGAAACCTGTGCCGCTGCGGCGCCTATGCGGGAATCACCGAGGCGGTGCTCGACGCCCAACAGACTCTCGCCACCGCCAACCAGAGGCGCTCCGCATGAACGACTTCGAATATATCAGGCCCGCGACCGTCTCCGACGCCATCGCCGCCGCGGCCGCCCCGA
>JBAPUM010000156.1:0-3932 GCA_049282655.1 Xanthobacteraceae bacterium
TCCGGCGCACGCCGGACGCTACGCCGCTATCGGCGACCACCGAAATGATCCCGATATCGCCGGTCCGCCTCACATGCGTCCCGCCGCACAGTTCGACCGACCAGCCCATGGTGTTGCCGCCGGCCTCGCCCATGGCGACGACGCGCACTTCATCGCCGTATTTCTCGCCGAACAGCGCGCGCGCGCCGGATGACCGGGCATCGTCGAGCGGCATCACCCGGGTCGTCACCGGCGAGTTCTGCAACACCATGTCGTTGGCGATATCTTCGACGCGCGCGACTTCCTCGCTCGTCATCGGCTTCGGATGCGAGAAATCGAAACGCAACCGATCCGGCGCGACCAGCGAGCCTTTCTGCGCGACGTGATCGCCGAGCACCTGGCGCAGTGCTTCGTGAAGAAGGTGCGTCGCCGAATGATTTTTGCGGATGGCGCCGCGCCGGCCGTGATCGACGTCGAGCGCAAGCGCCGCGCCCGGCGTCAGCGTGCCTTCCTCGACGATGCCGATGTGCACGAACAGATCGCCGAGGTGCTTTTGCGTATCGGTCACTTTGAACCGCACGCCGTCACCCGTCATGGTGCCGGTATCGCCGACTTGGCCGCCGGACTCGCCGTAAAACGGTGTCTGATTGAGGACGACGGTGCCGCTCTCGCCCTTGTTGAGCACTGCTGCTTCTTTGCCGTCGCGGACGAGCGCTGCAACCACGCCCGCCGCACTCTCGGTCTCGTAGCCGAGAAATTCCGTGGCGCCGAGCTTTTCGCGCAAGCCGAACCACACCGCCTCGTCGGCAGCCTCGCCGGAGCCGGCCCATGAGGCGCGCGCTTTCCGACGTTGCTCTTCCATGGCGTCGGTGAAGGACGCGATGTCGACGCTGATGCCGCGCGGCCGCAGTGCATCCTGCGTCAGATCGAGCGGAAAGCCGTAGGTGTCGTAGAGCGTAAAGGCCGTAACACCGTCGAACATGTCGCCCTTCTTGAGCAACTTCGACGCCTCGTCGAGGATCGCAAGCCCCCGTTCGAGCGTGCGGCGAAACCGGATTTCCTCGAGCTTCAGCGTCTCGGTGATCAGCGCGTCGGCGCGGTGCAATTCCGGATAGGCCTGGCCCATCTCGCGGACGAGAACCGGCACCAGCCGCCACATCAGCGGCTCCTTGGCGCCGAGCAATTCGGCATGCCGCATGGCGCGGCGCATGATGCGGCGGAGCACGTAACCGCGGCCTTCGTTCGACGGCAGCACGCCGTCGGCAACGAGGAACGAGCAGGCGCGCAGATGGTCGGCGATGACGCGGTGCGAACCGATCTGCGCGCCGCCCGGATCGACGCCGGTGAAATGCGCGACCGCCTGGATCAGGGCCTGAAAAAGGTCGATGTCGTAATTGTTGGTGACGCCCTGCAGGATGGCCGTGATGCGCTCGAGGCCCATGCCGGTGTCGATCGAGGGCCGCGGCAGATCGATGCGGGTCCTTTCGTCGACCTGCTCGAATTGCATGAACACCAGATTCCAGAATTCGAGAAACCGGTCGCCGTCCTCCTCCGCCGATCCCGGCGGACCGCCGACGACGCTCTCGCCCTGGTCGAAAAAGATTTCCGAGCAATAGCCGCAAGGACCAAGCGGCCCCATCGCCCAGAGATTGTCGCCATGCCCGACGATGCGGGCATCGGGCAGGTCCGCGATTTTCCGCCACAACTGGCGGGCGGTGTCGTCGGACGGATGGATGGTCACCCAAAGCCGGTCCTTGGTCAGACCGAACTCCTGCGTCACCAGCTTCCAGGCGAGCTCGATGGCGCGTTCCTTGAAGTAATCGCCGAACGAGAAATTGCCGAGCATCTCGAAAAACGTGTGGTGCCGCGCCGTGTAGCCGACATTGTCGAGGTCGTTGTGCTTGCCGCCGGCCCGCACGCATTTCTGCGCCGTGACGGCGCGCGCATAGGGCCGCTTTTCGAGGCCGGTAAAGACGTTCTTGAACTGCACCATGCCCGCATTGGTGAACATCAGCGTCGGGTCGTTGCGCGGCACGAGCGGCGAACTGGGCACGATTTCGTGCCCCTCGCGCGCGAAATAGCCGAGGAAGGCCGATCTGATGTCGTTGACGCCGGTCATTGTGGGGCAACTCTCTAGCCACACGCTGCTTTCCTGTCCAGGAAAGCGGGAATTAAAGCGACGGTTAACGGCGGAATTGATGTGCCGCCGCAAAGCATATAAGCGCTGTGGCAATGAACGAGCAGAGTCGTACCCCCCTCCTCTCCGCCCTCCAAGACCGGTTGAGCCAAGGTCGCTTCGTGATGACGGCGGAGCTGGCACCGCCGGTGTCGTGCGACGCCGGCGAGCTGTTGCGCAAGGCCGCAGGGCTTAAGGGCCTGGCCGATGCGGTCAATGTCACCGACGGCGCGGGCGCCCGCGCCCATATGGCGGCGCTGGCGGCGGCGCGCCTCCTCGTTGAGGCCGGCATCGAGCCGATCCTGCAGATCACCTGCCGCGACAAAAACCGGATCGCGCTGCAGAGCGAGCTGATGGGGGCAGCCGCGCTCGGCATCACAAACCTCCTCATCCTCACCGGCGACGATCCCAAGGCCGGCGACCAGCCTGACACCAAGCCGGTGTTCGACGTCGATTCGAAGACCCTGATCGAGACCGCGCGGCGGCTGCGCGACGACGGCACGCTGCCGACCGGCCGCAAGGTCGCGGGCAAGGCGCCCTTCTTCATCGGCGCCGCCGACATGCCGATCGACCCGCCGGCCGGCTGGCAGCCCAATTCGCTTTTCGGCAAGGTCAAATCCGGCGCGCAATTCGCGCAGACGCAATTCTGCATGGATGCCGGTGTGGTGCGCCGCTACATCGGCGCGCTCGAACAGGCGGGCATCACCAAGCAACTCGCCATCCTGATCGGCGTCAATCCGCTGCGCTCGGCGAAATCCGCCGCCTGGATGAAGAGCCACCTCTACGGCACCATCATCCCCGACGCCTTCATCGAGCGCATGGAAAAGGCCGCCGACCCCGCCCGCGAGGGCGTGCGCATCTGCGTCGAACTGATCGAGGAGCTATCGACCATCCCGGGCGTCGCCGGCGTCCACATCATGGCGCCGGGCAATGATGCGGCGATCCCGGAGGTGATTGGAGAGGTGAGGAACCGCGTCCGCGCGAGTGTCCGCTGATTACGCGGCTGTCTCCGTCGTGCGGATATTTATTTCCGACGTGAGCGTCCGATGCACCGGACATTTGTCCGCGATCTCCATCAGTCGCGCACGCTGCCCGGCGTCGAGTTCGCCCTCGAGCGTGATCATTCGCTCGATGCGATCGATCATGCCCTCCTTGGTCTCGCACTCGGCGCAATCGTTCGCATAGATCCGGCCATGCCGCAGCCTGACGCTGACCCGCGTCAGCGGCAGCTTCTTGTGATCGGCGTAAAGCCGCAGCGTCATCGACGTGCAGGCGCCGAGCGAGGCCAACAGAAGATCGTAGGGGCCGAGGCCGCTGCCGAGCCCGCCCGCATCCTTCGGCTCGTCGGCGATCAGATGATGCCGGCCGGAGATGATTTCCTGCTGGAATTGACCATGCAGAGTTTCACGCACCACTATGGTGTTGAGTGGGGCGTCATCGGTAAATCCCGCTTCGGCGGCCATCGGCATATCCCATCTGGTAATGAATTATCGGCCCAACTCCCGCATCGCCCCATCCAGCCCCTCGATCGTCAGCGGAAACATCCGCCCGCCGAGCGCTTGCCGCATCATTTTGATCGAGGCGGTCATGTCCCATTCGCTCTCGGGCACCGGATTGAGCCAGACGCAGCACGGATAGGTCGCAGCGACCCGCTCCATCCAGACGCGGCCGGCCTCTTCGTTGAAGTGCTCGACCGAGCCGCCCGGCGCCATGATCTCGTAAGGCGACATCGCCGCGTCGCCGACGAAGATGACTTTGTAGTCGTGCGGATAAGTAT
>JBAPUM010000157.1:0-22237 GCA_049282655.1 Xanthobacteraceae bacterium
CCGCGTAGTCGTCCGCATCACCGCCGATCGGAATAGCCGCCATTTTGCAGGCGTCAAGCCAGGAATACCGCGAAGCCATCTCGGCGTTCTGCACCTCCGATACGGAGGTGACGAAATCGGCATGGCGGAGCGCCGTCGGCTCGAGACGCGCCGCGAGCCAATGCGCCAGTCCGGCCTTCGAGAAGCGCGGTTGAGCCGCGCCGAAGGACGAAACCCAGGGATCCTGAAAGTCGAGCACGACAGGAACTCCGAAGCGCCGTTTCAACCATCTGGACAGCAACATCGGATAAAAAGGCGACCCAGTGATCAACACTACATCGATAGAGTCGGTATCAAGGATTTTGCGTGCCGCAGATTTCAGGTGAAAGAACGCGCGCAAGCCGAGATCGCCCACGCCCGCGAGTTGGGTCAAGCGAACCGGCAAGGCTGCCGTTTTGACGATCTGAATATCGGCAGGAAGTAGCGTCGCAAGGGCCGGGTCGAGCGACTCGTCGTGGAAACGTTCGTCGACACAAAGAACGATAGGCCGCCACCCCGCCGCAGGCAGATGCTTGGCCAAGTGCCTCGCCCGGTGCACCCCGGCGAGCGTGCTCGGCGGAAAATAGCAAGAAACAATAAGGACCCTCTTCATGTCCGCGCCGCGGGCGCTCCACCATCAGGCGTCGGCGCGCACCGGACGATCGGGGCTATCGTCCCGAACCGCACGGACATAGATCGAGAAAGGCACCAGGGGAGACGGATTGTCGAGCGCAACGAACGGAGAGGCAAGTAGGGCCGCCGCCGCCGCGCCCGGCTCGCCGAACACCCGCCGCAGCGGCGCCTGGAGCTTTTCCTGCAAGAGGGCCAGGAATGGACCGCCAACGCCCTCCGTCCGATCGACCCGAAAACCGATCGGCTCGAGCAGCGCATGGAAAGTCTCTTCAGTGTAGCCGTGCCGCACGTGACCGCCAGACTCGGTCAAATCGAGCGTCTCGCGCTGCCAGCGCGGGTGCTCGGCATTCGGACAGCAGAGATGGAGAACGCCGCCGGGCCGCAACATTTGGTGAAACATGCGGCAGACCGTTTCGTCGTCGCGGATATGCTCCAATGTTTCATAGCAAATGATTTCGTCGAACGAGCCTTCGATCTGAGCGGCATCGTAGAGATTCATCTCGCGAAACGACAATCTGTCCTCGGGGATGCCGAGAAAGCCGTTGTAGAGCGCCTTTGCTTTTCGGGTCAGTTCGGGCCCGATCGCCAGCGCCGTAACGGTCGCGCCGCTCCGATAGGCCCGATAGGAGAACCAGCCATTGCCGAAGCCGGCGTCGAGTACCCGCCGCGGACCTCGGAGCCAGCTTTTTTCCAGTGCCGTGCGGCGCCGGGTAAAAATGTCCGTACCCGGCAGCAGCAGAAACCGGAGCAGGTTGCGATCGAGCAGCTTGTTCAGCATCCCGGAAATGTCCGTCCGATCCGTCGGCTGGCCGGAGGTCACGCGTTGACCCGCACCGGCAGCGGCCTTCGCGCCTTGGCGTTAACGCCGTTCTGGCCAATTTCGCACTTCAAAAGCTGCAATCCTTCATCTGCGATCCAGCCGCTGACGGTCTCGAGCGATTGCGGATTGTCGTATTTGGGACTGAGCATGTCGAACACGTTCAACGATTTGATTTGTTTCATCTGCTCAGGCGTCCAGTCGCGGCGCTTGAGTTCACCAATCGCGATGATCCGCTGCAGCTTCGGACCGATGAGTGGGATCCTGTTGATGGCGGCTTTCACGTTATACAGCGTCCCGATCGCCGATCTAACGCAGCAAAATAGCAGCCTATGCGGCATGCGCGTTGTAATGACACGAAGCATGTGCTTGACGATATAGATCCAGGACGCATCGCGCAGCGGCTCGCGCTGATAGCAGTCGATGACGATCTCACCGCCCGGCTTGACATAGCGGCACAGATGCTCAAAGGCGCGCGCCGGATCCGGACAATGCTGAATGACGCCGAGACACAAGACTTTGTCGAATGTCGCCGCGGCGAACGGCAGCGCTTCGAGATTGGCCTGGCTGAGTGACAGCCGGTCAAGATTTGGGTCGTCGCGAAGATTCTGCTTACAGACGTCGACCGACGTGCTGAGGTCTGAGGAAAACACCCGCGCGCCCGTCGACAGGATGATACCGGTGAAGCTTCCCGGACCGCAGCCGACTTCGAGCACCGTTTGCCCGCGCATATCGCCTGGAAACCCGGTGGTCTGGAAGAACCGAACACGATACATATCCTGCCAATCGGAGTCGAGCAGGGTTTTGGGAAAGCTGTGCCATTCCGCGCCGAAGGAATCGGCATAGTTTTTACTCGGTACAAATCTCGGAATGCCATTCGCGACCGGATAATGCCGCCGACAGCCCTCGCAAATGATGGATCCGGTCTGGATTGCATCCGCCGCTTTGGACGACTCGGCGTCAAGCGCCAAGGCGCCTTTGCAGTCTGGACAGCGATACATCTCCAGATTAGCGCGCCGCACCGGATCCGTCCATCGACATGATTTCAATTAGTCTCGCCACGTGCCGCATTCGAGCATTCGCCACTCATCGACGCCTCGATCCTAGCGATCAAACTCCGGCTTTCGCGCTCCCAGTTCCAGCGATCCCGCGCCGCCGCAAGCGCCGCGGACTTGGTACGCTCCAGCAATTGCCGGTCCTGCGCCAGACCGTCGAGGATCGCGGCCAGCGCTGCGGCGTCGCCGGATGGATAGAGAAACCCGGCGTCAGGACATAGTTTGATGACGTCGTCATGTCCGCGCGTCCGCGACGCGACGACACCAAGACCGGCAAGCATATAGAGAAAGATCTTATTAGTGATGCAGATGTCGCGGTTGAGCGGGGTCCGCAATTCAAGGCCGAGCCCGATGTCGTGCTTGGCGGCGTCGGCCAGGAGTTCGCCGGGTGCTACGATCGGATGGAAGCGAACGCGGTCGACAACTCCCCGCTCACGCGCCAAACCCTGAAGCGCATCGATCGCGGCCCCCGCATCGCTGCCGCGGATATGCAGTTCCGCCGGCGCGCGCATTAGCGCCATGGCGGCGATGACATCCTGTAGCCCGCGATCGAGGCTGACGACCTGCGAGAACCAGTAGAGTGAAAGTGGCGAATTCGCCGGCCGGGCTTGCGGTGCGGGAATGCCGGCGCGGTCGGCCCAGGGAAACACGTTGAGAATCGTTGTGGGCACCGGAAGCCCGGTCGTTTTCGCGACGTATTCGCCGATGCCCCATGACGCCGCGGTCACAAAACTTGCCGCCGGCAGGTAGCGATCTTCGAGAACAGCAACGAGTCTGTTCGACGACCCCCCGGCGTCGCTACCACTTGTTTCGGCGCGGTGGAAATCCTCGAAGTCGAAGGCGAATTTCGCCCCGGTGCGCCGGGCCGCCCATGCCACCACCGGCAAGCTCCCGGTATAGTGTCCGATATACAGATCGCTGCGCTGGCGAACCGCGCGCCGCAACAGCGCGAGAAAATACCGGGAATAAGCCAGTTCGGCGACGGGAAAACGCAACGTCCAGCGGCACAACCGCAGAAACAGATGAAGCTGTAAGGCCGAGGCCCATCGTCGAAGCCGCCCGGAACCGGATGGCGCCACGTCGACGATCTCAGCCCGCCATTTGGCCCGCTCGATAATCTGGCAGTCAATTGGGCGCGACCACCGGTAATGCCGGAGGAAGACGACGACCACGTCATGGCCGGCGGCAGCGAGCGCATCGGCTTCCTTGACCACGCGCGGATTATGCGAGATCGAGCCGAGCCCGACGATGCAGATTCGCTTCCCGCGCGCAGCAGGACGCGACGAAATTTCACCTGGCGGGCTTGCCTGCGCTTGCGCGCCCGATTGCGCCAGATCGGGATTGAATTTTTCGGAGTGGACTTTGCCGAGCATTTAGGCGCTGACAACCGTCCGCTGCGCGATTTCGCCGCTGCGCGCCGTGGTGCGGCTCATGCGCGTTGCCTCGGCAAGCCGGATGAGAAACGCGCTCCACACCATGAGCCGCCACGCGTCACCGAAATGCTGAAAGATATCCGCCGTGCGCCAGGCCGCGGGCGCCGCCCGCAACGGCGGCGGGACACGATCTCCAAATGTCGCGATGGCATCCGGCAAGACCATTTCGCGCAAGCCGCCAAAGCGCGTGAGCGCCCAGTGCCAGCGCAAATTATAGGCAAAGCCGAGTTTCGGCCGCTCCAGGAACCAGGCCGGCCAGCCCTCGAGTTGTTGCTTCAGAAGATATTTGAGCGGCAAGCGACCGCACAAAATCTCCTGCGGCAGGCTACGGACATAACTCATCAGCGACAGATCTAGGAGCGGACAGCGAATTTCGACGCCCTGCTCGGCCGAGGCCCGATCGACTTTGGTTAACATATGGCCGAGCAGCGTATTACCGGTCACATCGCGAGCCCATGAAGCCATCCACGGGCTTTCACCAGGGCCCACTCGAACCAGGCTCGACTCATCGCCGGGAGCCAGTTCATGCGACCGCCAGTCGGCGGCGGGACGATAGCCCAAGAAAACTTCATCTCCGCCGTCGCCGGTGAGCAGAACCTTGCCATGCGGCGCGGCCGCCTCGATCAATTGGAAGAGGAAAAAATAGCTCGGCATCCCGAGCGGCTCGTCTTGCAGCGAAACGGCGTGCCGAACGGCGTCCGGCAATCGCTGACGACCGGGCCGGACCAATTCGAGATCAAGCCCGAGCCGCTTCGCGGCGTAGCGGGCATAATATTCATCCTGGGTATAGGGAATCATCGACCCGAGCGTAACGACCTTGAGATTCCGATCGTCGCCTCCGCGTTTAAGGTGCTCGGCAGTGAGCTGCGTTATGAGAGTCGAGTCGATGCCGCCCGACAACAGCGCCATTGGATGCGGATTGTTTTCGAGACGGTACTCTACGGCCTGCGCCAGCAGATCATGGATCGTGCTCTTGATTTCAGCGGCGGATTCGCCGCGATAAAGCACCGGAATTTCGGTTCCGATCCGCGTCCGCGACAATTCATTACCGCGCTCGTCGAATTCCAGCACCGCTCCGGGAGGAACCGGCCGGATGCCGGTGACGGCGCTGACGTCCGGGGAGATATAGCCGCGCCGCCAGAAGAACGCTGCCGCATCCGCATCGATCGACGGCTCAGAGCCGCTGCAGGCGATGAGCGGCAGGACCGAAGAGCCGAACAGCAGCGAGCCGGGCACGCTGAACGTAAAGAGCGGCTTCTTGCCCACCGCGTCGCGCGCCAGCACGACACGGCCGCGGCGTTCGTCCACCAGCACGAAAGAAAACATGCCGTGGAGGCGGTTAAACCCGGCGATGCCGTCTTTGACGTAAGCCGCGACGATGACTTCAGTATCGGACTCGGTGCAGAACGCGAAGTCCGCGTAGTGGCACTGCAAACTGCGATAGTTGTAAATTTCGCCGTTAAGCACGACGACGATGCCGTGCGTGGGATCGCGGAACGGCTGGTCTGAACGGCTGTCCTCATCCACGATCGAGAGGCGGCAATGCAGCAGGTTCACCGCACCGTCATCGGTATGCCAGGTGTTTTGACTGTCTGGACCCCGCCGCCGCAGCCAAGGCAGCGCTCGCTCGGCGTGGAAGCCCTCGCCGATCCGGCCCATGAAACCGCACACGGCCGTTATGCTCCCGTCACCGTTGGCGGATTCGTCCGCGCAACCATGCAGATCTCGGCGCAATCGTCGAGGTAATCGCCGGGAAGAAGCAGCGTACCGTCGGGCGATCTAAACTCCGGATGAAAGCCGTGCCGCGGCAGATTGCGGGCAAACCACTCCATCGTGAGCGCCACTGTGTGCGCCTCACCAATGAAGGGTCCCCACCCCGTACCGAGACGGCGGGCGTCCCGACAGCTGCCATTCGGAACAAAGACCACGAGGGCTGCTTCCGAAGCCGCCAGTGCCACCCAGGCATCGAGCGTGTCGCCAAGCCGCGGCACATGCTCCAGCGAATGATCGGCGAGGATGACGTCGAATTTCCGGCTGCGGTGATCGGCAAGATCGCTGGTGACGATAAGACCGAGCGCCGTCCGGCCGAACGCGGCTCGGTGGCGATCAAGCTCGAAGCCTTGAGCCATCCAGCCGGCAGCTTGGTATTGGTGCGTGGCGTAGCCCCATGAGCAGCCGAAATCAAGCAGAGTCCGACCGTCCGGCTTGCCGAGCGCCCGTTCGAGAAAACGGACGCGCTCGCTGCGGTCCCAAGCAGTTCCGGCAAAGCCACTCGCCGCCATCGTCGCCGTGGCGGCGGCTGCGGGAATGTCGGTCGCCTGCTGCCCCTCATAATCGCTCTCGTAGAACTCCCGGCTGGCCTCCGTCGGATCGGTGGGCCAGCGGAAAATCAGACTGCAATAGACACAGCGCCGCGCTTCGATGATTAGCCATTTGCGCTGCAAGCGTTCGGCGAAGCGCGAATCGCAATAGGGACATCGCGAATTATCGCTCGACCACCTTTGGCGGGCCATGCGCCACGCAAACGACAAACGCGCCATGCTAACCGTGCGCCTTCAGAAATTCGACGATGACACGCGCATGCGCGGCGTTGGAATCGGCCACGCTCCAGGCGCGCGCGCGCTCGGCCGACAGCCTTCCCATTCGTGGCAGCTCGGTCCTGTTGGAAACCGCGGCCACCATCGCTGTCGCTAGGGCTTCGGCGTCGGCTTCCGGCACGATGGCGCCGTTTTCGCCGTTCGTCACCAGCGCACCGGCGCCGGACGCCGCAGTGGTGATCACCGGCATCCCGAAGCCCAAGGCTTCGAGCACGGCATGCGCAAGTCCCTCCGACAAGGTCGGTAAAACCATCACGTCCGAGGCGCGATAGACATCGGCCAGTGCCTGCGAATTCAAGCTGCCCAGCAGCCGGACATTGTCGAGGGCGGTAAACTCACGCGGCAGATTGAGCTCGGAACTGCCGGCGACCCATAATTCGGCACCGCTGCCGAGAGCGGCCAGTTGCCATGCTTGCATGAGATAATGAAAGCCTTTGCGCAGCGATAACCGTCCCGCATAGATGAAGCGGACCGGGCCGGCGCCGCCGCCACTGCGGGCCCCCGTCGCGTGGACTTCCGGACAACCGGTCGGCACCGCGACGACTTTCGCGGCAGGGATGCCGTTGTCGATGAATGTCGTCCGCACATAGTCCGAATTCGCCACGATCAGGTCCGCCAATTCATGTTCGACGGCGCGCCGCCGCGCGTTACTTTCGGCCCGGCGCAAGATCAACCGATGATAGTCGGTGGTCAATTCCGGAAAGCGGCCGCATTCGCGGCGCAGCGTCGCGACGAACGACGAAAAATGCGCCGACACCTGCCGTTGGATGCAATAGCCACCACGCGCCTTTTGGGCGGCGAAGGTTGCGGCAGAGCTGAAGTCCATGCCGTAGACGTAAGCGTAGCGTCCCGCATAGCGCCGCGCGACGGCGTGGTCGAAACGATCGGTCGCCCAGTGGAAGATTGCGTCGGTGGTTCTCTCGCCGGCAAAACGCGAGGAGAGATTCCGAAGTAGCTCGCCAGCCCAGATATTGTCGACGATGCCGTCGAGGAATTCCGGTACTTCCCGCCGCTTAAGAAGCGAAGCAAACCGGGGGCCCGCCCATGGCAAACTGGCGACGCCACCGCTCAGCGCCGGCGGTATCGAAATCGTCGTTGCCACGCGCCCGATCAGATTCCGGTCGGCGAGGCCGTGCAGAACACTCAGCATGCTCGGCCTCAGATCGGGGCTGGAAACCAGAATATCGCCGGTCATCGTTTGCCGTCGAGCAGATGCCGAACCCCGCGTGCCAGTCTGGCGCCAAGGCCAAGAGCCGTCACCGCGACGTCGCGGCCCGCGAGTCGGCCGACCTTGTAGGCGACCTCCGGATAGCCGAACCGTCTGCCTGACACCGTTTTGAAGCGCAGCACGGCGTCGTCGAATTGCGGGAGGCCAAGCTGAAAGAAGGTTCGCGCCGTCATGTCAAAGATGCCGGCTAAGGCGTCTTTACGCGCTTGCGTCAACGGCCCCTCGGCTTCCCATAGCGATTGGATCTCGGTGCCGTTGCGGTAAACATCGAGCATGAAACCGGGCAGATTGCCTCGCGACAGCGATGTCCCGGCATGTCTGTAAAAAGCCGATATGTCGGGCACGTGCACGAACTGCGCCCCTTTGCGCGCAGCATCGAACAAAAACCGGGCGTCTTGAATCACGGCAAGCCGTTCGTTCCAACTTCCGATCGCCTCGACGATGCGGCGCGTATAGAGCAACGCTGCCGGCGGCGCCCAGAACGAGGTGGCGCAAGCGATTTCCGGATCGGCATCGACTTCTTCGATCCGGCGCGCGACGATTGCGCCGAGGCGGCGCGAGCCATCCGCGCCTGTTTCAAAGCGTTGCCAATCGCCATAGGCCACATCGGCGCCCGCCGTATGGAGCGCCTCGACCCGCCTTGCGACGGCAGTGGGAACGAGCAAATCGTCGGCATCGAGATATTGGACATAATCGCCGGTCGCGATTGCAGTACCTCGATTGCGCGCGGCGCTGGCGCCTCGATTAGGCCCGAACTCAGTTCTGATCCAGGCACCGAAGCCGCGCAGAATCTCGGCGGAGCCGTCCTGCGAGCCATCGTCGATAACGATTACCTCGGTATCGCGCCAGGTCTGGCCGAGCGCGCTGTCGACGGCTTCGCCGACCGTGGCCTCGGCATTGAAACAAGGAATGACGACGCTGACCCGGCCGCTCATGCGAGGCCTGCATAGAGCGATGCCATGTCGCGCGCCGCATCCGCCATGGTGCGGACGGAGCGCGGTATCCTGCATTCTAGGCTTGGCAAATTGCCGGCGACCGCGGCCCAGATTGCCTCGGCCCAGGCCTCCTGATCGGAAAATGGAACGAGCTCTCCGTCAAGGCCCGGAGTGACGAGTTCCGCGATCCCGCCCAAGTCCGAACCTAGCACCGGCACGCCGCAGGCCTGCGCTTCGAGCACGACCAGTGGCCCGGTCTCCAGCCATTGCGACGGCACCGCCAGCATGTGGAATTCGGCGAGCACGGCGGGGAGCTCCCGATGCAGAACCGGAGGCAGAAATTTGATGCGTGGATCGGCGGCTGTTTCGACCATGAGAGAATCACGAAGACGGCATTCTTCTTCGCTGTTGGCGACGGCGTGAACGATCACTTCGAGCGGCAGGTCGCGCGGCAAGCGCGCCACGACGGCTAATAGAAACGGCAGGCCTTTGACCGGATCGCAACGGCCGACAAAGCCGAGCCGAAACTTGTCGGCGCCGGTTGTCCCGCTCCTTGCCTGCGGAACGAAGGAGCAGTCGACCCCTTGGCGACTTGCCACGAGTTTATCATCAGCAATGCCGTTCTTCCGGAGCGCGTCGGCAAGCCAGTTGCAGACCGCAACGACGCGGTCGGCCGCCGCAGCCATGCCGGCAATCTGCCGCTGTCGCGTCGCCGCCAATTCTCTCGACCCAAGAGCCGTGACCAGACGATTTTCGGCGTCCGAGCCGTATGCCGCCACACTCACGATCCGCGGCACCCGGCTAAAGACGTGCGCCGCGGCCCGCGACACGCCGCGCCCCTGCGACCAACAGGCGGCGCAGCGCACCGCCTCCACGCGGCCATCGCACGGCTCACTGCCGAACTCCATCATGGTACCGCGCAGGCAGATATAGGCCGGGACATGAACGGTGAGCACGGTCTTGAAGCCCAGCGCCTTCGCGGCTTCGATATGACGAAGGCCGCACGACGTCGTCCACGAATGCTGGTGATAGATTCCGCGCGGTTGCCGTTCGAGCCACGCGGTGAAGGCGCCGAAGTTGCGGTATGGCCGTTCCCCGCGCGTCGCCGCGAGATCGGCCTCATCGGAAAATGGATAGCGGTGTACCCCGACACCGTCCTGCACGTAATCCGCTGACTGCATGCCCGTCACGGCGGCGGCAATTCGGCTCTCGATACCGTAGGCGGCAAGCTCCCGCACCAATCCCGAAACATAAATCTCGGTACCGCCGACGCTCTCGGGAAAGTACCAGGCAAGACCGTGGATGACGTTCATCCGCACTCAATTTTTGCCGTCAGCTGTCGTTTGCATTGGTGCGCATCGGCGGCTATTGCGCCTTCGCCGTCACGCGCCGCCTCACGCCGGCGAGACCGCTACGGATCAGGCCTTTGGTACGACTGAGGGCCTGTATGAAATCGAAAAGCAGCGGACTTTCGATCCCGATCGCCTCGCGCACCAGCGTGCGGTGCGGCTCCGGCGCTTGCTTGCGATCCAAATAGGCGATCGCCGCCGGATTGAGGCGTCCCTGCGCCAGAAAGCCGTGATGAACCGTCGGCCAATCGTAACGCGAGACAAAGTGTGGCTCGGCTTTCCGCCAGCGCATCGCTTCGAAGGCCCATACATCGCCGATACCTTCCGCCTGCGCATGGGCGCAAGCCGCTTGCAGATAATCGAGCCGCCACAGGGTCGGCTGCACCTGGAAATAGCGAAAGAATTTCCGCGGCACGGCAGCGAACAGCTCGCCCTCGAGTTCGCGGGTCTCCTTGCGTCGCCAGGTCCGTATCAGGCCGTCCGGATGTTCCGTCGGGTCGGTCTCGTGCCACGGCCAGGCGTAGGTCGGAAATGAAATCGCGGCGAAGTCCTCGCGCGCGGCGATCGCGAATATGCGAGCGAGCCGCTCGGCGTCGCAGCGGCGCAACGGACAATGGTCCTCCAGCATGTGGAGGACATATCTGGCCTGTGGCCGTTCCTGCCCGATGCGGGCAAGCCCGGCCTGCAGCAGCTCGACCCAGGACGCAGCCGGAAAGCTCCAGACATCCGCGGAAGCTTGCGAGATGCCATCGGTCAGAACGTAACATTGCGGGTGCTCGGGCCAGAATGCGACGAGAAGGTTCCGTACCAAGGGGATATACTTCTCGGTCCGGCTGTAGCACGTGACCAATAACGCAACGGCCTCTTGCGGCGCCGCGGAATTCATCACGCCACGTCGAGCACGTCGTCCGCCATCAGACGCACCACATCTGCCATCTTGCGGCCGGCCTGCCAGCCGAGTCGCCTGCCGGCCTTCGCCGCACTGCCTTTATTGGCCATGATCTCGAGCGGCCGGTGCAGCAACGGATCCGACGTCACGTGCTCGCGCCAGTCTAGACCGCGTTGCGCGAAGGCGAGCCGGACGAAGTCCTCGATACTGTTCGATTCGCCGGTCGCGATGACGAAATCCTCGGGTTCGTCAGCTTGCAGCATGCGCCACATCGCGTCGACGTATTCGGGCGCCCACCCCCAATCGCGGCGCACCGCCAACGAGCCCAGCGTAAGCTTCTCGTCGCTGCCTTGCGCAATGCGCGACGCCGCGGCGATGATTTTCTTGGTGACGAAACGCTCCGGACGGAGCGGCGACTCGTGATTGAACAGAATGCCGTTACAGGCGAACAATCCGTAGGCCTCGCGGTAATTCGTCATCAGCCAATGCGAAGTGGCTTTGGCGACGCCGTAAGGGCTGCGCGGACGAAAAGCCGTATCTTCCGAGGCCACCTTATCGCCCAGATCGCCGAAGCACTCGCTCGAACTGGCGTTATAAATGCGGATTTTCCGATCGATGAATCGCACCGCTTCGAGAAGGTTGATCGTACCCAGCGCCAGACTGTCCATGGTCTCGACCGGTTGCTGGAAGGAAAGACCAACCGAACTCGGACCGGAAAGATTATAGATTTCATCGGGCTCCGCCCGCTTCAGCACCTGCAGGATGCTGCGAAAATCCGTCAGGTTCATCGATTCCAGCGTCACTTTGCCGGCAATGCCCAGGCGGTTGAGATTGGCAAGCGAAGCGACCTGGGCATCGCGCGAAGTTCCGACGACTCGGTAATCCTTGCCAAGGAGAAGCTTCGCGAGCAACGAGCCGTCCTGCCCGGACACGCCGCAGATCAGGGCGGTTCTCATTCAGTTCGACATCGCCTGCCGTCGGCGAACGGCATGATCATAGGCCTGAAGGTAAACGGCGCTGACATTCGTCCAGGAATAGGTCTCGACTGCCTTGCGATAACCCGCGCGCCCGATGCGCGCCGCCTCGTCAGGCGCGTCGAGCAAGCGCCCGATCGCGCCGGCCAGCGCCACAGCGCCGCCGTTGGGATCGACCAGCAGTCCGGTCTCCTCGTCGTCGACAATGCTGCGAAAGACCGGCAAATCCCAAGTGATCGCCGGCGTCTGCTGCGCCCAGGCGTCTAGGATCACCATGCCGAAGGATTCGGTTTTCGACGGCAGCACGAGACAGCGCGCCGAGCGCAGAATTTTCGCCTTATCGGCCTCGGATATCCGGCCGTAATCCTTTACCCGACCGCGCCATGCCGCCGGTAGCGTGGCGATTTGATCATCGATCTCGATGCTTTCCGGCACGCGAATGCCGGCGATGGCCAATTCCGCATCCGGATGATCCGGCCAAATCAGACGCATCGCTTCAATCAAATCGCCGATGCCTTTGGACCTGACTTGACGGCCGAGAAAAACCACGCGTTTCGGCCGGTCCGAGAGTGTCGGCGGGTCGCGGTCCAAATCGATGCCGACCGAGGCCATGAAGATATTCTCGGGCCCGACGCCATACGCCGCCGCGAGACGCTCAGCCTCATGCACCGTCAAGGCAATGACGGCATCGGCGAACGACAACCCCTTCGCCGTTGCCGGAATATCGATATTGGGGTCATGCTCGTGGAGCATCGGAACCATGACCAGCGGGAAATCGATCTGCGACCGCGCCGAAATCACCGATTGAACGTTGACCACGAGATGCGGCATCGTCATCACGACATCCGGCCGAAAGCGCGCAATTTCTCCGGCAATCGCCCGGTCGAGCCTTCGGTTCAGGTATTGCCGCATCCACGCCGCAAGCCGCCGGCCGAGCCAGCGCGGCCGCAGATGCGAATTCGCCCAGCCGCCGGCTTGATACAGGCTGTCGCTGAAATTCAACCTTTTGACCGGAACGCCCTCGACGATCGGCTCGGCGCCAATGACCGAAGCCACGCCGAATTCGTAATAGGCCTGCACCGCGCCTGCATCGGTGGTCAGCACCTGAACATCGTGACCCTGCTCGACCAGAATTTCGCTCACGCGCTTACAGATCAATTCGGCGCCGCCCAGCACCGGATAATAGGCGTGCGGCACATGAAGAATACGCAACGAACGCCTCAATCGCGCTTGGCGTAACTCAACCGATCACCTCGGCTGCACTCCCGCCGTGGCCAGTATCTGAATCTCCGCCCCATCAAGCGCCTCATCAAGCCTTTTATTCAGCACCAATCTCAACATAGCGTTGGCTCGAACCAGCAAGGGACGGAGAGGGAAAAGCGAGCCAATGCCCCTTTCGTAAAAATGGATTCGACTAAGCCGCAGTTCGATTATCGATGGCGCATAATAAGAACACGTGCTCGTACGTCTAATCTCGTAACCGCAGGATTGAAGCAATCTCTCAAGACTCTCCGGCGTGTAGTGAAACGCATGATGCTCGGTGCGCAGCATGTGCCAGTCGGCTCCGTATAAACGCGACCAGGCACCCCCGAAATTCGGTACGATAATCAGTAGTCGTCCGTTCGGCGCTAGCATGCGGGCCATGTGCTGCAACGATCGCACCGGATCTGTAACATGCTCGAAGCAATGAACGGCGGTGATGAGATCGTATAGCGTTTTCGGGAAGTAGTCGTCGATCGCAGTGCGGAAAAATTTAACATTGTCCGGCTTGAACTGGCTAGAAGTATCGATACCGTGAGCAGTCCACCCGCGCGTATTAAGAAGTCGAACCCACTCGCCACGTCCACAGCCGACATCCAATGCTCTTCCGGGTACTTCCTTTGCGCAATAAGCGTCAAATAACATGTTGAAATATCCCGGACGCTCCGCTCCACCCACCTCTTCGGAGCTCAGATAATTCTGTTCATCCGCCGACACGGTCTTCGCACAGGTGCGGCCAAGCCCACATTCCGGGCACACTTCAATTCCAGCGTAGCCGGGAACGAAGGGAGGGCAAGCAGCGAGAGAATTTCGGCAATTCAGCGGAATCACGTGGTCTTTGCACCGTCAGAATGCATTTCATCTATACCACGGACTGGCCGCGCCGGCACGCCAGCGACAACGACCTCAGGTTCTACATTCCCGAGCACCACCGCACCCGCAGCCACCACTGCATGCTCACCGATGACCGCCGGCCCAATTATCGTAGCGTTGCTGGCAATCCATGCGCCGGCACGAACAACTATATCACGGCCCCCTGTCGGAATTGCCATCGACCGGGCGCTCCCTCGCGCTTCGGTAGCATGCGAACCGGTGAGGAGACTCACATTGTGACCGAATATGACGTCATCCTCGATAACAATGCGTCCGGACGATACATTCAGAAGGGCATTGTTGATCCGAGCGGTTGGCGCAATGGTGACGCGCGAGCGATCTCCGAATACGACGTTTTCACGAAGCAGCGCGAAGGCAATTGCGGAGGCGACTCTTGGCCGCCCGACCAAGCGCACCGCAAGTCTCTCGCAGAGACAATCAGCAAAGCTAGCGCAAATGTCCCGAAGCGACATCATCGCTGTGAGACATCCTCTAGCGTCTCCACGACACCGTGTGCGCTCTCTTGTAGTACGATCCACTGTAGCGAAGGTTTGACGATTCCGGGAATTCTCGTTGCAAGCGGCCCATGACCTTCCAAGTCCTCAATTTCGAACGAAAGGCAGTAGTCCGTCACTAGGTGACGCTCCAGGTGTGGCGATGAGTCGACCGCAAAGCATACCCTATAAAGACCATGATTAAGCAGGTTTCCGGGAAAACTACACTCGCTGCTAAATACTCCGGGCCCCCGGGTTTCGGAGGCCCATGAACCCCAGTCCGTCGATCCAGTCACGCAAACTCCGTTGCTGTCCTGCAGGAGTAGCCCCACGCGAAATTGTTTCATGGCTTCAAAGAGCTCATATTCTACGACGATTGAAAAAGAGGATCGAGAATTGATCACCCGCGTTGGAGCACCGGTTTCGCCGATCACGTATGCCCTTCGAAGAACTGCCTGCGGACAACGCGGAGCAGTTTGTTCCGACCACCTAATGTCACTCCCGCTGTCATACTGGTTCCCCAAATAGTAGTCAGTAGTGGTCTCCACGTCGCCGTCCATCGACATGCGACCGCCATTGAGGAGGATCGCCCGCGTGCACAGCGAACGTATCTGGGCCATGTTGTGATTGACGAAGATGATCGTTCGGCCATTTCGGGACACGGCTTCCATCTTCGTTAGGCACTTCCTTTGGAACCCTGCATCACCGACCGCGAGAATCTCGTCGAGAATCACGATTTCGGCCTCGAGATGCACCGCTACCGCAAAGGCGAGCCGTAGATACATTCCCGACGAGTAGCGCTTCACCGGAGTATCGAGAAATTTTTCGACCTCGGCAAAGCCGACGATGTCGTCGAACTTGCGGCGAATTTCGGCGCGGCTCATGCCCAGTATGGCGCCATTGAGGTAGATGTTTTCGCGGCCGCTCAGCTCGGGATGAAACCCGGTGCCGACTTCGAGCAGGCTCGCGACACGGCCTTCAATCGTCACCTGGCCTTCACTTGGTTCGGTGATGCGAGAGAGAATCTTCAGCAATGTCGACTTGCCGGCGCCGTTACGGCCGATGACCCCGACCACCTCGCCGCGTTTGATTGCGAAATCGACGTCCTTGAGCGCCCAGATTTCCTCGGTGGTGTCGCCCGCCACCATGGCGCGGCCATGCAGCATGTCGGCCGTCGTGCGCAGGATTGCCTTCGCGCGGCGGCCGATGACGTCGCGGAGGGTTGTGTAACGTTCGTTGTCGGCCTGGTGGCCGATCACATATTTCTTGCCGAGCCCTGCGGCGCGGATGGCGATGTCGCCGCTCATAGTTTCACAGCAGATCCGCGAAGGTCCGTTCGGTGCGGCGGAAAAACCCAATGCCGATCCACAGCAACGCGGCGACAATGCCGAGACTGACCAAAAAGCCCGGCACATAGAGCGCGCTCTCGCCGCCCAGCAGGCACCAGCGGAAGCCGTCGATGATGCCGACCACCGGGTTGAGGCTGTAGACGAGGCGCCAGCGCTCGGGCACTACCGCGCTCGAAAATCCGACTGGCGACAGATAGAGCCCGAACTGCATGATGAACGGGATGATGTAGCGAAAGTCCCGGTATTTCACGTTCAGCGCGGTGATGAAAAGTGCCGGCCCGAGGCTCGCCAGCACCGCGAGCACAACGAAGCATGGCAGAAAGATCACCTTCCAGTCCGGCCAAAAGCCGAACCACAGCATAAGCGCGATCAAGAGTACGAGATTGACCCCGAAATCGACCAGCGCGACGACCGCCGATGATGACGGAATGATTATCCGGGGGAAATAGACTTTGCCGACAAGCCCGGCATTGTTGACGAGGCTCGCCGATGCTTCGCCCAAAATGCTGGCGAACAGAAACCAGGGCAGCATGCCGGCAAACACCAGAAGCGGATAAGGCGTATCGCCGTCGCTCGGCAGCTTGGCGAGCCGGCTGAATACCACCGTGAAGATCAACATGGTCAGGAAAGGACGTACCACCGCCCAGGCGACGCCGATCACCGTCTGCTTGTAACGCACCGCGACGTCGCGCCAAGCTAGGATGGCGAACAATTCGCGATAGTGCCAGACGTCGGCCCAATAGTGGCGGTCGGCGTGGCCGGCCTTCAGCACGATAATACGGCTGCTACCGCTGGTGGGCTGGGAATCAGTGTTTATTTCAGCTTCAGCCATCTGATAGATTTGGTTCCTAAAAGCCAGGTAGGCCCCTCGGTGTGACCGGCTGGGAATCCCGCGTTATCCACGGCTGCTCGATAAAACGAAAGGTTAGCGTGCAGATCGCAACCAATACACTGGTAAGCACGAGAATTGCAGCCCAGTACGCACCCGGCGAAAGACTGGCGACGGAGCTGACCTTATTCACGGCAAGCACGAAAAAATGCAGCAGGAAGGCATGCAGCAGATAGGTGCTGTAGCTAATCGCCCCGAGTAACCGCGCGGGTGCGTTGGCGAGCAAACCGAACATTCGATTCCCATAGCATACCGAAATGAAAAGCGGCGCGAGACAAATAGTCTGGCGAAGTCCGTAGAAGGATCCGCCGCAAAAAGGGCACGCGACGATCGCCCCGAGCGCCAGCGCAGACACCGATCGAGACTTGAGCCAATCGACCTTCGGCAATAGTTCGATGAGCTCCGCGGTGAGAATGCCAATAGTGAAATTCACCACGACAATATTAAGGAAGCCAAGCTTCGCCGCGATCGCAGTGGCTGCTGCGATCAGAAGCGATGGGATCGGTCGCCAAAACCACGCTAGTGCAGGCAGGGCAACATAAAATACCCACTCGTACTGGAGCGTCCAGACCTGCGGATAGAAGACCCAAGCAGGACGCACGCCGTTGATATCTGGCTGGCCTCCCATGCCAAGTGCCAGCCAACGTGAACCGTCCATGATCAGGCTGAGCGAATTCGTGCGAATCGCCCACTGCGATGCTATTCCAATGAGGATGAAGAACACCGGAATCGCAAAGAGATATAGCGGGGCCAGACGACGCAATCGCGACCTTAACAGCCACGCCAAATTGACCCGGCCCCGGGCACGGATCGCCTTCTCCCAAAATAGGAATGCCGTGATCATGAAGAACGTCGCGACCGGGGCCGTTCCAACCATCACAAAGAAATCGGAGTCTGGCCAGGTCCAAGTGCCGACCTCTTGCCATTGCTTGATCGAGGCCGAATGGGTAACGAACACGCCTATGGCAAGATAGCCACGAAGTCCGTCGATACCGGCGTAGCGATCACTGCTGTACCGGGAAATTGCACGACAGTAAGGCGAGAGCGCAACGAAACCGATCGCCGTGGCAAACGCTACCGTGTAGACGCCTAAACCCCAGATCGGCGAGAAAAGTGCCACAAAATGCTCAGCTGTTCCGAAAGCCTCTGTTATCTGACAGCATATCCGCAAGGGTCAGAAGAAATTGCGCCGCGCGGCCATCCAACCGGATTGCAGGACTAAGTTCAAATCGCGGCAAAATCATCGTCAACCACAGCATCGGCTTGCCCGCCGGCAGGCCTAACAGTCGAGTAAAACAGGAGTTACGAATTTTTCGGCGTATCTGCTAAGGGCACACCTAACAGCGGCGCGGCAGACTCTACGATTTGGACGTTTAATCGAAGATTGTTGCGCACCAACCGATGCCGAAACCGATCAACCGGCACCTCGACAGCCAAGTAGATAATCAGGGATGCACCGATCACCAACGACAGCGGCAGAATTCCCGGCGGCAATACGCCCGTGAGTTTTAGATAAAGCGCGTCGAAAATCACAAAGATTCCGTGGTGGGTTATGTAGATCGGATACGACAATTCACCGATTAGCCGATCGAACAGGTTGGACTTGAAGTTTTCGAAGATCGACGGCATGCAAATTAAAAGTAGGAGGTAAACACCCCATTTGTAAATCTCCGGCTGCGGCAACAGAAACTGAAACAAAATAAGGATGCCGAGCAGTAGGCCAAGGCCCGCAAATGCGAACGCACGATGCTCGACCCACATTTTCTCTCGCCAACGATAGGCAAGCATCCCAGCGAGAAACAGAGCGAGTTGAGCAGGAAAAAAGAAATAGATTGTAAGGCCGAAATACGCGTCCAACACAAATCGCAAGGCGAGGCTTGCCGCCAGCAGCGCGAACAAGCTAAGTGACTTGAGTCTGATCAGAAACGGCGCCAACAAATAAAACCAGATTTCCGCGCCGATCGACCAAGCCTGGCTGACGATTCGGGCATTGCCGAGTGACTGCAGGCCGTCATCGAGCTTGACAGGTGGCCCGAATGTCAGCACCACAACTCCTTGCGGCGTAACGTGAAACAACGTCAGCACATCCTGCCCGAACATCGTAAGATTGCTGAAGCTAATCAACGCCTTCCACAACAGCGATTGCGGCGACGTTTCGAATGCGCCAACAGCCGGATGACCGGTTACGATGGGGATTAGCGCAAGCCATCCGTAAAGGGCGGCGGCGGTTATGGCGTAAGCGGGCCAGAGCCGGAGATAACGCGCAGTGTAGAATGCGCCGATGCCGCTTCGCTTACTAGGGTCATAGCGCGTCGACAAAACCAGAGCCATGTAGAAACCGGAAATCATGAAAAACATTTCTACGGCAACGTCTCCGGGAACCATTCTAACACCGTACGACTGCGGTGCGTGGTCAACGACCACCGCGAGCGCCAGTATTAGCCGCAACAAACCCATGGTTCGTATTCGAAAATTAAGTGCGCGCGAGCATCGCGCGCTTCATCGCAGAAACAAGTCTTTGGATTCGTACAAGAATAAAGACTCCGTCCGCATTCGCGATAGCAGCTAGCCTAGTGGCTCGAAACAGCTTCGCGTTCGGCCAAAATACCGAACAGCCGCCGATTGTCCCGGGTCCAGGCGATCAGCTCATCGACGCCCTTGCGCACCCCGACCGCCGGCCGCCAGCCGAGCCGCTGCTCGGCCTTGGCGACGTCGCAGACGAAGACCGGCTGATCACCGGGCCGCCAATCGCTCCATTTTAGCGGAATTTTTTCGCCGAGCTTGTCTTCGAGCTGCGCGATCAGCTCGAGGAGCGACAGCGTATTTTTCGGCCCGCCGCCGATGTTGAAGGCCTGTCCGCTCGACTGGGCGCGATTCTCATAGGCGGCCTGATAGGCCCGCACCAGATCGCCGACATGGAGCACATCCCGGATCTGCTTGCCGTCGCCATAGATGGTGATCTGCTTCTTCAGCACCGAGGCGATCGTGAACCAGGCCACCCAGCCTTGGTCCTCGATGCCGAATTGGCGGGTGCCATAGATGCAGCTCTGCCGGAACGTGACCGTCTGTAGGCCGTAGATGCGCGAATAGTCGATCGTGTATTGATCGGCGACGCCCTTCGAACAGCCATAGGGCGAATGGAAGTCGAGCGGCCGACCTTCGGGCACGCCGCGCGGCAGATCGCCATACTCGTAGCGGCCGTTACGCTCGACCACGCCTAGATCTTCCATCCGGCCGTAGACCTTGTTGGTCGCCGCATAGATGAAGAACGTCTCCGGGCTTTTGCGCCGTACCGCCTCCAGCATGTTGAAGGTGCCGAGCGCGTTGGCTTCGAAATCAGCGCGCGGATCCTCGACTGAGGTCGTGACCGCGACTTGCGCCGCGAGATGCAGCAGCACGTCCGGCCGGCCGTCGCCGACGATCCGCTCCATGGCGTCGCCGTCGCGCACATCGGCTTTGACGAATTGCACCGGGCACACGCTTTTCAGCCAGGCGAGATTCTCCGCGGTCCCTTTGCGGGAAAGATTGTCCAGCACCGTGACGCTAAAGCCGAGGTCGGCGAAATGCCGCGCTGAATGCACGCCGATGAAGCCGGCGCCGCCGGTGATAAGGATCGAGCTCACGCAGTCGCCTTCATCAATTCGGGAAAGGTGTCGTCGAACGCAGTCCAGAACACGCGCTCCGCCTGCGCCGTCGCATAATTTTGCAAAACTCTTGCGCGGGCGCCGGCGCCGAGGCGATCGCGCCCGTCGCGGTCGTTGATGATGGCGCCGACGGCATCCGCCATCTGGCCTTCGTCAAATCCGACCAAATGCCCGGTTTCATCGTCAATCACGAACTCCTCCGGACCGCCGCAACGGGTGGAGACCACGGGGATGCCGCAGGCCATGGCTTCAAGCGCGGCAATGCAAAGGCCTTCCTGATGCGACGGCACGACGAATAAGTCCAGTGTCTGCAGATGCGCGTGCACCGCGTCGCGCCCGGCATAGGGCCGGAACTCGACCGCATCGGCTATTCCCAATCCGGCGAGCTGCGCCGTAATCGCGGCACTTGGTTCGCCTCCGATGAGAAGCGCGCTGACCTCATGCCCGGCCCGACGCAAGCGCGCCAGTGCCTCCAACAGCAAGCCGATATTTTTGCGCGGATCATCGAGTCTGCCGGAAAAGCCGATGCGACCGCGAATCCGCCGCGCCTGATCGGGGTTGAAAAAATCAGTATCGATCGGCATTGGCAGAATGTCGCGCACCACCGGCCGGCCGGCGATGCCGTCGAGCGTCCGGCGCGTATACTGGCTCAATGACAAAACAACTCCGCGGCCAAGAATGCTGCGCTCCAGGCGCCGTGCCGCGGGACGCACAAGGGCGCGGTCAAAGAGCATCCGTGCCGTCGAAAACTGCCGGACCCGGTCGATACGATCGGCGTTCCAGCCCGACGCGAGCCAGGCCACGAATTTGCGGCCGGTTTGGTAGTACGGCAACGCACTCAGGGCATTGCCGGAGACCACGACCCAGGCCTGCGCACTGTCGATCAGCCCGCGCCAATGCGGTGTCGCGAGGTAATGCGTGACTTCAAGCTCCGGCAGCCAGGCGCCGATCGCATGGGTCTCGCAGCCATCGAGACTCGCGCTGGCGGCATGTCCGACCTCGCCTCTGAATAAACGGATGGCCGGAACCGACATGGCCGGCGACACCGAATACGGCTGGTAATGCACAAGGACCGGCTCGAAGCCCCGCTTGCGCAAGGTGCGGACGATGAACGCCGTCATCGTTGGCACTCCGCCACTGACCGGCGCAATGGTCGAAATCAGGACGCGGGGTTTGCCACTCGCACCATGCAGATCCACCGCGAGGGCCGGCATCGTACCGTGAGCAAGATCGTTCACCCTTGTGATCCATCACCCTAAGATGCGCCGTGCGTGAAGCACATCGCACCGCCCGGCGTGCCGTCAAACGACAAGATGAGGGCTTTGCAAGCTACCGCAGTTCGGGTGAATTGGATCCCCCGATCGTCGCGAGGGCTAGTGGACGCCCCGTAGCCGCTGTCCATCGATCGCCGCTAACTAGCAGCGACCGTGGCCCTCCGGTGCCCCGCGCGAATCTCGCGGCTCTGGCCGATCAGCAAGGCATATTACCACCTGCGTGCACAGCAGCAAACGGTTGAGAAGTCAAGGAAACCAAGCCCCAACGCTGGCGCGCCGCCCCATCCTAGCCGGCGCCAAATTGGGCGCCGACGCGGCGCGACCAGCCGCGAGCCCAGGGCTCGTTCCGTGACTGACGAGTCCTGCGGGTCGGCGAGTTCCCCCGAGCGCCAATACGGTCCGCCATCCAGGACCCCACAGGCGTGCCAAAGCCGGTTTTGCCACGCACCCTGACAGCGGCTGGGAGCGGTCGGGCCGGCGCGCCCGCCAGGAGATGCTTGAGTGTCCGCCCGCCGGCCGCCACAGT
>JBAPUM010000158.1:0-24875 GCA_049282655.1 Xanthobacteraceae bacterium
GCGGTGAGGGGGCCGCTACAGCGGGTGGCGGGGGTGTAGCCGCCAGCGCCGGTGGCTTCGGCAGCGGCATGGCGGGTTTCGCCACGGGTGCAGCCGGCGCCGAGACGGGCGGCGCTTGCGCCGCAGCGGGCGGGTGCGCGGCGACACGCGGAGCCGGCGCCGCAGCGGTGGGCGCCGGTTTTGCAGGAGGCGCGGTAGGCGCTGGCGCGGCGGGCGTTGCGGCTTTGGGCGGCGGCGTGTCGGATTTTGCTTCCGGGCGCGGCTGCGGCTCGGTGACGGCCTGCTGCTCCGCCGGTGCGGCGGCCTGAGCGGGTTGCGGCTCCGGCAGACTGGCATATTTCGCCAACAGCCCGCGCGCGTTGGTCAGAAGCTTATTGCCGTCGACTTTCTGCTCCTTCATTTCCTTGAGCCAGATGTCGACGACGGAGCCCGTGGCCTTGCGCCAATGCGCGACCGCTTCCGGCAACAGCGTGACGATGGTGTCGCCGCTCTGACCCGCCATGTCGGCGACGGCCGCAGCCTGCAGATCCCACATCGCGCCCGCCAAGCCCGCCACCGGCTGACCCGAATTATTGTCGAACACGGCCTTGAGCTCACGCGGCAGATGTTCGTAAACGCCTTGGTTCATCACCAGCACGAATGTCGTGCTGCTCACTGAGAAATCGGAGAATTCGGTGTGCATCTTGAGAATGTCGTTGAGCCGCAACGGCGGCACCACGTGCCAAGGATCGACGCAACCGTCGACGACATGCCCGGTTATCGCCATGGGCAATTGGCCGAACGGCATCGGCACCGGCTGGGCGCCGAGCGCGCGCATCGCTTCGCCGGCAAAGCGCGTCTGCACGTGCAGCTTCAGATCCTTGACGTCCTCGACGGTGCGGATCGGCTGGGCGGCATGCAGCACGCCGCGATCGCCACATGAGAACGAGATCGGGTGGACCTCGCGAAACTCGTCTTTCAGGTTCGCCGCAGCGAAATCCTCGAGCGCCTTCGAACTCACCAGCGCGCGGCGCGCCGGCAGAAACGGCAGTTCGAACATCTCGATCTTGGGAAACCGTCCGGGCGTGAGACTGGGCACGATCCAAGCCAGATCGACGGTGCCATCGCGCACCTGATCGAATAGCTGCGCCGGCGTGCCGCCAAGCTGCATCGAGGGAAAAATATCGATGCGGACGCGGCCGCCTGCCTCGGCCTCGACTTTGCGCGCCCACGGCACCAAAAATTTGTCGTGCCCGCTCGATACCGACGAGAAGAAATGATGCAACTTGAATACGGTCGGCGCGTCGGCCCGCGCCAGGCGCAGCACGGCGGGCGCCGCGATCGCGGCGAGCATCGAGGCCAAAGCGGTGCGGCGGGCAACGCCCATCGACAAAAATCCCAGGCCTATGGGCGGCGCTGCGGCGCGATCAATTAAGGCGCGACGGACGCTCGTCGTCGTCGGCGCGGCCCAAGCCGGCGATGGCGGGTGGCGCGGCGGGTGCCGTCGCGGCCGACGCCGCGGGCGCGATGTCGGGCTTGCTGTCGCGCCAGCGCCGCTCATGGGCGCGATAGGACAGATAGCCGAACGGCAGTAAGACCAGATAGGCGAGTGTACCCGCCGTCAACAGGACCCACGGATAGGCGATCAATAACGCGATCGACAGCACCACGACGACGATGAGCGGGCCGACCAGGTCCGGCGGGACCCGCGTGCCGACGCGCTTGCCGGAAAACACCGGCAACCGCGACACCATCAGCGACGAGATCGCAAGTGTGTAGAAGAGCGTAATCCAGGTCAGGACATCGGAGCGCGGCAGGCCGAGAAAAACCGCATAGATCGGCAACAGCACCGTGATGGCGCCCATGGGTGCCGGCATGCCGACGAAGAAATTGGCGGCCCAGGGCGGCCGGTCCGGATCGTCGATCATGACATTGAAACGCGCGAGCCGCAGGCAGACGCAAATCGCAAACACCATGGCGGCGATCCAGCCGCCGGATTTCAGGTCGTGCAGACCCCAGAAATAGAGGATCAGGGCCGGAGCGACGCCGAAATTGACGAAGTCCGAGAGGCTGTCGAGCTCGGCGCCGAAGCGCGAGGTTCCCTTGAGGAAGCGCGCCAGACGGCCATCGACGCCGTCGAGGATCGCCGCGAAGACGATCCCGGCCAGCGCCAGTGTGTAACGATTTTCGAAGGCCATGCGGATGGCCGTCAGGCCCGCGCACATCGCGAGTAACGTCACGAGATTCGGCGCGAGCGTACGCACGGGGATGCGGCGGAAGCGCCGTCGCCTGGGGTCGCCCGAAACAGGGGGATGCATGGCCAAATTCAGATCCTCGATTTAGCCAATATAGCGGCTTTCGTCCGGCCCCGCCACGCGACGCGGCGGCGTCGTTAACGTCTTCTCAGCTCACGCGAAATGTCCGGCCGGCCTCGGCGGCCTTGAGATCGGCAATGACCGTCTCGCCAGCCGTCGCGGTCTGGCCTTCGGCGACCAGCGCGCGCGCCCCCTCGGGCAAATAGACATCGACCCGCGAGCCGAACCGGATCATGCCGATACGTTCGCCGGCGCCCACGGTCTCGCCCTCGCGGGCAAACGGCACGATCCGGCGCGCGACGAGACCCGCGATCTGGATCGCGGCGATGCGCTGGCCGGAGGGCGTTACGATGACGAAGGCGTTGCGCTCGTTATCCTCGCTTGCCTTGTCGAGATCGGCGCTGAGAAATTTCCCGGCGTGGTAGACGATGCGCTCGATGCGCCCGCCGATCGGACTGCGGTTCACATGGCAATCGAACACGCTCATGAAGATGGAAACGCGCGGCAGCGGGCGATCGCCGAGGTCGAGTTCCTTGGGCGGCACGGCATTGCCGATCTGGCTGACCCGCCCGTCGGCCGGCGCCACCACGATGCCGTCGCGCACCGGCGTCACCCGCGGCGGATCGCGGAAGAAATAAGCGCACCACAGGGTCGCGACCGTCGCCAGCCAGCCGAGCGGCGTCCACAGCCAGAACAGGAAGAGGCTCACCAGCGCAAAACCGCCGACGAACGGGTAACCTTCCGGGTGGATCGGCGCGAGTTGCTGACGGATGGATGAGATGACCGACATGGCTATACTGACATTGGCTACTCGGCCGCGTCCACGGCGGGGATGAGTTCGGCGATGGCGTTGTCGCCTGCCGGCAATTCAGGCGGATTACGATTGGGCGCGGCACCGTCCTCCTCGACTTCGGCGAGGATCTCGCGCGCCATCTGCGCTTCGCGCTGCCGGTTCCACATGCTGGCATAAAGGCCGCCTTGCGCCAGCAGCGCGCCATGCCTGCCGCGCTCGACGATGGCGCCGCGATCGAGCACCAGGATCTCGTCGGCGCCGACGATGGTCGAGAGCCGATGCGCGATGACTAGCGTGGTGCGATTGCGCGACACCCGGTCGAGTTCGTCCTGAATGTCGCGCTCGGTGTGGCTGTCGAGCGCCGAGGTTGCCTCATCGAGCAACAGGATCGGCGGACTTTTCAGGATGGTGCGGGCGATGGCGACACGCTGTTTCTCGCCGCCGGAAAGTTTTAAGCCGCGCTCGCCGACTTCGGTCTCATAACCCTTCGGCGACTGTTGGATGAACCCGTCGATCTGGGCCTGGCGCGCGGCTTCTTCGACTTCGGCATCGCTCGCGTCCCAGCGGCCGTAGCGAATGTTGTAACGGATGGTGTCGTTGAACAGCACGGTATCCTGCGGCACCATGCCGATCGCGGCGCGCAGAGAGGTCTGGGTAACGTCGCGCAGATCCTGGCCGTCGATCAGGATGCGGCCGCCGCTGACATTGTAGAAGCGGAACAACAATCGCGAAATCGTCGATTTGCCGGCGCCGGAAGGCCCGACGATGGCGACGGTGTGGCCGGCCGCGACTTCGAAGCTCAAGCCTTTGAGGATCGGGCGCGCCGGCTCGTAAGCAAACGAGACATTGTCGAAGCGGATGGTGCCGCCGCGCACCTGGAGCGCCGGCGCGTTCGGCCGGTCCTCGATCTCCGGCTTGCGCGACAGGATCGAGAACATGATCTCGATGTCGATCACCGCCTGCTTGATCTCGCGATAGACCATGCCCATGAAATTCAGCGGCTGGTAGAGCTGGATCATCATGGCGTTGATCATGACGAAATCGCCGACCGTATTGGTATGCTGCTCGATGCCGTAGGCGCACAGCACCATGGTGCCGGCGAGCCCGAGCGTGAAGATCGCCGCCTGCCCGGCATTGAGCACCGCAAGCGACACATAGGCCTTGACGCTCGCATCCTCGTAGCGCGCCATCGAACGGTCGTAGCGTTGCGCCTCGCGCTCTTCGGCGGAGAAATATTTGACGGTCTCGTAGTTGAGGAGCGAATCGATCGCCTTGGCATTGGCGTCGGTGTCGCTCTCGTTCATCTTGCGGCGGATGTTGATGCGCCATTCGGTGGCGTAATAGGTGAACGCCATATAGACCGCCACCGTTATGCCGATGACGGCGACATAGCGCCAGTCGAAATGAAACAGCAGCACGGCGACGATCAGAACAAGCTCGACCACCGTCGGCGCCAATTGCAGCAGCACCATGCGGACGATGGTCTCGATGGCGTTGCGGCCGCGCTCCAGCACCCGCGTCAGCCCGCCGGTCTTGCGCTCGAGATGATAGCGCAGCGAAAGAAGGTGCATATGCTCGAAGGTGAGCATCGCGAGGCGGCGCACCGCGTTCATCGCCACCTTGGCGAAAATACCGTCGCGCCACTGCGTGAGGAGCGCCATGACGATGCGGATGCCGCCATAGGCGAGCGTCATCACCACCGGTGCGGCGAAAGCCCAGGCGAGCCAATTGTCGGGCGCCACCGGGGCGGTGCCGCGGCCGGCTAACGCATCGGTCGCCCATTTGAAGGTGAATGGCACCGCTATGGTGGCGAATTTGGCGGCGAAGAGGAGAACGGTGGCGAAGACCACCCGCCCCTTCAGGTCGGCCCGGTCGGTCGGCCAGATATAGGGCCATAGCCGCACTAGCGTCGACATAAGCGTGCCGCCGGCCACGTCGGGCTTCTGGCGCTCCGTCGATCGCTGGAATTCTCTCATGCCCGGCTTTGGCCCAATATTTGAGTTGCGGCATCGCGCAACGGGCCCCGACCGGCCCCCAAAATCCCTGGTCGGATATCAACCGTCATATAGAGGCTTTTGCCGGCCGACGCATGGGGACGGCCCGCCCCGCACCGGCCAAGTGGCAAAAAGCTTGCAGAGAACACGAATCGACGCCACATCTATCCTTTAATGGGACAGTTACATGAGCAAAATCAATGCGGTCTGCGTTTACTGCGGATCGAGCCCAGGCACCGAGCCCGCCTTTGCGGAAGCCGCGAAGAAGCTCGGCAAAATCCTCGCTGAAAATAATGTCCGTCTGATCTACGGCGGCGGCTCCGTCGGCCTGATGGGGGCGCTAGCCGAGGCCGTGCGCGAGCACGGCGGCGAGGTCACCGGCATCATCCCCGAGTTTCTCACCCGCAAGGAACGGCCAAAGCTTCTGTCGCAGGAGCTTATCGTCACCCGCGACATGCACGAGCGAAAGCGCGTGATGTTCGAGCGCGCCGACGCCTTCGTCGCGTTACCCGGCGGGGTCGGCACGCTCGAGGAACTGGTCGAGCAACTGACCTGGGCGCAACTCGGCCGCCACAAGAAGCCGATCCTCGTCGCTAATATCAGCAATTATTGGAATCCATTGCTCACGCTGATCGAGCACATGCGGGCGGTGAAATTCATGCCGGCTTCGATGCACGTGGACATTCTCGTCACCAAACGCGTCGAGGAGATCCTGCCGATGCTGCGCGACGCGGCGCGCCATAGCGCGGCGGCCGAAGAAGCCATGGCGGTCCCGGCCGAGCGGCTGTGACCGTCACGCCTGCCCTTCACTTAAAAATGTCACGGCCTCGATCCGATTGCCGTCGGGGTCGCGGATGAAGGCTGCGTAATAACTCAGATGATATTTCGGCCGCAGGCCCGGCGTGCCGTCCGACGATCCGCCGCCGGCGAGCGCCGCCGCATGGAACGCGTCGACCGCGGCTGCATCCGGCGCGCGCAGACAGATATGCACGCCACTGTCTTCCGGGATGCGCGCCAGTGCCGGGCGGGAATTGATCCAGAACTCCGGATATTTCTTGCCGAAGCCGATCGCCGCGTCGGGCCACTCGCGCAATTTTGTTATGCCGAGCGGCGCGAGGAGCGCCGCGTAAAACGGCTCGGCTTTTTTCAGATCGCGGACCGCGAGCGAGATGTGGTCGATCATATTGGCCCCGTTACGCCGGCGCGCCGGATTTCACCAGCTTGTAGATGATGGAATCCATCAGCGCCTGAAACGACGCGTCGATGATGTTGGCGGAGACGCCGATGGTGGTCCAGTGCTCGCCGTTTTCGTCCGCGCTCTCGATCAACACGCGGGTCACGGCTTGCGTACCGCCATTGAGGATACGGACGCGATAATCGGTGAGTTCGAGCCCGGTGATGAAGCGCTGATATTTGCCGAGATCCTTGCGCAGCGCGACATCGAGCGCATTGACCGGCCCGATGCCTTCGGCAACGGAGATCAACTCCTCGTCACCGACTTTCAGCTTCACCACCGCCTGACTGACGGTAATGGACTCGCCCTTGGCGTTAATGCGCTGCTCGACATTGACGTCGAATTTTTCGACGTCGAAGTAATGCGGTAGTTGGCCGAGCATGCGCCGGGCCAAGAGTTCGAATGAGGCATCGGCCGCCTCATACGCATAGCCGATCGCCTCGCGCTCCTTGACCTCGTCGAGGAGCCGCATGACGCGCGGATCGTTCTTGTCGACCACAAGCCCGATGCGGTCGAGCTCGGCGAGCACATTGGAGCGGCCGGCCTGGTCGGAAACGAGCAGCTTGCGCTTGTTGCCGACGCGCTGCGGCTCGACGTGTTCGTAGGTCGCCGGCTCCTTGACGATCGCCGACGCATGGATGCCGGCTTTGGTGGCAAACGCGCTCTCGCCCACATAGGGGGCGTGGCGGTTGGCGGCGCGATTGAGCAACTCGTCGAGCGCGTGCGAGACGCGGGCGAGACGGCCGAGCGCTTCGTCGGTGACGCCGATCTCGAATTTGTCGGCATACTCGGCTTTGAGCTTCAGCGTTGGGATTATGGACACCTGATTGGCATTGCCGCAGCGCTCGCCGAGGCCGTTGAGCGTGCCCTGGATTTGCCTCGCGCCGGCGCGCACTGCCGCAAAGGAATTCGCCACCGCCTGCTCGGTGTCGTTATGGGCGTGGATGCCGACATGATCGCCCGGAATCTTGGCGCAGACCTCGCCGACGATGCGCTCGACCTCATGCGGCAGCGTGCCGCCATTGGTGTCGCAGAGCACGACCCAGCGCGCGCCTTCCTCGTAGGCCGCTTGCGCACAAGCCAGCGCGAAAGCGGGCTTCGCCTTGTAGCCATCGAAGAAATGTTCGCAATCGAGCAGCACTTCGCGGCCTTTGGCTTTCGCGGCGCGCACAGAGTCGCGGATCGAGGCGATGTTTTCCTCCTCCGTGGTCTCGAGCGCGACGCGCACGTGATAATCCCAGGATTTGGCGACGAAACAGATGGCGTCGGCCTGCGCAGCCAAAAGCCCGACGAGACCAGGATCGTTCGAGGCCGAGCGGCCGGGCCGCCGCGTCATGCCGAACGCCGTGAGCCGCGCCCGCATCGGCCGCCGCTCGGCGAAAAATTCGGTGTCGATCGGATTGGCGCCGGGGTAACCGGCCTCGACGTAATCGATGCCGAGCTCGTCGAGCATCCGCGCGATGGTGAGCTTGTCGGCGAGCGTAAAATCGACGCCGTTC
This sequence comes from Xanthobacteraceae bacterium, assembly GCA_049282655.1. Lineage (GTDB taxonomy): Bacteria > Pseudomonadota > Alphaproteobacteria > Rhizobiales > Xanthobacteraceae > BOG-931. Next base: position 7,815 of record JBAPUM010000158.1, read on the forward strand.
ATCTGCGCGCCGTCGCGCAGCGTGGTGTCGAACAGATAAAGGCGCTCGCGTGACATGTCGCGTGACCTGGGGCTAGCCGCGGTAACGCCGATAGACGGTGTAGAGCGATATGACGACGGCGCCAGCCAGCACCGCGTATTTCAGGATCAGATAATAGAGCCAATGGCGGTGGAACGGCGTTTCGGGTTCCTTCATGACGCGCTCCCCTTCGCCGCGAGCGGCTTCTTCAACGTGGTATTGGCAAGCCATTCGCCGGCGACCGTGATGGTGTTGCGGCTTTGCGCCTCAAAGCCGCGTTTCTCGAAAAAGCCGCGCGCCGTGTCGCTGGCGTCGACCGTCAGTTCTTTAGCGCCACGCGCGGTAGCTAGTTTTTCCAGCGCATCGCAAAGCAAGGCTGCCGCCCCCTGCCCGGTCGCCGCCGGATGCACGTAGAGCATGTCGATACGGGTGTTGCCGGCGAGCGATGCGAAGCCGACGGGAGAGCCGCCGAAGGTCGCAACCAGCGTTAGCGTGCCGGAAAGTTTTGCGCCGAATTCTTCCTCGTCGTCGGCCGCCGACATCCACGCCGCCTGCTGCGCTTCGCTGTAGTCGTCGATCGTCAGCTCTTCGATGGCGGCGCGGAAGATCTCCGCCAACAGCGGCACATCCGTCGGCAGCATCGGGCGCAGCGCGAGTTTTGGGAGATCGCGGGCGTTCATCGCGCGATCTCCCAGGTCGTCGAAATTTCGCCAGTGGCCGGATTTCTGCTATCGTTGAGCGAAATCTTCAGCCCAGCAAGTTTGTTACGAATTTGGTCGGAATCTCCAAACCGCTTCTCCCTGCGTGCTTTTAATCGCTCCTCAATGAGCGCATTCAGATGCCTGATTCCGATTATTTCAGCAACGTAATCGCGGTCAATAGACGAGATGTAAAAAGGATTGTACTTCGTCCATTCGTCCAGGAATTCGTAGTTGGCGGGAGCGCCAGTGAATATAATGGATGCCGTTGCAATCACTGAAGTAGAGTTAGATGCAGGAGGCAGATTAAAAAAATATCTAGCTAATTGAGTCTCGATTACCGGGGCTTGAGTTCTGATGGCCGCAGAACCATCGGTAGGTGAAATTCCCGTTTCCGCCCGAATTTCTTCAACAACAGTATTAGCGATTTCAAATCCGTCGGGTAATAATCCGAGGAATACAAGACTATCGTAGAGACGATCTCGTGATTCGTCACTTTTTTGCGCGGCGCTGGCGATTTCGTGCAGCCTTCTGAGAAGGTCCGACGTATTCAAATCATCTAGCAAACAGTCAACGACCGCCCCGTCTGGTTGAATTTTGATCTTTCTCTCGTCAACCTGCGATACGATTCTTTTCCAATGCGCTAAGTTGTTCCACGACTCTTCCAGAGAGGTGACGGTCCAATCGATCGGCTGGCTATAGTGTGTAGTGAGCATCGCCATGCGCAGAACTTCGCCAGGCCAGCTCCGTCCACCAAATTTTTCGCTTGCGAGCAAATCATAAATCGTCACAAAATTACCGACGCTCTTCGACATCTTCTCGCCTTCCACCTGCAAGAAGCCGTTGTGCATCCAGTAATTCGCCATCACGGGCGTATGGAAGGCGCAGCGCGATTGCGCGATTTCGTCCTCGTGATGCGGAAATACGAGATCGATGCCGCCGCCGTGGATGTCGAACATCTCACCGAGATATTTCCACGACATCGCCGAGCATTCGATGTGCCAGCCCGGTCGCCCCGGCGTCTTTATCCCGACCGGCGACGGCCAGGCCGGCTCGCCGGGCTTTGACGGCTTCCACAATACGAAATCCCGCGGGTCTCTTTTGTAAGGCGCGACCTCGACACGGGCGCCGGCGATCATTTCGTCGAGCGGGCGTTTGGACAGTTGGCCGTAATCCGGCATCGAGGCGACGCTGAACAACACGTTGTCCTCGGCCACATAGGCATTGCCGGAGTTCACAAGCCGCTCGATCAGCATGCGCATCTCGGCGATATGCTCGGTGGCGCGCGGCTCGACGGTCGGCGGCAGGCACCCAAGCGCCGCGACATCGTCGTGGAATTGCTTGTCGGTCTTTTCGGTGACCTTACGGATCGCTTCGTTCAACGGCAGCGCCGGATATTCCTCCGCGGCGCGCGCGTTGATCTTGTCGTCGACGTCGGTGATGTTGCGCACATAGGTGACGTGCTCGGCGCCATAGAGGTGCCGCAGCAGGCGAAACAGCACGTCGAACACGATCACCGGCCGCGCATTGCCGATATGGGCGAAGTCGTAGACCGTCGGCCCGCAGACATAGATCCGCACATTGGCCGGATCGAGCGGCTTGAACACCCGCTTCTCGCGCGACAGCGTATCGTAGAGTTTCAGTTCCATCTCACCGACCAAAAACAACGCCCAAAAACAACACCCAAAAACAACACCTATGCCGTCCTGGCCGGGCGTGACCTTCAGTCTCGATGATGAGAAAAGACGGCCGCGGCCAGCGTTTGTCGCTAGCGAATAATCTCTCGGCAAATGCCGTGGATCGACGCGTTACCGTTCATGGGCGCGCACAATGGTCGAGGCGATGCAGGCCGTCAAGGCCGTATTTCGCCCGTAGCGGCAGAACCTTAGAGGCGAGAGACGCCGCCCCTTCGGTCGCTCGCCTCGCTTAACGCAAGCTTAACCCTACGGTCGCATTCTTAAATTAGTCGAGGCTGGGTCTGGGCGCAGCGCGCCGACTGGGGGAACCATGCGTTTTGCTATCGCGGCAACCACCGTAGCGGCCTTGCTGCTCGGTGCCGCCGCCGCTCAGGCGGAAAAGCGCATCTTCATCATCGCCAATGACAACGACGCCTACGGCGTCGATCACTGTCTGACCACGGGCGCGCAGTGCGGCACGACGGTGGCCAACACCTATTGCCGCTCGCACGACTACAGCCAGGCGCTGTCGTTCCGCAAAGTCGACCGCGATGACATTACCGGCGCCATTCCGACCGGCAGCGGCGCCACCTGCAAGGGCGGCAATTGCGACGACTTCGTCGCCATCGAGTGCACGCGGTAACAGCTGCGAATAGCGAAATAGCGAACGGCGAATAGTTCGCCGCCATTCGCCATTCGCCACTCACTATTCGCCTTATCAGATTTCCTTGCCGAGCATCCGGTCGACCGAATAGCGGCCGCCGCCGCGGAAGAAGATCGCGAGGCAAAGGAGCCACCACAACAAGGCGTATTCGTATCCCTTGTTGGTCCAGAAGTAGCCGAATTGCCACTGGAAGAAGACGATGATGACGCCCATCTCGATCCAGATGACCAGCGCAGCGAGCCGGGTGAAAAGCCCGATCGCGAGGCATATCGCGGCCGCGGATTCGGCGAAGATCGCCAGATAAGCCCACAGCGTCGGGAACGGCAGGCCGAGTTGCTTGTCGATATAAGGCACCAGATTGACGCCCATCATGATCTTCTGGATGCCGTGCGGCACCAGCACGGCGCCGGTGGCGAAGCGCATGAAAGAATAGCTCGCGGGCGAAAATGCCTCGTAGAGTCCGGCGAGGCCCGGAAAGACAAGCCTGCTTTTATCGATCATACCGCTGGTCATGTTCCCCCCAATAAGTTTTGCAGTTGTGTTTATGCAGCAGTTCAGAATACCACCGATCCAAACACCGGTAAGGGGATAATATTCGTCTGACTGGGTGGGACGCCGCCCGGCGCGCCCAAATGTCGTGGGACGGCGTTGCGTGGGCAGGTAAGTTCGGCCATGTTTAACGCATGAGGCAGCGACGCGCGACGGCAGAGGACATGGCCGACAGGAATGGGCCGGCGAGCGACGCCAGAGGCGCGCCGCTGAAACTCGAGCAATTTCTGCCCTATCAGCTTACCCTGATGGCGACCCTCGTATCGCAGGCGCTGTCGCGGGTCTACGCGCGGCGTTATCAGATCGGCGTTCCGGAATGGCGGGTGCTGGTCACGCTCGGCCAGCACGGCACGCTCACCGGAAAAACCATCGGTGGCCGCACCCAGATGCATAAGACCAAGGTGTCGCGCGCGGTCGCGGTCCTGGAAAAGCGCAAGCTCCTGTCGCGGCGCGCCAACCGCGACGACCGGCGCGAATCGTTCCTGTCGCTCACGGCGACGGGCCGCGCCATGTATGAAGAACTGGCGCCGCATGCGCTCGACTTCGCGCAGCGGCTCACCGAGATTCTGACGCCGAGCGACCGCGATGCGTTCGACCGCGTCGTGCGGCTGATCACCGAGCGCTCCGCGCAAATGGTCGCCCAATCGGCGCAAGACGATACCGCGGAGGACGCGTGAAGCTTTATTCGTATTTCCGTTCCTCGGCCGCCTATCGGGCGCGCATCGCGCTCAACCTCAAAGGCATCGCCTTCGAGACAATACCGGTCCATCTCATCAAGGACGGCGGCCACAACAAGCGGCCGGAATTCCGCGCCGTCAATCCGCAGATGCGCGTTCCGGTTCTGGTCACGCCCGAGGGCGAGACGCTGCTGCAGTCGCTCGCCATCATCGAATATCTCGAGGAAACCCATCCGGAACCGGCGCTGTTGCCCAAGGATCCGGTCGGCCGCGCCAAGGTCCGCGCGCTCGCCGAATTGATCGCCTGCGACATTCATCCGCTGAACAATACGAGCCCGCTGCGCTACCTCAAGAACGTCATGCACCAGGAGCAAAGCGCGATCGACGCCTGGTATCATCATTGGGTGATCGAAGGTTTTGAGGCGCTGGAGACGCTGATAACGTCCGGCCCTTATGCGTGCGGTTCGGCCGTCACGATCGCGGATGTTTGCCTGGTGCCGCAGGTCGCCAATGCGCGGCGGCTGAAAGTGCCGCTCGACAGGTTTCCCAAGATTGTCGCGGTCGACGCAGCCTGCCTGGCGCTGCCGGCCTTCGACCGGGCGCGGCCGGAACATCAGCCCGATGCTGAATAACGATTTACCCCTCCCCCTTGTGGGGAGGGGTAGCGGTGGGGGTCGGGAGGGCGTGTACAGGCGTCGACCCTTGTGCCATCACCTCCCGACCCCCCTCCCCACCCTCCCCCACAAGGGGGGAGGGAGACGCTTCACATTTTAGTCACCATTCCGGGGCTTATCCGCAGGCCCGGACCGAGCCGGTGTCGGAAAGCCAAAGGATGATGAGCCTAAAGCTGCAAAGCGCCGGCCACACTGCGATCCAGCCCGGCCCGCAGCGCGCGGTTTTCGCGGTGCTCGGCCTCTTGGCGCTCTGCGGCCCCGCCACCGCGCAGCAAGCGCCGCAGGCGCCGCCTGCAGCCGTGCAAAACCAACCGGCACCGAACCAGCCGGGCCCCAATCCGCAGGCTTCCAATGTGATTTGCGGCCGTCTGCAGGGCCAGCTGGCCGCCTTCGACCAGGGCGGCGCCGATCCCGGCCGCGCCGACCAGATCAAGCGCGCCGAAGACACCATCGCCAAGCAGCAGGCCGATCTCGACCGGGCCGTGGCGCAAGCGCATAAGGCCGGCTGCGCCGGTCAGGGCTTCTTTGCGCTGTTCTCGGCGCTGTCGCCGCAATGCGGGCCGATCACGTCGCAAATCCAGGAGATGCGCGGCAGCCTCGATCAAATGATGAGCGCTCTCGAGCAGCTCAAAAGCGGCAGCGACGACCGCCAGGGCCAGCGCCGCGCATTGATCGGACAATTGGCGCAAAATAACTGCGGCGCCCAATACACAGCCGCCGCCAATTCCTCCGGCGGACCGCAAGGTTTCTTCGACGCGCTGTTCGGCGGCGGCACCATCCACGATGCCGGCGGCGACGGCGCGCCGAACGGCACCTATCGCACGGTCTGCGTGCGCACCTGCGACGGCTATTATTTCCCGATTTCCTATTCGACGGTGCCCGGCCGCTTTGCCGACGACGATCACGCCTGCCAGCGGCTGTGCCCGGCGAGCGAAGTCGCGCTGTACTCCTACCGCAATCCCGGCGAGGGCATCGAACAGGCGGTGTCGACAACCGGGCAGCCTTATACGTCGCTGCCGAACGCTTTCCGCTATCGCAAGGAATTCACCGCGGCCTGCAGCTGCCGCAAGGCGGGTCAGAGCTGGGCGGACGCACTGAAGAACGCGGATGATTCGACGACGCTCGAAAGCGACGACATCGTGGTGACCGATCAGAACGCCAAAGCGCTGTCGCAGGCGCCAAAACCGTCGGGCAAGACGGCCGCCGCTGCGGCGAGCCAGGCAGCGCCAAGCGCGGCGAAGCCGGCGGTGAGCGCTTCCGGCGCCGATGCGAAGAAGCAGCCGATCCGGGTGATCGGGCCGCCGTTCGTCGGGTCGCAATCGGCCGCAAAGCCAGCGCCCCCAGCGCCGGCCCAGTGACCGCGCCCACGATTCCTTGATCTAAAAAGTTTCCTGGATCTAAAAAGATTCCCCGGATCTAAAAATCCGCAGCGCCCGCTTTCGCCGCGCCCCTGACCGGATTGCGGTCGGGCTCAGGCGCCGCCGTACCGGGATCGATGAAGCGGTTGACGATCGGATAGCGCCGGTCGCGGCCGAAATTCTTCAGCGTCACTTTGACCCCGGGCGCCGCCTGGCGGCGCTTGTATTCGGCCAAATTGAGCATGCGTTCGACCTTCATGACGGTGTCGCGATCGAAACCCGACGCCGCAATCGCAGCGATCGCCTCTTCGCGCTCCACCAAACGCTCGAGAATCTGATCGAGCACGTCATAGGGCGGCAGCGTGTCCTGGTCGGTCTGGTTCTCGCGCAATTCGGCGCTCGGCGCCCGGGTCAACACGTTTTCCACGATCACTCTTCCGTCCGGGCCCCGCGCGTCGTCCGGTTTCCAGCGATTGCGCAAATGCGCCAGGCGATAGACTTCGGTCTTGTAGAGATCCTTGATCGGATTGAAGCCGCCGTTCATGTCGCCGTAGAGCGTCGCGTAACCGACCGACATCTCGGATTTGTTGCCGGTCGTCACCACCATCAGGCCGAATTTGTTCGATATCGCCATCAGGATCACGCCGCGGGCGCGCGCCTGCAAATTCTCCTCGGTGACGTCGCGCGGCGCACCGGCAAAGACCCCCGAGAGCGTCTGTTCGAGGCCGTGCACCGCGCTTTCGATCGGCACTAAGTCGTAGCGAACACCGAGCGCGCGGGCGATCGCCGCCGCATCGTCGAGCGATTCCTGCGACGTGTAACGGTAGGGCAACATCACACAGCGCACACGCTCGGCGCCGAGCGCGTCGACCGCCATGGCGGCACACAGCGCCGAATCGACACCGCCGGAGAGACCGAAGACGACGCCCTTGAACCGGTTCTTGTCGACGTAATCGCGTAACCCCATCACGCAGGCCATGTAGTCGGCCTTGTCCGGTTCGTCGGCGGGCGCAATCGGACCCTTGGCGCAGCGCCACACGCCGTCGATCCGCGACCACAGCGTCGTCACGACCAGTTCGCGGAACGCCGGCAGCTGGAAGGCGATCGAGCGGTCCGCGTTCAGCGCGAAGGAGGCGCCGTCGAAGATCAATTCGTCCTGACCGCCGACTTGGTTGACATAGATCAGCGGCAGCCCCGCCTCGGTCACCCGCGCGACGCTGACGTTCAGCCGGATGTCGGCCTTGTCGCGCCAATAGGGCGAGCCATTGGGCACCAGCAAAATCTCGGCGCCGGTCTCGGCGAGACATTCGACGACGTTCTCGTAGTCGCCCCAATCGGTCCAGGTATCCTCGCAGACCGGCAGCCCGAGCCGCACGCCGCGGAAGCTGACCGGGCCCGGCAGCGGCCCCGAGGCGAAGACGCGTTTTTCGTCGAACACGCCGTAATTCGGCAGATTGACCTTGAAGCGGATGGCCTCGATGCGGCCGCCGGCAAGGAGCGCATAGGCATTATAAAGTTTGCCGTCCTCGACCCAGGGGACTCCGATGAGAACGGCCGGGCCGCCGTCGCCGGTGTCGCGGGCCAGGCTCTCGACGGCGGCCCGGCAGGCAGCCTGGAACGCAGGCTTCAGCACCAGATCCTCGGGCGGATAGCCGGCCAGGAAAAGCTCGGAAAATGCGATGATATCGGCACGGTTGCCGGCGGCTTCCGCACGGGCCTTGCGGGCGCGCTCGAGATTGCCGGTGACATCGCCGACGATCGGATTGAGTTGGGCGACGGCAATAGCCAGACGGTCGGCGGGGCGTTCGTTCATGGCACTGATCTAACGCCGGGCAACCGGGTCCGGCAACCCGGCGGCTTCGCACCCGAACGGCGTACAATGGGTTGGGATTGCGCGGACCAGGACGGGAAATTTCTGGAAATGATCGCGGTGAGCGCCGAGTTCTGGCAAGACAGCTTCGCGCTTTCGCTCGGATGAGCTCATGCCGGCTAGCCTTCTCACATCGCAGGGTCTGCGGCGCGCCGGTGCGTTCCTGGTAGCATTCCTGGGAGCGTTCGCGTGCACATTGGCGGCGGCCATCGCGAGCCCGATCAACTATACCGATTTGCTCGCGCGGCCGCGGCCGGTCGCGACGCAGCGCATTCATTATGGCGACGCGCCGAGCCAATTCGCGGATCTGTGGCTGCCGGACGGCAATGGATCGCATCGGCTCGTCGTCATGATCCACGGCGGCTGTTGGCGCGCCGATCTGCCCGGCCTCGAATTGATGGCCTATGCGGCGGAAGATCTTCGCCGGCATGGCATTGCGGTCTGGAGCATCGAATACCGGCGGCTTGGCGAGGATGGCGGCGGCTATCCCGGCAGTTTCGCGGATATCGCCACCGCAATCGATTGGCTGCGAAAGCTCGCGAAGCCCAACCGGCTGGACCTCGGCAGCGTCGTCTTGATGGGACACTCTTCCGGTGGGCATCTCGCGCTGTGGGCGGCAGCGCGCGGGAAACTGGCGCAGTCGAGCCCGCTTTATCGCGCCAATCCGCTGCGTATTAAGGGCGTGATCAGCCTCGCGGGAATAGCCGACCTCAGCGACTATAGTGTCCAAGGCCCGCCGGCGTGCGGTGGCGCTCGCGTTATCGGTTTGCTCGTCGGAGTGGGAAGCCGCAGCCCTTGGGACGTGTTTACCGATACGTCGCCGGCCGACATGCTGCCGATCGGCGTGCCGCAGGCGATCGTCTCCGGCGCGCTCGATCCGATCGTGCCGCCGGCCTTCGGCAGCGCCTATGCGGCGAAGGCCGTTGCGGCGGGCGATTCGGTGCAGGAATTAACGATCGCCGATGCCGGCCATTTTGAATTGATCGATCCGGAATCGTCGGCTTTCGAAAAAATCAGGTCGCTCATCGGGCAAATGCCAAAGTGAGCGATCGGGGAGAACAACCGTGACCGCAACAGCTCAAGCGCCGACAGCAACGCGTCGAAAAAACGCCTGGTGGACCCAGCTTTGGGCCTGGGTGCTGATCGCCATGGCGCTCGGCATCGCGCTTGGCATCGCGGCGCCGGACCTCGCCAGCCGAATGGGACCGTTCGGCGACGCCTTTATCAAGCTCATCCGCATGCTGATCGCGCCGATCATCTTTTGCACGGTGGTGACCGGGATCGCGCACATGGCGGACATGGCGCGCGTCGGACGCGTGGCGGTGAAGGCGCTGATCTATTTCGAGGTGATGACTACGATCGCGCTCATCATCGGGCTTCTCGCCGTCAACATTCTCAAACCCGGCGTCGGCATGAATGTCGATGTCAGCAAGCTCAATCCAAACGTCGTCGAACCTTACGTGAAGCTGACGCACGAGGTGGGCTTCGTGCCGTTCCTGATGAACATCATCCCAAGCACCTTTGTGGGCGCCTTTACGGATGGCAACATCCTCCAGGTCCTGTTCATCGCCGTACTGTCCGGCATCGCGCTGGTTTGGATCGGCGAGCGGGCCAAACCGCTCGTCGACGTCATCGACGTCGCCTCGAAGATGGTCTTCAACATCGTCGGCATCGTGATGTGGGCGGCCCCGATCGGCGCCTTCGGCGCGATCGCGTTCACGGTCGGAAAATTCGGCGTCGGTTCGCTTGCCTCGCTCGCCAAGCTTCTTCTCGGCTTCTATTTGACATGCGTGGTGTTTATCGCGGTCGGATTTACGCCGCTCGCCCGCCTGTGTGGCTTCAGCCTGTTGAAATTGATCCGCTACATCAAGGAAGAGCTGCTCATTTGTATCGCCACCACGTCGTCCGAAACCGTGCTGCCGCGCATCATCGACAAGCTCGAGCAGTTGGGCTGCGAGAAGAGCGTGGTGGGGCTCGTGGTGCCCACAGGCTATTCATTCAATCTCGACGGCACCTGCCTCTATCTTGCGACCGCCGCCGTATTCTTGGCTCAAGCCACCAACACCCCGCTCGATATCTGGCATCAGATCGGGCTCCTTCTCATCCTGCTGGTGACGTCAAAGGGCGCGGCCGGTGTCGCCGGCGCTGCCTTCGTCGTGCTGGCCGCGACGCTCGGGGCCGAAAGCAGCATACCGGTCGCGAGCGTCGGTCTGGTGCTGGGGATTCATCGGCTGATGTCGCAAGGGTTGACGCCGACCAATCTCCTGGGCAATGCGGTCGCCACCATCGTCATGGCCAAATGGGAAGGCGCCCTCGACGAAAAGCGCATGCATAGCGTGCTGGACGGCGAAACCGATCAAGTCCAACCGCAATCTTGAACGCCGCGCCTGCAGCGCGTGGCGACCCGGGGAGAACAGCAATGACCATTCCACGACGCCAATTCCTCCATCTCGCGGCGGGCGCCGTCTGCCTCGGCTGCGGCATGCGGCGCGGCGCTTTCGCGGAGCCCAATCCAGGCGCGCCGCGCCGCCGCGTCGAAATCGACGGCAAACCGGTGCGCGTGGTCGACGTTCACTGCCATTGCGTCATCCCGGCGGCATTGCCCATCGTCGCCGGCACGGCGCTCGAAAAGCATTTTCGCGTCACGCTCGATAGCCCGCTCAACAATCCGCCGATGGAAAAGCGCATTGCCGCGATGGATGCGCAGGGCATCGATGTCGAGGCGATGAGCATCAACGAGTTCTGGTATGGCGCCGATCGCGACCTGGCGCGGCGGCTGATCGACGTCCAGAACGAGGAACTCGCAAAACTGTGCAAGGCCTCGAACGGCCGGCTCACCGCCTTCGCCAGTGTCGCGCTGCAGTTTCCCGAACTCGCCGCCGAGCAACTCGACTATGCGATGAAAACGCTCGGCCTCGCCGGCGGCGCGATCGGGCCGACGGTCGAGGGCGAGGAACTGTCGTCGCCGCGGTTCGATCCGTTCTGGGCGAAATGCGAGGAGCTCGATGCGCTGTTGTTCATGCACCCGCAGGACAGCGCGGTAGCGACCGGCGTCGACAAGCGCGTTCGCGGCAAGGGCTATCTGGAAAACACCATCGGCAATCCGCTCGAGACGACCATCGCGCTGTCCCATCTCATTTTCGAGGGAACCTTCGATCGCTTCCCGAAGCTGAGCATCTGCGCCGCGCATGGCGGCGGCTATCTTGCCTCCTACGCCGATCGCTCAGACGCGGTCTGCACGACCTTTCCCAATCGCTGCAAGGACGTCGCGTTGAAGAAAAAGCCGACCGACTATCTCAAACAGGTCTACGTGGATTCGATCGTGTTCACGCCGGAGGCGCTGCGCCACCTCGTCGCCACCGTCGGCGTCGGACAGGTGATGGTCGGTACCGATTACGGCTTTCCGTGGGTAACGGATCCCGTCGGCCACGTGCTGGCGACGCCGGATCTGAGCTCGGCGGACAAGGTCGCCATTCTCGGCGGGACCGCGACCAGATTGCTGCGCCTGCCGTCATAAATCATTGTCGCAATGTGACTCGTCATTGACGAGCGTTCTAATTCTACCACCGCGCCGGCTTACTAAATCTATTTTTAATGGCACATTTATCCAGTTACCTACCATTCGCTTAGCGGACTTGCAGCGCATCAGTCGCGCGATATAGACAGCCCCGCGAGAAGCGGCGCGTAAGCGGCGAGCCTGCGGGATACGAACTCTGTGAAGAGCCGGACGCGCTTAGTCTTGCGTGTCTCCCCCTGCGTGAGAAGCCAGAGCGTTCCGTACATGTGCAGGTCGGTGCCCGGCACCCTCACCAGCAAGGGGTCGGCATCGCCAATAAAGCACGGCAGTGTCGTCATCCCGAGCCCTTGCCGTACAGCAACGATCTGCGCCTCGGCGTCCGTGGTCCTGAATGGAACCCCCGTCGTGCGAACCTCGCCCTCGCTGGCCCAATCCGGAATTCCATGAATGCTTATGACAATCCACCGGATGGGATCGGGCGCGCCCGCACGCCACGCGGCTAGCCGATCGCGAGATATGTAGACGCCGCCGAACAGCTCCGGTCCCTTCAGGCCGTGAAGGTTAAGCGGCAGGGTCTTGCGGTCGTAAACGACGCGGATCGCGACATCGGCCTCTCGGTTGGTCAGATTTGCCAGCTCGCCGGACGACAAGATTTCCATCTCGATGTCCGGATGCAGACGCGCGAAATCGGCGAAGTCCGGCATGAGCAGGTGAGTCGCGAGGGGCGGCGCCAGCGTCACCCGCAGAAGCCCGCGCACGCTCTGGTCACGCCCGAAGACCCGCGTCTCCAGCTGGTGCGACGACGCTTCCATCTGGTTCGCGAGTTCGAGGACCTCCTCGCCCGCAGTCGTCAGGCGGTAGCCCGAAGGCAGCTTTTCGAACATGCGCGCTCCGAGGCGTTCCTCGAGCTCACCGATGCGTCGCAGCACTGTCGAGTGGTTCACCCCGAGGCGTCCGGCGGCAGCCCGCACTGAGCCTCCGCGCGCCACGGCAAGAAAATACCGAACGTCATCCCAGTCGATCATGGTGCGTTTCGGCACCGCGCGGTGCGCCTTCCAAAGCCCGTATCTAACACACCGAACCCCAGTATAGGCAGTTATCATAGCTTATTTCGACGAGCGCGGCCCAATTTCGACGGCGGACACCGATCGTCGCGCCTAGCGTGAGGCCGTCCAGCCGGATCGATTTTGCACCACCGATGTGCGCGCTTCCGCACTCAACGCCTGACCCCGGCAGACCCATGTGGAGGTTCTCGGCGGGCGTCCCCCGAACGACCAAAGGCGGAAGCCTGGAAGGAAAAGTCATGGGAAAGCTAGACGGTAAGGTTGCAGTCATCACGGGTGGATCGAGCGGCATGGCGATGGTGAGCGCCAAGCGGTTCGTTGACGAAGGCGCTTATGTCTTCATCACGGGCCGGAGGCAGGAGGCGCTCGATGAGGCCGTCAAGGTGATTGGCCGGAACGTAACCGGCGTTCGCGGCGACGCGGCCAATCTCGATGACCTCGACCGCCTGTTCGATACGGTCAAGCGGGTAAAGGGCAAGATTGACATCCTGTATGCGAGCGCTGGCACGGGCGAAGCCGTCCCACTGGGCAAAATTACCGAGCAGCACTTCGACGCGACTTTCGGCCTGAATGCGCGCGGCACGCTGTTTACCGTCCAAAAGGCGTTGCCGCTGTTCAACGACGGCGGATCGATCTTCATGACCGGGTCAGTTGCGTCGATCAAAGGTTTTCCTGGTTACAGCGTGTATGCGGCAAGCAAGGCGACGCTGCACGCTTTCGCACGCGGGTGGCTCAACGAACTGAAGGGCAGGAATATCCGGGTGAACGTGCTGCACCCGGGACCGATCGCGACACCGATGCAGGACCAAGTTCTCGACGACGAGGCGAAGCGGATGTTCGAATCCCTGATCCCGCGGGGGAAGATGGGTCGTCCTGAGGAAATTGCGGCGGCCGCGCTGTTTCTTGCTTCAGACGATTCAAGCTTCGTGAATGGCGTGGAGTTGTCTGTCGACGGCGGCTTCTCGGCCATCTGAATTCGCGCCGGATCGCCGAAAAGTGGCAAATCGGCGGGAGCAAGGTCGTCACACACAAACGGATCAACCAGCGCCATCTGAAAAGGATCCATCCATGACAGCCGCGTTATCCGACCCCTCGCTCGATCAAATCTTTCGTTCCGCTCGCACCTTTAACGGCTGGGCCGATCGTGCTGTGGCGGACGCAAAAGTGCGCGAGATCTACGATCTCATGAAATGGGGGCCGACGTCTGCGAACTGCAGCCCCGCCCGCTTCGTTTGGGTGCGAAGCGCCGACGGAAAGGCAACGCTCGCCGGGCTTGCGGCGGAACAGAATAAGCCGAAGATTCTTCAGGCTCCCGTCACGGTCATTATCGGCCACGATTTGGATTTCGCCGACGAGCTTCCAAAGCTTTTGCCTCACAATGCCGAGGTCATGCAGCGGTACTTTGCGGCACCCGGCGTGGCCGAGGTGACGGCGATGCGGAACGGAACGCTGCAAGGCGCTTACCTTATCGTCGCTGCACGGGCGTTGGGACTGGACTGCGGCCCCATGTCGGGCTTCGACAACGCCGGCGTGGATAAGGCCTTTTTCTCTGGCACGCGAATCCAGTCGAACTTCATCTGCAGCATTGGCTACGGCGATCCAGCTTCTGTGTTTCCGCGCAATCCTCGCCTTAGTTTTGAGGAGGCCAGTCGCTGGGCCTAACCATGAAGTAGATCGGACACGATCCGATCCGAGGAAAATGGAGGAGATTCTATGAGCACCGACAAAAACGTCCAGACCGTGAGGGACTTCTTTGCCGCGATCGGCAGCGGCGACAGGGAGGCTCTGCTGGCGCTGGTTGCCGAAGACATCGAGTGGATCATTCCGGGCAAGGACTGGCCGCTGGCCGGCACGCGCCACGGTCACGCCGGGCTGGCGGATTTGCTTGAGACGGCATCTAAGTTGATGGAAACGTCCACGGAACCCCGGGAATTCGTGGCGCAAGGAGACCGGGTCCTCGTCGTCGGCTTCGCGAAGGGAAAGATCAAAGCTACGAACAAGACGTTTGTGGACGACTGGATCTTCGCCATCACGGTCCGGGATGGCAGACTGACCAACATCCGGGAATACGTCGACACCCAAGCACTGGCTCGGGCCTCGCAGATGGACGCGTCCGGACCTGCGTAGCGCTGGCCCTTTGCAGCCCTCGGCTTGGGGTAGGCGGTGGATCAGCTGTGGATTGCCCCTCGCACGTCGCCAGCTCGTCGTTTGCCCAACCGTAAGGGAGATTCCGATGTACGACCAATCTAAGCTATCCGAATTGATCCGGTTCGCACGCGTCAAGGCAGGCTCCACCGTCATCGACGTTTACCCAGGCGACGGCGACTGGACCCGTCTCTTCTCCGACATCGTGGGGCCCGAAGGGCGGGTCTACAGCTTCGTGCCGGCCGAAGTCGCCCACTTCAAGAACGATCCGGTCGGCCGCATGCGGACGCTTGCAAAGGAGCTGGGCCGAGAGAACGTCGAAGCCGTCTCGGCGGACCTCGTGGCGATGCCGAAGGTGACGGAACCAGCGGATGTCCTGTGGCTGCACCTGTTCTACCACGATCTTCACACCACGCTGATCCAGAAGAAGGGCGCGACGGCTGCCGACTTCAATCGAGCCGTTTACGAGCGGCTGAAGCCCGGTGGGTGCTACGTCATCGTCGACCATGCCGCCGCTGCCGGGGCGGGCACGGGCGACGCCCAGTCGCTGCATCGGATCGACCCTGCCGCCGTCCGCAAGGAGGTGGAGGCGGCCGGCTTCGTGCTCGATGCGCAAAGCACCATGCTCGCGAACAAGGACGATGCGCACTCGATCAAGGTGCTTGATCCCTCGATCAAGGACGAGACTGATCGCTTCGCCTATCGGTTCGTGAAGCCCTGAGAGGTCCGGCCGTCGATGTCAGTTCGGCCGCAGCAGCCACGCCAGCTGTCGCCGCGTGACAGCACGGGCCAACGCCACGTCCAGACAGGAACACCATCATGCGAGTAGGCTTCGTAGGCGCCGGAACTTTGACCAAGACTTTCGGGCGTCACCTCATCAACGCCGGTCACGCGATTGTCGTATCCAATTCGAGAGGGCCGGAGACGTTGACAGGCCTCGTCGCCGATCTCGGCCCAGGCGCAACGGCTGGTACGAAGAGGCAAGCCGCCGAAAGCGATATCGTCATCCTCGCCACGAATTGGCTGAACGTGCCCGAGGCACTCAAGGATATCGACTGGCATGGGCGGATCCTGATCGATGCGACCAATGCCCATATGGATTCCAAACCCGATGTGAGTCTCAAAGGCGTAAATAGATCGATAGCCGCCTTGAACGGGCGCACTTCGAGCGAGATGGTCGCAGAAATGGCCGCAGGCGCAAGACTTGTGAAGTCGATCAGCAATATGCCAATGGCTTGGATACAAGACTTTTCGTCGAACAAGCCAAAGACAGTCATCTTCACGTCAGGAGACGACAGCGAAGCTAAGAAAACCGTGATCGATCTGATCGATAGCGTTGGGTTCGTCGCTATCGACCTCGGGTCCCTCGCCAAGGGTGGCGCACTACATCAGGTGGGCGCGCCTTTGTCCGGCCTCGATCTTCACTTCGTTCGACGGCTCCGCTGAACCATGTCATTAGAGTCCGAAGCGACTCGGCACTCGGAGTATACTGCGTCCTATCGATAGCCATGGAGCAAATTGATGATGACCCGACGTGCCGCCTGCAGTTGCGGGCAGCTCCGTCTTGAGATTGAGGGCGAACCTTCCCGCGTCTCCATGTGCCACTGCCTGGAGTGTCAGCGCCGCACTGGTGCCGTGATCAGCAACCAAGCACGCTTCCACCGCGGGCAGATCACCTTCGCCGGTCAAGCTACGGCGTGGAGCCGGAAAGCCGAGAGCGGGAACGCGCTGACCTCTTATTTCTGTCCGACATGCGGCTCCACCGTCTACTGGGAGGGCGAAGGCTTTCTCGGATACGTCGCCGCAGCCATCGGTAACTTCGCTGATCCAAAATTCCCAGCGCCGACCATTGCGGTGTGGGAGGAGTCACGCCACCCCTGGGTCGCATTGCCACCCGACACTCCAGCGAATCGCGTGGCAAAACAGAGCTGAAATCCGCACCTCGATTTCTGGTCCGGGTCATTGGCGTCGATTTGGGCCCACCCTTACTCAACATGCGATGCTTGCGAATGTCGAAGTTGGGTCAATGCACTAAATCGCTGCGCGATAGCCCGCTGAGGGAAGCGGCTTGTCTGCGACCACGATAGCCGGGGTAGCGATCGTCGATAGCGGACTGGGCGTTCTGTCTTGAAGATCGAGGTGTCGTCAACC
>JBAPUM010000159.1:0-18620 GCA_049282655.1 Xanthobacteraceae bacterium
GACGAGCGGCGGGTGCGCGATCTGATCGTGTTTTCCGATCCGATCGGCAATCGGCTCGAAGTGTTTCACGGCCCGGAAATCGCGTCGGAGCCCTTCCGGCCCGGCCGCTCGATCTCGGGCTTTCGCACCGGCGTGCTCGGCATGGGGCATGCGGTGCTGACCGCCGAGCGGCTCGACGACGTCGTGCCGTTCTATACCGAGATCCTCAATTTCAAGCCGACCGATTACATTCTAAAGCCGTTCAAGGCCTATTTCTTCCACATCAATCCGCGCCACCATAGCCTCGCCTTCATCGACACCGGCAAGAATGGCATCCATCACATGATGTTCGAGGTCTGCTATCTCGACGATGTCGGGCAGGCCTATGACATTGCGCAGAAGACGCCGGAAATGATCGGCACCACGCTCGGCCGCCATGTCAACGATCACGTCACGTCGTTCTATTCCTATTCGCCGTCAAAGTTTCTGGTCGAATATGGTTTTGGCGGCCGCTCGATCGATACCGCGAATTGGACGCCGCATGAGCGCACCGAGGGGCCCAGTCTGTGGGGCCATGACCGCATGTGGCTGACGGATGAGGGCCGCGACGAGGCCCGCGCGCTGCGCATGCGGGTCGCGGAAGCCGGCGGCCGCGAGCCGCTGAACGTCATGGACGGCAATTATCTGCGCGCCGCCGACGTCTGCCCATGGTGGAACGCCAACGTGCCGGCGCGCAAGACCGGCTAGATTTTATCCGCTCATTCCCGCGGAAGCGGGAATCCAGGGGAATGCGCTGATCGCCTGGGGCTCATCTGGGTCCCCGCTTTCGCGGGGACGAGCGGCTTTTCGCGGTCAGTCCGATCTTCGCGGGAATGAGCGGGGGGATGGTTGATCCCCCGCTCCTCTGCCGCTCCGCAAAATCAACTTACTGGCAGACCCGCACGCGCGGGCGCACCCAGGCGTAGCCGTTCCACACCGGCTGGCCGAGCGTCCAATAGCAATGCGGCTGCGTCGCGCCGATGATGCCGCCGATCACGCCGCCGACGATCGCCGCACCCGGGTTATAGCCATGATGGTGATGGTGGTGATGATGATGGTGGTACTGGGCGAGCCGGACTTCCGCGGGGCGCTGGGCGCGCGCCGTTTCGTCGGCGATCAGCGCCGCCACCGCATCGGGCACCGGTTCGAGGAGGTCGCGGTAGCTTGTCGCCGCCGACGGCTCGGTGACGGGCGCCGTGCTCGCATGCGCTGCGCCGACGGTCGTCAGGGCCGCTGCCGCGCCCAGAAGACCGGCAATTTTCTTATCCATGTGTCGCTCCCATAAAAGTGTCGCTCCCGTAAAAGTGGAGAATGCCCCCACTCAATTGCTGACAGTCCAAATCGGTTCCGCCGGCGATCACTGACTGCACCGGAAATCGGACCGACTCGCACGATGATAGAAGAAATCGCCGCCGACGGTGTCCAAATTAGGTCAAGTTACGGCTTGTTCAACGCGTGTCGGGTCGCAAAGCGGACACCGATTCCCAAGTCGTCCCGCTCGCGCGCGCGCTAGTTCGACGCCCGGCGCATCGCGGTCCAGATGCCGGTGCAGGTATTGCCGCCGGCGCTCCAGCGGCCGCCGCCCGAGCCGCCGCGCAGCCGGCCGTAGCCGGTGGCGCTTTGCAGGCCTTGGCTCACGGTGACGGCGATGACGCCGTTCGACACCACATTGCCGGAAATCTGATAATTGAAAGAGTTGGTCGCTGGCACGATCTGGCCGCCGACGATGCGCGCCGGGTAACGGTAGCTCGGGTCGCAGGGGCCGCTCTGGGTTCGGATCGAGACGCTCCACAGCCCGTCATAGGCGTGCGCGGGGCCGCGGTGGCGCTCGCCGGCATTCGCGGGCGCCGCCAATAGCGCCGCCGCGGTGATGGCGAAGACCGGTCCTGCGAATACCTTTGTGAGATTCTTCATGTGTGTCGCTCCCCAGTGTCACACGGTGATTCTGCCATTTTCGCCAAGGTTATTTCTGCAGCGGTTTGTCCGCGTCGCTCGGTTTGGCATCTGGACTTGATTGCGGACTCGCCTGCGGACTTGGTCGCGGATTTGGCATCTGACTTTGCATCGGACTTGGTTGCGGAACTGGGTCGGCCGGCGAGACCGCGGGCGCGCCCGGAAAGGCCGGCGGCGCGGGCGCGAAGGCATTGGCGCCTTTGCCCTGATCGTAGCCGACATCGTACAACGCTTTCATGTATTTCGGATCGAAGGCGCCGCGGCTCGGGGCACTGAAGTCTGCCGGGATGGTGGCGACGTTGAAGCCGGCATCGGAGTTTTGCGCTGCCACAAAAGCGCGGTCGAGCATCAGCCGCAGGTCGTTCTTGACGGCGACGCCGACAGTCTGGGCGAGGATGAGCGGCGTCGAGCGTTCGACCACGGCGAAGTCGGGCGTCAGCGAACTGTTGACCACGATATAAAGCTGCGTCGCCGGAATCTTGTAGCCGGAGTTGCTTTCCATCGCGGCCGGCGGCGCGACAAAGAACTGGCCGCCGACGCCGCCGTCGACATGCATCTCCTGAAATTTCTTGCCGTTGCCCTCGACGTCGATCAGCACCGGCGGAAACGCGCCCGGAATGGCGCCCGAGGCCAGCAGCACCTGGCGGAACAGTTTTAGCGCCGCGTCGCCGCCGTCCTTCTGCGCGTGCACGGCGATCGCGCCCATGTTCCAGACCACCGAGCGCTCGGCGTCGAGATCGGTGGTGACGACAAAGAGCCGCCGGCCGGCCTGATGGGCGGCAGCGATATCGGCGAGGAGCTGCGGGGTGATTTGCTTGGCGATCAGGTCCTTGAGCGGCCAGGTATCGAGAAAGCTTTCGCCGGTGCCGCCGACTTCGAAAATGTCGGCCGCCGAAGTTTTGGTATAGGCGTCGGTGAGCGCTCCGTCGTAGCGCGAGCCCGCGAAGACGAAGGGCGCCATCAGGGCGCCGCTCGAGACGCCGGTGACGACCGAATAATCCGGCCGGTTGCCGGCGGCGCTCAAGCCGTTGAGGAAGCCCGCGCCGAAGGCGCCGTCGGAGCCGCCGGTCGAGAGCACCAGCCACGGTCCGGGTCGCGGCGGCAGCGCCTGGTTAAAATCCGCGATCGAATCGGCAAAAAAGCGCACATCCGGCATGCCGGGGATGGTGGCGGCAGCGTCGTCCGCCGCTGTGAAGGGGATACGGGCCGGAAGTTTTGGGGCTTGCGCCACCGCTGCAGCGGCCTGCGGGGGCGCGGCTTTTTTAGCGTGCGTGTGGCCGGCGTGCTTGCGGGCCGGCGCGTCCTGCGCAAGCGTCCGCATCGGCATAAACATCGGCGCCGACAGCATGAGGGCCAGCGCGGCGGCCAGAATCGTCAAGCGGAAAATCGTGCAGTGCAATATTGTGCGACGCATGGGGCCGGTCATTATCAAATGAGTATCCCGAAACAGCCGAAAGGTTCGTTTGTTCGACGGCGCAAAGACGATCTGGAACGCGGCAACCGGTCGCAGATAGGAGCGGCCCCGAGGCAGATCAATCGTGTGCCGCAAGAATCGCCAGTGTGCCTAAAGTTCGCCATCCGCGCTGCGATCCCATCATATAATCCGTCAATTCCCGCGCCGTAATCGCGGCGCTGCGACGTATCGGCTCAGGCGTTCCGCGCGGCGACGAATCGCGCGCCTTCGATCAGGTTGGCGGCTGCCGCGCCGAATGGCTTAAGCGCGCTTTCGGCCTCGGCGACGAGTTTTTGCAGCCGCGCCTTGGCGGCGGCGATGCCGAGCACGCTCACCATGGTGGCCTTGCCGGCGGCGGCGTCCTTGCCGGTCTGCTTGCCGACCAGCGCCGGATCGCCCTCGACGTCGAGAAGATCGTCGGCGATCTGAAACGCCTCACCCAGCACCGCGCCAAAACGCTCGAGCGCGTCGCGCTGCGGTTGTGCGGCGGCGGCCAAAATGCCGCCGGCCTCGCAGGCAAAGCGCAACAGCGCGCCGGTCTTCATCGCCTGCAGCATGCGCACATCGGCCTCGCCGAGCTTTGCCGCGCCGAAGCGGCCCTCGGCGGCGAGATCGAGCATCTGGCCGCCCGCCATGCCGCCAAGGCCGGCGGCGCGCGACAGCGCCATGACGAGCTCGATGCGGACCTTCGCGTCCGCATGGGTTTCGGGCCGCGACAGGATGTCGAAGGCGAAAGTGAGCAAGCCGTCGCCGGCGAGGATCGCGGTCGCCTCGTCGAATTTGCGGTGCGCGGTCGGCTGGCCGCGGCGCAATTCGTCATTGTCCATGGCCGGGAGATCATCATGCACCAGCGAATAGCAATGCACGCATTCGAGCGCCGCGCCAGCCATCAGGGCGTTCTGCGGTGGCACGGCGAAGAGGCTCGCGGATTCGACCACCAGGAACGGCCGGAACCGCTTACCGCCGCCGAGGCTCGAATAGCGCATGGCCTCGATCAGCCGGGCAGGGCGGCTTAATTCGCCCGTGACCGGGGTGGTGGCGAGGAGATTGTCCAAGAGCGCCTCGGTCTCGGCGGCCACTTGATCGAGGCGGGCTAGAAACGGGGTGTTCTTATTCATTCCGCGATGGCCATTACGTTATTGCCGAGTGCTTGTGTGCCCAGCGTTTTCTGCCACGCCGGGGGGTCCTATATCAGGTCCTGCATTTAGGGGATAACGAGACGCCGAGGCCCGAGGGGTACCCCCCAGGCCGAAGCTTAATTCACCCCGGAAGGGCAATTTGTGGCTATCGACCTCGTAGCGTCAATGGTGCTCCTCGTCTGGCTCTACCTCGTCGCCGCCCGCGGCGGGTTCTGGCGCGCAGCCGAGCGCGACGGCGCGCTGCCGGCCGCAAGTCTTCCGTCCGACAGTTTGCCGGCCGCATGGCCCGCCGTGACCGCGATCATCCCGGCCCGCGACGAGGCGGCCTGCGTGGGCGACACCGTGACGTCGCTGCTGCGCCAGGACTATGCGGGCGAATTTTCCGTGATCCTGGTCGACGACGGCAGCCGCGACGGCACGGCGCGCGTCGCCCAAGAGGCCGCGGCGGCGCTCGGCTTAGCCGCTCGGCTGACGGTGCTGCCCGGGCGGGCCTTGCCCGCCGGCTGGACCGGAAAACTCTGGGCGCAGCAGCAGGGCGTGGAGCAGGCTCGCGAAGCGCCGCAGCCGCCGGCCTATCTGCTCCTGACCGACGCCGACATCGTCTATACGGCTGATGCGCTGAGGTCGCTCGTTGCGCGGGCGGAAGCGGGCGGGCTCGTCCTCAATTCGTTGATGGCAAAGCTGCGCTGCGAGAGCTTTGCCGAGCGGATGTTCGTGCCGGCCTTCATTTTCTTCTTCCAGATGCTCTATCCCTTCGCCTGGGCCAATGATCCGCGCCGCGCGACGGCGGCCGCGGCCGGCGGCTGCATGCTGGTGCGCCGCGATGCGCTTGCGGAAGCCAGCGGGCTTGCGGCGATCCGCACCGCCTTGATCGACGACTGCACGCTGGCAAAACTTCTCAAGCGCCGCGGGCCGATTGCGATTGCGCTCACCGAGCGCGTGCACTCGATCCGCGCCTATCCGGCGATCGGCGATATCCGCCGCATGGTGTCGCGCACCGCTTATGCGCAGCTGCGCTATTCGCCGCTGTTGCTGCTCGGCACTGTTCTGGGGCTCGCGCTCACTTACCTGGCGCCGGTGGCGCTCGCGCTATTCGCCGACGGCTTTGCGCAATTCGCAGGCCTCTTCGTCTGGCTGTTGATGGCGCTGGTATTCATGCGCACGGTGCGGTTCTACGGGTTGTCGCGGCTGTGGGCGCCTATGCTGCCCCTGATTGCGGCTATCTATATGGCGTTCACGCTCGATTCCGCCTATCAGCATGCCCGCGGCCGCGGCGGCATGTGGAAGGGCCGCGCGCAGGCGAATGTTTCGGAAAAGCCCAACGTCTCGGACGTGCAAAGTTGACCATCGATGAATGACGCCGTGACACATGACGCCAGCGCGCCCGATGCCAAAGCCTCTGGCGCGAAGGACTGGCGCTCGGGCAAGGGCCACCGGGACGAGAATTTCCCGGTCGCATCCTTTCTCATTCATCCGCGCCATCGCGGCGCGATCCTCGCCTTCTATAATTTCGTGCGCACCGCCGACGATATCGCCGATCATGCGACGCTCCCGCCTGCCGAAAAACTTGCGCTACTCGACCGGCTCGAAGCCGGATTGTTAGGCACGAGTGCCGAGGATGAAGTCGCGGTGCGGCTGCGCGCGGCGCTCGCCGAGCGCAATCTCGCGCCGAAGCACGCGCAGGATCTGATCGCTGCGTTCAAGCTCGACGTCACCAAGCTGCGCTACCGCGACTGGGACGATCTGATTGCCTATTGCGCGCTGTCGGCGATGCCGGTCGGCCGCTTCGTCTGCGACGTCCATGGCGAAAGCCGCTCGGTGTGGCCGGCGAACGATGCGCTGTGCGCCGCCTTGCAGATCATCAACCATCTGCAGGACTGCAAGGAAGATTTTCTCAATCTCGACCGCGTCTATGTTCCGCAGGATGCGCTCGCAGCGAGCGGCGCGACGGTCGAAGCGCTAGGCGCCGAGCGCGCGACGCCCGCGCTGCTCGATTGCTTGCACAAGCTTGCCGCGCGCACCGAGCGGCTGCTCGGCGAAAGTGACGACTTCGCCTTGTCGATCAGCGACACTCGGCTCGCGCTCGAAGTCGCCGTGATCAACACATTGGCGCATCGGCTGACGGGCCTTCTGCAGGTGCGCGATCCGCTGCACGACAAGGTCCATCTCGCGCCGCGCGCCGTCGCCGGCCTCTCGCTTGTTGGAATTTTGCACGGCGCGTCGCGCCGGCTCGGCCGGCGTTTCTTTGCCGGCGCCGAAACGCCGCGGGGCGCCTGAGTGAGCGCACCGACGCAAGCCGCACAGCGCGCCTCCGGCAGCTCGTTCTACAGCGGGATGCGCATCCTGCCGCGCGCGCAGCGCGAGGCGATGTTCGAGATCTATTCGTTCTGCCGCGCCGTCGACGACATCGCCGACGATCCGGGACCGCGCGATCAGCGCCAGGCGGCCCTCGACCAGTGGCGCCGCGATCTTGCCGCGCTCTATGCCGGCGCACCGCCGCCGCAACTGGCGGGGCTCGCCGAAGCCGTGCGCGCTTTCACGCTCGAGCAAGCCGATTTCCTCGCCGTCATCGCCGGCATGGAGATGGACGTGGTCGCCGATATCAGGGCGCCGGATCGCGCCACGCTCGACCTTTATTGCGACCGCGTCGCCTGCGCGGTGGGACGGCTCTCGGTGCGGGTGTTCGGCATGGAGCGCGACGCAGGCCTCGCGCTCGCGCACCATCTCGGCCGCGCGCTGCAGCTCACCAATATTCTGCGCGACCTCGACGAGGATGCCGTGATGGGCAGGCTTTATCTGCCGCGCGAGGCGCTGCGCGATGCGGGCATCATCTCAACCGATCCGATGACGGTGCTCGACAATCCGATGCTCGGCGAAGCGTGCAATGTCGTCGTCGAACTCGCCAAGACCGAGTTCCAGGTAGCGCGCGCGATCATGGCGCAAAGCCCGCGCCGCGTCGTGAAGGCGCCGCGCATCATGGGTGAGGCCTATCGGTTGATCCTCAGCGGCCTGATCGCCCGCGGCTTCGCGCCGCCGCGGCAGCGCGTGCGCCTGCCGCGCGCGAAGTTTCTCTTCATTGTGCTGCGCAATCTGATTTGATGTTCGCCGCGCCAAGAACGAAAACATGACTGGAAACAGGACCGGAACGGTCCACATCATCGGCGCCGGCTTGGCCGGATTGTCGGCGGCGCTGAAGCTTTCCGCGCAGGGCCGGCAAGTGATCGTGCACGAAGCGACGGCTTTCGCCGGCGGACGCTGCCGTTCCTATCACGACGCGTCGGTCGGCATGATGATCGACAATGGCAATCATCTGTTGCTGTCCGGCAATCACGCGGCGCTGTCCTATCTGCGCGACATCGGCGCCGCCGATCATCTAGTCGGTCCGGCGCATGCGGAATTTCCCTTCGCTGACCTCGCCTCGGGCGAACGCTGGATGCTGCGTTTCAATGACGGCCGATTGCCGCTGTGGATTTTTGATTCGGCGCGCCGCGTGCCAGGAACGCGCGCGCTCGATTATTTGACGCTGGCGCGATTGTTATGGCCGCCTGAGGGCAAGACGGTCGGCGAAGTGATCGCCTGCGAGGGGCCGCTCTATCGCCGGCTGGTCGAGCCCTTGTTGCTCGCCGCGCTCAATATCGCACCGCCCCAGGGCTCGGCGAAACTTGCCTCCGCGGTGATCCGCGAGACGCTCGCTGCCGGCGGCCAAGCCTGCCGGCCGCTTCTGGCGCGCGACGGGCTCGGCCCGACGTTGATCGAACCGGCGCTTGCGCTGTTGCAACAGCGCGGAGCAACAATCCGCTTCGAACATCAGCTGCGCGCGATCCGCTTCGGCGCCGGCCGCATCGACGCGCTCGACTTCGGCGGCGACACTGTCGCGCTCGCCGACGGTGACACGGTCATTCTCGCGGTGCCGCCCTATATCGCGGCCTCGCTGGTGCGCGGGCTCGAAGTGCCGACCGAGTTTCGCGCCATCGTCAATGCGCATTTTCGGGTCGCACCGCCGGCCGGCCAGCCGCCGATCCTCGGCGTGCTCGGCGGCACGGTCGAGTGGCTGTTTGGCTTTCCGGGCCGGCTGTCGGTCACCATCAGCGGCGGCGACCGGCTGATCGATACGCCGCGCGAGGAATTAGCCAAGACGATCTGGAACGAGGTCGCGACGCTGACCGGCTTGCCGCCCGCACTGCCGCCGTGGCAGGTCGTGCGCGAACGCCGTGCCACCTTTGCGGCGACGCCGGAGCAGGATAAAAGGCGGCCCGGCGCCGCAACCGCCTGGCAAAACCTTATTCTTGCCGGAGATTGGACGGATACCGGCCTGCCGGCGACCATCGAGAGCGCGATCCGCTCCGGCAACCGCGCCGCCGCGCTGATCGCAAGTCGTTGAACGGAACGCCAATGAATTTTCACATGATGGAACAGCCCGCAATCGATCTCGATCGGCACATCGAAGCGGCAACGCAAGCTTTGCTGTCGCGCCAGCGCGCCGACGGCCATTGGGTGTTCGAGCTAGAAGCCGACGCCACGATACCGGCCGAATATGTGCTGCTGCGGCACTATCTGGGCGAGCCGGTCGATGCAGCGCTCGAACAAAAGATCGCCGTCTATCTGCGCCGCATCCAGGGCGCGCATGGTGGCTGGCCGCTGTTTGCCGAAGGCGCGCTCGATATCTCGGCGACCGTAAAAGCCTATTTTGCGCTGAAGATGATCGGCGATGCCGTCGATGCCGATCACATGCTGCGCGCGCGCGAGGCGGTGCTGGCGCGTGGCGGGGCTGAGCGCGCCAATGTGTTCACCCGCATCATGCTCGCTTTGTTCGGCTTTATTCCCTGGCGCGCGGTGCCGGTGATGCCGGTCGAGATCATGCTCTTGCCGAAATGGTTTCCGTTCCATCTCGACAAGATTTCCTATTGGAGCCGCACCGTCATCGTGCCGCTTCTGGTGCTGATGGCGAAGAAGCCGCAGGCCCGCAACGCCAAGGGCGTGCGCATCGACGAATTGTTTGTCGCACCGCCGCAGACGCTCGGCCGGCCGCCGAAGGCGCCGCAGCAAAAATCGTCATGGTTCTGGTTCTTCCGCGGCGTCGACAATTTGTTGCGCGCCGCGGAGCCGTTGTTTCCGAGGCGCACGCGGCAGCGCGCCATCGACGCGGCGGTGGCCTGGGTCGGCGAACGGCTCAACGGCGAGGACGGTCTCGGCGCCATCTTTCCGGCGATGGCGAATTCGGTGATGATGTATGACGTGCTCGGCTATGCGGAGAGCGATCCGCAGCGCGCCATCGCCCGGCAATCGATCGAGAAGCTGTTGGTGGTGCACGAGGACGAAGCCTATTGCCAGCCTTGCGTTTCGCCGATCTGGGACACCGGGCTTGTCTGCCACGCGCTGCTCGAAGTGGGCGGCGAGCGCGCGGTGGCGGAAGCGACGCGCGGGCTCGACTGGCTGGTGCCGAAACAGATTCTCGACGTCGGCGGCGACTGGATCGCGCGGCGGCCCGACGTCCGGCCGGGCGGCTGGGCGTTTCAATACGCCAATCCGCATTATCCCGATGTCGACGACACCGCGGTCGTCGCGATGGCGATGGATCGGGTGCAGAATCTTTCAGGCCTGCAGCAATACGGCGACAGCCTGGCGCGGGCCAAAGAATGGATCCTCGGCCTGCAGAGCCAGAACGGCGCCTGGGGCGCGTTCGATGCCGACAACGAATTTTATTATCTGAACAACATCCCGTTCGCCGATCACGGCGCGCTGCTCGACCCGCCGACCGAGGATGTCAGCGCGCGGTGCCTGTCGATGCTGGGGCAATTCGGCGACACGCAGAGCCCGGCGGTGACGCGCGCCATCGACTATCTGCGTAAGACGCAACTCGCCGACGGCTCCTGGTACGGCCGCTGGGGCATGAATTACATTTACGGCACCTGGTCGGTGCTCTGCGCGCTCAATGCCGCGGGTTTTGCGCGCGAGGCGCCGGAGATGCGCAAGGCCGCCATCTGGCTCGCGGCGATCCAGAACGCGGACGGTGGCTGGGGCGAGGACGGCGCGAGCTACAAGCTCGACTATCGCGGCTACGAGAAGGCGCCGTCGACCGCATCACAGACCGCTTGGGCGCTGCTCGGTCTAATGGCGGCCGGCGAGGTCGATCACCCGGCGGTGGCGCGCGGCATCAAATATCTCGCCGCGCATCAAGGCGCTGACGGCTTCTGGGACGAAGCGCGCTACACCGCGACCGGTTTTCCGCGCGTCTTTTATCTGCGTTACCACGGCTACGCGAAGTTCTTCCCGCTCTGGGCGCTGGCGCGCTACCGCAATCTCAAGCGCGGCAATACGCGCGCGGTGGCGTGGGGGATGTAGCGGTTTAGCGATCGCTGCGCGCGCAGATCCCCTTGTACCCAAAATGGGTACAGGTTAGATTTCTCCAATGCGGATCATCGCCCGGCGGACGCTGAGGGAGTTCGTTCAGTCCCTCGCCGGGCATAAAGATCAGGCTGCCGTAAAGGCCGCATTGGATGCTTGGTTCGGAGAAGTTAAAAGGGCGAAGTGGCGAAGCACCGTCGAGATCAAACGCACATATGCCACTGCGAGCGTTGTGTCGTCCGAACGACTCGTCTTCAATGTGAAGGGAAACGCCTACCGTTTGGTCGTGTCGGTCGATTTTGAAAAGAGCATCGTCTGGATCAAGTGGATCGGAACGCACAAGAGCTACGATCAAATCGACGTCAGGCAGGTCGAACATGAAAAATGAATTGAAGCCAATTCGGACTAAGGCGGATTACGAGCGGGCGATCTCTGAAGTCGAGCACCTGTGGGGTTCTAAACTTGGCACGCGCGAAGGCGATCGTCTGGACGTGCTGGCGACACTTATCGATGCTTACGAAGCCGAGCATTACCCCATGGACCCGCCGGACCCCGTTGAGGCTATAAAATTCCGAATGGAACAGCAGGGCCTCTCACGCAAGGATCTGGAACCCCTGATCGGGACGCGGACGAGAGTCGCCGAGGTTCTTAATCGCAAGCGTAGCTTATCGATCAGCATGATCCGGCGCTTGCACAAGCATCTCGGAATTTCAGCCGAGGTGCTGATTCAGCCGTCGCAGAAGCGCAGGGCGGCGTAATTTCCGAGCGGGGTGAAGCCCGGCAATACGCGCGCGGCGGCGTGGGGAGGTAATTTCGTAGCCCGCACGAGCGACGCGACATGCGGGATTGGGTGTCGAGGGGTAACCCCGGATTTCGCTTTGCTCATCCGGGCTACTTGCTACCGTAAAAGGAACCTATGAGGCCCCTACTTGAAGCGCTGGCGAGTTGGCGGGGACCAAAGGCGGTCGGAGACGATATTGCAAAGCGAGGCTTATTGGTCCCTCAAGCCTATCGTCGGGAAATGATCGCGTATTGCGAAAGGATTGGGGTGGCCTCAGATCTGGAGACGTATTGGTCGGAATGGGCACGAGAGCATGTGCTTTGCGGCGGGCGCGTTGATTATTATCGACGTCGATTTTTGGGCGAAATAGCATACAGGTCTGCATACCTTGATCGACTGGCAACAGAACGAGAGGCGTCGCAAGGATCACAGGTGGCCGAAATTCATCCGTGCCTCCGGCGATGGCTCGAAGAAAACAGAAAGGCACATGGAGAGTTAGCTTTTTTCCTTAATCAAAAGCTTGACGAGTTAAAGGAGGCCGAGCGTCGAAGGTACGGTATCTCGGGAAACGGCTGGACCGAGAAAAAGAGAGGCGTAGTTCCGTTACTTCGGTCCTATGCTCAGTCAAGAGGGTTTGAAGAAAGACTTTTGCCCATCCGTGGATTTGCCGGCAAAGGCAACGCCTTTTGCAAACAGACGCCGAGCGGACTAATTTTCTATTGCTGGGTCGATCTGGGCGGCTTTCCCGAAGTTAAGCGCCGGCTACCGCTTTATTTTTATGTCTGTCACGTTGACGACAGTTATCCACCACTTAGCGTCGGCCCCGATGTAATGTATGTCGGTGCCGCCTGCTACGCTGTATTCAAGACGCCCGAATTGGCTGTGTTCGGCGTCTTTGCCCTCGTAGAAGTATTCGACGCATTCTACAAGACGTTTGACTAGAACCTATCTCGTGGGCTTCGCGTTGCTCAGCCCACCCTACGAGTTCCTACTTGCTGATCAGGCTGGGGCATACGTCAGTCTAATCGTGTCCTCGCCAATGGGATCGGTGGCAACAAGGCGGAGCGGCGGCCGCGGGCCTGAGAAGAAGGGCGTGCCGTGACCGAGCACGAAGGGACGGAAGCAGAGTCGATACTCATCAACAAGACCAAGGTCGATCAGGCTTCGCGCCAGGTCTGGTCCGGCGACGTCGATCTCCCCGACGAGCCGAGCCTTGAGTTCGCGCAGCACGGTCCCGACGTCATTCTGGACCAGCGTCGCGTTGGGGCCGACTGACTTCAACGAGCGCGACACGACCCACTTCGGTTGGCTTCGCCACGCCGCCGCGAAGTCGCGTTCCTCCGCGCCCCACTCGGGCAGGTCTTCGTCCCAATAGCGCATGAGCTCGTAGACGCGGCGACCGTACACACAGCCGGCCAGGCCGCGGACGTGCTCCACGAAGTGACGAAAGAGCGCGGGGCCTGGCGGCATTTCCAGGTGGTCGACGTAGCCGTCCAGGGACTGGCTCATTCCGAAGACGAACTTCGCCATGTTTTTCCCCTCGTAGAGCAAAGCCGGGCGGTAGCAAGCTTGCCCCTACAGGCGGCTTGAATGTAGAGACGTTTCTACATATTATATAAGCGCGTGATCCCGCAAGCTGAGAGGACGAATGGCCGCTACCACGATGACCAGCCGCGAATTCAATCAGGATGCCAGCGGCGCCAAGAAAGCCGCGCGGCGAGGGCCCGTCTTCATTACCGACAGGGGCCGGCCCGCGCATGTCTTGTTGACGATCGAGGACTATCAGCGGCTGGCTGGCGGCGCCATGAGCCTCGCCGCGGCACTGGCGCAGCCGGGTGATGTCGGCTTTGACTTCAAGCCGCCCCGCCTCGGCCTCGCCGTCAAGCCGGCCGATCTCGGCTGATGTTTCTGCTCGATACCAATGTTCTGTCCGAACTGCGACGACCGGAGCGGGCGGACCGCAACGTCATCAGCTGGGCCGGGTCGATTGCGGCGGCGAGTATATTTCTCTCAGCCATTTCGATTTTGGAAATTGAATTAGGCGTGCTGCGGATCGAGCGAAAGGATTCGGCGCAAGGCAAAGTCTTGCGGGCCTGGATCGACGAACAGATCCTGCCCCGCTTCGAGGGCCGTATCCTCGCCGTCGATACCGCCGTGGCACAGCGTTGCGCGCTCCTGCATGTTCCCGATCAGCGAGGCGAACGCGACGCGCTGATCGCCGCAACCGCGCTGGTGCATGGTCTCACGGTGGTCACGCGCAATGTCGCGGACTTCGAACCGATCGGTGTTGCGCTTCTCAATCCCTGGGTCGTTCAAGAAGCGTAGAAATCGTTGGGGTCTC
This sequence comes from Xanthobacteraceae bacterium, assembly GCA_049282655.1. GTDB lineage: Bacteria > Pseudomonadota > Alphaproteobacteria > Rhizobiales > Xanthobacteraceae > BOG-931. Next base: position 14,031 of record JBAPUM010000159.1, read on the forward strand.
GGTCACTCCGGGGCCGAGCGAAGCGAGGAGGCCGGAATCCATAAGCCCTGCCGTCGAAGTGCGGCACCGACCGTCGTCACCTGACTCTTTGTGATCATGGATTCCGGGCTTGCCGCTGCGCGGCGCCCCGGAATGACGGTCAGTGTGCGCCTGGCGAGCCGAAGCTCACGCCGCCTTTTCAGCCTTCTCGCGCGCTTCGTTGGCGCGGATTTCGGAGAGGCGCAGCTGCACCTGGCCGTCGAAGACGTATTCCGCCGGGCGCTGGCTCGACATGTCGATTTCGGGCGCCATCGCGCCTTCGGTCTTGATGCCGCGCACGCCGAGCATCAGGGCCTTGAGCGGGTGGTCCATCATCGCCTGCGCTGCCGTCGGCTCGTAGCCGCAATGCGCCATGCAGTTCGCGCATTTTTCGTAAGCGCCGGTGCCGTAGCTGTCCCAATGGGTGGTGTCCATGAGTTCGCTGAAGGTCTTGGCATAGCCTTCGCCGAGCAGATAACACGGCTTCTGCCAGCCGAAGATGTTGCGGGTCGGCATGCCCCAGGGCGTGCAGTGGAATTCCTGATTGCCGGCGAGGAAGTCGAGGAACATGCCGGAATGGGTCAGGTTCCAGTTCCTGCCTTTGCCGAGCGAGAAGACTTTGCGGAACAGTTCCTTGGTCTTCTTGCGATTGAGGAAGTGCGCCTGGTCGGGCGCGCGCTCATAGGCGTAGCCGGGCGAGATCGAGACGCCGACGCCGAGCTCTGCGGTCAGATCGAGGAACTTGGCGATGTCCTCGGCCGGATGGCCATCGAACACCGTGCAGTTGACATTGACGGCAAAGCCCTTGGCCTTGGCGGCCTTGATGGCGGAGACGGCGCGTTCGAAGCCGCCGTCCATGCACACCGATTTGTCGTGATGCTCTTTGATGCCGTCGAGATGCACCGAGAAGAACAGATAGGGCGACGGCGTGAACAGGTTGAGCTTCTTTTCCAGAAGCAGCGCATTGGTGCACAGCGAGACGAATTTCTTGCGGGCCACGATGCCGGCGACGATCTCGCCGATTTCCTTGTGAATGAGCGGCTCGCCGCCCGGAATGGCGACCATCGGCGCGCCGCATTCATCGACGGCGTCGAGGCATTCCCGAACCGTCAGGCGCTTGTTGAGGATCGCATCCGGATAATCGATCTTGCCGCAGCCGACGCATTCGAGATTGCAGCGGAACAAGGGTTCCAACATGAGCACGAGCGGATAACGTTTACGGCCAGCCAAACGCTGGCGCATCACATAGGCGCCGACTTTCGCCATTTGTCGCAGAGATACACTCAAAGCCAAGATCCTTTTTGCAAAACCAAAATCCTTTTTGCTGATTGCGCCGGCGCTACCGCTTTGCCGCGCCCGATCGAACCCTGTGGTTAAACCTTAAACTTTTGCGGTCACGCGGCCCGCAGTGGCGCCGTCGGTCAATTCCGGCGGCAGACGGAACTCGATGGTTTCGTGGCGCCCGGCCAATTGGCTGACATGGACCGGGCCGAGCCGGCGCAACGCATCGATGACGTCCTCCACCAGCACTTCCGGCGCCGAGGCGCCGGCCGTGATCCCGACGGTTTCGGCGGTGCGGAACCAGCTCGTATCCAACTCGCTGCCGTCGGCGATGAGATAGCTCGGCGTGCCGTCCTCTTCGCCGATTTCGCGCAGCCGGTTGGAATTGGAACTGTTCTTGGCGCCGACCACCAGGATAACGTCGACGAGCTTGCTTAGTTCGCGCACCGCGGTCTGCCGGTTCTGGGTCGCGTAGCAAATGTCGCGGGTCTCCGGTCCGACGATATCGGTGAAACGGCCATGGAGCGCCGCGATGATGCCGCGGGTGTCGTCGACGCTGAGCGTGGTCTGGGTGACGTAGGCGACGGGCGTATCGGCCGGAATGTCGAGCTTGCCGACATCGGCCTCGGTCTGCACCAGCGTCACCGGTTGCGAAATCTGCCCCATGGTGCCTTCGACCTCGGGGTGGCCGGCGTGGCCGATGAGAATGAGCTTGCGGCCCTGGCCGACATAGCGCTTGCCCTGGTTATGCACCTTGGTGACGAGCGGGCAGGTCGCGTTGAGGACCGGCAGGGCGCGGGCGGCGGCTTCTTCCTCGATGCTTTTCGCCACCCCATGGGCGCTGAAAATGGTGACCGCATTGGGCGGAACTTCGGACAGGTCCTCGACGAATCGCGCGCCCTTGGCCTTGAGGCTCTCGACCACGTGCTTATTGTGCACGATCTCGTGCCGCACATAGACCGGCGGGCCGTATTTCTGCAGCGCCCGTTCGACGATCTCGATGGCGCGCACGACACCGGCGCAAAATCCACGAGGCTGGGCGAGTATAACTTTCATCAAGACCTCCCGGTCCAAAGGCCGGTTACAGAAAAAGCCGAGTTTACCATCGCAGGCTGGACTGCGGCCAGGCGCCGCAACCGTATGTTATGTCCCAACCCCGTCTGCCCGATTACTTGGCTGCAAAAATCGTGCAATCAAGCCCGGACTGCCCGTCATTGAGCGGAAATGCGTCGCCTTGTCCAGCCGCCGCCGTTCGCGGCACGTTTGGCGGCCCGGCGCGCTTTCCCTAGGAAAATATCCACGATTTCACTTTTGCCGGTTTTCAGGGCATTAGGGGCGTCGTAACCGTGCTATTTCGGAACCATCCGCCACCATTTCGCCTTTCTCTTGACGCCTCACAACCTGCCCGCTGATGGCCCCATTGGCATTTCGCTGATCATCCCAGGTCGCTGATCATCCCATGTCGCTGATCATCCCATGAAATCGATTACTGCCTTTGTCGTGCGCGCGGTCGATTTGTCTACACGGCATGCCTGGCCCGTCATCGTCGCGTCCCTCCTCTTGACCTTGCTGGCGTCCTGGTATGCGGCGACCCATTTCGCCATGACGACCGATGTCAACCAGCTCATCTCGCCGCATATCGCGTGGCGGGAGCGCGAAGCCGCCTTCGAGAAGGCGTTTCCGCAATTCGAAACCATCGTCGCCGTGGTCGATGCGCCGACCGTCGAACTGGTCGACGAAGCGACGGGCGCGCTGGTCGAGCGGCTGTCGCAGCAGAAGGATCTCATCCTTTCCATCGAACAACCCAAGGGCGGCAGTTTTTTCGCGCAAAACGGGCTGCTGTTCGAAAAGGTCAGCGATCTTGGGCCGCAAATGACGGCGCTGACGCAGGCGCAGCGCCTGGTGCAGGTGCTGGCCGGAGACCCGACGCTCCGCGGCGTCATTCAGGTGTTGCAGTTCGGGCTGCTCGGCGTGCAGGGCGGCGAGCTCAAGCTCGACCAGATGGCCTGGCCGCTCAATCTTGCCGCAGCGACCGTGGAGAAGGTCAATGCCGGGCAACCGGCGAGTTTTTCCTGGCATGAACTCGCCCAAGGCCGCGCCTCCGGCAGCGGCGATCTGCTGCGCTTTCTCATCATTCGGGCGGGCCTCGATTTTTCGAAGCTTGAGCCGGGCGAAGAGGCAACCAACGCCATCCGCCAGGCCGCGTCCGACCTCGATTTCGGCGCAAAATACCAGGCCCGCTTGCGTCTGACCGGTCCGGTGCCGATGGCGGACGAAGAATTCGCCACCATCAAGGAAAATGCCGGTGTGAACGCCAGCGTGACCGTCGCCATCGTGCTGGTCATCCTGTGGCTCGCGCTGCGCTGGTTGCGCGTCATCTTCGCGGTGTTTGCCTGCCTCGTCGTCGGGCTTTCGATCACGGCCGCGGTCGGCCTCTTGATGGTCGGCACGCTCAATTTGATCTCGGTCTATTTCGCGGTGCTGTTCGTCGGCCTCGGCGTCGATTTCGGACTGCAGTTCAGCGTCCGCTATCGCGCCGAGCGGCATGAAATCGACGACGTGCGCGGCGCGCTGTTGCAAGCCGCAAGGCGCGCCGGCGCGCCCTTGACGCTTGCGGCGCTGGCGACCGCGGCGGGTTTTCTGTCGTTCCTGCCGACGGTCTATAAGGGCGTGTCCGAACTCGGCCTGATCGCCGGCTTCGGCATGCTGATCGCGTTTGCGACCAGCATCACGCTGTTGCCGGCGCTTTTGGGCCTGCTCAAGCCGCCGCCCGAGCCGTCGCCGCTCGGCTATGCGGCGCTCGCCCCGGTCGACGATTTTCTGGCCCGGCACCGCATTCCGATCCTCATCGTCACCGGCCTCGTGGTCGCGGCGGGCTTGCCGCTTCTGTTTTGGCTACGCTTCGATTTCAATCCGATCAATCTGCGCAGTCCCAAGGTCGAATCGGTCGCGACCTATCTCGAACTGATCAAGGATCCGGAAAGCGGCGCCAACGATATTCAGGTCCTCAAGCCGTCGCTTGCGGACGCCGACGCGGAGGCGGCGAAACTGCGCGCCCTGCCGCAGGTGGCGCGCGCGGTCACGCTGTCGAGCTTCATTCCGGACGATCAGCAGCAAAAGCTGCCGCTGATCGATAATGCGGCAAAGACGCTGGTGCCCGCGCTCAATCCGACGGCATCGAGCCCGCCGCCGACCGACGCCCAGAATGTCAGCATGATGAATTCGACCGTCGACTTTCTGAATCGGCTCGCCGGCACCGCGCCCGGTCCCGGCGCCGACGCCGCGCGGCGG
>JBAPUM010000160.1:0-2445 GCA_049282655.1 Xanthobacteraceae bacterium
ACGATTTTATTTGCTTTTCAAGATTTATTAGATGGCGATCGTCATGTTCATCCCCGTAATGGAGGATGGATATGTGGCTTTGATGAGAGAAAGCAAATGCGTTGATGTTTGCGGGGATTTTGAGAAAGGCTTATCCCCTCACATGGGTTGTTTCCGGTCAAGCGTCGATCTGCGTTTCGTCGACAATTATCCTTTCATCGTATGGCGGGGTTTCGGTCGTTCTTGTTCGCTGTCAAGCCCATAGCCGCCGAAGGCGGTGGCCTGAAAGGCCAGGCTTTACTGCGGACGAGAACGACCGACGATGGTGCTGGGCCGATGAAGCATCCAGAGTTCCGACCCGTTCGCATGACGCGGCCTCCCAAGGCTCGGTCAACCTCACATACGGTCGCCGCTCGGGCGGCTGCACCAAAATCCCGCTTGCGGCGGGTGGGGTCGGATGAACGAGACCATTCTTTGCTTCGGTTGTTCAGGCCAGGGATAAGCCCGGTTCGTTCACTCGATTCTTCGTTCGGTTATTCAGGGACTGTCTCAAGCTCCCTTCATGATCGCGTCCTCGACAACGACGCCAGAGGCGACGTGTTTCCACAGCGCCACGAGCAGCTTGCGAGCCATGGCGACGATGGTCGGCTTCTTGCCGCGGCCGCCTTCGACCCGCTGCTTGAACCACAGCGATAGGGCCGACTGCGGCTGGTTGCGCAGCCACAACCACGCCAGCTCGATCAGGGCGGCTCGCAGACGTGGGTTGCCGGCCTTCGACACGCCCTGATCGTGACTGACCGATCCGCTCTGCCATGGCGTCGGCGCCAGTCCGGCGTAGGAGGCGACCTGCCGTCGATTGTCGAAGTGGCGGAACAACCCTTCCGTCCAGAGTACAGATGCGAGTTCCGGGCCGATCCCCTTGAATTCAAGCAGCATGTTTCCGACAGGCGGCTTCGCCGAGGCGGATTTCGATTCGGCGAGCAGCGCGTCGCGCTCGGCCTCGACCGCTTTGATTTGTTGGAGCAGAAGTTCGAGCCGGTCGAGTTCGCGGACGATCAACGCCTTGAGATGAGACGGCAGCGGCCGACCGTCGCCGGTCGTCAGTTCGTCGAGCCGCTCGCGGCGGTCGCGCGCGATCGGCTCATAGCCGGTGATTCCCTGCGAGAACAGCAGCCCCTTGATGCGGTTGGTGTGTTCGACGCGCTCGGCGACCAGCGTCTTGCGCTCGCGTCCGAGTCGTCGCCGGTCCTCCTCCTCCGGGGTGGGAGGAACGGCCATGGCGCAGACCCGTGGCTCCCCGCGCTTAAAGGCGAGAAGCGCGCGCAGCAGCGCCTCGCCGTCGAGCCTGTCGGTCTTGGCCCTGCGCCTGCGCCGCGAGGTGGCGATCGACGCCGGATCGACCACGTGGCTTTCGACGCCCTCGCTTTCCAGCAGGCGGTGCAGCCAGAAGCCGTCGAGTCCGGCTTCCTGGATCGCGATGATGGGGAATGATTTTTTCGTCCTGACCTTGGCCTTGCGCTTCAGTTCGTCGAAGCGCAGCAGTAGGGCGGAAATGTCGTCTGCGGCCACGGAGTGCTTCGACATCTTCTCGCCGGCTCCAGGCGAAAGCGACGTGACGATCCAAGTCGATCGGCTGAGTTCTAACGAGACGAAAATTGCGGTAAGGTTGATCTGGATGGCGGCCGGAACTTCCGGCTGGGCAAATGCTTTCGGCATTGTTCCCTCCTGAGCGGGCGGTTCACAACCCCACTCTGCCAGAGAGCCGGTCGCTGTCCACCCCGGCCCATAGGATCTTTGGCTCCGGTAGTTACACATCTTGTGGCTGAATGGCGGAGCGACGGAGCGCCCGCAGTTTAGCGTTTCGACTTGATGTCACGCGGCGGTGGATTTTCGCGGCCGTCCGCCGCGGCGACCGTTTTCGCGGGAAGCGGACGCCTTGGCGTCGCTGTGCGCGCGTCCGCCGATTGCGCCGAGATGGCGCGCCATCCACTTCTTGGAGCCGAAAATGCCCTGCAATATGGCGGGGATGTAGACGTCTGCGTCGAGCCTTGGCCAATGAAGCCCTAGGCCGGCTGGGCTGATTTCGATCTCAGCGAGATTTTCGGGCGAAGCGCCGGAGAGTCCTTCTGCTAGGTTTGCGGGGAAGGCGAATTGCACGCCGGTGTTCATCTCGACGACGATCCGGGATTTGCGGCGATCGTAGCGGGCGGAAATCGCGTAGCCGGCGTCGCGCAAGCCGGTCATGGTCTGTTCGGCCTTGTCGAGTTCAAGTTCAGACTGCGCCATGGATTCTGCTCCATTCCTGGCAAAGCGTGTTGAGCGCCGTTGTCAGCGCGGTGATGATTGCGCTGAAATCACTACGTTGAAGCCGAAGCTTTCTCGCAGAGTTGGCGGTCCGCCTGGGCAATGCAGGATGAACACGGCTTCTCCGCCAGAGCCGATGACATGAACATGGGCGGGACGGTG